>JAGBBA010000056.1 GCA_017938695.1 Clostridia bacterium | reverse complement strand
GTGCCGATGTTAACGTGCGGCTTTTTACGCTCGTAATGCTCCTTAGCCATGGGAAAATCCCTCCTAAATTATCTTAACGTTATAGTTGATTACTTCTTGGCGCGCTCGCCCATGACCTTTTCAGCCACAGACTTCGGCACTTCTTCGTAGTGGTCGAACTGCATGGTGAACATACCGCGGCCCTGGGTGCGAGAACGCAGGTCGGTGGTGTAACCGAACATCTCGGACAGGGGCACGAAAGCATGGATGATCTGGTCCTGACCACGCACCTCGGTGCCTTCCACGCGGCCGCGGCGGCTGGACACGTTGCCCATCACGTCGCCCAGATACTGGTCGGGCACGATGATCTCGACCTTCATCATGGGCTCCATCAGGCAGGGATCAGCCTTCATGATAGCAGCCTTGAAAGCCATGGAACCGGCAACCTCGTAAGCGGTGGCGGAGGAGTCAACATCGTGGTAGGAGCCGTCAACAACGGCAGCCTTGAAGCCGACAACCTCGAAGCCAGCCAGAGGACCAGCCTTGGCGGCACCCTGGATACCATCGTCGATGGGCTTGATGAATTCCTTGGGAATCACGCCGCCCACGATGCGGGACTCGAACTCGTAGCCCTTGCCAGCTTCCTGGGGCTCGATCTCGATCCAGCAGTGACCATACTGACCGTGACCACCGGTCTGGCGGACGAAACGGCCTTCTGCCTTGGCAGGCTTGCGGATGGTCTCCTTGTAGGTAACCTGGGGCTTACCAACGGTAGCTTCGACCTTGAACTCACGCAGCAGACGGTCAACGATGATCTCCAGATGGAGCTCGCCCATGCCGGCGATGATGGTCTGGCCGGAGTCATTGGTGTAGGTCTTGAAGGTGGGGTCTTCCTCGGCCAGACGCAGCAGGGCGTTGGTCATCTTTTCCTGACCGGCCTTGGTCTTGGGCTCGATGGCGACCTCGATCACGGGATCGGGGAACTGCATGTTCTCCAGGATGATCTGGTTCTTCTCATCACACAGGGAGTCGCCGGTGGTGGTGTCCTTGAAGCCCACAGCGCCAGCGATTTCGCCGGTGTAGATGTGATCCACTTCTTCGCGGTGGTTGGCGTGCATCATCATGATACGGCCAAGACGCTCGCGCTTCTGCTTGGTGGAGTTCATCACATAGCTGCCGGCTTCCATGTGACCGGAGTACACGCGGAAGAAGGCCAGCTTACCCACGAAGGGGTCAACCATGATCTTGAAAGCCAGGGCGGCGAAGGGTTCTTCGTCGGAAGGCTCGCGCTTCAGCTCGACCTCGGGATCGGAAGGATCAGTACCCTTCACGGCACCAACGTCGATGGGAGAAGGCATGTACTCGATGACGGCGTCCAGCAGGGGCTGCACGCCCTTGTTGCGGTAGGAAGTGCCGCAGAGAACAGGGTTCATCTCGCAGGCGATGGTGGCCTTGCGGATGGCGCTCTTGATCTCGTCCTCGGTCAGTTCCTCGCCCATGAGGTACTTCTCGGCCAGCTCGTCGTCGGAAGAAGCAACGGCGTCCAGCAGCATCTCGTGATACTCTTCAGCCTGCTCCTTCAGCTCGGCGGGGATCTCCTCGTCGCGCACGTCCTTGCCCAGGTCATCATAGTAGATCTCAGCACGCATGCGAACCAGGTCGATGATGCCCTTGAAGTCGGCTTCCTTGCCGATGGGGAGCTGGATCGGCACCGCATTGGCACCCAGACGCTCCTTCATCATGTCGACAACGCGGAAGAAGTCAGCACCGGTGATGTCCATCTTGTTGACATAAGCCATACGGGGAACCTTGTAGGTCTCCGCCTGCTTCCACACGGTTTCGGACTGGGGCTCAACGCCGCCCTTGGCGCAGAAGACGGACACAGCGCCGTCCAGCACGCGCAGGGAACGTTCCACCTCAACGGTGAAGTCCACGTGACCAGGGGTGTCAATGATGTTCAGGCGATACTTCTTGTTGGTGTTTTCGGGATCGCGGGGGTCGTGCCACTCGCAGGTGGTAGCAGCGGAGGTGATGGTGATACCACGCTCCTGCTCCTGGGCCATCCAGTCCATGGTGGCACCGCCTTCATGGGTTTCGCCCATGCGGTGGGTACGACCGGTGTAGAACAGAATACGTTCGGTAGTGGTGGTCTTACCGGCGTCGATGTGAGCCATGATGCCGATATTGCGCACCCGCTCAAGAGGATGACTACGGGCCATAAATCGTTTTGCTCCTTTCTATCGTGGCAAACAGTACAACAACTTTTGTGTCTATTACCACCGATAGTGGGCGAACGCCTTATTGGCCTCAGCCATACGGTGCATTTCTTCCTTGCGCTTCACAGCAGCGCCGGTGTTGTTCATGGCATCCATCAGCTCGCCAGCCAGACGCTCGGCCATGGTCTTCTCGCCGCGCTTGCGGGCGAAGTCCACGATCCAGCGCAGGGCCAGGGTCTGACGGCGCTCGGGACGGATCTCGATAGGCACCTGGTAGGTGGCACCACCCACACGGCGGGCCTTCACTTCCAGGGAGGGGGCAACGTTCGCCAGAGCGGCCTGGAACACTTCGTTAGCGTCCTTGCCGGTCTTCTCGGCGACCATTTCAAAAGCAGTATAGCAGACGTTCTGCGCGACACCGCGCTTGCCGTCGAGCATGATCTGGTTGATCAGCTTGGTGACAACCGTGGTCCCGTGTACGGGATCCGGCAGCACTTCACGCTTGGGTACAAAACCGCGACGGGGCATAATATTCCCTCCTACAAACTCTTCGTTGACATTTCAGCGCTTTGCGCCTTGCTCCTTGTGGCTGCATGTCAGCATCATGCGGCCCCTGAAACGATTCTTTCAGGCCAGCGGACATTCTGTGCCCGCGTGACGGGTGATCCCTCCCGGTTCCAGGGGAAGGGCCCTTCATGCGGATATTGCCCGCGGGTTCAGGCTGCGGTAAGGCGCGTCAGGCTTACTTCTTCGGGCGCTTGGCGCCGTACTTGGAGCGGGCCTGCATACGCTTGGCCACGCCGGCGGTATCCAGGGCACCACGGATGATGTGGTAGCGAACACCGGGCAGGTCACGCACACGGCCGCCGCGGATCAGCACAACGCTATGCTCCTGCAGGTTGTGGCCGATGCCGGGGATGTAGCAAGTACCTTCGATGGAGTTCGTCAGACGGATACGGGCAATCTTACGCAGAGCGGAGTTAGGCTTCTTGGGCGTAGTGGTCTTAACGCTCAAGCACACGCCGCGCTTCTGAGGGCAAGCCTGCAGAATGGGCGAGGTAGACTTGTTAGCAGCCTTCTCGCGGCCCTTGCGAACCAGCTGATTGATCGTGGGCATGAGAGCACCTCCAAAATGTATGTCCAAAAATTTGCGCAACCCTCGCAAACTTATTGGCGCAGATTAGGATAGGATCACTTGACGATGGCAGCGGCGGCGGCAGCAACATCCACCCCGCAGGCAACGCCCAGGTCCTTCATGGATGCCACCCTGGTCACCGGCACACCGGCAGCTTCCGCTGCGGTGACAATCCGCTGAAACAGGAAGGTATCCGCATCGTTGGCCACATAGGCACGGACGGCGGTGGCGGCCTTCAGCGCACGGAGCACCTGTTTGGTTCCCACCACCTTGGCAGCGGCATTCTTCAAGGCTTCCACGCTTCTTCGACCTCCTTTTCCGCCGGATGAGCGCACCTCAAAAGGGCACACTTCTCCTGCGTATGCAATCAACCGTTTCATGATACCATTGTTTTCTGTCATTGTCAACGGATTTTCCCCGAATTTTTCTGGCAAAATCCAGACAAATTCAGAGTTTCATCATTCCGTCATATCTTTGTGTCTTTTTGCACAAGCTACATTATTATATAGCACACGGAGGTACCTGTATGAAGCTTCTTTCCCTCCTGGTCAGCTGCATCCTGCTCACGGCCTGCGCAGCCGGATCGCCGGATGCCCCCTCCCCTACGCCCCAGCCTTCCCTGCCCGTCAACATCACCACCGGTGAGGACGGCACCCCGGCCCTGTCGGTCTACGTCACCAGCCGGGACACCGTTACCACCATGGATATCGAAACCTACGTCATGGGCGTGGTAGCCGGCGAAATGAAGAACGACTGGCCCATGGAGGCCCTCAAGGCCCAGGCGATCCTGGCCCGCACCTTTGTAGTGCGCTTCGTTTCCGAGAAGGAAAGCATGTACGAGGGTGCGGATATTTCCACCGACATTGCCGAGGCGCAGGCATATAATGAAGAAAACATCAACGACCGCATCCGGCAGGCCGTGGAGGAAACCGAAGGCCTGGTGCTGGTGACGGCCTCCGGCACACTGCCCTACACCTGGTTCCATGCCCACTCCGGCGGCATGACCGCCCTGGCCCGGGAAGGTCTGGGCTGGAAGGACGTCGAGCCCTCCTACACCCTGGTCACCCAGGGTCTGGACAGCGACGACGCCCCCGCCGAGGCCAAGTTCTGGGCGGTGGACTTTCCGGCGGATGTGTTCCTTGCCGCCTGCCGCAAGGTGGGGGCTGATCCGCAAAGCATCAGCAATATTTCCATATTAGAAAAAGGCGACAGCGGACGTGCTGTCACCTTGATGGTGGACGGGGAGAAGGTTCCTGCCGCGGAGCTTCGCATCGCCCTGGGCAGTACAGTGATGCGCTCCACCCTGCTCACGGAGCTTTCCTCCGACGGGAAAACCGTGCACATGGAGGGACGGGGCTACGGCCACGGGGTGGGCATGCCCCAGTGGGGTGCCTATGCCCTGGCCCAGGACGGACTCACCGGCGAGGATATCGCGCTTCATTATTATAGTGGTTTGCAGATCGTGAAAATGTGGTAGTTTACTGGAACCGGGTATCCGGCCGGGAGGGATTGTTCACCGGCACATCCATGGGCAGGCGCTCCACCAGCCAGGTGGTGCCGTCCGTCCGGGCGCATACATAGCCGGGCACCGTGCAGGCGAAGGGAATCTCCGCCAGGCGCAGGCAGTACTTGCTGGCCTTGTAGGCTGTGCCGCCGTTGTTGGTCAGCACCGCAAAGGCCGGGGACACCGCCGCCATGAAGGAAGGCTCCATGGCCTCGTTGCCGTGGTGGGGGTACTTCAGCAGGTCGGTGTCCAGCAGCTCGGCAGGAATAACCTCCACCAGCTTCTTCTGCAGCTTGAACTCCGCGTCCGCCGCAAACAGGGCAGTACGCTCGCCGAACTGCAGGCGCATCACGGCGTTGCTGTTGTTCAGGTCCCAGCCCTCTTCGCCCTTGAGCCACACGTCGATCACCGTGCCGCCGATGTCCCACTGCGCGCCGTCCTGATAATACTTCACCGGAATGTCATACTGATCGCACACGTCCAGGGCAGTTTGAGCATGCTGGCTGATGGTGGCCGGGAAGCATATGCGCAGCTCCTTCACCTTCACATTCTGGGCGATGATCTCCAGGCCCTGGATGTGATCGTAATGGGGGTGGGTGTTGATCACCGAATCAATTTCCGTCACGCCCATCTGGTTGAGCAGGTTCACCACGCGCTGGGCGTATTTCTTGGAGGCGCAGTCGATCAGCACCACCTGGTCGCCGCAGCGCAGCACCGCCGCATCGGAATTCAGGATCTGCGGAAAGAGGATCTCCAGCAGGGGGGCGCCCTCGGCAAAGGCAAAATCAGCGTGCTCGTCAGGGGTGTTGATTCTGTCCACCAGCAGGGGGGCTTCCGCCAGCGCACCGGCTGCAAGCAGCATCAGGATCATCAGCCACAGGGCCATCTTCTTCAGCATGCAATCGACCTCACATAACACTAAAATTATTTTGAAATCTGCGAATAAAAGCATTGACTTTTCGCTTGACAATTGATAGAATATAGAATTGTATCAGTATCTTTATATACTGCTGCTAATTTGCTTGCGTCTGTCATTGTACATAATAATGAAGAAAGATGCAAGAGGAAATTTTCAGCAATCGTTTTTACGGATGCTGGTCGGACGATGTAAGGGGTGATGGCTTTCTATGGTACACGAGGTTGAGATGGGCAAGCTCCGTAAGCGCATGAGCTTCTCGCGCATCGAAGAAGTTCTCGACATGCCTGACCTGATTGAGGTGCAGAAGAACTCGTATCAACGCTTTCTGGACACCGACCTTCGTGAAGTTTTGGCCGACGTTTCACCGATTACCGACTACAACGGCAATCTGGTGCTTGAGTTTGTTGACTACTCCCTTGACGAGCCGAAAAACACGGTGGAACGCTGCCGCGAGCGCGACATGACCTATGCCGCGCCTTTGAAGGTGTTCGTTCGCTTGAAGAACCGTGAAACCGGCGAGATCAAGGAATCCGACGTGTTCATGGGCGACTTCCCCCTCATGACCGACCACGGCACCTTCATTATCAATGGCGCCGAGCGCGTGATCGTCTCTCAGCTGGTCCGCTCTCCCGGCGTGTATTTCGACTGCCAGCTGGACAAGGCCGGCAAGCCGCTGTATTCCTCCCAGATCATCCCCAACCGCGGTGCCTGGCTGGAATATGAAACCGACTCCAACGACGTGCTGTGGGTGCGTATCGACCGCGCCCGCAAGCTCCCCATCACGGTCATCCTGCGCGCCCTGGGCTACGGCACCGACGCGGAGATCATGGAGCTGATGGGCGACGACGAGCGTCTGAAGGCCACCATCCAGAAGGGTGACAACGCCAAGAGCCGTGAAGAGGGCCTGATTGAGATCTACAAGCGCCAGAAGCCCGGCGAGCCCGCCAGTGCCGAAAGCGCCACCAACATGTTCAACTCCCTCTTCTTCGACCCCAAGCGTTACGACCTGATGCGTGTGGGCCGCTATAAGTTCAACAAGAAGCTGTCCCTGGCCACCCGTATCAACGGCCAGGTGGCTGCTGAAGATGTTGTCAACCCCCAGACCGGCGAAGTGATGGTTCAGAAGGGCGAAACCTTCGACCTGCCCACTGCCCGCGCCATCCAGAACGCTGGCGTGAACGCCGTGTGGGTCGACGTGGAAGGCAACATCCGCAAGGTGATCGGCAACAACTTCGTTGACGCTGCCGCTTACCTGCCCTTCGATCCCAAGGAAGCCGGCATCCTGGAGATGGTCCACCTGCCCACTTTGAAGACCCTGATGGAGTCTGTGGACGCTGACCAGCTCAAGGACGCCGTCCGCGAGAACGTGGCCTCCCTGGTGCCCAAGCACATCCTGGCCGACGATATCGTGGCTTCTGTCAGCTATCTGCTGGGCCTGCCCTACGGCCTGGGCTTCACCGATGACATCGACCATCTGGGCAACCGCCGCCTGCGCTCTGTGGGCGAACTGCTGCAGAACCAGATCCGCATCGGCCTGACTCGTCTGGAGCGCGTGGTGCGCGAGCGCATGAGCATTCAGGACTCCGTGGACGTGAAGCCCGGCGACCTGATCAACATCCGCCCCGTGAGTGCCGCCATCAAGGAGTTCTTCGGCTCCTCCCAGCTGTCCCAGTTCATGGATCAGCCCAACCCCCTGGCTGAGCTGACCCACAAGCGCCGCCTGTCCGCCCTGGGCCCCGGCGGTCTGAACCGCGACCGTGCTTCCTTCGAAGTTCGAGACGTGCACTATTCCCACTATGCCCGCATCTGCCCCATCGAGACGCCCGAAGGTCCCAACATCGGTCTGATCGGCTCTCTGGCGACCTATGCGCGCATCAATGAATACGGCTTCATCGAGGCCCCCTACCGCAAGGTGGACAGTGCCAATGCCCGCGTCACCGACGAGATCATCTACATGACCGCCGATGAAGAGGACTTCTACAAGGTCGCTACCGCCAACGAGCCCCTGAACGACGACGGCACCTTCGTCAACGACCGCGTCATGGTCCGCGACAAGGCCGAGATCATCGAGGTTCCCGTAGGCAAGGTGGACTATATCGACGTGTCTCCCCGCCAGGTGGTTTCCGTGGCCACGGCCATGATCCCCTTCCTGGAGAACGACGACGCCACCCGTGCCCTGATGGGCTCCAACATGCAGCGTCAGGCTGTGCCGCTGCTGGTGCCCGAAGCTCCCCTGGTCGGCACCGGCATGGAATTCAAGGCCGCCCACGACTCCGGTGTGGTGATCCTGGCCAAGGAATCCGGCGTGGTGGACAAGGTCAGCGGCGACGAGATCGTCATCAAGGACGAGCACGGCGAGCGTCACTCTTATCGCCTGACCAAGTTTGCCCGCTCCAACCAGGGCACCTGCATCAACCAGCGTCCCGTGGTGCGCGCCGGCCAGATCATCGAAAAGGGCGATCTGCTGGCTGACGGCCCCTCCACTGAAAAGGGCGAGATCGGCCTGGGCCGCAACGCTCTGATCGGCTTCATGACCTGGGAAGGCTACAACTACGAGGACGCCGTGCTGCTCTCTGAGAAGCTGGTGAAGGAGGACATCTACACCTCCATCCATATCGAGGAGTTCGAATCCGAGGCCCGCGAAACCAAGCTGGGACCGGAGGAGATCACCCGCGACATCCCCAACATTTCCGATGACGCCATCAAGGACCTGGACGAGGGCGGTATCATCCGCATCGGTGCCGAGGTTCGTGCGGGCGACATTCTGGTGGGTAAGGTCACCCCCAAGGGCGAGACCGAGCTGACCGCTGAAGAACGCCTGCTGCGCGCCATCTTCGGTGAGAAGGCCCGCGAAGTCCGCGACACCTCTCTGCGCGTGCCTCACGGCGAAGGCGGCATCGTCGTCGACGTGAAGATCTTCACCCGCGAGAACAAGGACGAGCTCTCCCCCGGCGTGAACGAAATGGTCCGCGTCTACATCGCCCAGAAGCGTAAGATCTCCGTGGGCGACAAGATGGCCGGCCGCCATGGTAACAAGGGCGTTGTGTCCCGCATCCTGCGCGAAGAAGACATGCCCTTCCTGCCCGACGGCACCCCCCTGCAGATCGTGCTGAACCCCCTGGGCGTTCCCTCCCGTATGAACATCGGTCAGGTGCTGGAAGTGCATCTGGGTCTGGCCTGCCGCGCGCTGGGCTGGCACATCGCCACCCCCGTGTTCGACGGTGCCACCTACGAGGAGATCCGCGAGTGCCTGAGTCTGGCCACCGACACCATGGACGCCCCCATTGATGAGAATGATCCCAAGATGCACAAGGATTATTTCCACAATGGCAAGCCCCTGCGCCTCAGCCTGGATGACGAGGGCAAGCGGCTGTTCCAGGACGGCAAGCTGCGCCTGCGCGACGGCCGTACCGGTGACTACTTCGAGAACCCTGTGACCGTCGGCATCATGTACTTCCTCAAGCTGCATCACCTGGTTGACGACAAGATGCACGCCCGTTCCACCGGCCCCTACTCCCTGGTCACCCAGCAGCCTCTGGGCGGCAAGGCCCAGTTCGGCGGCCAGCGTTTCGGTGAGATGGAAGTGTGGGCCCTGGAGGCCTACGGTGCTGCCAACACCCTGCAGGAGATCCTAACCGTGAAGTCCGACGATACCGTCGGCCGCGTGAAGACCTACGAGGCGATCATCAAGGGTCAGAATATCCCCACCCCCGGCGTGCCCGAGTCCTTCAAGGTTCTGGTGAAGGAGCTGGAAGCCCTGAGCCTGGACATCAAGGTGCTGGACGCCAACAAGAACGAGATCGAGATCCCCGAGCTCGACCCCGAAGACATGATGACCCCCGACGCGCCCGCCCGCGAGGACGAGGAAGCCGCCGAGAAGCAGCCTGAGCTGCCCATCATGGACGACGAGGACGATATCGACATGGACGACGTCATCGGCACCGACTTCAGCCGCGAGGACTTCTCCCTGGGCGGCGACGAGGACGAGGAGCTGGACGACTTCAACGTGGGCGATCTGGACCTGGATTCCTTCGAATAATACTTTCCAGTCATTCGACTGTTTGGCCGGATGCGGGACGCCCGGGTGCGTCCCCTCCGGCGGATATGGCCGCGGCCCTCTGGCCGCTGAAGGGAGTGGACCCTTTTGTTCGAACTGAGCAACCTCGACTCCATCCAGATCGGCATGGCGTCTCCTGAGCAGATCCTTGCCTGGTCCCACGGTGAAGTCACCAAGCCTGAAACCATCAACTACCGTACGCTCAAGCCCGAGCGCGACGGT
The DNA here is from genome assembly GCA_017938695.1 of Clostridia bacterium. Classification (GTDB taxonomy): domain Bacteria; phylum Bacillota; class Clostridia; order Christensenellales; family Aristaeellaceae; genus UBA11524. The sequence goes on along the minus strand of JAGBBA010000056.1, from coordinate 2,603 downwards.
CTGTACTGCGAGCGCATTTTCGGACCTACCAAAGACTGGGAATGCAACTGCGGCAAATATAAGCGGATCAAGTTCAAGGACAAGGACAAGATCTGCGACAAGTGCGGCGTGCAGGTCACCCGCGCCAAGGTGCGCCGCGAGCGCATGGGCCACATTCAGCTGGCCGCGCCCGTAAGCCACATCTGGTATTTCAAGGGCATCCCCAGCCGTATGGGCATGCTGCTGGATATCAGCCCCCGCAGCCTGGAAAAGGTGCTGTATTTTGCCAACTTTATCGTGCTGGATCCCGGCAACTCCGACGAGACCGGCCTGAAGCTGCATGAACTGATCTCCGACGCCCGCTATCGCGAGGTGGAGGCCAAGTGCGGCAAGGGCTCCTTCCGCGCCATGATGGGTGCCGAAGCCGTGCGCGAGATGCTGCGCAGCCTGGATCTCGACAAGCTGAGTGAACAGCTGAAGGCCGAGATCGCCGAGCTGGTGGAAAAGGAACGTGACCGCGACACCGAGGGCCAGAAGCGTGCCCGCGCTGTGAAGCGTCTGGAAGTGGTTGAATCCTTCCGCGCCAGCAACAACAAGCCCGAGTGGATGATCCTGGACGTGGTGCCCGTTCTGCCCCCGGATCTGCGCCCCATGGTGCAGCTGGACGGCGGCCGCTTCGCCACCTCCGACCTGAACGATCTGTATCGCCGCGTGATCAACCGCAACAACCGCCTCAAGCGCCTGCTGGAGCTGGGCGCGCCGGACATCATCGTCCGCAATGAGAAGCGCATGCTGCAGGAATCCGTGGACGCGCTGATCGACAACGGCCGCCGCGGCCGCCCTGTGACTGGCCCCGGCAACCGTGCCCTGAAGTCCCTGTCCGACCTGCTGCGCGGCAAGCAGGGCCGTTTCCGTCAGAACCTGCTGGGCAAGCGTGTTGACTACTCTGGCCGTAGCGTTATCGTCGTCGGCCCTGAGCTGAAGATTTACCAGTGCGGCGTGCCCAAGGAGATGGCCGTGGAGCTGTTCCGCCCCTTCATCATGAAGAAGCTGGTGGAGGACGGCAGCGCCAACAACATCAAGTCCGCCAAGAAGATGGTGGACAAGGGACGCACCGAGGTGTGGGACGCGCTGGACGAGATCATCAAGGATCACCCCGTCATGCTGAACCGTGCGCCTACGCTGCACCGCCTGGGCATTCAGGCCTTCGAGCCGGTGCTGGTGGAGGGTCGCGCTCTGAAGCTGCATCCCCTGAACTGCACCGCCTTCAACGCCGACTTCGACGGCGACCAGATGGCCATTCACGTTCCCCTGTCCGCCGAGGCGCAGGCTGAGGCGCGTCTGCTGATGCTGTCCGCCAACAACCTGCTGCGTCCTCAGGACGGCGGCCCCGTCACCGTCCCCACGCAGGACATGGTGCTGGGCTCCTACTACCTGACCTTCGAGCGGTTTGAGAACGGCGTCAGCCAGATGACCAACGACGAGCTGTGGCCGGAGGGCGTGGACTTCGCGCTGGCCGGCAAGACCTACGACGAGCTCACCGACGAGGAGAAGGCCAACACCCATCTGAACATCTACCGAGACGAGGACGAGGCGCTGATGGCCTACAACGAGCACGTTATCGGCATCCACCAGCCCGTGTGGGTGCGCGTCACCAAGGAGCTGAACGGCGAGAAGGTCAGCCATGTGGTGCGCGCCACCGCAGGCCGCATCATCTTCAACCGCAACATCCCGCAGGATCTGGGCTTCGTGAAGCGCTTCAACGAGGACGGCACGCCCTCCGACAAGTTCTTCGACTACGAGATCACCGAGACGTGCGGCAAGAAGCTGCTGGGCAAGATCGTCGACAGAACCATCAAGCAGTACGGCTTCACCATCGCTGCCGAGGTGCTGGACAACATCAAGGCCACCGGCTACAAGTACTCCACCCGCGGCTCCATCACCATCTCCATCGCGGACATGACGGTGCCCAAGGCCAAGTACGAGCTGATCGACGAGACGGAGAAGCGCGTGGTGGACATCGAGGATCAGTACAACATGGGCTTCATCACCGATGAGGAGCGCTATAAGCTGGTCGTCCGCGAGTGGGAAAAGACCACCGCCGACGTGACCGACGCCCTCACCGCCAACATGAACAAGTACAACCCCATCTTCATGATGGCTGATTCCGGTGCCCGTGGCTCCATGAAGCAGATCCGTCAGCTGACCGGTATGCGCGGCCTGATGGCCAACACCGCCGGTAAGACCATCGAGATCCCCATCAAGGCCAACTTCCGCGAGGGTCTGTCCGTTCTGGAGTACTTCACCTCCAGCCGAGGCGCCCGTAAGGGTCTGGCCGATACCGCCCTGCGTACCGCTGACTCCGGCTACCTGACCCGCCGCATGGTGGACGTGTGCCAGGAGGTCATCATCCGCGAGGCCGACTGCGGCGTGGAGAAGGGCATTCTGGTGTCCGAGATCAGCGAGGGCGGTCAGGTCATCGAGAAGTTCTCCGAGCGCATCAAGGGTCGCTTCCCCGTCAAGGACATCCTGAAGCCCGGCACCGACGAGGTGCTGATCTCCAAGGATCACATGATGACCGAGGACGACGCCGCGCTGCTGGAGTCCTTCGACATCCACTCCGC
>JAGBBA010000055.1 GCA_017938695.1 Clostridia bacterium | reverse complement strand
GCTCCTGCCATCCTCCTTCAGGTGGTAGGCCAGCGCATCCCGGCACCAGCGCACCACGCTGCCAGCGGAGATGTTGTAGGCATAGGTCACATAACCCCGGCCTTCCAGATAGGGCACACAGGCGAAGTTATTGCGCTGGAAGTCCAGCGTTTCGGGAATGGCGGGATACAGCGGCGTGATGCACTCACAGGTGCCGGAGGTATCCACCGCGTCGCCGATGGCAGCAACGCCCGCGCCCAGCGCGTTGACGATCTGATCGTGGGTGCCGATGACCACCTGCACCCCTTCCGGCAGCCCCAGCTCCTGAGCCATACCGGGCAGCAGACCGCCCAGCAGCGTACCGGGCTGAACCACCTCTGGCAACTGGCATTCGCTGATTCCAGCAGCCTCCAGCAATGCCTGAGACCAGCAGCCCTTCTCCACATCATACAGCAAAGTGCGGCAGGCCAGCGATACATCCGTCATGCACTTGCCCGTGAGCCGATAGCAGATGTACCCGGCAATGAACAGGAACTTCCACACCGGGGTCTTTTGCAGAGTGTAGAGCATCTTCGCCAGTGAATAGGAGGCATCCGGCAGGATGCGGCAGATGCGCATGAAGGTTTCCTCGCCCACCTGCGATACCAGCGCGTCAAAGGCGGCGCTTTCCGCGTTGCCGAAGTACATCAGGATGTCATCCACCGGGTTGCCGGCTTCATCGATGGCCACAAAGGATTCCCCGAAGGAGGATACCGTCACCACGGCGATATCCTCCTTGTTTGCAAGGCGCGCGGCGCAGTCCCGGATGACCCGGAACACGGAGGCAGCCAGCACCAGCGGGGGCAGGTTCACCATGCCCGCCGCCAGCGGATATTCCTCATAGCTCATGGCCAGCTGCACGCCGGTATGGTCGAAGGCGACACATTTGCAGCCGGTGCCGCCAATGTCGATGCCAAGGGAAATCATGGGCTTCCCTCCTTAGTCGATATCCACCCAGTCGTAGCCCAGATAGGTGGTGAAAGCCTCTTGCAGGATGGCTTTGTAGTGGCCTTCGCAGATGGCGGTGTGGTGCTTGAAGCCGCCCCGGGCCAGCCGGATGAGCTTGTCCTGCAAATTGTCGATCTCCGCCACACCGCCGCAGCCGAAGAATTCGGGCTCGATCACATCATCGGTGAACTTGCCTTCACTGGCATAGATGACGATTTTACCATCCTTGGTCTGGCAGTTGGAAATGGTGATGGGCATGGGCTTGATGCGGCCTTCGTTGCAACCCCAACCGCTGCCGGGGTCGTTCTTGGCGAACATCTTGTGCTCGGTGACGGTGCCCTTGCAGGTCATCAGGCTCTGGGCCACGGGGCCGCAGTGGAACAGGATCACCTTGTTTTCATCATCGCCATAGTTGTTATTCCAGTCCAGCACAGCCGTCGCGCCCTCGGAGGCCAGACTCATGGCCCGCATGGTGATGGCGGAGCACATGTCGATCTCGCAGGAAGCGGCGATGCCCCGGTCGTTGAGTTCGCTCAGCAGCACACAGGGGCAGACCCGCAGGTAAGTCTCCATCTCGTTCCAGCAGCGCAGGGCCAGCGCGTCCAGATGATACTCCTCGATGTACTCATCGATCACCACGGACACCTTGGCAAGGGTCAGAGCGTTCTCGGCAGGCACCAGGGAGAAGTCGGTGTAGTTCTTGAGCCGCTCCAGCTTGGCCAGCACGATGGGATCATCGTTCTGCTTTTCGCGCACCTTCTCGAACAGCTCGCTCAGGTCGAAGGATTCCACGTTGATGCCGTGCTTCTGCATGGCGATCTCGTCAAAGCGCACGGTCTTGAAAGCGGTGGTGCGGGCGCCGATGCAGCCCAGATTGAACCGCTTCATGCCATTGACCACCCGGCAGATGGCAGCGAAATCACGCAGGTTCTGCTGGAAGGCCGGGGTCAGGGGATGCACCACGTGGGGCTTCATCACGGTAAAGGGCACATTGTACTGGCAGAACACATCCGTCACGGAGAACTTGCCGCAGTAGGCATCCCGGCGGTGCTTGAAGTCCATCTTGCCGATCTCGTCCGGATAGGCCTGCATCAGGATGGGCACGCCAGCGTCCTGCAAGGCGGTGATGGCGCCGTTTTCGTCCGCGAAAATGGGCATGGAGAAGATCACGCCGTCATACTGGCCCTCGTGCTCCTTGAGCCATTTGGCGTACAGGCGGCCCTCGTCGCGGGTTTCAACGCCGCCGAAGCGGGTCAGTTCCGCATCCATGGCGATGTAGTCGTAGCCAGCATCGGTGACGGCCTTGATCATATCCTCCCGGGCACCGTAGATCAGTTCGCCGGGCATGAAGCCGCGGTTACAGAAACAAAGGGCAAAGGTCATCTTTTTCATGGGGTCGTCCTCCTTCAGATGGTCTCAAATTGGAATGTAACTTGGGTTTTCACGGTTTCAAAGGGCGCGATTACAGGCAGGGTGCCGTTTTCTCTCTCCTCTTTGCGGCCCTTGATGTAGCAGTTGGTGGGCTCCAGCCCGCACACATAGTCGCCGCTGGCCATGCTGCGCCAGTGGGCCAGAATGGGCAGGGAATCGCTCCAGGTCATG
>JAGBBA010000054.1 GCA_017938695.1 Clostridia bacterium | reverse complement strand
TTCATCACCCAGTCTCCGGCGGATATCCCCATGACCATTCTGGGCCAGCTGGGCAACCGCATTCAGCATGCCCTGCGCGCCTACACCCCCCTGGACCAGAAGGCCGTGAAGGTGGCTGCCCAGACCTTCCGCACCAACCCTGCCTTCGACACCGAAGAGGCCATCACCCTGCTGAAGACCGGCGAGGCCCTGGTGTCCTTCCTGGACGAGGACGGTGCTCCCGGCGTGGTGGACCGCACCACCATCCTGCCGCCCCAGTCCTACATGAGTGCCATCGACGCTGACCTGCGCAAGACCTTCATCGAAACCAGCCCCTTCTATGGCGTGTACGATGAACAGGTGGACCGCGAGAGCGCCTATGAAATGCTGGTGGGTGCCTTCCAGAAGGCCCAGCAGCCCGCGCCTGTGATGCCCATGATGCCTGTGATGCAGCCTGCTGATATCCAGGTATCCACCGCCCCCGTGATGAGCAAGCCTCAGGGCTTTATGGTATACGATCCCGCCACCGGCGGATATGTACAGAAGGAGTTGAACACCATGACCCCCATTCCCACCCAGCAGCCCCAGGTGCCCACCATTCAGGTACAGCCTCAGCAGCCCGTGATTCAGCAGATGCCCGTGATGGTTCTGGATCCCACCACCGGCCAGTATGTTCAGAAGATGATGACCATGCAGCTGGATCCCACCACCGGCAACTACATTGCCGTGCCCGAACCCGTGGATCCCAAGGAAGCCGAGAAGCTGCGCAAGGAAGCCGAAAAGGCTGAGAAGGAGCGCAAGGCCGAGGAACGCCGCCTGCGCAACGACGAGCTCCGCGAAGAGCGCGCCGAGCGTGCCCGCCGGAACGACTCTGTGCTGGGCCGCTTCAAGAACACTGCCATCTCCACCGCCAGCCGTGAAGTGACCCGTCAGATCACCCGCGGCATCATGGGCTCCATTTCCAACCTGTTTGGCGGCAAGAAGAAGTAATTCCGGTTTCGCAAGCAATCAAGGGGAGCGGAAAGATCCGCTCCCTTCTTTATTGGAGGAATCTTTATGCACTTATCGCCCAGGCTGGGCCGCGCGGCACTGTTTACCGCCGCGCTGATCTGGGGCAGCTCCTTTTTTGTGATGAAGGACGCGGTGTCCGGCATACCGGTGTTTCTGCTGCTGGCCATCCGCTTCACGGTGGGCTGCGGCCTGATGAGCATCATCTTCTGGAAGAAATGGCGCAAGTGCAGCAAGCGGCTGCTGCTCCATGGTGCGGTGGTGGGCGTTCTGTTGTTTGCCGCCTACACGGCCCAGACCTATGGCCTCAAGGGTACCACGCCGGGGAAGAACGCCTTTCTCACGGCGGTGTACTGCGTGCTGGTGCCCTTTGTGAACTGGCTGCTTCTGCGCCGCAAACCCACCCGTTGGAACTGGCTTGCTGCGGTGATGTGCCTGGGTGGCATTGGCTTGGTTTCCCTGGACGGCCAGCTGACCATGAACCAGGGCGACGCGCTGACGCTGCTGGGCGGCGTGTTCTATGCGCTGCATCTGGTGGCGGTGAGCCGCTTCGGCGAGGACGATGATCCCGTGCTGCTGACCACAGTGCAGTTCGGTGCATCGGCCCTGTGTTGCTGGGTGGGCTTCGGCCTGTTTGAAACCCTGCCTGCCTTCCCGGAAAATGCCTGGGTGGAGCTGATCTACCTGGCGGTGTTTGCCACCACCATCGCGCTGCTATTGCAAAACGTGGGCCAGTCCGTGACCCCGGCGGCACCGGCGGCGATCCTGCTGAGCCTGGAGAGCGTTTTTGGCGTGCTGTTCTCGGTGGTGTGCTATGGCGAAACGGTGACGCTGCGGCTCTTAACGGGCTTCGCGCTGATCTTCCTGGCGGTGATCGCCAGCGAAACGCAGTTTTCCTTCCTGCGGCGCAAGTGTGCCCAAAACATCAAGACCGATGCACCTTAACGTGTTATGCTGATGATACGGAAACCCCCATTCCTGATTTGGAGGCAAACATGAGTCGATTACAGGTGCTATCGGAGGCGTTGCGCTATATCGAGGCGCATTTGCAGGGCGATCTGACCCCGGAAGAAGTAGCCGACAGCTGCGGCTACAGCCTTTCCGCGCTGCAAAAAATGTTCCGGTATGCCTTCCGCATCGGCGTGAAGGACTACATCGCCCGCCGCAGGATCACCCTGGCCGCCCGTGACCTTCTTGGTACCAAGGACACGGTGCTGACCATTGCCCTGCGCTACGGCTATGAGTCCCACGAGGTTTTCACCCGGGCGTTCCGGCGCATCTGGGGTGAAACGCCCTCCACCTTCCGCAAGGAAAGGGGCTTTGCCGACATTTACCCCCAGCTGCAGCCGCAGAGTTGCAGGCTCCAGCTGCGCGAAGGAGGATTTGTCACAGTGCATCAGTTTGATAATACCGATCTGTACGACGCCATGCAGCATATGCACGGCACCTGGGCGGTGGCCTTCGATACCCGCCGCCTGATGGAGATCAACGACAACTATGGCCACATGGCCGGCGACCTGGTGATCGCCGAGTGCATCAAGCGCATCGACAAGGAAAAGGAAGAGGGCATGGTGTTCTTCCGCATCGGCGGGGATGAGTTCATCCTCCTCACCGGCAGCAAGGACGAAGCCGTGGCCCAGCGTATGGCCGAGAAGGTCATCGCCATGAACGGCCAGCCCATCACCTTCGATGGCAAGGAGATCCCCGTTGCGCTGCGCCACGCCCTGACCCTGCTGGACACCCGCGTGCCCGATCGGGCTATGATGCAGGAACTGAAGTGGGATATGGACTAAATAAAGAAAACACCGGTGAATGCCGGTGTTTTCTTTATTTCTGCTCGTCCACGCGCCAATACCCGTTCTTATCGCGCTCCATCAGGTGCTCGCCGATCATATCCCGGCGCAGGGTGCAAAAGTCGTCGTGGTAATCCGCCAGGATGATGTTCACCTCGCGCTCGGTGTAGATGCGGCCCGGCTCGAAGGCTTTCAGCAGCTCTTCCAGAATGATGCGTTCTTTCTTCTTCTGCGCCGGGATGGACTTCAGCTTGCCGTACTGCATGAAGGAGCTCAGCACTTTCTGCCGGTAGGCTTCGTCCCGCTGGGCCTGCAGGTCGGCTTCGTCGGACTTCTCCTGGATCAGCTCCATGATGCTGGGGCGGAACACCTCGCTGCACAGGGCATACATGGTGTAGTACTGCGTTTTGTAGGAGCGCACGGCCCCCACATCTGTCAGCTTTTTCAGGTGGAAGGAGATGGTGGGGGCGGTGAGGTTCAGCCGCTCGGCCAGACGTTCCACATACATGTCCTCCATGGCCAGGGACTTCAAAATTTGCAGCCGGGATTTGTCCGCCAGGCACTTGAAAAGGGCCAGGGCTTCGCTCTCAGTCATGGGGCACCTCCTGCATGATCTCCGCGCTGGTGGCCAGCTTGATGCGCTCGATGTGAGCTTTTTCCGTGTCGCCGTGTTCTTCGGCCAGGCGGAGACTCACCTCCCAAGCGGCAGGGATGGCATGCAGCTTCTTCATCAGTGCCTCGGGCTGGTTGGATAATGCGGCGTACACCGCGCGGTAAATGCCGTACACATTGGCACGGATCTGCTCAAACTTGGCTTCGTCGCCCCGCTGGTCACGGAGCAGCTCCTGCTTGCGCTGCTGGCAGGCGGACATGCGCTCGTCGCACCATTGCAGAAATTCGTTCATAGGGTTCATCCCTCCTTTGATGATGCAAGTATACGACTATCTTTTTAAAATGTCAATATCTAATTTGATAAATATCAAAATAAAATTACGGTTGCAAAATATCCCGGGATGGATTATAATAAATTCTGTTATACGTCCGCTGGACGGGAAACGGTTCTGTGCAAGGCTTCAAGAGAGCTGCCGGGTGGTGCGAGGCAGCAGCGGCGGCAGCATCTCCATTCCCGAAGGACGCAGGCGACGAGCCTGCGGGGCGCGCCCCATACAGCGCAGAGAGTGGTCTGCACATCGTGCAGGCAAACTGGGTGGCAACGCGAGCTTCTCGTCCCGGACAAGGGAGGGGAGGCTCTTACTGTTTGTAAGGAGGAATGTACCCCATGCTGGACATGAATTTTGTTCGCAACAACCCCGAAATCGTCAAAGAAAACATCCGCAAGAAGTTCCAGGATCAGAAGCTGGTGCTGGTGGACGAGGTGATCGAGCTGGATAAGCAGTACCGTGCTGCCATCCAGAAGGCCGATGGCCTGCGCGGCCAGCGCAAGACCATCTCCAAGCAGATCGGCGGCCTGATGGCCAAGGGCCAGAAGGAAGAGGCCGAAGCCCTGAAGGCTCAGGTCAACGCCATGGCCGACGAGCTGGCCGCCACCGAAAAGCTGGAGGAAGAGCTCCAGGCGGAAGTGCGCAAGCGCATGCTGGTGATCCCCAACATCATCGACGACTCCGTGCCCGTTGGCAAGGACGACAGCGAAAACGTGGAAGTGGAACGCTTCGGCGAGCCTGTGGTGCCGGACTTTGAGGTGCCCTACCATGTGGACATCATGGAGCGGCTCAGCGGCATCGACCTGGACAGCGCGCGCAAGACCAGCGGCAACGGCTTCTATTACCTGATGGGTGATATTGCCCGCCTGCACAGCGCGATCCTCAGCTATGCCCGCGATTTCATGATCGACCGCGGCTTCACCTATGTGATTCCCCCCTACATGATCCACGGCAACGTGGTGACCGGCGTCATGTCCTTTGCTGAAATGGAGAACATGATGTACAAGATCGAGGGCGAGGATCTGTACCTGATCGGCACCTCCGAGCACTCCATGATCGGCAAGTTTATCGACACCATCCTGGAGGAGAAGCAGCTGCCCCAGACCCTGACCAGCTATTCCCCCTGCTTCCGCAAGGAAGTGGGTGCCCACGGCATCGAGGAGCGCGGCGTGTACCGCATCCACCAGTTCGAAAAGCAGGAAATGATCGTGGTCTGCAAGCCAGAGGAGAGCCCCGAGTGGTTCAACAAGCTCTGGCAGAACACCGTTGATTTCTTCCGCACCCTGGATATCCCCGTCCGCACCCTGGAGTGCTGCTCCGGCGACCTGGCCGACCTGAAGGTCAAGTCTGTGGACGTGGAGGCCTGGAGCCCCCGCCAGCAGAAGTACTTCGAGGTGGGCAGCTGCTCCAACCTGGGCGACGCCCAGGCTCGCCGCCTGCAGATCCGCGTCAAGGGCGAGGACGGCCGCAAGTACTTCGCCCACACCCTGAACAACACCGTCGTTGCCCCGCCCCGTATGCTCATCGCCTTCCTGGAGAACAACCTCCAGGCCGACGGCCGCGTGCGCATCCCCGAAGCCCTGCGCATGTACATGGGCGGCAAGGACTACATCGGTTAACCAGAGGCGGCTCTGCCTCCTCTGGACTCCACCGCCAAAGGGGCTTTGCCCCTTTGGAAACCCCACTTAAGGGCTCTGCCCTTAAGAATCCCGCGAAGGGCCGTTCGGCCCGGGCAAATGCCCATAAAACAGGTTAACCAGATAAAACAGGCATCTGCCATACAGGATGAAAGGACCACCACGCAGTTTTCTGTGTGGTGGTCCTTTATCTGAGATGCATGTTATCTTATTGCTTCAAATCACTGGCTATCCAATCAATAACTTTATCGTTGGCAGCTGCAGAGTCACGCCGAAAGCAAAGATATGCAGACGATTCGCATGGATGCGCGGCGACATCCGCACCTCTGCGTCGCTGACGCTGATGCTGGGCATTCGCCCTTTCTGTAAGGGAAAAGTTGCCTGGTTCACACCACCCGCAGGCAAGTGAAATGCCCGGACCTTCTTGCAATTGCAAGGGGTTCCGGGCATTTGTCTGAACCATGTTTCCTTACGCCTGTTCGTCGTTACTTCCGCACCAGGCGACTGCCCGTGTCCTCAATGGGGTGGAAGAAGGGACGCTCCTCCAGATGGGCGTTAGGGCTGTGAAGGGTCAGGTACAGCTGGCCGTCCAGGGCGCGGAAAACCATACCGTGGCCGCCGTCATCCATGAACAGGGGTTCCACCTGGGTGAAGTGTCCGTCGATCTCCCCGTTGTCGGAGACGGCCACCCCCTCGGTATAGCCGCCCTCGGAGAAGCTGGCCCACAGGCACAGCAGCGTGCCGTCCGACGTGCGCCACAGGAAGGGGCCGTCGGTCACGCAGCCGCTGACGCCGGAGGAGTGGTGCATCACCTTGCACCAGGGGGCGTCCGAGGCATGGAACAGCAGGAAGGCCTCCCCCGCCGGGGCAGAGAGATCCTTCGTCAGCGGAATGGCGCAAACCTCGCCGTCGCCTGCTTGCACCCATTCGTGGCAGAACACCATGTAAGGCGTGCCAGCCTTGCTGACATAGAGCGTGCCATCCAGGCACTCCCAGTCCCGGGGCGTAACGCAGCCATCACTGTGGGGATGGAAGGGACCCTGGGGGCTTTCCGCCTTGAGGATAGCGGTGCCGCGCTTCACATCGGGATGCTTAAAGCTGGCGAACATATAGAAAGCATCGCCGTAGTGGTACACCTCCGGCGCCCAGTAGTTCCGGTCAGCCCAGAAGGTACCGTCGTTGTGGAAACACACATGGGGGCCTTCCCAGTCCTCCAGGTCACGGCTGACGTACACATCAAAGCCATCGGCAAGACCCCAGCATGTCTCGCCCCGGGTTCCGTAGAGGTAGTAGGCGCCATCGTGTACCAATACAAAGGGGTCGCGGATGTTGATGTCGGTGCGCTTCATGGCATGGCCTCCTTCAGGGTGGTAATCATGTTATCAAAGCGTTCCCGGCGCAGCAGGAAGGAGCCTCCCGTGCCAGTCACCGCCTGCACATAGTTCACATCGTAGTCGTAATATGCAACGGTCAGGGCAGAGCCGTTCAGCAGGTCATAGCGTACCTCTGCAAGGGGCTCCCCCATCGGCAGATCGGCGGTCACCTTGTCGAACTGGATGCCCACAATGGCCTCATAGCAGTCGCCGAAAAGATTCAGCGGCACGGGTACACCGTTGATGGTCTGCCCGACGATCTCCCCCGCCTCGTCCCTGGACTGTGCAAGGACATAGCTGCCCTGCGGCAGGGTCACGGTGGTGGTGCGCACATCCTTGGAGGCCACCAGCGCCACAAAGCGATCCAGCAGCTCGTCGGTACCCGTTTGCACCAGGGCTGGCAAGTCGGCAGCGCGGACGCGGTAGACATCCCCGGTGGTGTCCATGCGTGCATAGACTTGGCCATTGCCAGCATCGTTGCCCAGGTGGATATCACGGATGGTACCATCCCCCAGTGCCACCAGCAGGCGCAGGGGCGTGTCCAGACCATAGGGTGCCAGCTCTTCCAAGGTAGAAACGCTGGCCTCATAGCCCGCAGCGCTGAGGGCACACACCTCGTCCACAAAGGCCTCGATGTGGGTTTTGCTGCCCGCATGAAGGTAGGGCTTCTCTATCTGCCAGGTAAGGATGCGATCCTCCCCGATATGGTTGGTTGCAATAAAGGCGGTGCTGTCCGGCTGCACCACGGCGATTTGAACCGCCTGGGAGGGCGCGGCATTGATGGCAGGCACCAGCCGGTGGTGTTCCTTCAGGGGGCGGGTCATCACCTGGCGGAAGTCCAGGGGCACCAGGTGGATGCTGTTATCCCCCGCCATTTTCACATAGCATGAATACCCAGAGGCCGCCGCCTTGCCGATGGCCAGGGTGATGGTCTCGCCGCTGTGATAGGCGATCTCCAGCCGGGCAGCGGGGCTGTCCAGTCCACAAGCACCCTCGTCCAAACCAGAATAGCTGGCGGTGACGGGCAGGTTGGTGGCGGTAAGCAGCATCATCTGGAAAGAGGTGCTGTCCAGAGCAAAATTCTCTTGGCCGCGCACGGTGACGGGCTGCCCCAGCCCGTTGTACACGCCCATGTAATTCCCCTGCTCGTCATAGGCCAGGCTGGAATCAACGGTGTAGCTTTCGCCACTTGCCAGGGTAACGGTCATGGAGGCGAAACCCGTCTGGTCGCGGGTGTAGAGCATCCGGTAGCTCTGCACCTGGGGCGTGGGGGCTGGGGTAGCGGCTTTCTCCGGCTGGAGGACATTCAGCGTAAGGCACAGCCCGCCGATTACCAGCCCGCACAGCAAAAGTACCAGACTACGGCGCATCACAACCGCCTCCTTCGGAGGACGACGATGAGCATGATCAGCGTGAGTGCCGTGGGCAGCGCCAGCACCAGCAGCAGGCTGATGCGCTGCTGCACCTGCTGGTTGGGGAAGGCGATGAGCTGCGTGGGCAGCTGCTTCACCCCTGCCTCCAGGGTCGCGCCCTCGCCGGAATCGGTGATGTGCTCCAGGCAGGCCGCCACAAAGGACAGGTTCTCGCTGGCGTCCAGCACATGGCTGCCAGCGCCCTCCACGCCGGTGAGCAACATCTGCGCGCTGCCCAGCTGAAGAATACTGCTCTTCCCGCACTCCGCCAGAATGGCCAGAGGCAGGCAACCGCTCTCGTCGCCAGGCTGGGCGGCGGTGGTGGTGGCGTTCACGTCCTTTTTCAGAATGGCCTCATCCGAGGTAGTCAGCAGCACCTTGGCGGTGGTGCCGGGGCGCAATGCAGGCGTTGCCAGGGCACAGCTGCGGGGCAGGATCAACCGCCCGGGCAGGGCATCCAGTACGCCGTTGCCCTCTGCCAGAATGGGCGAAAGCAGCGCGGGTTCATCCACAAAATGTGCGGTCTGCGCGGCAGACTCCACCGCCCAGCCATTGCGCCAGCCCAGGCCGTAGAGATCCATCAGTGCAGCCAGATTAAGCAGGCGGTCGATGGTCGTGTCCGCACCACAGGCCGCCAGCAGGTGGATGCCGCTGTTCAGGTGATTCTTCAGGGCAGCGGCCTCTCCATCGGTCAGGTCGGTTTCAGGGGCGATCAGCGCCAGCACATCGCCGGGCTGGGGCTGGATCATGACCAGCACGCCGTCGCGAACTTCCAGACCCATGGCGCTGAGTTGCAGCCGGAGCTGGGCTGTGACGGTTTCCTCTGCCTCGCCATGGCCGGTGATGAACCACACCGCCGCCGGGTCTTCATCCACGGCGCGGTCGATGCCGCCGATGAGCATGGCCTCGCCGCAGTAGATGGTGTACTGATCCGCGCCGATGCGCCGGGCAAAGATGAATTCCTCCGCGTCAATGCGCACGGTGCGGCTGCCCTGCTGATTGCGGACGAACACCGTGCCTTCCGGGATACCCGCGGTGTCGCCAGCCAACTCCAGCAGCAAGTGGGGCTGGGCAGCCGGATCGATGGTCTCCACCGTGATACGGGGACACTCGGCGGCCATTTTCATCAGGGTCTCGCTTTGCAGGTCATACAGGTCGCTGGCGATGCCATAGCTGTGGATGATGTGCAGCGTCACATCTTCCTCCAGTGCTTCCAGGCGGGAAAGGGTGTACTCGCTCAGCCGGGACACGCCGTCGTCGGAGAGGTCGATTTTCAGATACCACTTTTCCTCTGCGGCCTGCACACACATAACGCCAAGCACGAAGATGATGGCCGCCATCAGGCACAGAAGGGCATTGTACAGGACAAAGGGAAGCTGTTTTTTCTTCATGTGCCTCACCCCTTTGCAAAGCGCCGGGCTTCCACAGCGCGGCAAGTCAGAAAGAGCATCAACGCGGCAAAGCCAGCAAAATAGCACACGTCAGCCGGGCTGATCACGCCGCTGGCAAACTCGCTGATGCGCCCGGAGGTGGGCAGCATGGCCACCACGGAGCGCAGCCCCATGAGGTAGGAGGTGGACAGCTGCGGGGTGATGAAATGCTCACACAGGTACAGGAAAACATTCACCCCCAGGGTGATCACCGCCGCCGTAACCTGATGGACGCACAGCGCGCTGACCAGAACGCCCACACAGAGCATGGCTGCATCCAGCAGGTAATAGCCCAGGCAGGTGGTCAGCACCTGACGTACAGATACCTGGGCGTATTGACTGATCACCAGGGGAAAGAGCAGCGTCAGCACCATGGCGATGAGCAGCATGGTGAGGCAGGCCAGTGCCTTGCCCAGCACGATGGCAGAAATGCGCACTGGGGAGGTCAAAAGCAGCTGATCGGTTTTGGTGCGGCGTTCCTCGGCAAACAGGCGCATAGTGAGAATAGGCGCAATGAGCATGAAGGGCAGCTGCATACCAGAGAGCAGCAGATTCATGCTGGCGCTCATTTCCTGGCCGATGTTGACGAACACATACACAATGCCCGCCAGCAGGGTATACATGATCAGGAACACATACCCCATGGGCGTGGTGAAATAGCACCGCAGTTCGTGGTGGAAGATCGCCTTCATGGGTTCACCTCCTTGTCCAGCAGGCGGAGGAAGGCACTTTCCAGGCCTCCGCGCTCCGGGGTCAGCTCCAGCACCAGCGCACCGCACATGACGGCGCATTGGGACACAGCAGCCCGCAGGTCTGCGGACTCTGCCCCCTGGATTTCCAACGTAGTTTCGTTTTCGCAGGTGCTGATGGTATTCACCCCGGTCACGCCATTCAGTGCCCGCAGCGCCTGCGGCAGATTCTCCCCGCCGGAATACGTCAGGTGCAGGGTGTTGGCACTGGTCAGCAAGGTGTGCATGGCGCCGTCAAAGCGCAGGGAGCCCTGCTCCAGAATCAGCGCACGGGTGCAGACATTGGTCACCTCGCTGAGCATGTGGGAGGACAGCAGCACCGTGGAATCCTCCGCCGCGCTGACCACCAATTCCCGCATCTGCACCATTTGCAGGGGATCCAATCCGCTGCTGGGTTCATCCAGGATCAGCAGCGCGGGCTTGCCCAACAGGGCCTGCGCCATTCCCAGACGTTGACGGTATCCCTTCGACAAGCGGCTGGTGAGTCGCTTGGCGTACTCCTGCAGGGCAGTATGTTCGATTACCCGGTCGATCTCCGCCTTCATGCCGCGATGGGGCAGCCCCTTCAGTTGGGCGCAGTAGCGCAGGTATTCGGTCACCGTCAGGTCGGGATACAGGGAGGGCTGCTCCGGCAGATAGCCCACCAGCTTGCGAGCCTCAAGGGGCTCCTTCTGCACATCGTGGCCGCCGATGAGGGCGCGTCCCTCCGTCATGGCCAGATAGCCGGTCAGCACATTCATCAGCGTGGACTTGCCCGCGCCGTTGCGCCCCATCAAGGCAATGATCTCATGGGGCTGGGCGGTGAAGCTCACATCCCGCAGGGCAAGGCGGCTGCCGTAGCGACGGCTCACATGGTCAACTGTCAGCATGGGCATCGTTGCTCTCCTCCTTGCTGCGGCGGTATTGCAGGGGCGTGGCGCCGGTCATTTGCTTAAAGCGGCGGATAAAACTTGAGGCGTCGTAATAGCCCACCTCCGCGGCGATCTCCTTGATAGACATTTCCGTGGCGGCCAGCAGTTCCTTGGAGCGCTCCACCCGCAAGAGCGTCAGGTATTCCAGGGGGGACATGTGCATCTCGTCCTTAAAGGCCAGGGAGAGCCGGGCGGTGGGCATTTCAAATGCCTCGGCAATGGCGCTGATGGACAGTTCCGGGTCGGCAAAATGCACGCGCATATAATCCGCCACCTGGCTGATAACGCTGGGCGTCTCCTCTGCCACAAGGGAGGTCGCATCGGCCACAGGCGCATCGATGATGGAAGCGCACAGGCGGCGCAGCAGCTGATCCAGGTCGTCGATGGACTGGCAGGAGGACAGGGTGAAAATGTCGTAGTATGCCATCCCGCCCTGGCCGGAGGCATAGGTAACCGCATGGCGGCGCAGCAGCTTGTCGATGGCGTCGTTGTAAATCAGCCGGAAGGCGAAAGCAGACATGTTGGTGTGACGCAGGAAGTTCAAAAGGTCGTCGATGCGACCGGACAGACGGGCGTGATCCCGCAGGGACAACGCTTGGTCGATGGCGTCGGTCAGGCGGCGAGCCTGGGGCAGAATGTCTTCGATGCTGGTGGAAATGGAGGCATAGGACAAAAGCTGGCTGTCGTCCATGACGAAGCGGTTGTCAAAGGCGGTAGCCGCCTCCAGATAGGCGCTGGGCGCATCGGCGAAGTCCGTCTGCACATCCGAAAGTGCCACCACGGCATGGCCATAGCGCTCTGTACTCTGCTGGTGGATCACCTCGGCCAATCGCACAATGGCCTCGCGAGTATCGGAAAACACCAGGTACAGGTGGGCCTTGATGGCCATCAGCTCCACGCCGAAGGCCGCCGTGCCGGGAATGCCGTCAAAGGGCGGCTTGCGCAGGTCGAAGGGCTGGTTGTCGCCCTGGGTCTGCATACCGTGGAGGATGATGGCGTAGTACGGCCGGTCGATGCTCATGCCCAGGGCAGCGGCGGCGGCCACCACGTCCTCCCGGGCCTGATAGCGCCCCTTCATGAACTGCACCACAAAATCGTGGCGCTGCATGGGCAGGGAACGCTCCAAACGGGTGATGAGATCGGTGTTGCGGGCGCTCAGCTCCCGGATGCCCGTCTGGATGGAGGAGAACTCGTCCATCACACCCTCCTTGCAGGGGAGCATGGACGCGATCTCCCGAATGGGACGTGCGTTGCGCCTGGCCAGCAGCAGCGCCACGAGCAAACCCACAACGCCAAGCCCTGCCACCAGCAGGGTGGCGCTCACCATGCTGCGACGGGTGGATTGGGTGATGGCGCTGGCACGCAGCAGCGTAACGTAGTTCAGATCCCAGGTGCTGCTGGGCAGGTTGAGCAGGTACCACTTTTCGCCATTCCAGGTGATGGCATCGCTGTGGAAGTCGCTCCCTGCGCTCAGATTGGACAAAATCACATCCTGGGGAACGTCCAGGTCGGTGCTGCTGATCAGCACCTTTCCATTGTGAATGATGTAGGTGTTGTTGATGTCCTCGATGGCGTCGGCGAACATGGTGCGGTACACATGCTCGCTGAGCATGAAGATCATTGTACCCTTGCTGGAGGCAGCACTGGCACCCAGGGGGGCCAGAATGGTCACCATGTCAGTGGCGTTGCCGTCGATCAGCGTGGACTCCACCCGCTGGGCGGGCAGCAGAGTCATGGCGCCGGGGGCGCGGATCATGGCCTGCAATTCCTCTGGTGACACATGCTCGTAGCGCACAAGGTTCAGGAACATTTCCAGGGGCAGGGAGCTGGAGGGCGAATAGAGGTGATCTTCCCCGGCAAAGCAAAGGAACATCTGGTCGCAGAAGCTGTTGGTCACCGCATAGGGCGCCATCTGCTGCAAAAGCTCGTAGGCCTTCTGGGGGGACTGGTCAAACTCAAAGGGCTGAATGTCCGGGGAAAGTCCCATCTGCACAGCACTGTTGAGAATGGTGGTCAAATAGTCCTCGTGCTGGTAGGCAATGCGGCTGAGGCGGTTCACATGGCTGTTGAGGGTGTTCTCCTTCACCTCGCGCTCCACATAAAAGAAAATGTAAGCAAACATGCACGCCAGCACAATGGTCAGGATCAGCACATAGGACAGCGCAAAGCGCGCAAACGCAGAGGAACGGAGCCGGCGGAAGTGTTGCTTCATTGCGCAGCCACCTCCTGCCGGGTCAGATAGCGGTCATAGGCCGCCTGATAGATGGCCTTGTATTCCTCCGAGCCGATGTCCTTCAGGCTCTGCTCAAAGGCGGCGTAGCTCTCGTCGGTCACGCCGTTGGTCATGAAATCCACCAGCGCCCGGTCGATGGCGGTCTTCAGCTGGGTGTGCAGCTGAAGCAGCCGTGCCGACTCGCTGCTGGTCATGGGCATGGCATAGGTCAGGGTGCGGTAGGACTCCTTTTCCAGCACGTCCGCCGCTTCGTACATTTTGCTGTATCTGGTTTTTTCTTCACGGTGGGGCGCGGGGACATAAATGCTCTCATAATACTCCGCCGGGGCAAAGAACTGCCCGCAGATCACAGGCACAATGCTGTAAAGCTCGTTGGTCTCGGGAACATAAACCACCTCATAGCGGCCGTCATCGTTCAGGCGGAGCATATCGCCCATGGGGCCGTTCTGGCTGACCAGCATGGTCTCGGTGTCCATCTGGGCATCCAGCCAGCGCAGCGAGGCAGGGACATTCTTGTTCTGCACCGTGAGGGAAGCACCGAACTCCACCACATCGGAGAGGCGGGTCAGCCGGGCGGGATAGCCCTGCGCCGCCACGGGCAGCATACATTCAAACTGAGCGGCCAGTTCGGCCGGGAGTACGGTGTTGCTCAGCCGCCAGTAGCTGAAATAGCCCGCCGTGCCTTCGTTGACCTTGGCACCCCACAGGTTGGAACCCTGGGTGATGCAGGCAATGTCCAGCAGCTTTTCGCGGCAAAGCAAGTACAGCCACTCCACGCCCTGGCGGAAGCCGTCCTCCTCCGGGGCAAAATGGATGCTGCCATCATCATGAATGAAAACGTAATCAATGTTCATGGGGATGCCCCATGCGCTGAATACATTGTAAATGCCGGTGTTGTTGTCGTCAAAGGTGGCCTGATAGGGGATCTCGTCCTTCAGGCCGTTGCCATTGGGGTCGCCATCGCGGAAGGCGCGGAGGACTTCGGTCAGCTCGTCGATGGTGGTAGGCACGGAAAGGTTCAGCTTATCCAACCAGCTGCGGTTGATGAAGAAATGGCCGTCGGTGGTGATGTTCTGGGAAAGCAGGAAGCCGATGTAATAGCTGTTGCCGTCGGAGGAAGGGATCATGCTCCCAACAGGCGTGCTGGAAAGCCGCTCAAAGTAGTTGGGCATATGCTCTTCCAGGTATTCATCCAGGGGAACCAGCAGGTGCTGGGCAACGCCGTATTCCTCCGTGTCCAGGGAGCCACGGAGAATCATATCCGTATAGTTGCGGGAGGCAAACATCAGGCTGATGCGGGTCGCCCAGTCCGCATCCTTTACGTCCACAAAATCCACATGGACGTTGGTCTTCTCCTCCAATTGGTCATAGAACCACATATCAGAAAAATTGATGACCTGGTTTTCCAGCTCATATTGCAGGGCAGTGAGCGTTACAGGGGTGTTTTCCTGTGCCTTTTGAGGCGCGCAGCTTGCAAGCAGCAAGCAGCAAAGCAGCAGCACGGATGCCTTGAACAGTCTTTTCATCTGGCGCACGGAAGACCCTCCCCATAACATATAAGACATTTGATTGTGAGACAAAAAGTATATCTTGGTATTTATTATACCACAGCACAAAGAACAAGGACAAGGTGGCACGCAAGAAAAAGAACCGCCGGGGAACCGCGTGTCACGGCGCCCCGGCGGCGGTGGGTTTACTTTGTCAATCGCTTGCGGACAGGATTACTTGGCCAGGTAGGCGTCGTAAGCTTCCTGATACAGCTTGACATACTTCTCGGAGCCGATGCCCTTGGCAGTCTCGGAGAACTCGTTCCAGCTTTCGTCGGTCACGCCGTTCTTCACGAACTCGATCACGGATTCCTTGATGAACTTCTCCAGCTCGGTCTTGATGTTGGCGACTTCGATGGAAGACTCGTTGTCCATCTTGGAGAGCTTGGTCAGGTACTCATAGGAGATCTTCTCCAGCACGTTGGCAGCGGCGTAGGCCTGGCTGTCTTCGTAGCGCTCCACGCGATGAGGAGCCATCTGGTACACTTCGGTGTAGTACTCGCCGGGAGCAAAGAACTGACCCATGGCAACGGGAACGAAGGAGTACAGGCCGTTGTTCTCGGGAACGCTGATGACTTCGTACTTGCCAGCATCGTTGACGATCATCTGCTCGCCCAGCTTACCATTGGAGGCAGTCATCATCATTTCGGTGTCCAGCTGAGCATCGATCCACTTCAGGGAAGCCACGGGATCGTTGTTGGTGGAGGTCAGGTAAGCACCCTGCTCGGGGATCTCCATGATCTGGGGAACGGCCACGCCGTACTCAGAGGCAGGAGGCAGCATGGATTCGAAGTGCTGGATGGTGTCGGGGTTGGCCAGAGCGGTGTTGATCAGGCGCAGGTAGTTGAAGGAACCAACCTCACCGGCGTTGACCTTGTTGGCCCACACGTTGGAGTCCTGGGTCAGGCATTCCTTGTCCATCAGGCCCTCGGTGTACAGGGTGTGCAGCCACTCGCAGCAGGCGCGGAAGCCGGGCAGATCGCCAACAAACACGACCTTGCCGTCCTCGCCGATGGTGGCGAAGGTGTACATCTGCAGCGGCACGCCGAAGGAGGCGAACTGCGCCCACAGATGCTCAGCACCGTAGTCGGAGTTGGAGGAGGAATAGGGATACTTCACGCCAGCGTCCTTGAAGGCGCGCAGCACGTCGGTATACTCCTCGATGGTGGTAGGCACTTCCTTGCCGACCTGCTGGAGCAGTTCGGGGTTGATGTACCAGGTGGAGTTGTGGTTCACGTTCTGGGCGATCAGGTAGCCAATGTAGTAGCTCTTGCCGTCAGAAGCGGGAATGGAATCGCCAGCGTTGTTCAGGGGCAGACGGCTGACGTAGTTGGGCATGATCTCCTCGGTGAGATACTCGTCCAGGGGCAGCAGCAGGCCCTGGGTCACGCCGTATTCTTCCACGTCAACGGAGCCGCGGATGATCAGGTCTTCCATCTCCTTGGGGGTAGAGAACATCAGGTTCAACTGGGTGCTCCACACATCGTCGCCGATCATGCGGAACTCAACGTCCACACCGGTCTTCTCTTCGATCTGCTGGAAATACCACATCTCGTTGAAGTCGGTGGCACTCTGGTTGTCCAGGGCCCACTGCAGGGCAGTCAGCTGCACCTTCTCCTCGGCAACGGCAACGCCGCCCAGGAGCATCATCAGAGCAAGCAACAGGGATACGATTTTCTTCATGGTAGGGTTCTCCTTTCCAATATTTGATGAACGCAGCCACAGCGGACTGCGGTCGATCCGTAAGATTAGCCCTTCAGGGAGCCGATCATCACACCCTTGACGAAGTACTTCTGCATGAAGATGTACAGGATCACGGCGGGAACGGTGGAAACCACGATGCAGCAATACTTGGCCACCTCGGCCTTGCGCATGGCTTCCTGCAGGCCGCCCAGGTTATCGGCATAGGCAGCGAAGAAGGAATCGCTGTCGGCCGAGACGGACAGGGTAGCCAGGATCTCCTTCAGGATGGTCTGCAGCGGATAATATTCGCGGTTGCGCAGGAACACCAGGCCGGTGAAATAGTCGTTCCAGCGCGCCACGCCATAGTACACGCACAGCACAGCCACAATGGTGCCGGACAGGGGCAGCACACACTTGATGAAGTAGGTAAAGTGGTTGGAACCGTCCATGATCGCAGCCTCGTAGAGTTCGTAGGGAATGGAGGACTGGATGTAGGTGCGGGCCACCATCAGGTTCCACACGGACACCAGGTTCATCAGGATCATGATGGCGCGGGTGTTGTACAAACCCAGGTCGCGGACATTCAGGAAAATGGGGATCAGGCCGCCAGAGAAGAACATGGTGAAAGTGATGGCCAGGTTGATAAACTTCTTGCCGGCAAACTTGTGGGACAGGGCATAGGCTGCCGCCAGGGTGATCACCACGCTCAGGGCAGAGCCGCCGATGGTGTAGAACACGGAGTTGGCGTAGCTGCCCCACAATTCGTCATACTGGAAAACCGCCTCATAGCCCATCCAGGAGAAGCCCTTGGGCCACCAGATGACCTCGCCCGCCAGCACAGCGTCCGGATCGGACACGGAGGCAATGAGGATCAGCCACAGGGGGTAGAGGATTACGAACAGCACAACCAGCCAGAAGATCAGGTTGGCAACGTTGAATACTTGATCGGCACGGGTCTCGCGAACCTTCACGCCGTGCATTTCCTTCGTCTTGGCCATAACGCTCTTCCTCCTTTCTTAGAACAGGCTGATGTCGCTGAGCTTACGGGAAATGGCGTTGACCGTCATGATGATCACAAAGTTGATCACATTCAGGCACAGGCCAATGGCGGAGGTGTAGGAATACTGCGCCTTGCCCAGACCGGTGTTGTACACATACACGCCAATGATGTCGGAGGTCTTGATGTTGCCGGAGGTTTGCAAAAGCAGTGCCTTATCCGTGTTGGAGGACAGCAGGGAGCCGCAGTTGAGGATCAGCATCATCACCGCAATGGGAACCAGGTGCGGGATATCGATGTGGCGAATCTTCTGCATGCGGGTGGCACCGTCGATGGTGGCCGCCTCATACAGCTGGGGATCGATGCTGGTCAGCGTGGCTATATAGAGGATGGTATTCCATCCGGCATTCTGCCAGATGTCCGAGCCGATGAACAACGGCCGGAACCAGCTTTCCTCGATCATGAAGTAGATCGACTCGCCGCCCATGGAGGTGATCAGCTTGTTGATGATGCCGCTGGTGGGCGAAAAGAACAGATAGATCATGCCGGCCAGCACCACCGTGGAGATGAAGTGGGGCACATAGATGGCCGTTTGGGTAAAGCCCTTGAACCGCTTGGAGTTCAGCTGGTTGAGCAGGATGGCCATCAGAATTGGGATGGGAAAGCCGAAGATCAGGCCATACACGTTCAGCAGAATGGTGTTCCGGAACATACGGCCACAGTAGTAGGAATCAAAGAAGTTGGCAAAATGCTTCAGCCCCACCCACTTGCTGCCGGTGATGCCAAAGGCGGCCTTGTAATCGCGGAAGGCGATCTGCACGCCATACATCGGAAAATAGCAGAAAACGATGAAGAACAGCAGCGCGGGGATCAGCAGCACCCACAGCTGCCAGTCGCGGCGGATGGAGCGCTGAAAGCGGTATCCCAGGCTGTGACGGGACACGGGACGGGATTGCATCGGCGTCAAGGTGATCACTCCCATTCGATATTGATGCGGTTAGCATGGTCAGTTTGATGTAATTATTATATCATTGGAACAATTGATGGTGAAAGACGCAAAATTTTTGTTGATGTTGCCAAAATGCTGGTATTTCAACACTTTTGGCGTATGCAAAAATTTCGCTTATTCCCATTGAAACCATTTGGCCGTAAAATATAGGCAGCAAAACACAGGTCAAAGGAGAGCTTGCCGATGCTTCCTTTAACGAACGTAAACTTCACAACCAACAACCCCCAAATGCAGCAGCTTTTCGATACGGCTGTGCGCAAATGCCTCAACAACCTGAACACCTTTGCAGGCGACCAGGTGCTGGTGGAGGGCGGCGGATACGAGAAGATCTGGCTGGAGACCCAGCCCATGGGCGGCGAGATGTACGCCAAGCACAACGTCACCGCTGCGCTGAACAATCATCTCCTCTTTATGCGCCACCAGCGGGCGGATGGCCGGCTGGCCGGCTCCATTCAGGGCTTTTCTGACGGAACAGTTGAGGCGCAGTTCAACAAATTCCAGGGGTTCTGCTTCCCCTGGTCGGCGCTGAATATGTACTACTGGATGGGCGAGGATGAGGCCTACCTCTACCAGCTGGCCGACTGCCTGGAGCGCTTCGACGCCTATCTGTGGCGCGTCCGCGATTCCAATGGTGACGGCCTTCTGGAATCCTGGTGCAAATATGATACCGGCGAGGACAATGCCGTCCGCTACGGTGACGCCCCCAACTACGCCACCGAGGAAGTCCCGCCGGAGGGTTCTACCATCGTTCCCATGGCCTCCATGGACGTGACCTCCTTCTCCTATGCGGCGCGGGATACCCTGCGGGAGATCGCCCAGATCCGCGGCGATGAGCAGGCCGCCGAAAAGTGGCGCAAGGCAGCCGATGCCGTGGCGCAGGTCATTCGCGAAAAGCTGTGGGACGATGCCCGGGGTGCCTGCTATGACAAAGACAAGAACGGCAACGTCATTGACGTGCTGTGCCATAACACCCTGCGTTGCATGTACTGGGGCTCTATTGCCCCGGACATGGCCGACCGCTTTGTGCAGGAGCATTTGCTGAACCCCGATGAATTCTGGACGCCCCTGCCCCTGCCCTCAGTGGCGGTGAACGCCCCCGCCTTCCGCAACGCGCCGGAAAACAACTGGTCTGGCCAATGCGAGGGACTGACCTACCAGCGCGCCATACTGGCGCTGGAACGCTATGGGTATGAGAAGATCGTGACCCGATTAGGCAAGAAGCTCTTCAATGCGGTGTTTGGCGGCGGGCTGCTCTTTGTGCAGCAGTTCGATCCCTTCACCGCCGCGCCCAGCATCGTTGACCCAGACACCAAGGAGCCCTTGCCGCCGGACACGGACAAGGCTTTCCAGGACAGCTACGGTCCCACGCTGCTCTCCGTGCTGGAATACATCGCCCACATCTGGGGTGTGACCATGGTGCGGGGACAGATGTGGTTCAGCCTGGGCAGCGGCATGGTCTATACCTATGAGCAAGTCTGGGGCGAAGATACCTACCGCATCGAATCCGACGGCACCGAGGCCGCCGTGTATGTGAATGACAAAGAGAAGCACCGGGCGAAGTGCGGCGTACGCCTGATCACCGACAAGGCCGGGCAGCTGATCAGCACCCGCGAGATCGAATAAGGAGGCTTGCCACATGAAAACAGTCAAGATCCGCATCGATGGCCCCGGCGGTATGTCCATGCCCGAGGCCGTCCTCAAAACCGCCTATGTGTCCGGCATGGACTTCGAGCCGGATGAGCGCCGGATGCATATTGCCACCGATGGCACCGTGGAGCTGGTATGTACCAAATCCCCCTACATGGTTCATGTCAAGATGCAGGTGCCGCTCTATGGTCACCTGTGGGTGATGGCTGACAATCTGGGCGATGGCTACACCGGCGACTTTGTGGACTTTGTTTCTGAGGCTACCCGCAGCTACATTGCCCACGCGAAACGCTTTGGCGAGGGCATTGAGCTGTCCGTCAAGACCCGCGGTCACCTGGAAGCCGCCATGGAATTGGAGCACATGGCCAACCGCGGAGCCGACACCCCGGACAACCGGCTCTACGCCCTATCCCATGCCATCTACGCAGCCGAGGGTGCGCTGGTGGAAAAAGCGCAGCAGGAAGCTTACGCCCATCCCCGCAGCGACCTGAAGCTGGGCTGCAATTTCTTCCGCTTCACCTCTCCTTCCGCCCGCTATGCCAAGTTCTTCGCAGGGGCCTTCGATTTCGCCACCCTGCCCTTCTACACCGGGCGCACGGTGCATCAGGGGCCGGGCAAGTATGACTATGCCTACATCGACAAGGCGCTGGGCTATTTGCAGGAAAAGGGCATCACCCCCAAGGGGCACCCGCTGTGGTTCGGCCACAAGGAGGTCAACGCCAAGTGGCTGTTTGACCTGGACTATCCCCAGCTGCGCAAGGCTGCGGCAGACATCGCCAGGCACCACGTCAGCACCTACAAGGGTGTGGTGGACGTGTGGGATTCCATGAACGAAGCCCACGACTGGGCCAATTGCTTTGAACTGAACCAGGAGCAGCTCGTCGATCTGACCCGTGCCACCACCGATGCCCTGCGGGAGGCCAACGACAAGGCCACCTCCGTGGTGAACATCTGCCTGCCCTTTGCGGAGTATGTGGCTGGCCGCTACAATTGCTACGGCGCACTGCCGGAGCATCTGCGTTCGCCGCTTTCCTATTTCAAGGCCATCCTGGAGGCTGGCGTGGACTTTGACGTGGTGGGCATCCAGCTCTATTTCCCCAATCGCGATATGGTGGCCGTCTCGAAGCTGCTGGACGCCTTTGCCGCGCTGGGCAAGCCCATCCACATCACCGAAATGGGCGTCAACGGCGGCTTCCGGGTGAAGGGCAATGCTGGCAGCACCTGGTCGCAGATGGATATGTCCGATGGTACCTGGCACGGCGGCTGGAACGAGCATACCCAGGCGGACTGGATGGAGCAGTTCTACACCATTGCCGCCGCCCGCAAGGAGATCCAGGCACTGACCTGGTGGGACTTCATCGAGCCCAGTTTCTCCGGCAACGGCGCCTTCCTGTATGAGGACGAGAACCCCCGGGAGATGTACTTCCGGCTGCTGGCGCTGAAAGAGCGTATCATCACCAAAGCATAATGGAGGAAAGCCATGAGCAATCTGCCCCTTTGGTATCACGAACTGCAAACCAGGCTTACCGCCATGGCTGACGAGCTGACCGTGCAGCTCACGGGCTGGCACGGCCCGGAGACTACCATCATCCCCAAGGTCTGCCCCGGTGAGATCGCCACCGCAGCTATCCAGGCCGCCATTGATGAGGCGGCGCAGCTGGGCGGCGGCACGGTGCTGATCGAGGGCGATGTGGTTACCGGCACGCTGGTGATGAAGAGCAACGTGCGCCTGATGATCGCCGAAGGCTCCCGCCTGCTAGCCAGCACCGATCTCAAGGACTTCCCGGAGCATATCTGCCAGCGCATCACCGTGCAGGACACTCACATGGGTATGAACCAGGCGTTGATCTTTGCCGAGGGTTGCGAGAACATCAGCCTGTGCGGCCCTGGTGAGATCGACGGTCGCGGCACCCAGAACAATTTCCCCGGCGGCGAAACCCAGCACGGCACCCCCGGCCGCCCCTTCCTGATCCGCATGGTGGACTGCAAAAACGTGCATGTACACGATATCACCCTGCGGGACGCCGCCTGCTGGATGGAGAACTACTTCAACTGCGATCAGGTGCTGCTGGAGCACCTCACCGTGCGCAATCAGGCCAACTACAACAACGACGGCATCGACATCGACGGCTGCCGGGATGTGATCGTCCGGGACTGCGACGTGCTCAGCGGCGACGACGCCCTGTGCTTCAAAACGGCCTCCGAGCGCCCCACTCAGCGGGTAATGGTGGAGAATTGCAGTCTGTATTCCTCCTGCAATGCCCTGAAGGTGGGCACTGATACCCAGAGCGACTTCCGCCAGGTGCTGGTACGCAACTGCCGCATCGGCGGTGTGGCGGAGGACGCCCGCGGCATCAAGCACCCCTGCTCCGATTCCGGCATTTCCCTGGAAATGGTGGACGGTGCCACCCTGGAGGATTTCTTCATCACCGGCATTGACATTCAGCGGGCATGGAGCCCCATCTTCATGCGGCTGGAGGATCGGGGCCGCGTCCGTGATGAGCTGCCCAAGCCTCCCGTGGGCACCCTGCGCCGGGTGGTGATCGAGCACGTCACCGGCTGCGACAATGGCCCCCGCGGCTCCTACATTCTCGCCGTACCGGAGAAGCCCATCGAGGATGTTATCCTCCACGATGTCCACCTCAGCCAGAACGCATCTACCAAGCCCGTCACCACCGATGCAGACTTTGACGATCTGCGGGGAATTTACCCCGATGCCCATATGATCGACAACCTTGGCGATGCCCCTGCCTACAGTCTCTGGGCGCGGCACATCAGGGGACTGCATCTGCTGGACTATCATGTGCAGCCCACCGGCGATGAGAAGCGCCCTGAATATGTTTTCGGTGCACAAACCGAGGTTATCCGATAAATGAAAGCAGCTTGTATATTGCTACCAACTGCTTTTGTCTGCCGGCCTATCGGTTACGATGTTGCATTTCTTCCGCTTGAGATCGATAGCACTCCCTAAATGTAACGAACGGAAATGATGGACACACTCTGAATCACAAGCGATGACTTGGTTAGTCTTTTGCTGAACAGTCTTCAGATTGACCGGTTCTTCATTGATCAAATTCCCTTGTCTTGGTCGCGGCAAGCAATGCCTGTGGATAGCCAAATCCACAAATCTGCTTGTTGGGCAGTAGCCCAAGCCCATTGATCGCACACAGAGCTGCGGCTGTTCTGTGCGTTTGCTTGCAACTGCATGCATCATATGCTGCATGATGCCATCATGCAAAAGGGTCTGGGATACTTCCCCAGCAAGCAAAATTGTCTTTGTGGCCACAAAGACACTGCTTGCAACGAGCGTTTCTTTTCAAAATGTGTCCCAACTTGGGATACATTTTTTAGAACATTCATTCTCGTTTTGTGCAAGAAAAGAAACTTGAGAATCGTTACATTTGTTGGGAGAAACACCCAACAATTATTTATCTTGAAAGGAACCCTCAATGACCCAGCAAACCCATCGTAACTACAAATTCAACCCAGACGGCAGCATTTCCACTCGCAATCTCTGCGCAGCTTCTCTGCCGGAGATCGCCGTGGAGATTACCGCAGGTCGCACGACCTACCGTTTTACCAGACACTACGACGGACACCGCAGCCTTTCCTCCAAGCTGCTCGCCCATATGTCCAGCGAAAAAAAACCTCAGGAGGAATGACAACCAAGCCCATGTATGATAAAATGAACCTGAACGATCCTGTTATGGCAGACTGCCCGACCATGAAGGAGGACAGCAACATGAGGCAGTCTGAAAAAATCACCGCGATCTATTGCCGACTCAGTCGTGAAGACGAGCTGGCAAACGAAAGCAACAGCATCTCCAATCAACGCGCTATTCTGGAGAAGTACGCTCGCAACCAGGGTTTCTGCAATATCCAGTTCTTTGTTGACGACGGCTACTCCGGTGCAAACTTCAACCGCACTGACTGGCAACGGATGATCGCACTTGTGGAAGCAGACCATATCGGCATCATTCTTGCGAAAGACATGAGCCGCATTGGCCGCAACTACCTGGAGGTTGGATTCTACACCGAAGTGCTTTTTGTTCAGCATAATGTCCGTTTTATCGCCATCAACAGCGGCGTGGACAGTGCCAACCAACAGGACAACGACTTTGCACCCTTCCTGAACATCATCAACGAATTCTACGTGAAGGACAGCAGCAAGAAGGTCACAGCATCCATCCGGCATAAAGGTGAATCCGGCGAATATGTCACATCCAACCCACCCTATGGGTATGTGAAGGATCCGGACGATCCAAAACGCTGGATCGTGGATGAAGAAGCTGCTGTGGTCAAGCAGATCTTCGCCTGGTGCATGGAAGGCTGCGGCACAGCAGAAATTGCCCGCAAACTGATGAGCGCAAAGATCGAGAATCCATCTGCTTATGCAGCAAAGCATGGTAGAAAGACCTCCGGCAAGTCAGCTGCCGATCCATATGAATGGTCGCATCGTGCGGTGGCGGATATTCTACGCAGGCAGGAATACCTCGGCCATATGGTCAACTTCCGTGGGCATACGCAATCGTACAAGACGAAGAAACGCATTGCCAACGATCCATCTCAATGGAGAGTATTTGAGAACACCCATGAGGCGATCATTGACCAGGATACCTTTGATCGTGTGCAGGAACTACGTAAGAGCAAACGTCGGCCTAGCAGAAAAGGTATGTCGCATATATTTTCTGGCATTGCCCGGTGTGCTGACTGCGGCGAAAAGCTGTACTACTGCACGGATACCCGCTACAAAGACGAACGCGGATATTTCAGTTGCTCTACTTCCAAGAAGAAAACAGTTGCTGCCTGCAGTTCGCACTACATCCGGGCAAGTGTACTGGAAGAAGGCGTGCTACAGCATATGCGGCTGGTGATCTCCTGCGTTGCTTGCTATGAGGACAAATTCCGCCAAGCTTTGGGCGTGCAAAAGAAAAAACCGCTGCAAAAGGAGATTGCAGCCAAACGCAGAGAATTGCAGAAGGCCGAACGCCGCATCACCGAGCTGGATAAGCTGTTCAAACGAATCTACGAGGACATGGTCGCCGGAAAACTGACGGAAGCACGTTTTCAGATGTTGGCGGATGACTACGAACAGGAACAGGCAGAGTTGACGGAGAAGAGCAATACGCTGACCAAAGAGATTGCCGATCAGGAAGATCAAACCACCAATGTGGAGCGGTTTATCAGCCAAGTGAAGAAATACCTGACGCTTGAAACACTCACACCCACCGTTGTGAATGATATGATCCAGGCGATTTACGT
>JAGBBA010000053.1 GCA_017938695.1 Clostridia bacterium | reverse complement strand
TCCTGAGCCAGG
Organism: Clostridia bacterium; assembly: GCA_017938695.1. Taxonomy (GTDB): domain Bacteria; phylum Bacillota; class Clostridia; order Christensenellales; family Aristaeellaceae; genus UBA11524. The sequence continues at coordinate 19,893 of JAGBBA010000053.1, read as the reverse complement.
ATCAAACTCTTCCGTTTAATCCTTTATCTCATCTCGCAGCTTTTACCCTGCAAGACTAACTCATTCGGAATCATCTGTCTCTATTTCTTGCGTTTCTCGTTTCTGTATCGTTTTCAAGGTTCAGCCGCTCTCGGTGAGAGCTTGTACATCTTATCACTCGTTTTCCCTTTTGTCAACACCTTTTTTCAAAAAAATTTGCATTTTTTCAAATTTCTTTGTTTTGCCGAACATTAGGCGTTTCAATGTGTTGTGTGTTCGTAAGCGTTTTCATCAAAATACCAGATTGTACAAATCACTGTTCGTTGAATAAGAAAACCCCGTTACCCACAACATATGGTGGACAACGGGGCCAGAGCATCAGAAGTAGTTGTGCAGGTGCTGCTGCCGCTTGCGGAAGAGCAGTTCCATAAAGGTTCGGTTTTCTGCTCGGTGCATTTGCGCCAGGCCGGCGTCCAGGCTACCCTGGAAATCCAGCGTGCCCACCACCAGGGCGGAAAGCCCGTTGATGGTGCAGGACAAATCCGCCTCCGCGTCGGTCTTGCACACCGTCAGCGAATGTCCGTCGCCAGTAATGGCAAAACGTCCGTTATTTTCAGGGATCTGCTTATCGGCCACCTCCACCACGCAACGACCAGCAATCACCGGTGCAGTCAGCATGGCCAGGGCGCGCTCCGCATTCATCACGCGGACCATACCACCGCAGTTGGTTTCCTGGCTGACATCGTATGGATCGGCGATCAGGAAATGGATCGGCACATCCTGGGGAAGCTGCACCTGAACGGTGCCCACCTCATTCATGGTGCGCAGCATGGCGAAGATGGACTCCATGCCCTCGCGGCAGGTGTAGGCCATATCGGCGATGGTCAGCGTCGCACCTTCCTCGCCCTTGACCATGGTGCCCACCCAGTAGGCCATAGGTTCGTTTTCTTCATTATATAGCACGTAGCTGTACTTCAGATTTTCCCAGGGGGTGCCGCTGCGCAGGGACCTCCAGTGATCCTCGCTGCGGATCACCGCCAGGTTCTTGCCAGCGATGTAGCGGGTATACACCTGCTGCATGTCCGTGCCAGGGTCATCCGGCAGCACACGGCGGATGGACGCCGCCCGGTGCAGATTCTCCCGCAAGCTGCCGGGCGAGAACTTGGTCTTGCACCTGATAATGCCCAGCTCGTAGCCGAACTTGCGGTAGAACACATGGCTGAAGGGATACAGCGCACTGAGCACAAAGCCCTCGTGATACAGCCTGGGCAGGCCTTCCTCGAACAGCTGGCGGATAGCGCCGCGGCGGCGTTCAGCCGGATCGGTCACCACGCCGCCGATGCCCAGAAAGCGGCAGTCGTGTCCCTCGAAGCGGCAGTCCATTTCCAGCTGGATCATCGCGCCCAGCAGCGTGCCGTTTTCATCAAACACGCCCTTGACCTCCCGCAGCTTTTCGGGGGCCATTTCCTTGGGGGCCAGCTTGTCGGTGCCGGTGGTATAGGTGAAGCACACGGAAGAAAGGATGTTGTAATCCTTCATTTCCTCCAGGGTCAGTCCGCGCAGGGTGGTCATGGGAGCAGCTCCTTTCGCCGTCAATCCAGGCTGCTGACGGTCGCCGCCAGCTCGGTGAGGGAGTTGGTCAGTGCTGTTTGCAAATCGCCGGTCTGCATGCCGGTGATCAGCTTATCCGAATATTCATCCAGCATAGCGTAAAGCAGAGTGAACTGGTCGTTGTTCACCAGGTAGCCGCCTGCGCCCTGCAGGCCCACGTTCAGCTGGTTGATGGTATCCATGGCGTAAAGGTGGCTGCGGATGCGGCCCAGGGTGGCGGCGGAGTTCGCGCCAGCGGTGCGGCTGAGGGAAGTGGTCAGATTCAGGGCGTCGTTGCACTCCGTCTGCAAGCGGCGCACGAAGGTGGTGTGGGCATCTGCCTGGAAGCTCATGGCCCGGCCGCCGAAAATACCCAGCAGAATGCAGGCCACCAGCAGAACCGCCAGAGCAATGTTGCGAATGCGATCCTTCATCCGGGGGGTAGCAGTGCTCTGCATGCCCTCGGCGCGGGAAGTATAGCGTTGATACATGGTCATCGTCCTCCTGTCAAGGATGAGATGGGGCGCATATAATGACCCATCATAAATATATTACCACTATTATAAACATTCGTAAAGGGGAACACACACTTTTTTAACTTTTATCCTTCATTTATTGCGATTTGGAAGTATTTTTCCTGCCTGATCCGGGCAGACTGCCCATCACAGGAGGAACACAGGATGATCCGATCGCTTTTATCCCTGCTTTTAGTGGCCCAGACGCTATCCAGCGCGGTCATTCCGCCCCAGGCGCGAACCGTGTTTGCCATGAAGACCGGCATCCTTTTGCGGGTGCACGTCATCGCCCAGGATGATACCGAGGAGATGCAGCGCATCAAGCTTTGCGTGAAGGATGCCGTGCTGGCCGCCTACTCCCCCGAGGAGGGGCAGACCATGCTCCAGCGCACCCGGACGCTGCTGCCCCAGCTGGCCCAGGCTGCCCAAAAGGCCGCCCGGGCCGAGGGCTTCACCGGCAGCGTGCAGGTGAGCATCGAGCAGGCCGCCTTTGACCAGCGTACACTGGACGGCCTGACCATCCCTGCCGGGGAATACCCTGCGCTGATGATCCGTCTGGGCAGTGCCCGGGGACATAACTGGTGGGGGCTCATTGACCCGGAGCTGGCCCAGGCCTGCGCCGCCCTGCCGGACAAAACGGGCTGGGACTGGAGCCTGGCCGCATTTTTCGAGGCCCTGCTGGGCTTCCCCCTGGAGGTGCTGTTCCATGAATAAGCTTCGCCGCGTTTCCGCCCTGCTGCTGACGCTCCTTTTGCTCCTGCCCGCCTTTCGCCAGGGCAGCGCAGCAGTGGTGGCCTGGGGCAGCAGGGGCACCCAGGTGCGCCTTATTCAACAAAAGCTGAAGCAATACGGCTACTTTTCCGGCAGCGTGGACGGCGTTTTCGGCCGTGAAACCTACGATGCGGTGATCTGGTTCCAGCGCAAAAACGGCCTGACGGTGGACGGCCGGGTGGGCAGCGCCACCGCCGCCGCCCTGGGCATTACGCTGAGCAGCACAGCCATCTCCGCCGGCACCTATCAGCAGAAGGAGATCGAGCTATTGTCCCGGCTGGTGAACGGTGAGGCTCGGGGCGAGCCCTACATCGGCCAGGTGGCCGTGGCGGCGGTGGTGCTCAACCGGGTGCGGCACGATGCCTTCCCCAACACCATCAGCGGCGTGATCTTCCAGACCGGTGCCTTCGATGCCGTGTGGGACGGCCAGTTCGACCTGGAGCCCACCGCCAGCTGTGTCCGCGCCGCCCGGGACGCCCTCAACGGCTGGGACCCAACCGGCGGCTGTATCTACTATTATAATCCCGTCACCGCCACCAACCAGTGGATCCGCACCCGGGCGGTGCAGCTGACCATCGGCAAGCATGCCTTCGCTATCTGAGGTGCCGGATGAAGAAATACCTGATCGCTACCATCGCCGCCGGGGCGTTGTTCATCCTTGGCGGATTCATGATCTTCCAGCACCAGCGCATCACCCAGCTGGAAAGCAGCCTGGATGCCCTGCACCAGAGCGTGCTCCACCAGGCAGCGGAGGAAGTGGACGCGCTGTCCCTGTCCATGGAAAAGGTGCTGCTGTCTGCCGATCCGGCCCGGACGGCTGCGCTGCTCAGCGAGATTAGCCAGACTGCCGGGGATGTGCAGCAGTGCCTGGCCTTTCTGCCCGTGGAGAATCCCGTCATGCTGCCTGCGCTGCGCCTGGCCAGCCAACTGTCCAGCGACGCCACCAGCCTGCTCCCTTTGGTGGTGGAGCAGGGCGGATTTTCCCCTGATCAGCTATCGCAGCTGACCCGGCAGCGCAACCTTTGCGCCCAGCTATCCAGCCAGCTGAGTCTGGCGGAGTCCACCGGCGACCTGGCCGCCATTACCCTGGAGCCGCCTCTCCCGGCGAAAGCCTCACCCGTCCAGGCAAAGGGCCTGCCCTCGGGCGACATCACTCAGGAGGAAGCCCTCGACATCGCCCGCAGCTTTGTGGGTGACGACCGGGTGGTGAGCATCCAGGCTGCTCCCGGCACCAGCGGCGCGCTGGCCGCCTACGGTGTCACCGTGCAAACGGCGGACGTGCAGCTGAACCTGGAGATCACCCGGCAGGGCGGCAAAGTGCTGTGGATGATGCCGGAAACCGCGTCCTTCCCCGTAACGCAAAGCGTGGAAACATGCCGCACTGCTGCCCTGGCCTTCCTGGAGCTGCACGGCTTTGGCAGCATGCTGCCCGTGCATCACCAGATCTACGACGGGCTGTGCGTCATCAGCTGCGTCCCCCTGCAGGAGGACGTGCTGCTGTACCCCGACCTGGTCAAGATCCAACTGCGGATGGACACCGCCCAGGTGGTAGGTCTGGAAGCCCACAACTACTGGCTGAACCATACCCGGCGCACCCTGCCTGAACCCGGACTGACAGAAGCCGCCGCCCGGGCTCATCTGACCGATCAGGTGACGGTGGAAAATGTCCGGCTGTGCCTGATCCCCCAGCAGGGCGATGAAGTGCTGTGCTATGAATTCACCGTCGCTCACGGGGACGACCGCTACCTGATCTACATCGACGCGGCCAGCGGCCACGAAGTGCAGCTGCTGAAAACCGTGCCCCTGGAAAACGGCTCCCTCACTGCATGAAGGCGGCCCTGGCCGTTCATACTGCTATTACAGCAAGGAGGAATGCCCATGGAACGTTTTGGCACGCCGGTGCCTTCGCTGGAGCTTCAGCCCCGGCCCGGCCAGCGGGAGAGCCGCTTTCCCACCCCCAAGGACCGCAGCATGCACCGGCCAAAGGAGGAACCCCATGTTTGACAAAAATGCCAAGCCCTCGCCCCGGCGGCAGCAGCAGCTTGACCGCTATAAGCAATTGGTGGAGCGCATGTCCCCTAATTCGGACATGGGCAAGGGGCTGCTGCGGGCCTTCTGGGTGGGAGGCACGATCTGCACCCTGGGCCAGGCGTTGCAGGAGATCGGCAAAGCCTGGCTGGGCATGAACAACACCGCCGCCAGCACGTTTTGCTCCACGGTGCTGGTGTTCCTCACCGCGCTGCTCACCGGCCTGGGCGTGTGGGACAAGATCGGCCAGTACGCCGGGGCCGGGGCCTTTGTGCCCATTTCCGGCTTTGCCAATGCCATGGTTTCCCCGGCCATGGAATTCCGCCGGGAGGGCCTGGTGCTGGGCCTGGGCGCGAAGCTGTTCACCATTGCAGGGCCGGTGCTGGTGTGGGGCGTCAGTGCCAGCGTGATCGTGGGCATCATCTACGCCATCTGGCCCTGGTAGGAGGTATAGCATGCAAGGTACCATCGAGCTTCTCCGCCGCCCCCGGCTGTGCATGGGGGCGGCCATTGCAGGCAAAAAAGAGGGCGAAGGCCCCCTGGGCACAGGGTACGACCAGGTGATCGAAGACGATCTTTTCGGCGAGGAAAGCTGGGAAAAGGCCGAGTGCCGCTTCTTTTACACCGCCTGCGACACCTGCATCCGCAAAGCCGGGCTGACCCGGGAGCAGGTGGACGTGCTGCTGGGCGGCGATCTGCTGAACCAGATCACCTCTGCCTCCATGGCGGCACGGGAATTGAAGATCCCCTTCCTGGGGCTTTACGGGGCCTGCTCCACCATGGCGGAGGGGCTGTGCATCGCTGCCATGCTGGTGGATGCAGGCCACGTCCGCACCGCCCTTTGCGCAGCCAGCAGCCACTTCTGCTCCGCCGAGCGGCAGTACCGCTTCCCCCTGGAATACGGCAACCAGCGTACCCCCACCGCCCAGTGGACGGTGACCGGCTCCGGCGCGTCCCTCATCAGCAGCGATGAGAGCCTCCCGGCCATTGCCCAGTGCACCCACGTGACCATCGGCCGGGTGACCGACCTGGGCGTTGCCGATGCCAACAACATGGGGGCCGCCATGGCCCCTGCTGCCGCCGACACCCTGGCCCGGCATTTCCGCGACACCCACCGCACGCCCGGGGATTACGACCTGATCATCACCGGCGATCTGGGACAAGTGGGGCATGATATTCTGCTGGAGCTGATGCGCCAGCGCGGCGTGCCGCTGATCACCGAACGGTATATCGACTGCGGCCTGGAGGTTTTCAGCCCCGGGCAGGACGTGCACGCCGGGGGCAGCGGCTGCGGCTGCTCCGCCATTGTGCTGAACAGCCACATCCTGGAGCGAATCCGCCGGGGCGAGGTGCACCGGGTTCTGTTCATGGCCACGGGCGCGCTTCTGTCCACCACCACCAGCCAGCAGGGCGAAACCATCCCCGGCATCGCCCACGCCATCGTATTGGAGGGATGCAGCGCATGCTCTGGAGCTTCGTAAAGGCCTTTGCGTTGGGCGGCGCGCTGTGCGCCATCGGCGAATTTCTGGTACTGAAAACCAAGCTGACCCCAGCCCGCATCCTGGTGGGGTATATCGTGGCCGGGGTGATCCTCAGCGCGACGGGGCTTTACGGCCCCCTGGCGGAATTTGCCGGAGCCGGGGCCACCGTGCCCCTCACGGGCTTTGGCCATGCACTGACCAACGGCGTGAAGAAAGCCGTGCAGGAGATCGGCTTCATGGGTGCCTTCACCGGAGGCCTTACCAGCACGGCGGCCGGCATTGCCGCGGCGGTGTTCTTCGGTGCGCTGGCGGCAATGGTGTTTAAGCCAAGGCCGAAGTAAAGCCGTGCCAATGGGGAGAACATACCTCTCTTTTATACAAGTGTATCTTTGTGGCGTGGGGGGCCGCTTTCGCGCGTCGAAAGCGGCGCAAAGCCGCCGGGGGGAAGCGATCACGCTTCCCCCCGGACCCCCTCGCTCCTTTTGGAGCAGGTCGAGCGGCTGTCATGCGGGGCGGCTCCGTTGCAGAGGATTGCTTTGAATTTCCGCTTGCGCGGAAGCAATCCTCTGCAAAGTCACCGCATTGTTCCTTTGCGGCTTGAGCGACAGCCGCAGGGGCTTGAGGGGAACGGGGCAGCATGCTGCCAAGGAAAAACAAAGTGATGCGCTGCCTTTTTTTGCATGGATGAGAATACAACAGTTATACTTGCAATTTGCCTCCTTTCACGGTACAATGATGATGATTTATTATGTCATCATTTACCCATGCAAAGGAGGTTATCATCATCATGGATTACATCCTCATGACGGACAGCGACAGCGATCTGCCGTTTGCCCTGCAACAGGAAATGGACATCCCCGTGGTCAAGATGCCCTACATCCTCGAAGGCCAGGAATACCTGGACGACCTGGGCCAGACCATGGATTACAAAACCTACTACGATAAGATGCGCGCCGGTGCACAGCCCACCACCTCGGCCCTGAACGAAACCATCTACATGGAATACTTCGAGCCCATCCTGCAGGAGAAGGATCTGCTTTTCATCGCCTTCTCCAGCCAGCTGAGCGCCACCATCAACGCCATCTACTCCGCCCGGGAGCAGCTGCTGGAAAAGTATCCCCAGCGCAAGTTCATCGTGGTGGATACCCTGTCCATCTCCGGCCCCCAGACGCTGCTGGTCATCAAGGCCCACGAAATGTACAAGGCCGGTGCTTCCATTGAGGAAGTGGCCGCCTGGCTGGAGGATAACAAGCTCCGCGCCCAGGCCTGGTTCACCGTGGACGATTTGAAGTACCTCAAGCGCGGCGGCCGTGTTTCCCCCGCCGCTGCCGCCATCGGCACCCTGCTGGACCTGAAGCCCATCCTCACCGAAACCAGCGAGGGCAAGCTGGCCGCTGCCGACAAGGTCCGCGGCCGCCGCAAGGCCATGAACTACATCGTGGACAAGGCCGTGGAGAACATCGAGGATCAGAAGGAATCCATCGCCCTGCTGCTCCATGCCGACGCCCTGGACGACGCCATGCGCCTGAAGGATCTCGCCCAGGCCAAGCTGCCCGATCTGACCATCCGCGTGGAAAACGTGGGCCCGGTCATTGGCGCCCATGCCGGCCCCGGCACCCTGGCCTTCTGCTTCATGGGCAAAAAGCGTCCGCAGTAATTCAACATTCTTTCAGGGGAGGCTGCGGCCTCCTCTGTTTTGCCTTTTGGCAAAGGAGGCACACCCATGCGCACGATGAATCTTCGGCAAATGCCCTACACCCGGCGCGGTTCCTACATGGTGCTTTCCCACCTGTCCGAGAATTACCAGGGCCGCGGCAATGCAGAAGGCCTGCACCTGCGAACCATCCACAACGATGCCAACACGCCCCTGGTGGCCCGGGTGACCCTGCGCGGCGTTGCCTGCGATGAAGCCTGGCTGGATCGCACCGCGCTGCACTTTGGCAGCGGGGAAAAGTGCATCCGCTGCTGCTATGCCGATGCAGATACGCTGCTCATCCAGGGTAGCGCAGGCACGGGCATGCAGCTGGATTTCCTCACCGGCTCCGGCCCCTATGATTATATTTACGAAGTGCAGCACGACGGCCGCACGCTGTACATGGCCAACTGCTACAAGAACAACAACCGCTACCTGGTGGATGTGCAGGCGGGCGATTGCCTGCTGGATCAGCAGTGGGAGGAAAGCAGCTCGCTGTACTCCCGGCTGGATATTGGCGGTGCGCAGGGCTTTCTGTGCGTGATCAGGGAGATCGAAACCGAGTGGGATCAGCAGCTGATCCGCTATGATTTCGAGGTCGCACGCCAGCAGACAGAGGATGACTTCCTGGCCTTCCTGGCCGGGATGCCCGCGCTGGCACCCCAGTACCAGGAGATGGGCTACATGGCCGCCTTCCTGAACTGGAGCAGCATCGTCCGGCCGGACGGATTCCTCAAGCGCGAGGCCATGTACATGTCCAAGAACTGGATGACCAACGTGTGGAGCTGGGATCACTGCTTCAACGCCCTGGCCCTGGCCTATGGTCAACCCCGGCTGGCCTGGGACGAATGGATGATCATGGCCGACTTCCAGGATGCCTCCGGCCGCCTGCCGGACAGCATCAGTGACAGCAAGATCATTTGGAACTACTGCAAGCCGCCGGTACACGGCTGGGCCCTGCGCCGGATGCTGCGCTACATGACCCTGACGGAGGAGCAGACCCGGCAGGCCTATGCCTTCCTGGAAAAATGGACGCGCTGGTGGATGAACTACCGCCGCATGGACGGCCTGTATTACTACAACCACGGCAATGATTCCGGCTGGGACAATGCCACCGCCTTCTCCAAGCTGCCGCCGGTGGCCACACCGGAACTGCAGGCGGATATGATCGTGCAGATGCAGGTGCTGGCCAGCCTGGCCGACCAGCTGGGCATGACCGACGCTGCCGCCCGTTGGCGCGAAGAAGCGCAAGCCCACCTGACTCTGTTCCTAAATAAGTGCTTCCGCGACGATCTGCCCGTGGCCATCCAGTGCAGCACCGGGGAGGTCATCGAAAACGAAAGCCTTCTACCTTATGAGGTACTGGTGCTGGGCAAAACCCTGCCGGAACCCATCCGCCGGAAGATCATCGCCGTGCTGAAGAACGACCGCTTCCTGACCCCCTTCGGCTACGCCACTGAGAGCCCCTCCAGCCCCCTTTACCGGGACGACGGCTACTGGCGCGGCCCCATCTGGGCACCCAGCACCATGCTGCTGGTGGACGGCCTGGAGCAGTGCGGCGAAACGGAGTTGGCCCGGGAGGTCTCCCGGCGGTTTGTGGACATGGTGTGCCAGAGCGGCTTTGCCGAGAATTTCAACGCCCTGACCGGCGCAGGCCTGCGCGACCTGGCCTATACCTGGACGGCCAGCGTCGCCCTGGTGCTGGCCAAGGATTACCTGACTGAATAAAAGGATGATGGCCCATGGCACTTTTGTTTATCGGCTCCACCGTGGCGGATGTGGTCATCCGCCTGCCGCAGCTGCCCTACACTGGGGATGACGTGCACATCACCTCCCAGCAGGTGTCCCTGGGCGGATGCGCCTACAATGCCTACCACACAGCGCGGCTGACGGGCCTTACTGACTGCACGCTGTTCTCACCGGTGGGTACCGGCGTGTGGGGCGACTGGGTTCGCCGTGCGCTGGCAGACCGCCGGGTGCAGACGGCCGTGCCACCGGTGGATGCTCCCAACGGCTGCTGCTACTGCCTGGTGGAACCCAACGGCGAGCGCACCTTCATGTGCGAGCACGGCGCGGAGTATGCCTTCCGCCCGGAATGGTTCGATGCCCTGACAGGCGATTACGGCGGCGTGTACGTCTGCGGCCTGGAAATTGAAGAACCCACCGGAGAGGTGATCCTGGACTGGCTGGAGCAGCATCCGCCCCGCAGGCTGTACTTTGCCCCCGGGCCGCGGCTGATGCACATCCCACCCCGAAAAATGGCCCGGCTAATGGAGCTGCACGCGGTGTTCCACATGAACGAAGCGGAGATCTGCCACTTCACCCGTTCCCAGGATGTTTCCCAGGCGGCGCACATGCTGCAAACCCTGACGCAAAGCGACGTGATCGTCACCCTGGGCGAGCGCGGTGCCTATGTGCTGCATGATGATGAGGAGGCCATCATCCCCGGCGTTCCTGCCCGGGTGGTGGATACCATCGGTGCCGGGGATGCCCACATCGGCGCGGTGATGGCCTTCGAGGCTGCCGATGTGCCTCTTGTGGAGGCCGTCCGCCGGGCCAATGCCGTTTCCGCCGCCGTAGTCAGCCAGAACGGCGCGGAACTTTCCAAAGAAAAATATGAAGCAATCGAAGCCAGGAGGTTTTACTGATATGGGTATTGATCATGTCCGCGAATATTTGAAGCAGTTTGGTGCCGATGGCCGGGTGATGGAGTTCACCGTGTCCAGTGCCACGGTGGAGCTGGCCGCCCAGGCCCTGAACTGCCAGCCCTGCCGCATTGCCAAAACGCTCTCCTTCATGGCCGGCGATAAGCCCATTCTCATCGTGGCCGCAGGCGACTGCCGCATCGACAACCGCAAATTCAAGGATACCTTCGCCGTCAAGGCCAAGATGATGTCCGCCGAGGAGCTGGACCGCTTCACCGGGCTGCAGTTTGGCGGCGTGTGCCCCTTCGGCATCCCGGAGAACGTGGATATCTACCTGGATGAAAGCCTCCGCCGGTTCGAAACCGTGTACCCGGCCTGCGGTTCCTCCAACTCCGCCATCGAGCTCACCCTGCCCGAGCTGGAGCAGTTTTCCCGGGCCAAGGGCTGGGTCAATGTGGGCAAGGACGTAGAAAATTAAAGAATCCTCATGATTTTCTAATCATTCTACCCTTGGAAGCAGCTTCCCCATATGCTAAACTGCTAAGCGTAGGAGGAATGAAACAATGTTGGATCTTTTGCTTTTCCCGTTTAAGCTGGTGTTTGGTATCCTGGAAGGTGTGTTTGGTTTGATCGGCGGTCTGATCGGCATGGTGTTCGGTCTGATCGGCGGCCTGTTCGGCCTGGCCACGGGCATCCTGGGCCTGGTGATCAAGCTGAGCATTATTGGCCTGGTGATCGGTGCGATCGTCGAGTTTGTCCGCCGCCACCGCGCCAGGAATGACGCCGAACCGGAGCAGGAAGACTTTATCAGCTACTACGATAAGGATGCGGTGCAGTAAAGCATAGCCAGCGCAGGGGCCGCAGCGTTGCGGCTCCTGTTTTTCTATGGTATAATAAACTAAATTCGCTGAAGAAGGTGACCGCCATGGACGCGCTCATTTCCAAATGGCATAAAGAGCTGGAGCTGTTTTCCGCCATCAAGCCCCTGATCATCCTGGAAGGCAATGTGCTGGACCAGTACCGCTACCCCGTTGCCGGTTCCATCCCCGAGGATGAACTGGTGCCCCTGCCCCGCTACCTCCACGGCTATCTGACCGACAACGGATACAGCCAGGTGGTGTTTTACTCCAACCTGATGGGCTTTATGAACCCCTACGCCCCGGGCATGGTGGATCAGTACGCCCGGCTCACCGGCGTGGAGGCGCAAAGCGGCGTGATCCCTGCGGAGTTCAAGGGCAACAAGGCCGACACCGCGCCCAATATCATCCGCCGGGCCATGGCCCAGCAGCAGGCGGCCACCGCCACCGTGCTGGAATTGGCCAGCCACTATATTGTGACCCCGGAGTGCATGGATCAGCACGACGTGAACAGCTTCAACCTGCTGATGCAGTCCGCCCTTTCTGCCGCCACGGTGCGCACACCCCTGGGCCGCCGCCAGAACCTGCTGATCATCCTGGTGAACAAGCTCAACGACCTGCCCGCCTGGTTCTACCTGAACAACCCCGTGTGCAAGGTCATCAACCTGGAAGCCCCCGACCGTGAGGAGCGCAAGCGGCTCATCAGCGGCAACGCCTTCGCCACCTTCTTCGACAGCACGGTGTACCGCACCGATATGCCCTACTACCAGCAGCATCCCGAAGAACTGGAACGCCTGCGGGAGAAGTTCGTGGGCCTCACCGAAGGGCTGACCTTCACCGAGCTGGACGCCATGCGCCGCCTTTCCAAGCAGGAGTGCACCCCCATCCGGGATCTGTGCACCATCGTTGACCTGTACAAATACGGCATCAAGGAGAACCCCTGGGAGCTGCTTTCCATGGACAGCCTGCGCAACGCCAAGCAGGACTTTGAAAAGCGTATCAAGGGCCAAAACGCCGCCCTGGAGCGCACCCTGGACGTGGTGAAGCGCGCCGTGACCGGCATGAACGGCCTGAGCAGCTCCTCCACCGCCAAGCCCAAGGGCGTCCTGTTCTATGCAGGCCCCACCGGCACCGGCAAGACCGAAACCGCCAAAGCCCTGGCCGAGAAGCTCTTCGGCGACGAAAGTGCCTGCATCCGCTTTGACATGAGCGAATACGGCCAGAGCCACTCCGATCAGAAGCTGATGGGCGCACCTCCCGGCTATGTGGGCTATGAAGCCGGCGGCCAGCTGACCAACGCCGTGAAAAAGAACCCCTTCGCCATCCTGCTCTTTGACGAGATCGAGAAGGCCCATCCCTCCATCCTGGACAAGTTTTTGCAGATCCTGGAGGACGGCCGCATGACCGACGGCCAGGGCAACACGGTGTACTTCTCTGAAACCATCATCATCTTCACCAGCAACCTGGGCATCTACGTGAAGGACGCCCTGGGCAACCGCCAGCCCAATGTCACCATGGACATGGACTACGGCGAGGTGGAAAAGCGCGTCCGCGCCGCCATTGAAGAATACTTCAAGCTGGAGCTGGGCCGCCCGGAAATCCTCAACCGCATTGGCGAAAACATCGTGGTGTTCGACTATATCCGCCGGGAGGCTGGCGAGGCCATCCTCCGCGCCCAGGTGGACAAGATCATCCTCCGGATGGAGGAGCAGAAGGGCATCCGCATCCAGATCGCCGATTTTGCCTACAACGGCCTGAAGGAAGCCGCCCTGTTCGATTTGTCCAACGGCGGCCGCGGCGTGGGCAACCAGGTGGAAGCCCTGCTGATCAACCCCTTGTCCCGCTGGCTGTTTGATAACGAAGTGCTTGCCGACGCAGACGTGCTCATCGAAGGCTTTGACGTCACCGCCAAGCCCCCCTGTGTGCGCTGCAAGGTGCTGGAGGAAGAGAACCATGCCTGAGAACCGTTATGATTTGAGCGACATCGTGGATGACCTGTGGGGTGCCTCCGCCCAGGACAGTGCCCCTCAGCCTGCGCCCGCCCCCAGAAAGATGTACCAGTCCACCTTTCCGCCCTTTGAGCAGCTGTGGAAAACCGCCGACGACACCGTGGACTGGACCGATGCCCTGGCCCACGCCAGACCCACCGACGGCCTGACCTCCGAAAACCTGTGGGCGTTTTTCCACCAGCATGCCGCCCAGGTTTTGCAGGGCGATACCGCCGCCTATGTGGAGGTGCTCCAGGCCGCCAATCCCCTGGGCGATCTGGCCCCCTACGCTAAATCCTTCGATGTGGAGACCATCGATGCCGACCACCTGGCCGTGCGCTTCGATGCCCATCCTGCCTACATGAACAAGGATGAAGCCGAGATCCGCCGTTACCTGTGCGCCGTATCCCTTCGCGCCGCACGGGACCTGATGGCCCTGCTCCCCGTACGGGAGGTGACCGTCACCGCCCGGCAGGATGAAGCCCAGCTGATGCAGGTCGCCTTCGACCGCACCGAATTGCAGAAGGTGCGCTTCTCCTTCATCGACCCGGTGGCGTTTGTGACGCAGTGCGGAGCAGAGTTTGCATAATTGCAGGAGAAGATTATGGTAAAATGGATTAAACTTTTGGGCAATCAGTATCTTGGCTTCTGGCTATTGGGACTGTTTCTATTTGTCATTCAGGAAATCCCCTATATGGTCATGCCCCTCATTAAGCTCGAAACGAATCCTATCATGACCATGAAGGAATCATCCATGCCTCTGGAAATATGCGAAAAGGCACTGGGATCATTATGCATCGCCTTCATGCTGTTTATTGTGCATGGAAATGCGTCCTTCTTTTCGATCAACCCCGGCAGGGAAACTCTGTTCTTTTTTCTGGCACTCGGTGCATTGCTGTTGAATTTCTTTGGATGGATACTGTACTTCACCGGAATCCAAAGTTTATTCGTCATGATGGCATTCATCGTTGCCCTTCCTCCGCTTTTCTACGTTTTCATCGGTGCATGGCGCAACAATATCCTGCTTTCCGCTACCGGGTGTGTTTTCTTTCTCGTTCACTTCGTCCATGTTTGGGGAAACCTCAGAATAAGTTAAGCTTCTCCTTCATCGACCCGGTGGCGTTTGTAACCGCCTGCGGGGCGCAATTCTAACCATGCAGCACGAACCCCCTCCGCATGGGCCCTAGCCCTGCAGAGGGGGTTCGTTTGTTTGATGCAATTCTGGTTTACCGCACAGTATTCCTGGCATAAGACTGGCTGGGCGTAAAATCATACAGCACACGGCACACGCTGGGCAGCGCAGTCATGATGTCCTCGGTCACGCGTTCCAATAGGTCGTAGGGCAGGCGGGAAGCGATGGCCACGTTGCCGTCGATCACCTGCACAGCCCGCAGGATGATCACATAGCCGTTGCTGCCGGGGATGGGGGCGTCCGCCAGGGTGGCGTAATACTGGAACAGACGCTTGTTCTGGCCGGTGGCCTCCACCTCGCGGCAGAAGATGGCGTCGGCTTCCCGCAGGATGGACAGCTTTTCCTCCGTTACGTCGGAGAAGATGCGGGACGCCAGGCCGCTGCCAGGGAAGGGCTGACGGCGGATGATGCTTTCCGGCAGGAAGAACTCCTCGCCTACCTGACGGATTTCGTCCTTGAACAGCTCCCGGACGGGCTCCACCAGGTTCAGCTCATACGCCGGAACGTGGTGGGGATTGTCCAGGGTATCGGTATAATTGGTGCCCTGCAACACAGTGGTCACACCGGGCATGTTTTGCAGTTCGCGCCGGATGATCTGCAAGATCTGTTCATGCACGATGCGGGCCTTTTCCTGGGCGTCCACCACGCCTGCCAGGGCTGGCAGAATGGCCGCGCTGGCGTCCACGCAATGCACATTCAGGCCCAGGGCATCGCGGTAGGTGCTCAGCACCTCTTCGCTTTCGCCCTTGCGCAAAAGGCCCGTGTCGATCAGCAGACAATGCAGCTTATGCCCGATGGCCCGGTTGCCCAGCAGCGCGCACACGCCGCTGTCGATGCCGCCGGAAATGGCGCACAGGGCTTCGCCGTCCTGGCAAACGGAGCGGATCTCCTCCAGGGCGCGCTCCATGAACAGCTGCCGGTTCCACCAAAGGGTGCAGCCGCACACGTTCTGGCAGAAGTTGATCAGTAGCTGGGTGCCGTCGGGGTCGTTGGTTTCGGGCAGGAACGCCAGGCCATAGACGGATTTGCCTGCTGCGCGGAAACCCAGGATGCCCTCGTCTGTCTGGGCGATGGGGTGGCAGGCGGCAGACAGCGTGATCGTCCGGCAGGCCGGGATGTACCGTTCGCCGGAGGTGGTGTCGGCAAAAAGAGCCTCGGCACTTTCGAAGCGCACCTGAAACAGGCCAGGTTCGGTAGCCTTTTCACCCAGGGTGCAGCCCAGCTGCTGCGCCAGGGACAGCGCGCCATCGCCCATGGCCAGCATGGGCAGGCCCGTGGCCAGAAGGCTGTCCAGATAAGGCACGCACGCTGCCTCGCCCCTGTCGGCACCGGCCAGGATGATGCCCCGGGCCTCCTGGGCCTGCACATCCTCCGCCGTGGCATGGGCGGGCAGAATGCGGCAGTAGATATGCTCTGCACGGAGTTTGCGCGCCATGGACCGGCATGCCTTGCCGTCCAGCTCGATCAAAACCACCAGATCACGCATGGGAGTCAACTCCTCCATATGATAACAACGTAGGCATTTCCTAAAGAAATTCGCCGCCGGGACGAAAAAACCTTCTTTTGCAGAAGAGTGTTACAACCAATGGTATCTATCATGCGCAGCACGAGGCTAAATTGACACCCTATTTATATTATGATAGAATATTTTCAGCGGGGCCCTGGAAACGGAGAAAATGCTATCATGAGAAAAAAAGTTATCTGGTTATTGGCTGCGATGCTGTTATTTTTATCGTTTTCCGCCATCGTGGAAAATATGCGAGCCAGCCGTAGCTTCCAATATACTGTCAACGATAACAGTACTGCAACAATTGTACTGTACACAGGCGAGCAAAAGGATATGATCCTGCCCAAGCGAATTGACGGTTATGTCATTACTGCCATTGGCCCTTACGCCTTTTATCCGAACAATGTTCTTGAACCGAGTGTGGATATTTCTGTTACCCTGCCTGATACGGTTACAACGATCGGTGCAGATGCATTCACTTCCAGGCAGGTTCGCTCCATCAATATTCCTGCGGCCCTGGAATATATTGATGGCAATGCCTTTGGCTCCGGTGAAATTCAGTTCCGCATTGACAACGACCATCCGCACTTTGCCACAATTGATGGCTCCTTGTATTACAAGGACAACAAAGAGCTGATTTACCTGGCAGAGTACGCAACGATCCCGAATGGGATCAGGGTTATTGCCAATGGTGCTTGCAGCGGCAGGAAAAATGTTAAGGTTCCCGCCAGCGTGGAAAAGATAGGTGAGTATGCATTTTACTTTTCAAAAGGAGTTTCCTTTGCGGACGGTTCGCCAATCACCGAGATCCCGGCAAACGCATTCAACCGGGGCGAGGCATATGATCTGCCTCCGAATATCACAAAGGTTGGTGATAGAGCGTTTCAATATGCGAAGCTGCAGCAGGAAACTTTCCTGCACCTGATCGCTAACCTGACGGAAATCGGCAAGTATGCGTTCAGGGACCTTGATATGAGCTTGTCATCACGCTCACTCACGATTCCCGGGACGTTAAAGGTCATCAGCGAAGGTGCTTTCCACCATTCCGACGGCATGTCCCCCAGCGACTTTGATATCAGGGAAGTGACCATCGAGGATGGCGTTGAGCGCATTGAAACGCTTGCTTTCGCCGGGCTTTCCATCGAGGAAGCGTATCTGCCTGCATCGCTGAAAGACATCGCTCTTGATGCGTTTGATCCTGGTGTGAAGTACACCGTGGAAAAGGGCTCCTACGCCGAACGCTGGGTGAAGGAAAACGCCTTCACCTACGAAGTCAACGGCGAAGAGCAGAATCTCGACTGGTTATTGAATTGAGCAGAAAATCAAAAAAGTTTTTGAAAAGATGTTTCACCCGATGAAATATGGTGTATACTATCATCAGGCGGAAGCCAAACAAAAAAATGAAACAAATTAAATTTGGAGGTAGATCATATGAAGTGGGTTTGCAAGGTTTGCGGTTATGTTCACGAAGGTCCCGAGGCTCCCGATTTCTGCCCTGTGTGCAAGGCTCCCAAGGCTAAGTTCGACCAGATGGCCGAGACCAAGACCTGGGCTTGCGAGCACGAAGTGGGCGTAGCCAAGGACGCTCCCGAAGATATCAAGGAAATGCTGCGCGCCAACTTCACCGGCGAGTGCACCGAGGTCGGCATGTATCTGGCCATGGCCCGCGTTGCCCATCGTGAAGGCTATCCCGAGATCGGCCTGTACTGGGAGAAGGCCGCCTATGAAGAAGCCGAGCACGCCGCCAAGTTCGCCGAGCTGCTGGGCGAAGTGGTCTCCCCCTCCACCAAGGAGAACCTGACCGTCCGCGTGGAAGCCGAGAACGGTGCCACTGCCGGCAAGTTCGACCTGGCCCTGAAGGCCAAGCAGCTGAACCTGGACGCCATCCATGACACCGTGCATGAAATGGCCCGCGACGAAGCTCGACATGGCAAGGCTTTCGAAGGCCTGCTGAAGCGCTACTTCGGCAAGTAATCAGAGGGTTTCACCCTCTGATTGAGGGAATAATCAAGGATGATCTCAATGAGAGGTCATCCTTTTTTTGTGCCAAAGTGGAAGCTGAAGTGGAAGGTTCCTGATTTTCACCCTGTGAAATCCGCAAAAGTGGAAGCTGACTAAAGTGGAAGGTTCCAAGAGGAATTATAGGTGTAGCAAAATTTTCTGTCAATCGGCTTTCATTGACAAAATTCCAAGAGGAAAACATAAACAGCAAGCGATGAAGACGTGATATTTCGTCTGCGCCGTGTTCCAAGTAGCACATTCCAGTTCAATCAGGCTGTACCCCTGGCCTCATGGATCGTTTTCGCCTTGAGATTCTTTCTTTTGTTACCTTTATAGCCGACAACCGCCACAATAGCAGCTGCAACTCCGTCAACAATCAGAATTTCCACGGTATCATTAGTACTGCAGTATCGATTAAAGCGGTTCGGACTGCTACATATGTCTTCTGCATGTTCAAGCCCAAGATCATATCACAGATGAAATCATGCATTCTCCCAAGTGTGCCAAGAGCCAAGGCAAAGTAGAAAGCAAATACAGCTTCAAAGAATGGTCTCAATCTTACAGATACGTTTGCCTCTTTGATCAATGTTTTTTCGCAAAAATAGAAATGAAAACAAACTTTCCTGTACCATAAGTGTTCAATCATGGTATACTAAGGTGTAATCTTCATTCTGCAATTGCAAAATAGGAGAAAGAAAATGAGTGAAAAGATTTACACACTATGATAATGCTGTGTCACGCGCTGAAACTTGGCATTATGCACGGTTTGCGCGCTAATTTGTGGCGCAACAAAAGAAATGGAGGGAAAACCAATGAAGAATCTCGGAAGAATGATCAAGGAAGCCAGAAAATCGCTGCGTTTACGGCAATGGGAGGTTGCGGAAGAACTGAACGTGGCGCGAACTACCGTCTCAAATTGGGAATGCGGACGCACGCAGCCGGATTATCAGACGATGCGCATGCTGTCGAAGGTGTTGCAGCGCGATTTGTTCAGCGAACAGCCGGAAAACGCTGCTGATCTCGTACCAAAAGGAAGGAAATTGCGGTTGAAACTGATCGATTCACCTGTAATTGAGGTTATTTCAGCGGAAAATGCATGCGTTTTTACGGAATTCGCTGTCAATTTACAGGTAAACGGCAGCGATTCACACGGAAATCCAGTCGATTTCCGTATTTCTGCTAACTTTTGCGTCGAAAATGACGTTGAATAAGTGAATTTTACGGCTGATTGCGGGAAATCTGCAGTAATTGCTGCAAAATCACCACCGTAATCAGCCGTTTTTCTTCCGTTTTGCCCGTCCTTCCGCCGGATTTTTGATTTTTATCAAAAAATTTGATATAATATATATAGAAGTTGAGGAAAAATATAAATAAATGATCGTTCCTGCTTCAAATCCAAGAGAGAAAAAGGAGAATTTTTGCCTATGCCTTATACTACTTATGCAAATTAGAGGACAATTCGTATTCACAAGCCAGCTGTTGCATGGAATTTCCTGCAAATTGCCAATAAAGAATGGATGGCTGTCAACAAACAGCTTGGCCCGTACTGCTTGCAGCTGTATTTATACCTCGCTGCGAACGCAGACGGCTTCAATTTGGAGCTATCTCCCCAGCATGCAGAGAACGATGCCGGAATCCGCCGCACG
>JAGBBA010000052.1 GCA_017938695.1 Clostridia bacterium | reverse complement strand
GCGATCACGGGCGGCCTCGCCGGAGCGCTTTACGGTTATGAAGACATCCCGGAGCGCTGGACGAAATGCCTCGCCCCGGAGGACTGCGCAGAGCTTGACGCGCTTTGTGAGGTTGCCGCTCTGCGGTAAAGGAGGGAACAGAATGGATTGCATAAGTTTGCCTGCGATTCCGGTTAAAACTGGCAGTTACTTCGAGAACCACATCATCCTTGAGTGGAGAGATAGTGGTCGCGGAACCTGCGGCGGTTACGAAAAATGGGATGCCTATCTCCGAGGTGAGTACGTCGGCCAGATTGAGTTCTATGAGAAGCCGCACAACTCTTGGGATAAGCCATATAGTGTTTCGACTGCCGATAGCAAATACGCTTGTCGCGTCGGCAGCTTCGACACGATGGTTGCGGCAAAGCGGGCGCTGCATAAAGCGGTTGTTGAGAGGCGAATCATCGAAGAACGCCGCGAGAAGGAGAGCGCTACGCCTGTTGCGTTTCTTCCTGAGACGGATTGCCAGTTTTACCCCACGCCCTCTGATGTTGCCGGAAAACTGATGGCTGGCGTGGATTGGAGGATTGTAAGTTCCGTCCTTGAACCAAGCGCCGGTCGTGGCGATCTGATCGAATGGGCGAAGCGTCTCTGCGAAAAGACACGGTTTCATCGCAGTAGGCTTTTCGGCACATACAGCATCGGCCTCGACGACATCGACTGCGTTGAGATCGACCCCAACCTGCAAGCCCTGTTGGTTGGCAAGGGGTATCGCGTGGTGCATGACGATTTCCTTACCTACCACACGCGCAAGCGGTACGACCTGATTTTGATGAATCCTCCGTTCTCGGAGGGTGATATGCACCTGCTACATGCGCTTGAGCTATGCGAGAATGGCGGCCAGATTGCCTGCATCCTCAACGCAGAGACAATACGCAACCCGTTCACCAACAGCAGGAAGGCTTTGCTGAAGCTCCTGCATAAGCATGGTGCGTCTATCCGCTTTGTAGAACGCGGTTTCTCCCATGCGGCCAGACGAACCGACGTTGACGTTGCGCTTATCAACGTGAACATCCCGGCAGCAAATGAGGACACGACTATTTGGGATAACCTCAAGAGGGCGCGGGAAGAACATCTCGAAGCCAATGGGCTATACGAAGTTGCCCCGGCCAATCAGGTGGAACGCCTGATTCGGGAGTACGATCTGCTTTGCTCCGCAGGAATCCAGATGATGCGCGTATATAACGGCGTTTCAGATCGAATCATGTGCAGCAGCAAGAGTGACTACAACCGCCCGATCATCGGTCTGATCGTTGATGGCGACAAGACGGATAAGTGCGGGTCCGGCCATATCAACACCTTCCTTCGCGCCGCCCGCGCCCGGTACTGGCGGGAGCTGTTTGATCTGCCGGAGCTTCGGCAGAAGATGACCTCGACAATGCTGGATGAGTACCACGGCACGATTGAGCGGATGAAGGACTATGAGTTCTCACAGTTTAACATCCAGCAGGTGGTCAATCAGATCATGGGCCAGATCGTAACCGGCGTAGAAGAGGCCATCGTAAAGTGCTTCGATAAGCTGTCTGCGGAACATTCCTATCACAGCGATGTGCAGAACGAGAACGTCCACTACTACAACGGCTGGAAAACCAACAAAGCGCACTACGTCAACTCGAAGTGCATCATCCCGACCTACGGCTGCTTTGCTCGCGGATATAAGCCCGATAAGTACGGCAGGTACAAGGACACGCTGGAAGGTCTGGATGCCCGTGGATGTTTCCAAGTCCTCGACGATCTTGAGAAGGCGCTCGACTACCTCGACAAAGGCGAAACCCCGGCATCTGACCTCAGCACAAAGCTCCAACACGCGGCGAACAGCGGCAGGACGACGGTGAGCTGCAAGTATTTCATGGTCACGTTCTACAAGAAGGGGACGTGCCACATCAAGTTCCACGACCAGAAGATTGTTGACCGTCTGAATATCTACGTCGGACGGCAGCGGGCATGGTTGCCTCCGACCTACGGCTCCGTCCGCTATGACCAGATGGATGACGAGAGCAAGCGTGTCGTTGATGAGTTCCAAGGCCGCGAGAAGTACGAGGCTGTCAGCAACTGCCCGAACGACTACATCATCGAAACCAAGGCAGCGCCATTACTTCTTTTATGAGCCGCGCTTGACAATGATATTCTGAAATAGTAAAATATCACAGAAAGGAGGCTGGGGCCGCTTGAGCATGATACCGCTGAAAGAGTATGCGGAACGCCTTGGAAAGAATCCGCAAGTCGTATATCAGAAGGCCACTCGCGGAACCTTTCGGACGGCAAAGAAAATCGGCCGCCAATGGTTCATCGAAGAGACGGAGCCGTACAATGATGGCCGCGTTACATCCGGCAAATACGTCGGGCTTCGCAGACCGTCCAGAAGGGAACCGAACACAAAAGAATAGGCCGCAAATCTGGCATTTGAGAATACGCTGATGCGTATTCTCGATTTTTTTATAAAAAAATTCGATTTTTCGCATTTTAACTATTGACAATACTATTCTAAAAGAGTATAATACAGTCAAGATCAAACCAAATCAAGGAGGAACCACCGATGAAGGAAATGTTCGAAAAGCAGATCAAGGCGCACATCAAGCACGACATCGAATGCAGCCCCGGAACCTACGGCGATTGGGAGCGATTCCTGAAGGGCTTCAAGGTTGCCGAGTGGAGGCTTGACAAGGTCGTTGAAACCAGCAACGGTCACGGCAAAATGATGAAGTTCTTTGTTACCACCACCTTCAAGGCGAAGAAGTACGAGAACAACCTCGTCGAGTGGGAAGTCAATGTTTACGAAAGCGACAGCGTTGGTGTTTACTTCAACGGCACTAAGTGCAGCGCATAACCAACACGACACCGGGCCGGGCGGTATATCCCGGTAGAGAGGATGAGACGATGAAGTTCAACCTGAAAGAAGCCCTCGCCGCGAAAGGATTCATCCCGATCGCCGACCCTTACGGATGCGCTGCCCACGGCCAGCTCGTTCAGAAGACCTTCGAGAAGGAAGTCGAGACCGTCTGGCACGGAACCGTAAAGACCGCCATCACGGTCACGGCGCGTTTCACTCCCGACGATGAAGCCCTCACCGTCAGCTACAACAGCCACGGCGGAAGCCCCTTCAAGGTAAAGACCCACATGTCCAACAAGCGAGCCTACAAAGCCATTGAGGACACTCTCCACTACCACGGCTTTGTTCTCTGATAATCCATCACCACATCAACCAAAGAAAGACGGAGGTACATCACAATGAAGTATGGACGCACTCTCATGGAACTGGCTCAGGAACTCGACCGTCAGCGCAACGCGAAGCACGACTACCTGCTCGACACCCGGAACATCATCATGGATAGCATGGATGGCGGCCAGAGCATCACCCTCCAGAACCCGCAGCAGAACATGAACACGATCCTGCGAGTGAACGACATCGCTCATCGCCAGATCGGCGCCGCCCTCGGTATCCCTGCGAAGTACTACGACAAGATGCGAGCGGAGAACCCGGAACTGCTGGCAGCCAATGTGAACAGTTGGTTCAGCCACGACCCGTCCACCCGCATGGTGAGAACCCTCGACGGAACCGCCCGCGCCTTCCTCTCCGACCGCTACCGTCGCATCGACAACTACGAGATCGCGGAGGCAGTCCTGCCGATCATCGCCGACATCCAAGACGCTCGCATCGAGAGCTGCGAAGTCACCGACGAACGCATGTACATCAAGGTTGTCAACCCGCGCCTCGAAACGGAGGTTACCCCCGGCGACGTGGTGCAGTCCGGCATCATCATCACCAACAGCGAAGTCGGCATGGGCAGCATGGCAGTCCAGCCGCTGGTCTACCGCCTCGTTTGCTCGAACGGCATGGTCGTCAACGACGCAGCCACCCGCCGCTATCACATCGGTCGCGGCAATGAGGCTGGGGAAGATTACAGCCTCTACTCCAACGCGACCCTCGCAGCAGACGACCGGGCGCTCATGCTCAAGATTCAGGACACCGTCCGCGCCGCCGTAGATCAGACCCGATTCGAGAAGGTCGTCAAGATGATGCGCGAGGCGAAGGACGCAAAGATCATCACCAGCGATATTCCGCAGATGATTGAGCTGGCTTCCTCCGACTACGGCTTCACGAAGAAAGAGGGCAGCGGCATCCTCGACCACCTCATCCGCGACGGAGAGTTCAGCCTCTACGGGCTGGCGAACGCAGTCACCCGCGCCGCTCAGGATGTCGAAAGCTACGACCGCTCCACCGAAATGGAAAGCGTCGGCTACAGCATCCTTGGCATGAGCCGCGAGAAGTGGAATCGCCTGAACGCGGTTGCGGCATAATCAAAACCAGATCACGGGCGCTGCACCAGACGGCGCAGCGCCCTCTTTCTATAAAGAAGAGTTATCGAAGGAGGCACTATCAATGAATAAGAAGCGCAGGGCCAGCATCCAGAGCATTCACAACAAACTGGACGAACTCAGGGATCAGATTGAGATTTTGCAGAACGAAGAACAGGATGCCTACAACAACCTCCCTGAAAGCCTCCAGGACTCAGAACGCGGCATCCAGATGAACACGGCCATCGACGCGCTCGAAATGGCCTACGGGAGCATCGAGGAAGCCATGGCCAGCCTCGAAGAGGCTATAGAGTAACACCTTCCGCAGGGAATGGGCGTTAAACAGGGTTAAACACCCCTCCTGCCGTTTCTGAATATCCACCCGACCAAATTCCCACGAAAAGAGCAAAACGTCCTCACGCGCAAATCTATGGCGAATTGCGTGGGGACGTTTTTTCAATTCGATAATGCGATTACCACAGAAACCGCACCTACTACCACATTTTTACCACAAACGGGAAAATCAATATACGAGAAAAACGAGAAACAGCAGCCGCCTGTTTCAGGGGCAAAACAAAGATATGCCGCGCCAGACCTTCACCACGCCTTGCAAAATTGCCGATTTTCAAGGCTTTCCGGCATCAAGATAAAGAAAAAACAGCAGCTTGGCGAAAAACCAAGCTGCTGTCCATCTGGTCGAAGTGGCGGGATTCGAACCCGCGGCCTTTTGGTCCCGAACCAAACGCGCTACCAAACTGCGCTACACCTCGGCAAAAAAAGCTGGAGCCGATAAGGGGACTTGAACCCCTGGCCTACTGATTACGAATCAGTCGCTCTACCGACTGAGCTATATCGGCATAAACCAGCACATGATATTATAGCAAAGTTCAGTGCATTTGTCCAGCCCTTGCTGGGAAGTTTTTTCAAGGGGGCATTTCAGGGCGATTATGCCCGTTTTGATAAAAAAACCTTTTCTTTAGCAGGGTTTTGTGGTATACTATCCGGTGGATATGTCTGCGCTTCGACAAGCTGGACAATCCGGGAAAGGCAGTGAACGATTTTGACAGCTTTCGAAAAGCTGGTGGATAAGCTGGGCCTCACCGCGCAAAACGCGGTGGTGGTGCACAATCCTTCCAACATGTTCTACCTCACCCAGGGGTACACTGGCGAGGGCTGCGTGCTGATCTCCGGTACCCGCCGGGTGATCATCACCGACTTCCGCTATACCGAGCAGGCCGAACAGCAGGCCCCCGGCTTCGATGTGGTGATGACCGACAAGGGTCTTACCCACAGCCAGTGGGTCGCCAGAATCTGCGAAGAGGACAAGGTGGAAACCCTCCGCTATGAGGATGACTACCTGACCGTGCGCAGCTTTGAGGCTCTGCGTGCCGCTGTGGGCGATGCCATGAGCTACATCCCCCTGAACAAGGTGCCGGAGAAGCTCCGTGAGATCAAGACCCCTGCTGAGATCAAGGCCATGCGCCGCGCGGCCGCCATCACCAGCAAGGCCTTCGACGCCATCCTGCCCCAGATCAAAGAGGGCATGACGGAGAAGGATCTTCAAATCGAGCTGGATTTCACCATGCTGAAGCTGGGTGCCCAGCGCAATGCGTTCTCCACCATTATTGCTTCCGGCGAGAACGGCAGCCTGCCCCATGCCATCCCCGGCAACCGCAAGCTGCACAAGGGCGACATGATCACCATGGACTACGGCGCGAAGGTGGACGGCTACTGCTCCGATATGACCCGTACCGTTGCCCTGGGCGAGCCCACCGCGGAGATGCGCCGGGTTTACGACACGGTGCTCCATGCGCAGACCATCTGCGAGGAAGCCCTGGCTGCGGGCAAGAACTGCTTCGAGATCGACAAGCTGGCCCGCGATTATATCGACGCGCAGGGCTATGCCGGCCGCTTTGGCCATGGTTTGGGCCACGCCGTGGGCATCGACATTCACGAAAATCCCCGTCTGTCCCAGCTGTGCCACGAAACGCTGGAGGCTGGCGTGGTGATCACTGTGGAGCCTGGTGTGTACCTGCCCGGTGTGGGCGGCGTGCGTATCGAGAACACCTGCCTGGTGACTGAAACCGGCTCCGAACCCCTGACCACCGCTCCCAAGGAACTGATCATCCTGTAAAGGTTCAACCAATGGTTGTCTGCCCGACGGGCTTTCAATAAATCCGCTAAACAAATCAAAAGAAATAGATGGAGGAATGAATCATGATTACTGCTGGCGATTTCAAAAAGGGTATTACTGTTGAATGGGATGGCGGCGTGTGGAACATCGTTGACTTCCAGCACGTGAAGCCCGGCAAGGGTGCCGCTTTCGTCCGCACCAAGATCAAGAACGTGATGACCGGTGCTGTGGTGGAACGCTCCTTCAACCCCACCGACAAGATGCCCAAGGCCATCATCGAGACCAAGGAAATGCAGTACGTTTACAACGACGGCGACCTGTACTACTTCATGGACGTGGAAACCTACGACCAGATCCCCCTGTCTGCCGACAAGGTGGAGGATTCCATCCCCTTCGTGAAGGAAGGCACCAACGTGACCATGCGCTTCTTCAAGGGCTCTCCCTTCTCTGTGGAAGCTCCCAACTTCGTGGTGCTGCAGGTGACTGACACCGAGCCCGGCTTCAAGGGCGACACCGCTTCCAACACCTATAAGCCCGCCACCCTGGAGACCGGCTACAGCCTGCAGGTGCCGCTGTTCATCAACACCGGCGATATGATCCGTATCGACACCCGTAGTGGTGAATATATGGAGCGTGCCTAATTAAGCATTCGCCCCGAAGGTTTCCAAAGGGCGATCGGAAAGCCCTTTGGTCGCGTCCGCAGACGCGAAACCTTTGCTCAATGATCTGAAATGATATTTCAGGAGGAAAAACCATGAGCAAACTGACTGACAAGGCAAGCTATTTGAAGGGCCTGGCCGCTGGCATGAAGCTCAACATGGAGAAGGACTCCAACAAGCTTCTGCTGGAAGTGCTGGACATGATCAGCGATATCACCGCCGAAATGGAAGCCATGAACGAGGCTCATGAAGAGCTGAACGAGTACGTGGAGTCCATTGACGACGATCTGGCCGACCTGGAAGAAACCCTCTTCGGCGACGATGAGGACGACGACTGCCACTGCTGCGATTGCGAGGATGACGACTGCGATTGCTGCGACTGCGAGGACGAGGACGACGATGAGCTGATCTCCTACGCCTGCCCCTCCTGCGGTCACGAGATCGAGTTCCGCGCCTCCGACGTGGACTTCGACGAAGACTACCTCTGCCCTGCCTGCGGCAAGCCCGTTTTCCCCGAGCTTGAGGAAGGCGAGGACGAGTAAGAGCAAAACTAAAACGCCTCCGCGTGATGAATTGTCATGCGGAGGCGTTTTGTATTGCTGAAATCAATCCTGCCCTATACCGGCGTAGGGAATACGGCTGATCAAACATTCGGCGGCATCTTCGATGTCCTCGTAGTCAAGCTCTTCTCCTTCCCGTGCGCAGCATTCGAATTCGTCGATCACGTTTTCAATCAGAACCATGTCGATGAACAAGGGTAACTGCGCCAGCAAGGAATCCGGGACATCGGTTTCACTGCGGTATCCCTGGAGAATGGTTTCGAAATAGTGATCCATATAGGCCATGCGTTTAGCCCCGTCAGGCGCAAAACGGCACCAGCCCTCACCGTGAATCCACAGGTTGGCCAGATCAAACATGTACCAGCAGTACATGCAGTTGTCAAAATCAAAGGCAGTGATCTTGCCGCTATGCATGTCAATATGGTAATTGCCATCGCTGAAATCGAAGTGAACAAGGCCGTAGCTGCCGGCATCCGTGGGCAAGGTGTGGAAGTCTTCCAGCCGGTGTGCAATGGCTGATTTGAGTGCGGAGTAATCATCGGGGATCAGCCGATCGATATAGGTCATGTTGTACTTATCGAAGTATTGCCTGCGGCGATGGGCAGGGACAAATGTTTTGGATAGCCGGTGAATGGCACCAAGAGCTTTGCCGGTATTGAAAAAGTATTCCTCCAGGGGTGCTCCTTCACGATAGCGGTAACCGTTATCGGAAATGAGCATACCTTTGGCATAAGCAAACAGGCTGACGTAAGCTTGGCCAACACGCTCCACCAGATTGCCCTGGATGGATGGAAGCACGTCTGCTACGGGCGCGCCGTGCTGGGCGAGGTGGCGGACAAACTCCGTCTCGGCAAGATAATCTGTTTCCGTTCGGTCACTTAGCACGGATGCGCGGAGAACATACTTTTGCTCTCCTTTCACTGTGCCGATAAAGACCAGATTGCGGCCGCCTTCGTGACCGGCAGCTGGCTGAAACTCGCAGTCATCCAGTGAGTACAGTGCCTTTGCTTGTTCGAGAAATTTCTTCAAATATCCAGCCTCCTTTGGGTGCTTATGTTATAGATTTTCAATCGCCGCAATCAGCGTGTCCACATTTTCATCCGTGGTGGCCCAGGAAGTGCAGATGCGCATGGCGTCGTGCTCGTCGTCTACAGGTTCCCACAGGGCGAAGTCGAACTGCTGGGACAGTGCAGCGATTTGTGCCTTGGTGAACACGGGGAACTGCTGGTTGGTGGGGGAGTCGATGAACAGGGGGATGTTCTTGCTGCGCAGGGCTTCACGGATGCGCAGGGCCTGCTGAACGGCCTTTTCGGCAATGGTGAAGTACAGGCCGTTTTCCATCAGCGCACAGAACTGCACGCCCAGCAGACGGCCCTTGGCCAGCATGCCGCCCCGCTGCTTGATCATGTAGCGGAAGTTGCGGTTCAGCTCGGGATGGTTGATCACCACAGCTTCGCCGAAAAGCGCACCCACCTTGGTGCCGCCCACGGTGAAAACGTCGCAGTATTTGGCGATATCGGCAGGGGTGATGTTGCAGGCAGGGGCAGCCAGGGCATAGCCCAAACGGGCACCGTCGATGAACAGGTACAGGCCCAGCTGCTGGCAGGTGTGGTAAAGCTCCTTCAGCTCATCCAGGGTGTAGAGGGTGCCCAGTTCCGTAGACATGCTGATGTACACCATGCCGGGCTTAACGATGTGCTCGTCATCGCCCTGGGCGGCCACGGCGGCAGCCACCTGCGCGGCGGTGATCAGGCCGTTGTGAGGTGGCAGGGCCAGGCACTTGTGGCCGGAGGATTCAATCGCACCGGTTTCATGCACGTTGATGTGGCCGGTTTCGGCGCAGAGCACGCCCTCGTAGGGGCGCAGGGCAGCGGCGATAACGGTGGTGTTGGCCTGGGTGCCGCCCACCAGGAAGTGCACGGCAGCATCGGGGCAGGAGAAGGTTTCGCGGATCATTCCGGCGGCCTGCTCGCAATAGGGGTCCAGGCCGTAGCCTACGGTCTGCTCCAGGTTGGTTTCGGTGAGCTTTTGGAGGATCGCTGGGTGGCAGCCCTCCAGATAATCGCAGTTGAAACGGATCATCGGTATCGTCCTTTCTTAATAAGTGCCTGCGCACAGAATATCGGGGATGGCGCGGTCGTTCACATCCACGCCGCCGTTGTTGGCCAGCTGGACACTCTCGCCCATAAAGAGCATGGCAGCGGTGTTGCCGCCGTCCAGGTTGATGGCCTCCATGCAGCCCATGTCGTAAAGGATCTGGGCGCAGGTGGTCAGGTCGGCACCGTCGGAGTGGTTCTTGCGGCCCTCTACCAGCAGGCCCACAAAGTGGTTGGGCTCCACAATGCCGAAGCAGCTGCGGGGCTCGGTGTGGTTGTACTCATCCTTGTCCACGTCGGTCAGCTCGCCGTCGCGGATCAGGATGGGGCCAAAGGCCAGCACGGTGGTGGCACCGCGCTCCACATACTCCTTGGCGGACATCTCGAAGGCCTCGTTCACTTCCGCCTTGCCGGAGGGGAAGAAGCCGATGGTGGCCAGGTTGGGGATGGCGTCGATGAGCTTGGAGTAGCTCTTGTTATACAGCACCTTGCCGTCGCGGACGATGTTGCCGGGATAGCGGTCGTTGCTGACGCGGTAGGAGTAAAAATCGCCGCTCTGGGCATAGACCACGTTGTTGTTTAGGGCCATGGTCTGGGGCAGACCGTTGGTGCGGCCGGGCCGCTCGGGGTTATAGGTGATGGTGTACATGGAGGTGCCCTTGGCCAGCATAATATCCGCTGTGTAGTAGGTCAGAAGCGGCTTGGTGGTCTGGGTGCGGGTGATTTCCAGGCGCAGGGTAGAATCCAGGTAGAACCAGTAGCCGCCGGTGTGATCCTTGTAATACACGGGATCGTTGCCCTCAGGCAAAAAGCCCTCGTCGTTGGTTTCGGGCAGCTGGCTCATGTCGCTCAGGGGCACAGGGGTAGCCAGCGCGGCGGAAGCAAACAGCATCAGCATCAACATCAGCAAGAGGGGCAAAAGACGCTTCATGGGGATAATCCTCCTTCGAAAATCGCCTTCTATTATAGCGGCATGAAAGAAGTACGTCAATGAAAGAAGCACCGCCCGAAGGCGATGCTTGAAAATTTTACTTGATCACGGGCTTCAGCCTGGGCACCAACGCGGTGCACAGAAGACCCACGGCCACGCCAGCGGCTCCCTGGATCAGGTTGGGGCCCACAGCACCCAGCGCGGCAGGCACGCCGTACAGCACGGCTTCAAAGGCGAAATAGCCAGCGACCATCGCCAGCTCCGCCAGAATGAAGGCCAGGGCCGTCTGCAGCCAGTTGCCGGGTTTGTGGAGCTTCCAGGCAATGAAAGCCACCAGCCCCTTGATGACAAAGGTGGGAATAAGGTAGGTCATGTAGCCGCCCACCAAATCGCTGAGCGCGCTGCCCACGGCAGATGCCGCCACCCCCATGGGGCCCAGCAGCATAGCCGCCAGGAAGATCATGCCATCGCCCAGATGCACATAACCGCCGGTGACCGGCACAGGGATCTTGGGCAAATAGGTCATCACGAACACCAAGGCAGCCATCACGCCCCCCATAGCCAGGCGGCGAACTTGCTTGTCGTTCATAAACGTCACCTCCAGCGACGAACTAAGAATTATGAATGCGGAATTCGGAGTGCGGAATTCGAAATTGAGTGTGGAACACCGCTTAATCAGCCGCTTGCATCGCGTCGCGGCGCGCCCGTTGCGCGGCGTGACCCCTGCTTGAAGCCCACCCAGCTCGCTTTCCCCGAGCGGGAGTCCAGAGGGCCGAATGGCCCTTTGGCGGGGTTTCCAAAGGGGCAGAGCCCCTTTGGTAGGGGAGTCCAGAGGGGACAACGTCCCCTCTGGTTAGGCCAGCTTGGACAGACCGGCGTCCAGGCGACGGAGAGTTTCTTCCTTGCCCAGGAGCCAGGCGATCTCGATGGCACCGCCGGGGGTGGAAGCCTGGCCGGAGATGGCGATGCGCAGGGGCCAGAGCACGGCACCGTTCTTGAGGCCGGCCTCGGCGATGGCGGCCATCAGCACGTCGTGGATGGTGGTTTCCGTCCAGTCGGTGATGCCCTCCAGCACGGGCTTGACCATCTCCAGGGAGGCCTTGGCCACCTCGGGGTTGGTCTTCATCTTCTTGTGGGTGTACAGGTCGATGTCGTACTCAGGCAGCTCGCCCAGGAACTTCACCATGTCAGGCACGCGGTTGAAGACCTCGGTGCGCTCCTGCATCAGCTGGGCCAGGCGGCGGTAGTCGATGCCCTTGCCAGCCAGCACCTGGTCGAACCAGGGGGTGACCATGGCCAGGTACTTCTCGAAGTCCATCTTGCGGATGTACTCCCAGTTGAACCAGGTGAGCTTCTCCACGTCGAAAATGCCGGGGGACTTGTTGATGCGGCCCACGTCGAAGGCTTCCACCAGCTCCTCCAGGGTGAAGAACTCGCGGTCGTTGCCGGGGTTCCAGCCCACCAGAGCCAGGTAGTTGATGATAGCCTCGGGCAGGTAGCCCTTGTTGACAAAGTCGGAATAATAGGCGTCGCCGTCGCGCTTGGAAAGCTTGTGGGTGGCGTCGCGCATCACCGGGGGCATGTGGATGTAGGTGGGGATGTCCCAGCCGAAGGCGTTGTACAAAAGGTTGTACTTGGGCGTGGAGGACAGGTACTCCATGCCGCGCATGACGTGGGTGATGCCCATCAGGTGGTCGTCGATGACGTTGGCGAAGTTGTAGGTGGGCATGCCGTCCTGCTTGATGAGGATCATATCATCCAGCACATCATTGGGGAAGGTCATGTCGCCGAAAACCTCGTCGTGGTAGCTGGTTTCGCCCTCGGTGGGGGCATTCTGGCGGATGACGTAGGGCACGCCTGCATCCAGCTTGGCCTGAACTTCTTCCTTGGTCAGGTGCATGCAGTGCTTGTCATACTTGAACACTTCGCCGCGGGCCTCGGCGGCAGCGCGACGCTCGTCCAGCTCCTCCTTGGTGCAGAAGCAGTAGTAGGCGTGGCCGCTTTCCACCAGCTGCTGGGCGTAGGGCAGGTAGGTGTCCTTGCGCTCAGACTGGATGTAGGGGCCGTACTCGCCGCCCACGTCGGGGCCTTCGTCCCAGTTCATGCCGCAGTCGCGCAGAGTGTCGTAGATGACCTCGGTGGCACCCTCAACGAAGCGCTCCTGGTCGGTATCCTCGATGCGGAGGATGAAATCGCCGTTCATTTTCTTGGCGAAGAGATATCCGTAAAGTGCCGCGCGCAGGCCGCCCAGGTGCAGGAAGCCCGTGGGAGAGGGCGCGAAGCGGGTACGTACTTTGCTCATGAGAATTTCTCCTTGTAATTACAGCTTAATGCCATTGAGCCCCACGGTGCGGTTGAACACGGGCAGCTCGGCGGTGGAATCGGGGTCTTTGCAGAAGTAGCCCACGCGGACAAACTGGAAGGTGGTGCCGGCTTCGCAATCGCGGATGAAGGGCTCGGCAACGCCCTGGCAGATGGTCAGGCTGTTGGGGTCGACCTTCTTGAGGAACTCGTAGTCGGAACGGGTGAGAGCGTCGGTGGCCTCTTCAGCGCCTTCCTCGGTTTCCTCGGCCACGACCTCGGCTTCTTCTTCGACTTCGGTCTCGGCGGCCAGCAGGGGATCGTACAGGCGGGCCTCGAAGGGCACAGCGTCAGCAGCGTTGACCCAGTGGAGCACCTTGCCCTTGATCTTGCGGGCGGCACCCTCGCAGCCAGCGAAGGAATCGAAGTCCACCGTGCAGTGGATCTCCTTGATGGAGCCGTCGTCGTTCTTTTCAACGCCTTCGCACTTCACGATGCAGGCGGCCTTCAGGCGCACCTCAAAGCCGGGGTGCATGCGCAGGAACTTGCCCACGGGCACTTCCATGAAGTCCTCTTCGTCGATGAAGATCTCGCGGCCCAGGATCACGGTGTGGGTGCCCAGCTCGGGCTTCTTGGGGTGGTTTTCCACCTCAATGGACTTCACTAAGATTTCGGGCCAGTTGGTCAGCACCACCTTGATGGGGTGCAGCACGGCGGAGGCGCGCAGGGCTTTGTCGTCCAAGTCCTGGCGGACGCAGGCTTCCAGCACCTGGGTATCCACGGTGGAGTCAGCCTTGCTCAGGCCGATGCGGCTCACAAAGTCGCGGATGGCGGCGGCGGTGTAGCCGCGGCGGCGCAGGGCGGAAAGGGTGGGCATGCGGGGATCGTCCCAGCCCTTGACGTAGCCGCCTTCGACCAGAGCGCGCAGCTTGCGCTTGGACATGACAGTCTGGGTCATGTTCAGGCGGGCGAACTCGATCTGCCGGGGACGGGCGGGGAGCATATGGGCACTCTTTTCCACCACCCAGTCGTACAGGGGACGATGGATCTCATACTCCAGGGAGCACAGGCTGTGGCTGATGCCCTCCAGGGCGTCGCCGATGGGGTGGGCAAAGTCGTACATGGGATAGATGCACCACTTGTTGCCGGTGCGCCAGTGCTCCTTGTACAGGATGCGGTACATGGCAGGATCGCGCATGACGATGTTGGGGGAGGCCATGTCGATCTTGGCGCGCAGGGTGAGGCTCTTTTCGGGGAATTCACCGTTGCGCATGCGGCGGAACAGGTCCAGGCTTTCCTCGGCCGGACGGTCGCGCCAGGGGGAGTTCTTGCCGGGCTTGAGCAGGGTGCCGCGGTATTCGCGCATCTGCTCGGGGGTCAGCTCGTCCACATAGGCCAGGCCGCGCTTGATCCAGTCCTCGGCGATCTCGTAGCACTTGTCATAGTAATCGCTGGCATAATACAGGCCGCCGGTCCAGTGGAAGCCCAGCCAGTTGATATCACGCTTGATGGCCTCGACGTACTCGGTATCCTCCTTGGCAGGGTTGGTATCATCGAAGCGCAGGTTGCAGTGGCCGCCGTACTTTTCGGCTGTCAGGAAGTCCATGATCAGTGCCTTGCAGTGGCCGATGTGCATATAGCCGTTGGGTTCGGGAGGGAAGCGCGTATGTACTTGCTGGTACCTGCCTTCCTTCAAGTCCTGTTCGATGGCGTCCCAGATAAAGTTGCTGCGCGTCGTGGTTTCCGTGTTGTTGATTTCCATAGGAAACAGTTCCTCCTTTTTCCCGATCTGCGATTCAACAAAATGGCAAAGCCATTTTGTTGAGTTTTTTGCACTCAGTCGTTGGTCGCTACGCTCCCGGCCACTCCTTCGTGTAAGGAATGTTTTCCGCAAGCGGAAAACGCCCCGCCCCGTCGGCAAAGCCGCCGGATACGATTACAGTCAGAGGGCTTTCGAGCCCTCCGACACCTCCCGGGGAGACGCAGGAACCTCGAACATCATGCGTACAGATCATTATAGCCTCAATCGCTGGAAAGTGCAAGGAAAATCCTTTGCAAATGTATTTTTTCTTCCAGGTTGAAAACGTTTTAGAAAATGCCCGAAAAAACGTGCAATATAATGAAGAAACCCCTTCCATTTTGCAAGGATTTTTGGTATAATATTTATGTTGGTCATCTATGGCCAAACAAGGGTTTTTCGCCCGGTTAGGAGGACGGAAAAGTGCTGGTTCATCTGGGCCGGGGCGTATCCGTCCACGGCGAAAACATCATTTCCCTCACGGATATCCAGCGTGAGCAATCATCGGAAACACAAGCCTTGGTCCGGCACTGCCGGGGAACGGGCGAAGCAAGGTTTCTGGTGGACGAGCCTAAAACGCTGGTGATCTGCCGCGAGCACGGGAAAAGCGTGTGCTATCTGTCCGGCGTGGGGCTCAGGACCCTGCGCAAGCGGATGGAGGAGCGGCAGTTGATTGAAGCAAGAGAGGTGCAACATGGCTGACGAATTGGATCAGGCATTGGAAAACGCGACCGTGGTCACCGAAGACTACGGCGAAGAACAAATCCAGGTGCTGGAGGGCCTTGAGGCCGTCCGCAAACGCCCGGGCATGTACATCGGTTCCACCGACGCCCGCGGACTGCATCACCTGGTATATGAGATCGTGGACAACGCCGTGGACGAGGCCCTGGCTGGCTTCTGCAAGCGCATCGACGTGACCATCCACAAGGATGGCAGCGTGTCCGTCAAGGACGACGGCCGCGGCTTCCCGGTGGGCATCCATCCCAAGATGGGCCGACCTGCCGTGGAGGTGTGCCTCACCGTGCTGCATGCCGGCGGCAAGTTCGGCGGCGGTGGATACAAGGTGTCCGGCGGCCTGCACGGCGTGGGTGCTTCTGTGGTGAACGCGCTGTCCAGCCACTTTATGGTCACTGTGTATCAGGACGGCAAAATCCACCAGCAGGAGTACGAGCGCGGCAAGATCTGTTACGACCTGAAGGTGATCGGCGAGACCGACCGCACCGGCACCACCATTCAGTTCTGGCCCGATGTGCGCAGCGAGGAGAACCCCGAGGGTGTGTTCGAGCCCGGCGTGACCTTCGACTACAACGTGCTGAAGACCCGTCTGCGCGAAATGGCCTTCCTCAACAAGGGCATCCGCATCGTGTTTACCGACGAGCGGCCCGAGGAAGTGGTGGAGAAGGAATTCTATTACGAGGGCGGCCTGAAGGAGTTCGTCAAGTACCTGAACCGCAACAAGGAAGCCCTTTTTGCCGAGCCTATCTACACCGAAGGCCTGAAAAACGGCATCCTGGTGGAAATGGCCATGCAGTACAACGACTCCTATGCGGAGAACGTGTACACCTTCGTGAACAACATCGCCACCCCCGACGGCGGCACCCACCTGATGGGCTTCAACACCGCCATCACCAACGCCATCAACGAGTATGGCCGCAAGTACAAGATCCTCAAGGAGAAGGACGAGAACCTCAAGGGCGAGGACGTCCGCGAGAGCCTAACGGCCATCGTTTCCATCAAGATGGAGGATCCCCAGTTCGAGAGCCAGACCAAGTCCAAGCTGGGCTCTGCCCAGGCCCGCGGCGCGGTGCACGAGATCGTGAAGGACACCCTGGCCACCTATCTGGAGGAAAACCCCTCTGTGGGCAAGATCATCCTGGACCGCTGCCTGAGTGCCCAGCGCGCCCGTGAGGCGGCCCGCAAGGCCCGTGAAGCCACCCGTAAGAGCCCCCTGGGCTCCGCCTCCATGCCCGGCAAGCTGGCCGACTGTTCCGAGTCCGATCCTGCCAAGTGCGAGATCTTCCTGGTGGAGGGTGACTCCGCCGGCGGCTCTGCCAAGGGCGGACGCGACAGCCGCTTCCAGGCCATCATGCCCCTGCGCGGCAAGATCCTGAATGTGGAAAAGACCCGCGTGGACAAGGCCCTGGGCAATGCGGAGATCAAGGGTATGATCACCGCTTTCGGCTGCGGCTTCGGCGAGGACTTTGACGAGAGCAAGCTGCGCTACCACCGCATCGTCTGCATGACGGACGCGGACGTGGATGGCGCGCATATCCGCATCCTGATGCTGACCTTCTTCTACCGCTACATGCGTCCCCTGGTGGAGAAGGGCTATGTGTACGCTGCCATGCCGCCCCTGTACAAGGTGAGCAAGGGCAAGTATGAAAAGTACGTTTACAGCGATGAGGAGCTGCAAGAGGTGCTGGACGAGATCGGCCGCGATCCCAAGCCGGAGATCCAGCGCTACAAAGGCCTGGGCGAAATGAACCCCGAGCAGCTGTGGGAAACCACCATGAACCCTGCTACCCGTACCATGATGCAGATCACCCCCGAGGACGCCATGGCGGCCGACGAGATCTTCACCCTGCTCATGGGCGACCAGGTGGAGCCCAGAAAGCAGTTCATCCAGGAAAACAGCGACCTGGTCAAGGACCTGGATATTTAATTATGAATTGTGAATTAGGAATGATGAATGTAGTTTGGTTTCCGGGATACGCTGGGAAGGCGACAAGGTACACAATCAATTCATCATTCATAATTCCTCATTCATAATTGACATGATAGGAGACTGTGCGTAATGAGCAGCATTCAAGATAAACTGATCCCGGTCAACCTGGAGGAGGAGGTCAAGAAGTCCTTCATCTCCTACGCCATGGCCGTTATCATCGACCGTGCCCTGCCCGATGTGCGCGACGGCCTGAAGCCGGTGCACCGCCGCATCCTCTACGATATGAACGAGCTGGGCATGACCCCCGACAAGGCTTACCGCAAGTCCGCCCGTCTGGTGGGCGACGTGCTGGGTAAGTTCCACCCCCACGGCGACTCCTCTGTGTACGATGCCATGGTGCGCCTGGCCCAGCCCTTCAACATCCGCTATCCTCTGGTAGACGGCCAGGGTAACTTCGGCTCGGTGGACGGCGACGGTGCCGCCGCCATGCGTTACACCGAGGCCCGCATGTCCAAACTGACCCCCTACCTGCTGGAGGGCATCGAGAAGGACACCGTGGACTTCTACCCCAACTTCGACGAAACCCTGATGCAGCCTGCCGTGCTGCCCAGCCGCTTCCCCAACCTTCTGGTGAACGGCTCCAGCGGCATTGCCGTGGGCATGGCCACCAACATTCCTCCCCACAACCTGGGCGAGGTGATCAACGGCGTCATCTGCATGATCGACAAGCCTGACTGCACTATCGACGACCTGATGGAGCACATCCAGGGCCCCGATTTCCCCACCGGTGCCACCATCCTGGGCCGCCGTGGCATCCGCGAGGCCTATTACACCGGCCGCGGCAAGATCGACGTGCGGGCCAAGACCAACATTGAGCCTATGAGCAACAACCGCCACCGCATCGTGGTCACCGAGATCCCCTATCAGGTGAACAAGGCGCGCCTGGTGGAGAAGATCGCCGATCTGGTGCACGAGAAGCGGCTGGAGGGCATCAGTGCCATCCGCGACGAGTCCGACCGCAACGGCATGCGCATCGTTATCGAGCTGAAGAAGGACGTATACCCCCAGGTGGTGCTGAACTTCCTGTACAAGCACACCTCCCTGCAGGAGTCCTTCGGTGCCAACATGCTGGCCCTGGTGAACGGCAAGCCCCGCATCCTGACCCTGCGCGAGATGATCTACTACTATCTGGAGCACCAGAAG
The DNA here is from genome assembly GCA_017938695.1 of Clostridia bacterium. Classification (GTDB taxonomy): domain Bacteria; phylum Bacillota; class Clostridia; order Christensenellales; family Aristaeellaceae; genus UBA11524. Next base: position 36,439 of record JAGBBA010000052.1, on the reverse strand, counting down.
GACGTGGTCACCCGCCGCACCAAGTTCGAGCTGGGCAAGGCCGAGGCCCGCGCCCACATCTTGGAGGGCCTGCTCAAGGCCCTGGACCACATCGACGAGATCGTGGCCATCATCCGCGCCAACCGTGACAGTGCGTCTGCCCGCGTGGCCCTGATGGAACGCTTCGCCTTCACTGAAAAGCAGGCCCAGGCCATCCTGGACATGCGTCTGGCCCGCCTGACCGGCCTGGAACGCGAGCGTCTGATGGAGGAATACGAGGAGCTGGAGCGCACCATCGCCCGCCTGCGTGCCATCCTGGCCGACGAGCAGCTGCTGATGGGCGTCATCAAGGACGAGCTGATCGTGATCCGCGACAAGTTCGCCGACGAACGCCGCACCGAGCTCACCACCATTGAGGGCGAGATCGACGTGGAAGACCTGATCGCCGAGGAGGACATGGTGGTCACCTTGACCCATGAGGGCTATGTGAAGCGCATCGCCAAGTCCGCCTACCGTGCTCAGCACCGCGGCGGCAGGGGCGTTTCCGGCATGACCACCAAGGATGAAGACTACGCCGTGCAGATGCGCGTGGTGAACACCCATGCGGAGATCATGTTCTTCACCAACCTGGGCCGCGTGTACCGACTGAAGTGCTATCAGATTCCCGAGGCAGGCCGCCAGGCCCGCGGCACGGCCATTGTGAACCTGCTGCAGATCGCCGGCGACGAGAAGGTGACTACCATCGTGCCCGTGCCCAGCGTGACCGAGGGGCATAACCTGGTGATGGCCACCCGGGGCGGCATGATCAAGAAGACCCCCTTCGAGGAATTCCAGAACCTGCGCAAGAACGGCCTGATCGCCATCGTCCTCAAGGAAGGCGACGAGCTGGTGGGCGTGGAGCTCACCGACGGCCAGGACGAGATCATGCTGGGCAGCCGCAAGGGCATGAGCATCCGATTCAACGAGAAGCACATCCGCCCCATGGGCCGTGCCAGCATGGGCGTGCACGCCATGCGCCTGGACGAGAATGACTACATCATCGACATGTGCCCCCTGAACGCTGGCAGCGAGGTGCTGGCCATTACCGCCCTGGGCTACGGCAAGCGTACCAGCCCCGATGAATACCGCGAGCAGGGCCGCAATGGCAAGGGCATCCGCGCCATGAACCTCACCGAAAAGACTGGTGACCTGGCCGCGCTGCTGCTGGTGAACCCGGAGGAGGACATCCTGCTGATCACCGACGACGGCACCATCATCCGCACCAGCGTGGAGGATGTGCGCCTGTGCGGCCGATCCACCCAGGGCGTGCGCATCATGAAGCTGGCTGAGGGCAGCCAGGTGATCGCCGTGGCCCGCGCCGACAAGGAAGAAGAGGCCGACGAGGAGACCGTGGACGAGGCGGAAGCCATCGCCCAGGAGACTCAGGCCGAAACCAACGAGGATATCTAACATACGGGCCGCAGGAGCATGCTTTCCTGCGGCCTTTTTGAAAAAAGGACGATGCGAATGGATATTTTGCAGACGATGGCCGCCCGGCACAGCTACCGCGGCAAGTATGAGCCTACTCCCGTGCCCCGGGAGAACCTTGTAAAAATCATGCAGGCGGGCCTGGACGCACCCTCCGGATGCAACAAGCAGACCACCAGCCTGATCGCGGTGGATGATCCTGCCCTGCTGGAAAAGCTCCACGGGGTGATCGATCCGCCCATCGGCACCACCGCCCCGGCGATGATCTGCGTGCTGACCCGGCGCATCTGTGCCTACCGGGACAAGTGTTTTGCCGTGCAGGACTACGCCGCCGCCATCCAGAACATGCTGCTGGCCATTGTAGAGCTGGGTTATGAAAGCTGCTGGGTGGAGGGCCATATCACCGACGATGACCGCATCTGCGACAAGATGGAGGCCATCCTGGGTGTGCCCGAGGAATACGACATGGTGTGCTTCCTGCCGGTGGGCAAGGCAGCCGAGGAAGTGAAGGGCCCGCGGAAGAAGCCCTTCGAGGAACGGGCTTGGTTCAACGGCTTTGGCAAATGACAAAAGAAAACCGGCTGCGGGAGATGATCCTGCAGCCGGTTTTGCGTATCAGTTTTACTTGCCGTCGAAGGCGTCCAGCACAGCCTGGGCCATGCCGTCCTTCTCGCAGCGGGCCTTGTGGCGAACAGGCAGCTCGCGCAGCTCCTTCACCTGCTGGGGAATGGGCATGCCGGAGACCTTCTCCAGCTCCTCGGAGCACTGGAAGGCATCCAAGCCGGAAACGGCTTCCTTGCCCTTCAGGGCGGAGAGCACGTCGGCGGCGAACTTGTAGGGGCTGGCGGTGGAAACGATCACCGTGGGGGTCTGGTCGCCGGTCTTCTCGCGGTACTCGCGCAGTACATGGCTGGCCACGGCGGTGTGGGTGTCCATCAGGTAGCCTTCCTGCTCGAACACAGTGCGGATCTCCTGGCTGGTCTGCATATCGTCGGCATAACCGGCGGCGAAGATGCTGCCGAGCCACTCCAGCCGCTGCTCGCCCACGGCATAGCTGCCGCATTCCTTCAGCAGCTTCATCCAGCGGGCGATGAGCTCGCCATCGCGGTCGGCCACTTCGAACAGCAGGCGTTCCAGGTTGGAGGAGATCAGGATGTCCATGCTGGGGGAGGAAGTCTTGAAGAACTGGCGGCGCACGTCATAGGTGCCGGTGGCAAAGAAGTCGGTCAGCACGTTATTGCGGTTGCTGGCGCAGATCAGCTTGCCGATGGGCAGGCCCATGCTGCGGGCATAATAAGCCGCCAGAATGTTGCCGAAGTTGCCCGTGGGCACCACGAAGTTCACCGCATCGCCGGGCTGGATCTCGCCGGAGGCCAGCAGATCCACATAAGCACTGAAGTAGTACACGATCTGGGGCACCAGACGACCGAAGTTGATGGAGTTGGCAGAGGAAAGCACCTTGCCGCGGCTGTTCACATCGCTGGCGAATGCCTCGGAGGAGAACAGGTTCTTCACGCCGGTCTGGGCGTCGTCGAAGTTGCCGCCCAAGGCGATGACGTGGGTGTTGTCGCCGCCGGTGGTGGTCATCTGCAACTTCTGCACGTCGCTGACGCCGTCGGTGGGGAAAAACACCGTGCAGCTGGTGCCGGGCACGTCCTTGAAACCCTCCAGGGCGGCCTTGCCGGTATCGCCGCTGGTGGCCACCAGGATGCTCACCTCGCGCTCTTCGCCGTTCTTGCGGGCGGAGAGGGTGGTCAGGTGGGGCAGGAGCTGCAGGGCCATGTCCTTAAAGGCCAGGGTGGGGCCGTGGAACAGCTCCAGCACGTGGGTGTTGTCGTCCAGCTTGCGCAGGGGGGCCACGGCGGGATCGTCAAACTTGGCGGGGGCGTAAGCAGCCTCCAGCGCGGCGTCGATCTCGGGGATGGTAAAGTCCTCCAGGAAGGTGCGCAGGATCGCAGAGGCGCGCTGGCAGTAGTTCATGGTGGAAAGCTCGGCCAGCTTTTTGCGGGAGATCTGCGGGAACATGGCGGGCACGTACAGGCCGCCGTCGGAGGCCAGACCGTAAAGGATCGCCTGGGATGCAGTGACGCACGCGCCGCCACGGGTGGAGAAGAAAGACATGGGAATCACCCTCCTGGTTGGGAATTTGATAGAATGCAAAAAGGGCGGCAGGGAAGCCCGACCGCCCTCGTATTCACTTGCTTGGTCGTTGGATGGGCTGCTTAGATGATATAGCCCTTGAGGAACTCGGGCAGGTTGGCGGGATCTTCGCTCACAGACAGAACGAACTTCACGTCATGCTTGGCGCACAGTTCTTCCATGGTCTTGAACAGGGGCTCGGCAGCGGCCAGGTCGGTCTTGCACAGCTTGGTGAACGCATCAATAAAGATAGTGCCCACGTCGAAGTTCTGGCTCAGCATGCCGCTGAGGAAGCCCAGGAACATTTCGGGGGTGTGGACATGATAGTCACCAGCGTTGATAAAGCGGACCTTGTGGTCGATATCGAACATGTAACGGTTGTCGTCATCCAGGAAGATCACGTCGTTGGTCGCCTGCTTGGCGGTCTCGTTAGTCATATCGATAAGCCGCTTGGTCTTGCCAGATCCCTTTTTGCCTGCAATGATTTGAATCATGGGAAACGCCTCCTTGTGAGTTGTTTTCTCTGACCCCATTATAACCCATTTTCCCCAAATATGCAATAGGTATTGAAAACGTTTCGGGAAAGGGGCTTTGCCCCTTCCCAAACCCCACCAGAGGGGCATTCTGCCCCTCTGGACTCCCTGCCCAAAGGGCTTTCAGCCCTCTGGACTCCCTTTTGGGGATGGCAAAGCAATGTTTTTTCTTTGTTTCTGGGGTGGGGACAGGGGCAACAAGCTACATTCCTAATTCCTCATTCATAATTCATCATTTTTTTGCAGCTTCTGCATGAGTTCTTCCCGGTTCATGGTGGGGAGCTTGCGCATTTCGCAGCCGGGCAGCTTGGGGTCCAGGCCGCAGATGGTGGAATACTCGCAGTAGTCGCAGGCGGTCCACTGGTCGATCTGGGCCGGGGAGGCCTCCATGCGGCCCTGGCGGATGTGGTCGGCCAGCTGGGCGGCGGTTTGCTCGGCGTGGGCCAGCAGGGCGTGCATGTCCTGAAGCTCCAGGGCGTTGGCGGTTTTGGCCACGGTGCCGTCCTGGTTGAAGACCTTGTCCAGGGAGTACTGCTTTTCCTCGGTGTCCATGGCGTCTACCACCTCGGCTTCGGCCAAGACGACGCCCTTGAGGTGCAGGCTGCGGGCGATGAGCTTCTCAGCGGCGGCCTTCACGTCCTCGTCGGTGCTGACCATGGGATCCTTCACGGTGAAGTAGAAGGCACCGGCAGGCAGGGCATCGGGCCGGATCTGGGATGCGGCCTTGAGGTAGAGCAGCAGCTGCAGCTGCAGGCCGTACCACATGCGCACGGGGTCAAGGTTCTTTTGGCTGCTCTTGTAGTCGATCACCCGCAGGTACAGGCCCTTGTCGCCGTCGTAGCGGTCGATGCGGTCAATGGTACCCCGCAGGGCGATACGCCGCCCGTCGTGCAGGGTGAGGATCACCGGGGGCAGGCCGCCCTCGGTGCCGAAGGACACCTCCGCGCCCCAGGTGGTGAAGCGGCTGTTCCGGGCATGCCGGGTGAACAGCCATGCCGCGCGGCGCACCGCCCGGACGTAGCTGGTGCCCAGCTGCTGGCCCATGGGGTCCTCCATCAGGGGGCCGCCCTCCCACGCATCGGTGAGGGGGGCAAGCACCTGATCCATCATGCGGTCGATCTCATCTTCCTCCACGTTGGGCCAGTGGGGCAGGGCAGAGGCCAGCGTGGCGTAGCCCTGCAGGGCCGCATGGAAAAAGCTGCCGCGCTCGTCCGCCTCGAAGGTGAAGGGGCGGCGTTGCACGGGCTTTAGGCCGTAATCCACAAAGTGGCGGTAGGGGCAGGCGGCGAACTCTTCCAGGCGGGAGATGGACACCGTGTCCTGGGTGAAGAGCCGCCGGGTCTGCTCGGGGGTGAGCTGCCCCTGGCCGAAACGGGCATTGAGGCTATCCACCACCTGCTTGATACGGCCGTGCCAGGCCTGGTTTTGCCACAGCCAGCGCAGGGCTTCCTGCCAGCGGTCGTCCATGGCGGTTTCCTGGCCGTCAGCCAGGGCGCGCAGGCGCAGGGCCAGGCCGTCCAGGGCCATCAGGGGGGAGAGGGGGGCTTCGTCTGAACCATCAGCGGTCACGCCGCCGGTGATGCGCACGTCAGGGAACAAGGCCTGCACATCGCTGATCAGGCTGGCGGGCCGCAGGGCTGCGCCGTCCTGGCCGCCCTGAGAAAAGGTCAGCGTCAGCTTTTGCATGGGGAGAGCCAGCGTGCGGTAGAAGTCGGCCTGGCTCAGCGCGGATTGCTCCTGCCGGGTGAGGCCGATGGGCCGGTGCATGGCATCGGAAAGGGAGGCGCGCTCCGCCTCGGTGATCAGGCTGTCCATGCCGGAAGCCAGCACGCCGTCTTGCAGGCCCATCACCAGCAGTGCGTCGATGCGGCCGGTCATCAGGTGCCCGGCTTCGCCTACCATCACGGTATCGGGCTGGGGCGGCAGGGAGCTGATGGCCGCGCTTTGCAGGCCGGATTCAATGAACCGTGCCATGTCCTTCATGGCGGCGCGGCTGTCGCCCAGTAGGGCGTGGAGCTGGTCCAGCAGGTTCATCACCGTTTGCCACACCTGCCGGTTCTGGGCGGCCTCGGCCTGCATGCCCCGGCGGAGGAGCTCCTCCTCCCGGTGCAGAAGCTTGTGGTAGGCGTCCACGTTTTCCAGCAGGTGGAACACCGCTTCCACCGAGGCTGTGGCGGTGCGGGCTTTCTTCAGCTCTTCGTGCAATGCGGCGAGGGGCTCCATCAGCCGCTGGCGCAGGGGTTCCATGGCCTCTGCCTGGGCTCCCCGGGTGAAGGGCTTCTGCCACTTGCCCCGAGTGATGCCGTTCTCAATGGCGTAGTTTTCTAATAGAAGGGATTCTTCGTCCGTCAGGGGTGAGAAGCCGCTTTTGGCCATGTCCAGCACGTCCTGCTGAGCATAGCCGCCGCTGACGGCCCGCAGCGCACCCAACATCATCCGGCAAAGGCCGTGGCGGATGGCACTGTCCTTGCGGGCCAGGTAGTGGGGGATGCCAGCCGCTTGCAGGGTCACAGCCAGAATGCCGTCCAGGGCGGCAGGGTCGGCCAGGGCCACAGCCATGCGACCCCAGGGAATGCCCTCGTCGTGCCAGGCGCGGAGCACCTGGGCGGCGTGGGATGCCTCGGCAAAGGGCTGGGCGGCGGCATGAATGGCGATGGCACTGCTGTCACCGGCGAAGGGGTGCTCCTGCCGGGTGAACAGGTATTGCTCCAGGTGGCGCAGGGCGGCGTCCTTTTCCGGCAGATCCTTGTGGGGCAGATAGCGCATATCCCAGGGGATGTGCTTTTCCTCCAGGTGGCGGATCAATTCCGCTGCACTGCGCCGCTGGGTAAGGAAAATGCGCCCGTCGTAGGCTTCCTTGGCGTCCATGGTGAGGGTCACGGTGACCTGGCGGGCCAGGGTGGCGGCCAGGGCCAGCAGGGCGCACATGGGCTGGGGCAGCACGTCAAAGCCGTAGACGAACAGGCACACGTCCGTCATCACGCCGCTGGGGGCCAGGCGCAGGAGCATCTCCTGGTGCTGCATGGTCTCGTCGGCAAAGCGGCCGTCGATGATGCTGTTGTAGGCGGCCCAGATGCGGGCCAGATCGGTCTCCTTGGCGCGGGTGGCACCGGAGGGCAGGGTTTCGGCATGCTGAGCGAGGGCGTCCGGTGTGATGCCGCACCGCTGCATGTCTGCCAGCAGGCTGGAGAGTTTATCCGGCAAGCCGGGCAGGCTGGCCACCCGACGGTAATACACAAGATCGTCCTTGCAAAGGTTCAGTGCCTGGCTCAGGGCCATGGAACGGCCCCGGTCGTCCAGGGGAGATAGCGCGCCCCGGCCACCGCGCTCCTGCACACGGCGGTTCAGCCGCCGGGGAGAGAGCACGTCCAGGTCGATCAGGCCCGGCAGGTTCAGGGTGTGGATCAGCTCGCGCTCGGCCTGCAGGGTATACTGCTCCGGCACCAGCAGGATCACCCGCTGCTGCGCGCTGCGGCATTCACCGATGCGCTGGATCAGATGGGGCAGCACCTGCCCTGCGCGTCCGCCAAGGATCTGCACCGTTTGCATGAATCTTCGCCTCCTGCCTCCATTATGCCATAAAGGCGGGGCGGATTCAAGATTGTCCCGGCGATGGATTTGTGGTATACTCTTCGGGAGGTGAATGACCCATGAGCAAAACCAAGGATCGCATCCGCGACAGCCAATTGAGATACAAGCAGAATCTGGGGCAGAACTTCCTTTACGATGACGATCTTCTCTCCGCGCTGGTGCAGGTCAGCGGAGTGGAAAAGGAGGACGATGTGCTGGAGATCGGCCCGGGCAGCGGCAGCATGACCAAGCATCTGTGCGATGCAGCTCATCATGTGCTGTCGGTAGAGCTGGACGAGCGGCTCATCCCCCTGCTGGAAGCCTTTATGCACGACAAGGATAACTTCACCCTGGTGCAGGGGGATGTGATGCAGCTGAACCTGCCGGAGGTGACCGCCCAGCTGCGCAAGCCCCTCTCCGTGGTGGCGAACATTCCTTATTATATCACCACGCCGCTGATCACAATGCTGCTCACCTGCGGCCTGCCCATGAAGCGGCTGGCCCTGATGATCCAGAAGGAAGTGGCGGACAAGATTCTTTCCCAGCCCGGCGACGACGGCTGGGGCATGCTGGCGGTGCGCTGCCAGTATTTCTGCGAGCCGGAGCTGGGCATGGATGTGCCCGCCCATCTGTTCACGCCGCCGCCCAAAGTGGACAGCGCGTTCATCCTGCTGCCTATGCGCGAAACCCCTGCCGTGCAGGTGAAGTGCGAGGAGGATTTCTTCCGGATGGCTGGCGCGGCCTTTGCCCTGCGCCGCAAGACCATGACCAATAACCTGTGCGCCACCTTCCGCATGAGCCGGGAGGAAGCCGTGGCCCTGATGGTGCAGGCCGGCCTGGATGAGAAGATCCGCGGCGAAAAGCTGACCTTGGAGGAGCTGGCCCGCCTGGCTGACGCATACACCGCATTCCGGGAGGCGAAGGCATGAGCATCGCACGATTTGCAAGGATATCCGACGCGCAATACCAGCAGGACGCAGCGGCCTACGCAGTGAAGCTGCCCCTGGCGGAGCTGCCCCTGCCTTGCCGCGCCACCACCGGCAGCGCAGGCTATGACTTTGTGTGTCCGGTGGAGGTGACCATGCGCCCCGGCGACACGGCGGTGATCCCCACGGGCATCCGCTGTTTTATGGAGCCTGGCTGGGTGCTGCTGAACTGCCCCCGGTCGTCCTTGGGGCGCAAGCATGGCATCCGCCTGGCCAATACCGTGGGCGTGATCGACAGCGACTACGTCTATGCGGACAACGAGGGGCATATTCTGGTGATGCTGGTGAACGGCGGCGACCATGAGGTGACCTTGCACCCCGGCGAACGCTTCTGCCAGGGGATCTTCCTGCCCTACGGTTTGGCCGATGAGGCGGAGGTTACCGGCGAGCGAAGCGGCGGCTTTGGTTCCACGGGGAAGTGAGGAGAAAGCATGGAGAGCTGCATCTTTTGCAGGATGGCCAATGGCCAGCAGCCCTGCCTGAAAATCTATGATGACGAATACGCTCTGGCATTCATGGATATTGCCAAGGATGTGGATGGGCATATGCTGGTGATTCCTAAGTTCCATTGCAGCAGCATTCTTGATTGTGATGCTGAACTGCTGAGGCATACCATATGCGCAGTGAAAACGGTGACGAACCACCTGGTGGACAACTGCGGCTATGACGGCGTTGATTTAATGAATGCCAGCGGTGAAGCTGCGGGACAGAGCCTGCCCCACTTTCATATTCATATCATTCCGCGCAGGAAAAACGATGGGCTGGGAGGAACGGGAGAATGGCCTGTTTTTCCTGGCGCAAAATGCGATTTGACAGAGATGTGGGAAAAACTACGGATAAAATGAAGAAAAGCAGAGCGAAAACTCTGCTTTTTCTTATGGTCAGCACAGCTCTTCGAGCAGGCTGTAATAGCGCAATTTGTCTTCATCAGGCTGCATGCCCAGGGCGTTGAAGAGTAATTGCCTGTCAAAAGGCCGCTGCTTGCCGCCGAAAAATCCGGTCGTGTTGGCCCACATGCTCCAAAGCCCTTTTTCAATATCAATCCACTTGTCTGCTACGCCGGAAAGGCCGATATCTATGAAGCCTGTGAGTTCCTGGCCGTCGGCAAAGACATTCGGCAGGCAGTAGTCGCCGTGGCTCAGAACCAGGTCTTCCTCCGGACGGTGCACCACCAGCCAGTCGAACAGGGCTGCCGGCGAAGAAAAACCGTTGGGGCCGTAGGTATCAGGTTGATCGGCCTGTTCTGCGGTGATCCAGCCGTCGCGCAGGCCTGCTTCGATCTCGCGGAATTTCTCGTCCAGCGTGCGCCTGGTCGGGCAATCAGTGATATCCACGGCCCAGAGGCGTTGAAGCCCTTCGGCACATAGCTCGGCAAGGCGGTGCTGATCCGAAAGAAACGTATCGTCGCACAAATATCTGCCGGGTATCCGGGACATGAGAAGATACCGCACGCCGTCCACATGGTCGGCAGCAATGATTTCAGGCACGGGCAGTTTCCCCTGCAGCCAGCGCATCATATGATACTCATTGGCGGAAACATTGCAGTCCTTCTGAATCTTCAAAATGCGGTCCGAAAACTGAAGAACCGAGGCCTCTGAACGGCCGATGCTGTCAAGGTTGAATTGTTCATCAGGGAGATGCACCCTGATGGATTCGGGAATAAACATGGTGATTGCTCCTTTGGATTTTATGGCTGGAAGCATGTGCCTTCCCACCCCACCTGCTCGATCTTCCCGTCCGCAATGCGCCACGCCTCGCCCCAGATGGCGTTGCCGTACACATAACTGCCGTCGGGAATGGCGTAGAACACCCGGCCATGGCTGTCGGCAAAGGTGATGTCCTCAAACAGCCGCTGGCCGTCCAGGGCGAAATGTTTGGTTTCCTGGTAGTGGGGGAGCACATTGATCTCCGTCAGCCCCAGGCCGGGGATAAACCGCCGGTAGCCGGGATCGGTGCTCTCGCCGGGCATTTCCGGCTGGGCATACACGGTGGAGGCGCAGTTCATGCTGCCTGCGCTGATGCCCATCACCAGGCCGTCGAAGCCGGTGAGCAACTCTTTGACGCCAAGCTGATGCAGCCAGGCATTTTGCGTGGGCACATGACCGCCGCCCAGGATCACCACCTGGCTGTCCGCAATGGCGCGGGGCAGGGCCTCCGGGTTGCGGTCGTCAATGAGAGTCAGGCTGGCCAGCTTCATGCCGTGGTAGGCAAAGCAGCCCTCGAAGGTGCGGGCCATTTCGTCGTTCAGGTCATGCTCGGCAGGGGAGGCGGCGATGATCGTTCCGGCGCAGCCAGGGGTAAAGCAGGCGCGCAGATTGTCCACAAAGCGGTTGCGCACGTTGAAAATGCAGGGCAGCTTCACCCCGGCAGGCACGTTGTCATCGCAGGGGCTGGAGGTAAGAAACAGATGCACGCGCAGGCTCCTTTCTTATTTGCGGCAGACCACGCACAGCCATGCAGGCAGGGCCATGGCCGGGTTCTCGCGCCAGTCGTAGAGGCGGTCCACCTCGGCAGGATTCACCTTCGCGCCGTAGATCAGCTCCTCCAGCGGCAGCCAGAAGGGGTGGACGTAATCCTTCTCGTCCTGCATTTCTTCCATATGAATAAAGCGCAGCCCGGCATCGGCCATAGGGTTGAGGATATCCTGCACGCGCCAGGTGAAGGTGATGGTGGTTTCGTCCTCAAAGGGGCCGGTGGCGTCGTAAGGTTTCACCACCTGGCAGCCCTCGCCGAAGGGCCTCTGGAAGGGGTGCACGTCGCACATGATGTACACGCCGCCGCTTTTCAGAATGCGGTGCACGTTGCGGTACATGCCGGGCAGATCGTTGAGCCACACATGCACGCCGTTGGAGGTGTACACCAGGTCGAAATGATCATCCAGCAGGCCGTCCAGGCGCATGGTGTCGGCCTGGACAAAGTCGATGTCCAGGTGAAGCCGTTCGGCCACCCGGGCGGCGGCATCCAGCTGTGGCCGGGAAATATCGCAGGAGGTCACCTGCGCCCCCATCAGGGCAAAGGCAAACACTGCATGGTTGTCGCCGCTGGAGGGGACGCACACCCGTTTGCCCCTTAAATCGGGGAAGTGGTGCTGCAATTGCTCCCAGGCCACCCGCTTGAAGGCGAAGGACGGATCATCCACAATGCGCTGGATCAGCTTGTCATCGTGGTTATAGCGCAGATAGGCAGCGGACGTGGCATCCCAGTCTGCCTGATTTTTGGCAACAATGCGGTTATCGGACATGTGCAGCACCTCCCGGGGTTGGTTATTCCATTATAGCAAAGGAACCGGGTTCAAAACAAGCTGGAAAACTTCGTGATTTTCATGCTTGACGCGCAAGGAGAGCTGTGCTATAATAATCGAGCTGGTTCCTTGTGGAGAGATGGCCGAGCGGTTGAAGGCGCTGGTCTTGAAAACCAGTGATGTCGCAAGACACCGGGGGTTCGAATCCCTCTCTCTCCGCCAGCTTTCCTTAAACAGCGGCGCGTCGCTCATATTCACTTGACATGGAGAAGTACCCAAGAGGCCGAAGGGGCTCCCCTGCTAAGGGAGTAGTGTGGGTAACCGCAGCGCGAGTTCAAATCTCGCCTTCTCCGCACAAAAAGACCTGGATGAATGTCCAGGCCTTTTTCTTTGTCAAAAATGGTTGCTCCGTTTTCATCAAGCCGCAATAAAACAGCAAGCCTTGTTTGGCTTGCTGTTTTGTGGTTGGCTATGGTTGCTGTAAATCAGTCCATACCTTCTGCGCAGGCACCGCCGGCTTACTTCATAAACTGTTCGCCGTAGCCGTAGTGCTCCACCACGTAATCCACGTCCTTGTCGCCGCGGCCGGACAGGGTGGCCAGAATCGCGCCGCGCTTCATTTCCTTGGCTTTGCGCATGGCGAAGGCAACGGCGTGGGAGCTTTCCAGGGCGGGGATGATGCCCTCGTAACGGCTCAGGGCGAAGAAGGCTTCCACAGCTTCCTCGTCGGAAACCGTTTCGTACTTCACGCGGCCCAAGTCGTGCAGGAAGGCATGCTCGGGGCCCACGGAGGGGTAGTCCAGGCCGGAGGCGATGGAGTACACCGGGGCGGGCTCGCCGTTTTCGTCCTTGAGCATGATGCTGTTGAAGCCGTGCATCACGCCGGGGGTGCCGTGCTTCATGGAGGCGGCATGGTCGCCCAGGTTATCGCCGCGGCCCAGGGGCTCAATGCCGTACAGCTCGGAGGTGGAATCCAGGAAGGGCACGAAGGTGCCGATGGAGTTGCTGCCGCCGCCCACGCAGGCGCACACGGCGTCGGGCTCCAGACCGGTCATTTCCTTGAACTGCTCGCGCATTTCGCTGCCCACCACCATCTGGAAGTCGCGCACCATCTGGGGGAAGGGATGGGGTCCCAGGGCGGAGCCAATGCAGTAGATGGCGTCCTTGTAATCGCGGGCGTAGGCATCGAAGGCGGAGTCCACGGCTTCCTTCAGGGTCTTCAGACCGTGGGTGACGGGCACCACCTTCGCACCCAGGATCTTCATGCGGGTCACGTTGGGGGCCTGCTTGGCAATGTCCACCTCGCCCATGTGGATCTCGCATTCCAGGCCGAAGAAGGCGGCGGCGGTGGCCAGTGCCACGCCGTGCTGGCCTGCGCCGGTTTCAGCAATGAGCTTCTTTTTGCCCATGTACTTGGCCAGCAGACCTTCGCCCATGCAGTGGTTCAGCTTGTGGGCACCGGTGTGGTTCAGGTCCTCGCGCTTGAGGTAGATCTGCGCGCCGCCCACCATGCGGGACAGCCGCTCGCAGTGATACACCGGGGTGGGACGGCCCTGGAAATCCCGGCGGATGCGCCGCAGCTCGCTGATGAACTGGGCACTGTGGCAGATGTGCTGATAGGCGTCGGTGATCTCGGCAAAGGCGGCCTTGAGCTCGTCGGGCAGGATCGCGCCGCCGTACTCGCCGAACTTACCATTTTCATCGGGATGATAACGAAGATAGGTACGGTAATCCATAAGAGTTGCCTCCCTATGCGAACGAATTTTGGAATATTGTAGCATAGCTTGCAGCATTATGCAATATGATCCTTGACAGAACCAGATGTATGGGTTAAAATAAACTCCGCATCGGTTTTTGAATAACCGATAGCAGGGTGCAAAAAATCATGCGACTTTTTTAACGGTACGGAAGGAGAAAACGATCATGGTACGCATCGTTGCAGATACATCCACCATGTATTCCCCCAAGCAGGCGGAGGAAGCCGGCTTTTCGGTGTCGCCCCTGGCGGTGACCATTGCAGGTAGCACCTACCGCGAGCTGGACGAGATCACCGGGGATGAGTTCATTCGCCTGATCGGCGAAGGCAACATGCCCCGTTCCAGCCAGCCTGCCATGGGCGATGTGCTGGATGTGTACCAGCAGTACGAGGGCGAGGAGATCCTGAACATCGCCATGGCGGACGGGCTTTCCGGCACGTATTCCACGGCGGTGATGGCGGCGGAAAACTGCGGCCGGGAGAAGGAGATCACCGTGATCAACAGCGGTACCCTGTGCGGCCCCCACCGCTACCTGGTGGAAACGGCGGTGAAGCTGGCGGCCAAGGGGCAGGGGCTGAAGGAGATCAAGGTGAAGATCGAAAAGCTGATGCAGAGCGAAAAAAGCTTTCTGGTACCGTCTGATTTTGACTATCTGCGCCGGGGCGGCCGACTGTCGCCGCTGGTGTCCTTTGTGGGCAAGACCATCAAGCTGGCACCGGTGCTGACGCTTTCGGAGGACCACCGCCAGCTGGTGATGTCCGGTGTGAAGCGCAGCTTTAAGCAGGCATTGACACACATCGGCAAGGAGCTGACCCAGCACGGCGTGGGCAGCGGCTGGAAGGTGTATGTGGCGCATGCCGGGGCCAGCGAGCTGGCGGCCCAGGCCAAGGCGGCCATGCAGGAGCTGTTCCCGGCGGTGAAGGCGGAGATCTTTCCGCTGACGCCTGCGTTTATCACCCAGGGTGGCCCGGGCTGCGTGGCCGTGCAAGTGATCCGGGAGTGCGGCGAGGTATAAAAAAGACGACCTGATCCATTGGGATCAGGTCGTTTTTCATTGCGCAGTCCACTTGGCTGGCAGCGCCGGGCAGGACAGGCCGCGCTTGGCGGCCCGGGCTTCCACATAGCAGCCGCAGCGGGCGCAGGTGCCGTTGTTCAGGGCTTCGCAGCCTTCGCACAGGACCAGCCGGGTGCGGTATACTTCCTCCGGCACGCGGTTTTCCTCCGGCAGGGTGGCGATGTACTCGGCCACCAGGCGGGCCATGTCCTCCTGGCCGCTGGCCATCAGCAGGCACCGGCAGGGTTTGGGTTCAGCCATGGGCGGCCTCCATTTCCGGCAGACGGATATCTGCGCGCTTCACATTGTTCCAGTCAAACAGGGGGATCAGCTGCTCCAGGGTCATGGGGCGGTTTTCGGGAATAACGCCTGCCGCACAGGCCAGCATGCCCAGGATATCCGCCGGGGTGTACCGGCGGCTGAGGGCGGACAGGTCAAGATCCTTGTCCCGCTTGGCTAAGCGACGACCCTGGCTGTCCATCAGCAGGGGGATGTGCACGTACTCCGGCACAGGGAAATCCAGCTTATCTAATAGGAAGATTTGCCGGGGCGTGGCGGAGAGAATGTCCCGGCCGCGCACCACCTCATTCACGCCGGAGAGGGCGTCGTCCACCACCACAGCCAGCTGGTAGCCGAACAGCCCGTCGGAGCGGCGGAGGATAAAGTCGCCGCAGTCCCGGGCCAGGTTTTCCTGCTGGGGGCCGAACAGCCCGTCGGTGAAGGACACCTCTGCATCCGGAACCCGCAGGCGCAGGGCAGGGGAGCGGCTTTGGGCCAGCCGGGCAATTTCTTCATCGGACAGGTTTGCGCAGGCCCGGTTGTACACCACCTGGGTGTCGCCCAGGTTGGGAGCCTGGCTGGCCATCAGCTGCGCCCGGGTGCAAAAGCAGGGGTAGATCAGGCCCTGCTTTTGCAGTTCATCCAGGTAACGCTGGTAGACATCGCTGCGCTGACTCTGCCACAGGGGTTCCTCGTCCCAGGTGAAGCCCAGCCACTGCAGATCGTCGATGCACTGCTGGGAAAGATGCCGGGGGCACCGGGGAACATCCAGATCCTCGATGCGCAAAAGGAACCTGCCGCCCTGGCTGCGGGCGGACAGATACGCCAGCATGGCGCACAAAAGATTGCCCAGGTGCAGCCTGCCGCTGGGGGTGGGGGCAAAGCGGCCGGTGATCACTGGCCGTCCTCCTGCTTGCGCTCGGCGGCCTTCTTTTGCAGCCAGTTGATCAGCAGCGAGGTCAGCCCCAGGGCCAGGAACACGCTCATGGAGCCGTACACCCAGCCGGACTGGGCCTGCATCTGCCCGGTGATGGTGAGGATGATCACCGCACCCACGAATACCGCCGCGCTGATCAGGGCCAGGATGGCCAGGATGCGCTTCACTTGGTTGATCATGCTTTAGGCTCCTTTCGGAACAGGTATTCATCCACCTTGTCCTTGATTTCGGGGGCGATCTTCTTCTCAATGGGGAAGGAGGCCGCGCCGTCCACCCGCTGGGCCAGGTGAAGGGCCTGCTGCAAGGTGATGTTCAGGGACTTTTCGTCCAGGTAGTTGCTCTTGAAGTTGTCGCGGCGGTCGTGGATGTACCCTGCGCCGGCGGTGCCGAAGCGGCACAGGTTCACGGCAGGCACGCCCTTGTCCGCAAAGGGGACGCAGTCGCTGGAGTAGATGTCCAGCTTCACCTGGCAGGCCACGCCGATCTCCTTCATCAGGGCGTCCACATAGCCCACGGCGGCCTCGGTGGCCAGCACGGGGGCGATGTTCTGGCCCAGGGTGGCGGCGGCCACGTCGATGTTGATCATCAGCACATGCTTTGCCAATTCGTCCTCGTGGGCGGCGGTCCAGGCCTTGGAGCCCAGCAGACCCTGCTCCTCGGAGCCGTACCAGTTGAACTTCATGGTGCGCTTGGGCGGATGGGCGGCAAAGTAGCGCAAAAGCTCCATGATGATCACGCTGCCGGACATGTTGTCATACACGCCGGTGGAGAAATACACGCTGTCGTAATGGGCACCGAAGGAGATGATCTCCTCGGGCTTTTCCGTGCCTTCAATCACCGCGCACACGTTCTGGCTGATGCCGTCGTAATTCTCGGCGGAGAGCTCGATGTGCATCTCCGTCGCGCCCCGGCGGACGATCTCGGCGGCATCGGCAGCGCGCATGTTCAGGGCCACAGCGGAGCCGAAGGGCTCGGTCATGGTTTCGCGGAGCTTGCGGATATCGCAGTCGGTTTCGCTGATGCGGTCGATGGTGGAGCCGGAGAAGGTCAAAATCGCGGCGGCACCGGCCTTTTGCAGCTTTTCATAATCAGCGCGGCGCAGGCGGCCGTTGATCAGCACCGCCTTGCCCTTCACATTTTCCAGATGCACGGGCAGCAGGGTCTCGGCGTAATAGAAGGGGAGGTCAACACCGCCCTCGGGGGTGGAGGCAGCGCGCTCATAGCCGGTGACCTGGTATTCCTTCACATAGGGCTTGGTCACCACCAGCTTGGCGTGGTGTACCTTGCCGCAGGGTACGGTGAATTCTTCGATATGGGCCTGGGCACCGGCGGACTGGGCCTCGGCCAGAAGACGCTGGGCGGCCTGTTTTTCAGCAGCGGAGCAGCTGACGCGCTCATAGGCCAGCTCCTTCAGCAGCGCATAGGCGCGGCGGGCGGATACGTTCATGTGGATCGTCCTCCTGTTAAAAGTTGCTTCTATTATAACACACCTGCGGCCAGCCGTCACCTGTTGCGCGAAAAACTCTCTTGTGCTAATATAAGGACAGAAGATGGGAGGAATAACCGATGTACATTTCCAAGAAGGACGCCCTGGCTTGGTTCGAGTTTTTTGCTGCACTGCCCGAGGATGAAGGCCTGATGCCCCGCCAGCAGGAGATCGCCTATGCGGTGCTGGCGCAGATCGAGCGTGCTGTGGAGCACCGCCGGGAGGAAATGAAGCAGGCGATCCCCGGCCTGAAGAGCCTCAAGGGCCGTACCTATTATGTGGGCGATGACGAGAAATTCCCCGGCGGCTGCCGTTCCTGCCTGTTGGGCACGGGGCTGAGTGCCATCCGCAAGACCAACAAGTGCAACATTGAGTGCCGCTTCTGCTATAACTACGGCGAGCTGGACTGCCAGCCCCCCATCGGCGACGGGCTGTGGGAGATCGGCGGAACGAAGTTCTACGAGGATGACCTGGACCTTCTGCTGAGCATCCACACCAAGCCCACCGGCATTTCCTATGTGTATCTGGAGCCCTTCATGGAGATCGAGAAGTACTACGGCGTGATCCGCAAGTTCCATGAGGCGGGCATCCATCAGCATATGTACACCAACGGCACCCTCTGCACCGAAGAGAACCTTCGCGCCCTGGCGGAAGCCGGGCTGGACGAGCTGCGCTTCAACCTGGGCGGGACAAATTGTGCGGACAAGGTGATCGACAATATTGCCCTGGCGAAGCGGTTCATCAAGAAGGTGGGCATCGAAACCCCCATGACCCCGGACTTCTTTGAGAAGTTCCAGCAGAAGAAGGAGCGCATCCTGGCCACGGGGCTGGATTTCATCAACTGCGCCGAGCTGCACCTGAACCCCAACAACATCGCCAATTATGAGGGCGAACCCATGTACATGACCCGGCTGGGATATCTTTCGCCCGTGTGGAGCCGCGACTTGACCCTGCGTTTTATGAAGCAAGCCGTGGAGGAAAACTGGCCCATCGCCGTCCACGACTGCTGCAACCGCACCAAGTTTGCCCGCGATCTGAACCTGAAGGGCAAGGAGGGCGGCTGGTTCGGCCAGAGCAGCTACGGATGCGAGTTTGATGTGATCCCGTACTGGGCTTTTTTGCCCACCCTTTATGACGAAAATATCCATTTCGTCAAGGAGGAAGAACTCCCCGACGGCTACAAGCCCGGTCAGCTGGTCTTTTGATGAGCAAAAATTGCTGTTTACGAACCAAAATTAACTTGACAAGATGAATTAACTCGTATATTATGTAAATACCGGCAACTAAAACGTTTACGCACCAAAAGTAACACGCGTGAAACGTGTGAAAATGGAACAAGCGGAACGCGAAAGGGGAGTGCAGAGGGTCGAAGACCCTTTGCCCGGGTCCAGGGCTGGAAGCCCTGGCGGGTTTCCAAAGGGCAGAGCCCTTTGGCCGAAGTGTAATCAGCACTGCAGACAAGCAGTGATGATCGATAAAAAAAGGAGGAACATACCATGAGGAAGATTTTTTCCTTGCTGCTGGCCGCCATGATGGTGTTCACCATGTTCAGCAGCGCGGTGGCTGAGGAAACCACCGACCTGGCTGCGCTGCTGGCTCAGCTGCGCGAGTACAACAACCAGGAAGCTCCCGCTGAGGAAGCCGCCGAGGCTCCTGCTGAGGAAGCTGCCGCCGCTACCGCTTATATCATGTATGCCAATGCCGACTGGTCTGCCCAGTACTGGCACGACGGCAACGAGTATGCTGGCGTGAAGGCCACCACCGTGGACGTGACCGAAACCGGCAGCTACACCGTTGGCCTGGAATTCGAAGCCGAGTCCGCTGGCGTTGCCTTTGCTGCGCTGGGCCTGAAGGACGGCGAGAAGGTTTTCCCCAACCACTATCTGAAGATCAACGAGATCCGCGTCAATGGCGAGGCCATTGAAGTGGACAAGGGCTACACCTCTTCTGACGACCAGGTGGAAACCCGCATGAACATCTACAACGAGTGGGTTTCCGACCTGCCCGCCGACGCCCGTTCCTTCGACGGCTATGTGGATGACGCCAACTGGATCATTGTGGACAAAGAGGCTTTCGCTGCTGTGAAGAGCATCGAGATCGACTTTGACCTGATGAAGTACGGCCAGGACACCGCTTACATCATGTTCGCGGATGCCACCTGGGAGCGTCAGTACTGGCTGGACGGCAATGATTACGGCGGCGTGACCGTGACCAATGCTACCATCACCGGCCCTGGCGACTACACCGTCGGCCTGGACTTCACCACCACCGAGTATGGCAAGGCTGCCGGCGTGGCCTTCACCGCTCTGGGCATCAAGAAGGGCGAGAACACCTTCCCCGGCATGATGCTGAAGATCAACGACATCCGCATCAACGGCGAGTCCGTTGCCTTCACCAAGGGCTACACCTCCTCTGACGACCAGGTGGAAACCCGTATGAACGTGTGGAACGAGTGGGTTCCCGCTGTGCCCGAGAACGACGCCACCGTCCGTTCCTTCGACGGCTCTGTGGAAGGTGCTTCCGCCCAGATCGTTGACCGCGCTGCGTTCGAAGAAGTGAAGACCTACGAGATCGACTTCACCCTGGTGCCCATCACCGATACCGCCTACATCATGTATGCTGATTCCGCCTGGACCATGCAGTACTGGCTGGACGGCAACGAGTATGCCGGCGTGAAGGCCACCAACGTGACCGTTGACGGCCCCGGCACCTACACCGTTGGCCTGGAATTCGAAACTCCCGCTGCTGGCGTGGCTTTCGTCGCCCTGGGCATCAAGACCGGTGAAAAGACCTTCCCCGGCTACTTCATCGACGTGAAGGAAATCAAGGTCAACGGCGCTGCCATCGAGCTGGGCAAGGCCTACACCTCTTCCGACGACAAGATCGAGACCCGTGCCAACATCATGAACGAGTGGGTTTCCGACCTGCCCGCCGACGCCCGCCGCGCTGACGGCAACCTGGAGGGTGCTGCTCCCATCGTTGTGAGCAAGGACGCTCTGGCTGAGGTTTCCTCCATCGAGATCACCTTCGAGTACATCTACGGTGAGCCCGCTGTGGAAGAAGGCGTTGCTCCCATGACCGAGGACGAGAAGGCTGCTGCTATCGCTGCTGATTACAACGCCTACTTCGGCTTCCAGACCGAGAACTACATCTTCCGCAACACCTGGGACGATGCTTCCTACGGCAAGGACGTTGAAGACGGCAAGTGGTTCGGCCAGATGACTGGCTGGGACGGCGACGTGGCCGTGAACTACGGCGGCACCTATGTGGATGCTGCTGTGACCGGCAACGGCACCTACAGCGTGTCCCTGACCACCGGCGAGATGGGCTTTGGCCCCGACACCTTCTTCCGTATGCTGAATGTGTCTACCGACATTCCTTCCAAGGCTGTGAAGGAAGGCGTCATCACCATCTCCGACGTGACCGTGAAGTTCGGTGAGGGCCGCACTCAGTCCATGACCTATGTGAACACCAGCGGCGATTATGCCCGCATCTGCCTGGTGGACGAGTATGACTCCAAGGTCGGCACTGATGTTGCCTACACCATGCCCGGCGCGAATGAGACCATCGTGATCTCCTTCACCGTGTCCGGCCTGGCCGACTAATGTAAACCTTTCCCGGCGCGCTCCCGTCTTCGGGCGGGAGCGCGCCGTGGATATATTTTGCCTCATGGCCGATTCTGCTCTTTAGCGCCCTTCCGGGACGTTAAAGAGTTGAATTGGCAAACGGGGCCAAACGAAGCAGAAAGCGAGGTAGCAGCATGCAAGCAACAGCCGTCCGTGGCAACCGCCTTACCGCTGCCCACAAGCCCAACCATATCCTGCGCCTGAACCGCGTGTTGATCCTTCTGCTGGGATTGATGGTGTTCCTGCCGCAGTTCAACCCGGGCCGTATCTCCATGAAGATCAACGAGAACGCGTCCCTGTTCACCACCGCCATCTCCTACGACACGCTGACCAACAGCCTGGGCCGCCCCCTGCGCATGGAGTGGGTGCTGCCCCAGCACTTCCACATGCTGATGGCCGGTGCAGCGGTGATCCTGGCGGGCGTGGTGCTGTGCGCCATCGGCGGCTGCATGTCCCTGGGCAACAACCGCATGAAGCGCGTGGGTATCGTGATGCCCACCGTCGGCTCGGTGCTGATGGCTGGCGGCCTGGTGGTTATCAACCATGTGTACAACATCTTCATCAACCTGGAAAAGGCTGACAAGATCGAGCCCAACTTCCCCAACGGCATCTACATTTTCGCCGTGGTGGCTGCGCTGATCTTCATCACCTCCATCATCGTGTGGCTCCGCCTGCCCAAGCAGGTGGAGGAGAAGATGGAAATGGAAGAAAAGTACCGTCTTTTCCTGATGATGCTGCCCGTGCTTCTGCTGGCCTTTGTGTTCTGCTATCTGCCCATCTACGGCTGGCGTTTCGCCTTCTTTGATTACAAGATTGGCGATGCGTTGACGGCCGACAAGTTCGTGGGCCTGAAGTGGTTCACCTACCTGTTTGAGAACGCCGCCACCCGCAACGACCTGGTGCGCGTTCTGCGGAACACGCTGATCATGTCCGGCCTGGGCATTATCACCAGCTGGTTCCCCATTGCCTTTGCCGTGCTGCTGGCGGAGGTGCGCTCCACCAAGTTCCAGCGCATTGTGCAAACGCTGACCACCATCCCCAACTTCATCTCCTGGGTGCTGGTGTACGCCATCGCCTTTGCCATCTTCTCCACCGACGGTTTCATCAACAGCTTCCTGCGCAACGTGATGCAGATCACCGGCGCGAATACCGACTACCTGGCCAACCCCGACGGCACCTGGATCAAAATGCTCCTGTGGGGCACCTGGAAGGGCCTGGGCTGGAGTGCCATCGTGTACATCGCGGGCATTGCCGGTATCGACCAGCAGCTCTACGAGGCCGCCAAGGTGGACGGCGCCAACCGCTACCAGTGCATCTGGCACATCACCATTCCCGGCCTGGTGCCCACCTATTGCGTGATGCTGCTGATGTCCATCGCGGGCATCCTGTCCAACGGTATGGATCAGTATCTGGTGTTTGAAAACGCCCTGAACAAGGACGTGATCGAAGTGCTGGACCTGTATGTGTACAACATCGGTATCAAGCAGGGCCTGATCCCCATCTCCACGGTGGTGGGCGTGTTCAAGTCCCTGATCGGCGTGACGCTGCTCTTCGGTGCCAACGGCATTTCGAAGGCCATCCGCGGCGAGAGCATCATTTAAGGGAGGGCGAGTGAAATGAGCAAGAAAGTCCGCAATCACATCGCCCGCAAGCCGAGCGATATCGTCTTTGATACCTGCGTATACCTGTTCTTCGGCCTGTTCACGCTCCTGTGCGTGTTCCCGTTCTACTACCTGTTCATCAACACCATCTCCGATAACGAGAAGGTGGTTTCCGGCCTGGTGAACTTCTTCCCCACGGGCATCCACTTCAATAACTACATCGCCCTGAAGGACGTGGCCGACCTGGGCTCCTCCGTCATCGTAACGGTGGCGCGCACCATTATCGGTACTGCGCTGATGGTGATCGTTTCCGCCTGGGCTGGCTATCTGGTCACCAAGCAGAAGATGTGGAAGCGTTCCCTGTGGTACCGCGCGCTGGTCATCACCATGTACTTCAATGCGGGCCTGATCCCCTGGTACATGAACATGCTGATGCTGGGCCTGACGGACAACTTCCTGGCCTATATCCTGCCGGGCATGATCGCACCCTATAACATCATTCTGGTAAAGACCTACATCGAGTCCATCCCGGCCTCCCTGGAGGAATCCGCGGTCATCGACGGCGCCAACACCCCCACCGTGTTCACCAAGATCATCCTGCCCCTGTCTGTGCCGATCCTGGCCACCATCGCCATTTTCGGTGCCGTGGGCAACTGGAACTCCTTCCAGGATTCCCTGCTGCTGATGAGCAACCGCCCCGACATGTACACCCTGCAGCACCGCCTGTACGTGTACCTCAACCAGTCCTCCAACCTGGCGGCCCTGGTGTCCGGCTCCGGCGGCCT
This sequence comes from Clostridia bacterium, assembly GCA_017938695.1. GTDB lineage: Bacteria > Bacillota > Clostridia > Christensenellales > Aristaeellaceae > UBA11524. The sequence continues at coordinate 12,999 of JAGBBA010000052.1, read as the reverse complement.
CAGCACCCAGGCTGCCCAGAACATGCTCTCCAGCAAGGTCATCAAGTACACCGTGTCCATGGTGACCATCATCCCGATCCTTCTGGTCTACCCCTTCATGCAACGCTACTTCGTCAAAGGCATCATGCTCGGTGCCGTCAAGGGCTAAAGGGGCTCTGCCCCTGGACCCCACCAGAGGGCGCTGCCCTCTGGACTCCCGCTTAAGGGTCTTCGACCCTTAAGAATCCCATTCGGGGATGGCCGGGAAGGCGGTCTTCGAGTGGGGGGGGTCACGGCGCATGAAGGATGCGCCGCGACGCGGGGAAAGCAACAGCGCAGGCCCGGAGATGCCGCGGTTATGCGTCGCGTCGCGCCCGTTGCGCGGCGGGACCCCTGCATGGCAGGTGTCAAGCAGGGGTAGCCCGAAAGGGATTCTCAAGGGATGAAATCCCTTGAGCGGGTTGTCAGGGCGGAGCCCTGACGCAAGGATTCTTAAGGGATGCAATCCCTTAAGCAGGTTGTCAGGGCAGAGCCCTGACACGGCGATATAGATAATTGAAAGGAGAAATCATCATGAAGAAGTTCCTGTCCCTCGTGCTGGCACTGTCGATGCTGCTGGGCTGCGCCTCTGCCCTGGCGGAAGATGTGCCCTACTACAAGGTCACCAGCGACCTGTATGAGTTCTATCCCCTCGAGGATGAAACCATCACCCTGACCGCTTACAGCCAGCTGGCCAACTATTCCGGCATCCAGACCGGCTGGAGTGCAGCTCTGCTCAAGGACCTGTTCAACGTGGAGATCAACATCATCCCCGATATGGACGGCACCTACGAGACCCGCGTGGCTTCCGGCAACCTGGGCGACCTGGTGATCTGGGGCGCCAACGGTGCTGACTACAAGAACGCCATCGACAAGGGCCTGCTGCTGGACTGGGAAGAGGATGACCTGGGCCCCGTCTATGCGCCCTACATCTTCGAGAACTACGGTGCTGCCCTGTCCTCCAACCGCGCCATCTCCGGCACCGACAAGGTGTACGGCATCGGCATGGACGTGGCTCTGCAGGAAGGCTCCCACAAGTCCTTCATGTACTCCTGGGATCTGCGCTGGGACCTGTACAAGGAGCTGGGCTATCCCGAGATCAAGGATCTGAACGACCTGTACGACGTGTTCGTCAAGATGAAGGAAATCTGCCCCAAGGACGAGCTGGGCAACGAAACCTACGCTGCCTCCCTGTGGCCTGACTGGGACGGCAACATGGTGATGTACGTCAAGGCCCTGGGCACCGCCTACTACGGCTATGACGAGCTGGGCCTGGGCCACTATGATCCCAAGACCGGCAACTACATCGACTGCCTGGCTGAGGATGATCCCGCTGTGGCCGGCGACAGCCCCTACATCGAGATGCTGAAGTTCTTCAACAAGCTGTATCGCGCTGGCCTGCTGGACCCCAACTCCATGACCCAGACCTATGACGAAATGGCGCAGAAGGTCAAGAACGGCGGCGTGTTCTGGGGCATCTTCAACTATGCTTCCTCCATGCTGTACAACACCGAGGCTCACCTGAACGACGGCAAGATGATGTATGCACGCGTGCCCGATGCGGCTTGCCCCATCGTGTACGGCCTCAGCAACATCGGCGGCAACCGCGTGTGGACCGTTGGTGCTGACACTGAGTATCCCGAGCTGTGCCTGGCCATCATGGACTTCCTGGCTACCCCCGAAGGCTCCATGACCATGTGGTACGGCCCCCGTGGTCTGATGTGGGATTACAACGAGGACGGCGGCCTGTACTTCACCGAGCTGGGCAAGACCTGCAACATGGACTCCAAGCACGACCTGAACGGCGTGGAGTGGGTGTCCCCCTACACTAGCAAGAGCTACACCCTGTCCGGCAACTTCAACGACGGCTGCCTGCAGATCAACAACACCACCCTGGCCCGCGACATGCTGGCTCCCGATTCCAAGCTGGGCGAGGCCTTCAACAAGGATACCTGGGTTTCCGAGCAGGCTGCTGCCAGCTATGCCATCCAGGAAGACTGGCGCAACTGGTCCGGCGTGTCCCTGGTTGATCCCTACTTCGAGAAGGTGAACAACTACACCGTGATGCCCGACCTGCCCTATTCCGAGTCCGTGCGCGACGACACCCTGGAAGTGAAGTGGGGCCAGGTGACCAAGGCCATCACCACCAACAGCTGGCGCGCCATCTACGCCAAGGCTGACGGCGAGTTCGACATGCACATCCGCAACATGCGCAGCCAGTGCAACAGCTACGGCTACGACGAGTGCATCGAATGGTCCCGCGGCGAAGCAGCCACCAAGTGGCAGCTGCAGCAGGAGCAGGAAGCTCTGGCCAAGTAAAATCATCGTAACCATGGGGAAGGGTCGCAGGGCTCTTCCCCTTTTTAGGAGGCTGCGTTATGAAAAAACTGTTTGCGCTGCTGCTGGCCCTGTGCCTTTTGCCCCTGGCGGCGGTGGCGGAGGAAGGTGGTTACGCCATGCCCTTCCGCGACCTGACGGCGGAGGAGATCACCCGCGATATGGGCACTGGCTGGAACCTGGGCAACACCATGGACGGCCACAGCGGCTTTACCCCCGGGGAAACCGTGTGGCAACCCACCATCACCACGCAAAAGCTGGTGGACGCCGTGCATGATGCAGGCTTTTCCACCATGCGCCTGCCGGTGACCTGGGGCACCATGATCGACGATAGCAACGGCTACAAGATCGACGAGGCCTGGCTCTCTCGTGTGCAGGACATTGCCGATTACGCCGTGCGGCAGGATATGTATGTGATCATCAACCTGCATCACGACGGCGCGGAGCAGACCGGCTGGCTGCGCATCGCCTACGAGGGCGAGCAGCTGGAGGAAGTGAAGCGCAAGTTTGCCGCCGTGTGGCAGCAGATCGCCGAAACCTTCCGGGATTATGACGAGCATGTGATCTTCGAGGCCATGAACGAGGTCTGCGGCGACGATCCCTCGGAGGCAGGCTACCAGAAGGATTTCCGCACCATTGAGATGCTGAACCAGCTCTTCGTGGATACGGTGCGCGCCACCGGCGGCAACAATGCCAAACGCTGGCTGAGCGTGGTGCCCCGCTACACCAATATCCAGAACGTGCTGAACGAGAAGTATGCCTTCACCCTGCCCAGTGACCCGGCGGGGCACATCATGCTGTCGGTGCACGATTATGACTATTCCTTTGGCATCCAGGCCAACATGAACGCCACCCTGTGGAACCAGGAAAAGGCCCTGAACCTGAGCAAGCTGATGGAAAAGCTCAAGGCCACCTTTGTGGACAAGGGCGTGCCGGTGGTGCTGGGCGAGTACGGCGCGGTGAACAAGAATAACATCGGCAACCGCGTGTACTACTACGAGGCCATGAACCGCATGTGCCAGCTGAATGGCATCGTACCCGTGTGCTGGGATATCGGCTGGTATGACCCGGCCCAGGACCCGGACTACACCTTCTCCCTGTTCGACCGCGGTACCGGAAAGCAGCTGTATCCGGATATCATCAAGGGCATTCTTCGGGGCTATTACAATCCCGTTTCCGGCAACCTGCGCCGCAATATCGTGAAGATCGAGCACAGCAAGGGCAACACCGCTCCGGCCACGGAAGCCTTTACCAAGGTGGATATCGCCGCCCCCATGATGAATCTGGCAAGCGGCACCTATGCTTCTCTCACGGCCACCGCAGAGCCTGCGGACGCCCAGGACACCCTGCTGTACGCCACCTCCAACCCGGATGTGGTGACCGTCAGCAAGGACGGCGTGCTCCACGGCAAAGCCCAGGGCTCTGCCCAGGTAACGGTGCGCTCCGCCAACGGCAGCGTGCAGGACAGCATCGTGGTGGTGGTGGGCAAGGCTGAAACGGAGAAGCCCGTGAGCAGCATCACCTTCGGCCTGGCCAAGACCAGCCTGGCCGTGGGCGAAACAGCTGACTTGGCTGTGACGGTTGCTCCGGCGGATCACACCGACAGCATCTACTTCGTTTCCAGCGATGCCAGCGTGGTGACGGTGAACAGCCTGGGCAAGCTGGTGGCTGTGGCCGACGGCGTGGCCGAGGTAAAGGCTGTTTCCGCCAGCGGCTGCACCCAGAGCCTGACCATCACCGTGGGCAACGGCGGCGCAGCGGAAGCACCCGCCCAGGCCGAAGCTACCCCCTTGAACCTGGGCATCGGCGTCTACTATAACGACGCTGCCCACAACTACTACATGAACGAAACCAGCCCCACCATCGCGGTCTCCGGCGACGGCACCTACACCCTGACCTATGACGCCATCAACGACTCCACCAAGGAGGCCAAGGCCGCCGGTGTGCTGAGCTTGAACGGCACCGGTGCCATCTATATCTACGACGTGGACGGCAATACCAAGGTGTTGGCTTCCTGCGACATCCACTACGATGAGATCCTGCTGGACGGCGTGCCTCTGACCATCACCGAGCACGCCCCCAAATCCGCCCTGAAATCCAGCGGCAAGCTGGACACCAACGATCCCATCAACGCCTGGGACGGCTCCATCACCCCCGACGTAACCGCTAGCCCTGACAAGGTAATTACCTTCGTCAACAACCCCAAGCCCCGAACCATCACCATCACCTTCACCCTAAGCAACTGGCAATACCAATAAAAAAATGGACGACCCTCACGGGCCGTCCATTTTTTTGTAACTCTCTCGCGTCGCGGCGCGACCGTATTCGCGCCGTGACCCCAGCAAGAAAACCAACTTGTATGCCATCCCCGAACGGGATTCTTAAGGGTCGAAGACCCTTAAGCGGGTCCAGGGCAGAGCCCTGGCGGGTTGTCAGGGCAGAGCCCTGACCAGTTGCTGTTTGTTATATTGCAAAGTATATAAATGGTGGTACGCACCCTTGTTGTGCAACAACTCCTGGTGGGTGCCCTGCTCGAGGATCTTGCCGTGGGAGAGCAGGATGATGTTGTCGGCATGCTGGATGGTGGACAGGCGGTGGGCGACCACCAGCATGGTGCCGATGTTCTTCATCTTCTCCAGGGAATCCTGGATGAGCAGCTCGGTCTCGGTGTCGATGTTGGCGGTGGCCTCGTCCAGGATCATCACGGCAGGCTTGTGGATGATGGTGCGGGCGAAGGACAGCAGTTGCCGCTGACCGGCGGAGAAGTTGTTGCCGCGCTCGCGGACGACCTCGTCCAGGCCGCCGTCCAGCTTGTTGATGAAGGAATCGGCGTTCACATACTTGCAGGCGTTCCAGATCTCCTCGTCGGTAAAGCTCTCTTCCCGCAGAACGATGTTGGAACGGATGGTGCCGGAGAAGAGGAACACGTCCTGCAGCATCTGGCCGAAGTGGCGGCGCAGGGAGGAAATCTTGATCTTGCGGATGTCGATGCCGTCGATGAGGATTTGCCCCTGCTGAATATCGTAATTGCGGCAGATGAGGGACAGGATGGTGCTCTTGCCCGAGCCGGTGGAGCCCACGAAGGCTACGGTCTGCTTGGGCATCACGTGGAAGGATACATCCTGCAGCACCCACTCGCCGGGCTTGTAGCAGAACCACACGTTGCGGAACTCGATCTCGCCCCGGATGTGATCCAGCTCGATGGCGTCGGGCTCGTCCACCACTTCGGGTACCATGTCGAACACGGTGAAAATCTTCTCGGCAGAGGCGAAGGCGGATTGCAGCATGTTGAACTGCTCGGCCAGGGTCTGGATGGGGTTGAAGAACTTCGACACATACATGTAGAAGGTCACGATGGTGCCGGAGGTGATGGCCTGGCCCATGAAGGTGGTGTTCTGGATCACGCCCTTGGAGCCCAGGTAAAGCAGGCACAGCACCGAAGAAATGTAGAGCACATACACCATGGGCCGGAAAATGCCGAACACCAGGATCTGGTTCTGCTTGGCCTTCTTGAGGCGGTTGCTCTTTTCCAGAAACTCGTTCATCTTGGCCCCTTCCCGGTTGAAGATCTGGGTGATCTTGATGCCGGAAAGGTTCTCGCTCAGGTAGGTGTTGATGTCGGTGGTGCCGTCCTTCACCTTGCGGTAAACTGCGCGGGAGAACTTGCGGAAGATCACCGTGAAGAGGATCACGAAGGGCACGAAGCACAACACCATCAGCGTGAGCATGTAGTTGAGCAGCAGCATGGCCCCCAGCACGCCCACAATGACGAACACGTTTTTCACCATGGTGACCAGGATGTTGGTGAACATCATGGAAATGGCGTTGGTGTCGTTGGTGACGCGGGTCACCAGTTTGCCCACGGGGATCTGGTTCAGCTGCTCGTGGGAGAGGCTCTCAATGTGGGTAAACAGGTCAAGGCGCAGGGCGGAGAGGATCTTTTGGCCGGTCTTTTGCAGGATCATGGCCTGGAGGTAGGTGCTGCCCATGGAAACGAGCAGCAGCAGGATGTAGCCCACCACCATTTTGTAGAGCAGGGGCAGGTCGAAATCAGCCTTCACCAGCTCCTCAATGTTGCCGATGATCATGGGGGAAATGATATCGTAGGCGATGGAAATGATCATCAGCACCAGCACCAGCAGAAACTGCTTCCAGAAAGGCGTGGCGTATTTCAGAAGGCGCTGCATGATCTCGCCGTCGGGCATGTGGCGGTCGAAACCCACGGCCTCTTTTTTGTTTTTCATCAGCAGGTAGGCGACCACGAAGACGATGGAGAAGGTGCCGATGATGGCCCCCACGATCAAAAGCGGGAGATACTCACGCATTGTGATGCTCGCCTCCTTCCTCTTCCAGCTTTTGCAGGTCTACCATGCGGCGGTAGTCCTCGCAGGTGTTGTACAGGTCGTTGTGGGCACCCACCGCCATGATGCGGCCGTCATCAATAAAGATGACCTTGTCCATCTGCTCGATGGTGGAAATGCGGTGGGCGATGAGGATGGTGGTGCGGCCTGCACGAGTCTTGCGCAGGTTGCCCAGGATGGTGCGCTCCGTTTTGGTATCCACGGCGGAAACGGAGTCGTCCAGGATAAGGATGGGGGCGTTTTTCATCAGGGCGCGGGCGATGGAAATTCGCTGCTTCTGGCCGCCGGAGACGGTCACGCCGCGCTCGCCCAGGATGGTCTGGTATTGGTCAGCAAACTCCTGAATGTTGCCGTCCACGTCGGACAGCACAGCGGCCTCGCGCACGGCATCATCGTCCATTTCATCGCAGGAGAAGGCGATGTTCCGGGCGATGGTATCGCTGAACAGGAAGTTGTCCTGGGGCACATAGGCCGAGGCTTCGCGCACGTCGTGGATGGGCACGCTGTTCACATCATGCCCGTCGATGAAGATGGTGCCGTCAGGAACGTTGTAGGTGCGGAGGATCAGATCCACCAGGGTGGTTTTGCCGGAGCCGGTCTTGCCCACCAGGCCCACGTTTTCACCGGCAGCAATGGTGAAGGATACATCCTTCAGGGCGTCATACTCACCCTCGGGATAGCGGAAGGTGAGGTGGCGGAACTCAATATCGCCCTTCACGTTGCGAAGCGGACGCACATCGGCGCGATCAACCACGTCCTGCTTGGCGTCCAGCAGTTCGCTGATGCGCTTGAGGGAGGCCTTGCCGCGGCTGCGCATGTCGATCAGCTCGGAAACGGCCATGATGGGCCACACGGTGGCGTTGAAGTAGCCGATGAACTCCATCAGCTGGCCAGCGTTGAACACGCCCTCATGCACCAGATAGCCGCCGTAGCCCAGAATGACACAGATCACGGATTCCACAAACAGCGTCACCAGCACGCGCAGCAGAACGGAGGCCCGGGTGAACTCCACGTTGGCGTCTTCGTTCTCCCGGTTCAGCTTCTTGAAGGCCCACAGCTCCTTGCCCTCCTTCACGAAGGCCTTGATCACCGCGATGCCGGAGAAGCTCTCCTGGCTGAAGTCGCTCAGGCTGGAGAATGCCTGCTGGCGGATATCCCACTTCTTCATCATGTAGCGGCCGATCAGGGCGCTCACGCCCAGCAGAAGCAGCATGGGGATCAGCGCGAGAACGGTCATCAGCGGATTCATAACCCACATTTTGGTGATGGCCATGCTGCCCTGGAGCAAGGCATCGAAGAACATCAGGAAGCCGCCGCCGTAGCAATCCTGCACGGTTTCCAGGTCGTTGGTGAAAAGGCTCATCAGGTTGCCGACCTTGTTCACCTGGTAATACTGCCGGGAAAGGTCCTTGGCGTGGCTGAACATGCGGTTGCGCAGGTCGGTTTCCACCTTGATGGCGGAACCAAAGATGCAGATGCGCCACAAAAACCGCCCAAAGGCCAGCGCGACAATAATGCCGATCATGGGCAGGCAGATGCGGTCCAGCAGGAAGTCCATATCGAAGGCTACCTGCACGCCGTCCACGTTGATATAACCCGTGTTGACGCCGTTGATGACCATCTGGTACAGATTGGGGATCACCAATTGCAGATAGTCCACCGCCGCCAGGGTGATAAGGCCCAGCAGCAGCCACGGTGCATACCTGAGATAATACCGGTTAATATGCTTGCCGAAAATCATAGGGTTCTCCTTTGCATGTCGTAATAACGCGCAATGTTCATTATACTACAATTCTGCATTGTTTGGCAATTTGTGTGAGAAAAAGGTGCGGACAAACACAGACCACTCGGACACCTGATTTAAGCGGCAAGATGAGGGATGCAGCAGGCAATCCCTCCGTCAGCCGCAAGCGGCTGCCACCTCCCTTTACACAAGGGAGGCGTTCCCTCTCAGTCGCCTACGGCACAGCTCCCCCCAAGGGGAGCCAAGACGCCGCTTGTACTGCGTCGCGGCGCGACCGTATTCGCGCCGTGACCCCAACAGAAAACCCACCCTGCATAATAACTGCAGGATGGGTTTCGAAAGGGCTGAAAGCCCTTCGCGGGATTCTTAAGGGCAGAGCCCTTAAGCGGGGTGGAGGGGCAGAGCCCCTCCCGGAGTCCAGAGGCAGAGCCTCTGGTTACTGAATGTTCTGGAGAGGAACCAGGTACTGCTGGCGGCGGTTCTCCTGCTCGGCCAGGTAGGACTGGTTGCCGGAGGTGTGCAGCATTTGCAGATACTGGTGATGGTTGTTGAGGATGGCTTCGTTGTTCTTGGAGAGGATCAGCATGGCGATGGAGGAGCACTGGTCGGCAGCGCGCTCCAGGTAGGTGAGGGCCTCCATGAACACCAGGCCGGAATTGATGGAGCAGGTGCCGGCGCACAGGCGGGCGGTGTGGCGATCCTTCAGCAGGAGAACCATATCGTCGATGACCTCTTCCAGGGGCTCGATGCGGCAGGCGGTGGAATCGCTGTCGCGCTCCATGGCGTCCACGGTGAGGCGCAGAATTTCCTGGATGGCATCGGCCAGCACGTCCAGCTCCTTCTGGGCGGAGTCGGAGAAGGAGAGCTTGCTGTCGGCCATGCTGTTAGCCATCTCATCGAAGTTGGTGGCGTAGTCGCCCACGCGCTCGATGTTGGGGATGCACTGCATGAGCATGTTCAGCTGGTGCTTGTCGCGCTCGTTTTCGATGGAGCGGGACAGCTCGATCAGGTAGTTGTCGGCGGTATCGGCAAAGCGGTCCAGCTGATCTTCGGTGGCGTTGATGTCATCGGAGCGCAGCGCATCGTACTGCTTGAACTGGGCCAGACCCAGATCCACGTTTTCCTTGGCGGCCTTGGCCATCACGGAAACGCAGTGGGCAGCTTCGGACAGGGCCAGGGCAGGGGAGATCATCAGCTTCTTGTCCAGGCCGTTGAGCTCGGGATACTTGTTCTCCTTGGCAGGATCGTCCTTGACGATGGTGCAGGCCAGCTTCATCAAAAGGCCGGTGAAGGGCAGCAGCACGATGGCGGTGACCAGGTTGAACAGGGTCTGGAAATCGGCGATGGCACCGCTGTCCACAATGCTGCTCCACAGGGTGGGCAGGGCATCCGATTTCTGCATGATGGTCATGGCGATCATAAACAGCACAGTGCCGATGGTATTGAACACAATGTGCACGATGCCGGTGCGCTTGGCATCCTTGCCGGTGCCGATGGAGCACACCATGGCGGTGGTGACGCAGGTGCCCAGGTTAATGCCCATAATGATGGGATACACCAGGTTGAAGGTCATCACGCCGGTGGAGGACAGGGCCTGCAGGATACCCACCATGGCGGAGGAAGACTGCACGATCACCGTCAGCACCAGGCCGGTGACGATGCCCAGGAAGGGCATATCGGAAAAGTAAGCCAGGGCATCAGCAAAGGCCTTCGATTCAGCCAGGGGCTCCACGGCGTCGGTCATGGACAAAAGGCCGGTGAACAGCACGCCGAAGCCCATGGCGATCATGCCGCCGTTCTTGGTGCTGCTGCGCTTGATGAACATGATCAGGATGATGCCAATGATCAGCGCGATGGGGGCCAGCGTATCAGGCTTGAAGAAGGTGAGCAGACTGCCGCTGGAGGTTTCCAGGTCCATCAGGCGAATGATCTGCGCGGTGACGGTGGTGCCGATGTTGGCACCCAGCACGATACTCACCGCCTGGCGCAGATTCAGGATGCCCGCACCGATCAGACCCACCGTCAGCACGATGGTGGCGGTGGAGCTCTGGATAATGGCGGTGACCAGGGTGCCGGTGAGAACGCCCATGAGCGCGTTCTGGGTCAATTTGCCCAGGAACTTTTTCAGGGCCTCGCCGGAGCCTTGCTTCAGGCCGTCGGACATGATCTCCATGCCATAAAGGAACATGGCCAGGCCGCCCAGGAGTTTGATGATCATAAGGACTGTGTTCATTGTCATTTCTCCATATCAGCGTAGAGTGGTATGCCAGAAAATCAAAAAAACCTACCCTTCTATGATAAAGAATTTACGTCGATTTTACAAGACCTTGATAGAACGTTTTCGCTGATTTCGCTGCATCTTGTCGAAAATCCCGGAAAAGCGGCTGTGTTGCACGGGAGAATTTGTGACGGAATCACCAAAGCGCATGAGATAAACACAGCGAAAAACAACGAAAATGCCCCGGAAGGCAGTGCTTCCGGGGCAAAAATCAGCTTTCTTTGCGCTTGATGGGGAACATCAGGTCGATCTGGCCTTCGGAGCCGTCGCCGGGCATGCCCAGGTGGGCGGAGCGCACCCAGTTCAGGTGCTCCTCCAGGCAGCCACCCATGGTGTTTTCGTCGCCCCGCCAGTCGATGTCGAACTCCTCACTTTTCTCCACCCACTGGTTCAGCGTCCACCAGTGATGGAAGTCGCCGAACTTGATGGTCAGCACGGCGTACAGGCCGCCGGGGAAATGCTGGCGGGTGAAGTCGTCCGGCAGGGGAAAGTCCTCGGGGATGGTGAACCATTCCTCGTAGCCGTGAAGATCATTCTCCAGAATGCCGGGGTTGGGGTGGTTGAAGCCAAACATCCGGGCATCGGGCTTCACTTCGTAGAGCTTGCTCTCCTGCACAAAGCGGACGCCGCGGCTGCCCACTACCTCCTCCGGCTCATGGCCGATGTAGTGGTAGCTGGCCACCGTGAAGGGCGGCAGATGCACAATGCGCACGCTGAGCTTTTCATCCAGCACCTGGCTGGCTTGGTTCAGGTCTGACATGCTTACTTCCTCCTTGAGATTGGTCTTGGCAGGAGTCAGGGCATCCGTCAGGGCGGCCAGCTCGGGGCTTGACAATAGGGCGGGGTCATCGGTGTGGTCGGCGAGGTGCGCCAGGATGCGGCGGATCATCCCCAGGGCTTCGGTTTCCCGGTCGATATCCGCCATGTGCCGCTGATAAACTTCCTGCCTGCGGGAGGGATCCTTCTCCTGCAGGAGCAGGGCGATGTCCTTCAGCGGCATGCGAAGCTTGCGCAAAACCAGGATCTGCACCAGGCGCGTTACATCCTCGGGGGTGTAAACCCGGTAAGCATAGTCCTCCACGCGGCGGCTGGCGATCAGCCCGGCCTTTTCGTAGTAGCGAAGCATCCGGGTGGATACCCCGCAGGCCCGGGAAACCTGCGTGACAGTGAGCATCTTCTGCATATCCCTGCCTCCTTTCGCAGCCAGTATAAAGTGCGACACGGTGTTCAAGTCAAGGGGGATTTACAGCACATGCAAAAGATTTTGCAGCGCATAGGCGATGCCATCCTCGTCGTTGGCGAGGGTCACATGGGCTGCAATGGCCTTCACCTGAGGGTGGGCATTGCCCATGGCCACGCTGTTGGGGCAGTGGGAGAGCATTTCGATATCGTTCAGGTCGTCGCCGAAGACGGCGATCTCCTCCCGAGTAAGGCCCAGCTGCCGGCGGACGCGCTCGATGGCAGCGTGCTTGCCGGTATCCTTGCTGGCCACCTGGATGGTGCGGCCCTCGTCGGTAAGATACAGGTTCGCCCTATCGCCGCACAGGCGCAGCAGCGCGGGGTAGAGGTCATCCGGCAGGGCTTTGGTGAGGTTCTCCAGCAGGTAGTCGTAATAGATCAGGATCTTGACGGCGTGCTGGGCAGCCTGGTCATCCAGGGGAATGATATCCTCCCGCTTGATACCCCAGGGGCCCAGCATCCTGTCGGGCATAACGTAGTTGAAGGCATGCCAGTCGCCCTCCATGTGCAGGGACATTTGCACATCCGGGTGACGGGCCACCTCCTGGACGCACAGGCGCACAGCCTCCGGGTCGATGTAGGTGTAGGTAGTGTGGCCGTCCATCACCAGGCAGGCACCATTGCTGTGAAGCCCGCCAGAAAACAGGGCAGTGATGCCATCCGTCCAGCCCAGCTTTTGCGCCAGCCTTGGCGACCGGGCGGTGGCGATGAAGATGTGCACGCCCTTCTCGCGGCAGCGGCGCAGAGCGGCGATGGTGGAAGGCAGCAGCGTTTTGTCAGAGGCAAGCAGGGTTCCGTCCAGGTCGAAGAAAAGTGCTTTGATCATGGGGATCTCCTTCCCGTCGAAAAAGAAAAAACCGGAAACCAATGTTTCCGGTTGAGTGGCTCTCAGGCGACTCTATACGAACACATTCGTCTATGAGGCCATCGTCCGTTTCAGCGTCGTCCTCCCAACCCTTGGTCGGGACATCAACCGGCTTTTTATTCTTGTCCCAGTTGAATACAAACTTCACATGGTCATC
>JAGBBA010000051.1 GCA_017938695.1 Clostridia bacterium | reverse complement strand
GGCACCTTCGACGTCTCCATTCTGGAGATCGCTGACGGCGTGTTCGATGTTCTGGCTACCGCAGGTGACACCCGTCTGGGCGGCGACGACTTCGACCAGCGCATCGTGGAGTACCTGATCGCTGAGTTCAAGAAGCTGGAAGGCATCGACCTGTCCCGGGACAGAAGCGCTATGCAGCGTCTGCGTGAGGCTGCAGAGAAGGCCAAGATCGAGCTGTCCGGCACCACCACCGCCAACATCAACCTGCCCTTCATCACCGCCGATGCCACCGGCCCCAAGCATCTGGACGTGACCCTGACCCGCGCCAAGTTCGACGAGCTGACCGCTGACCTGGTGGAAGCCACCATGGAGCCCATGCGCAAGGCCCTGAACGATGCCGGCCTGAGCTACAACCAGATCGACAAGGTCATCATGGTGGGCGGCTCCACCCGTATCCCCGCCGTGCAGGAGGCCGTGAAGAAGGTCACCGGCAAGGAGCCCTTCAAGGGCATCAACCCCGACGAGTGCGTGGCCATCGGTGCTGCCATCCAGGGCGGCGTGCTGGGCGGCGAAGTCAAGGACGTGCTGCTGCTGGACGTCACTCCCTTGTCCCTGGGCCTGGAAACTGAGGGCCACATCTTCACCCGCCTGATCGACCGCAACACCACCATCCCCACCAGCAAGTCCCAGGTGTTCTCCACCGCCGCTGACGGCCAGACCACCGTGGAAATCAACGTGCTGCAGGGCGAGCGTCAGATGGCCTACGACAACAAGTCCCTGGGCCGCTTCCAGCTCACCGGCATCGCTCCCGCTCCCCGCGGCGTGCCCCAGATCGAAGTGACCTTCTCCATCGACCGCAACGGCATCGTGAACGTGTCCGCCAAGGACAAGGCCACCAACAACGAGCAGAAGATCACCATCACTGCTTCCACCAACCTGACCGAGGAAGAAATCCAGCAGCGCGTGAAGGAAGCCGAGCAGTTCGCCGAGCAGGACAAGAAGCGCAAGGAAGAGGTGGAGACCCTCAACCACGCCGACTCCCTGATCTACGAGATGGAAAAGCAGCTGCGCGAGAACGGCGACAAGCTCACCGACGAGGACAAGACCACCATCCAGACCGAGATCGACGCCTTCAAGAAGATCCGCGAGGGCGGCAACGCTGAGGAGATCAAGGGTGCCATGGACGCCTTCACCCAGAAGGTGTACAGCATCTTCGGCAAGCTGTATCAGCAGCAGGGTGCCGACGGCCAGCCCATGCCCGACATGGGCGCCCAGCCCGGCACCACCAACCCCGACGGCTCCGTGAACGCCGACGGTTCTGTGGAGTAAGCAGCCATACCAACACAACGCAATCATCCCCCGGGAAGCTCTCCCTGCTCCCGGGGGATTTCGAGGTGAATCTCATTGGCAAACAAACGTGATTACTACGAGGTGCTGGGCGTTGACAAGAACGCCACGGACGATGACATCAAGCGCGCCTACCGCCGCAAGGCCAAGGAGTGCCATCCCGACCTGCACCCCGATGATAAAGAGGCCGAAGCCCGCTTTAAGGAGCTGAACGAGGCCAACGAAGTGCTGTCTGACGCCAACAAGCGCGCCCGCTACGACCAGTTCGGTTTCGAGGATCCCATGGGCGGCATGGGCGGCGGAGGCAATCCCTTCGGCGGTTTCGATTTCGGCGGCATGGGCGGCATGGGCGATATTTTCGACCAGCTGTTCGGCGGTGGCATGGGCGGTGCAAGCCGCCGTCAGGGCCCCCAGCAGGGCAATGACCTGCGCTACGAACTCAAGATCACCTTCGAAGAAGCCGCCCACGGCTGCGAGAAGTCCTTCGAGTTCTACCGCAACGAAAACTGCACCACCTGCAACGGCTCCGGTGCCAAGCCCGGCACCTCCCCCGTCACCTGCCAGACCTGTAAGGGTACCGGCCAGATCCGCACCAGCGGCGGCTGGATGACCACCGTGCGCACCTGCCCCACCTGCGGCGGCAGCGGCAAGGTGATCCAGGACAAGTGCACCTCCTGCGGCGGCAGCGGCCGCACCCGCGTGAAGCGCACCGCCAACATCAAGGTGCCCGCCGGCATCGACAACGGCCAGACCATCATCATGAATGGCCAGGGCGAGCCCGGCCTGCGCGGCGGCCCCAACGGCGATCTGTACATCAGCATCTCCGTCAAGCCCCACAAGCTCTTCAAGCGCGAGGGCTACAACATGCGCCTGGATCTGCCCATTTCCTTCACCCAGGCAGCCCTGGGCGGCGATGTGGACATCCCCACCCTCACCGGCCCGGTGAAGTACCGCATCCCCGAGGGCACGCAGAACGACACTGAGTTCCGCCTGAAGGGCTACGGCATCCAGCAGCTGCGCGGCACCCAGAAGGGCGACCTGATTGTCCGCGTCCGTGTGGAGATCCCCAAGAAGCTCACCGACAAGCAGCGCGACCTGCTCCGCCAGTTCGACGAAACCACCACCGGCAAGGAGTACGAGCAGCGCAAGGGCTTCTTCGACAAGGTCAAGGAATTGTTCAACTAAAGGGGACTCTGTCCCCTTTAGAATCCTCTGCCAGGGCTTCCAGCCCTGGACCTGGCCAAAGGGTCTTCGACCCTCTGGACTCCCATTCGGGGCGACCGTTACTGGTCGCTCCTTTTGTTTGGGGTTGTGGCAGGGGCATGGGTGTGTTATGATGGTTGTTAGGGAGGGGATGGTTGTGAGTATTAATCAAGTTGAGGCAGTCCAGGCGCAGTATGCCACGGCGGATAATCTGGCTGTGCGCATTGCGTTCCAGGCCAGGTACAGCTGCAACAAGCAGGGGTTCGGACCTTGGATCACGGAGCAGTATGATTTGCGGCCCGGCATGCGCATTCTGGAATTAGGCTGCGGCACCGGGGACATGTGGCGCGGTGTCACTTTGCCTGAAGAATGCAGCCTGCTGCTGACGGACTTTTCCGCTGGCATGCTGGGAACGGCGCAGCGCACGTTGACCGGCAGACCGGAAATCACTTTTCAGCAGGTGGATGCGCAGGATATCCCCTGCGCTGACAACTCCTTTGATATGGTCATCGCCAACATGATGCTCTATCATGTGCCGGATTTGTCTAGGGCCTTGGCGGAGATCCGCCGTGTGCTGAAGCGCGGCGGCAAGTTTTACTGTGCCACCTACGGCGAACACGGTGCTGTGGAAGCCGTGGCCCGGTGGCTGAACGTAGATGCAGCGGTGCGTTACACCTTCACCCTGCAAAACGGTGCGGCACAGCTGGGCCAGTTTTTCGCCCAGGTTGAGCAGCGTGTTTACCCCGATGAGTTCCGCGTCACCAGTGTGGACGATCTGGCGGACTACCTGCTGTCCCTCACCAGCATGAGCCAGCTGGCGGCACTGCCCCGCGACACCCTATGCCAGCAGCTGGCACTACACATGAAGGACGGCGTTATCCGCCTGCCAAAGGACTATGGTTTGTTCATCTGCCAGTAAGTCATGACCACCCGTTGAACGGGTGGTTTGACCAAGCCCTATAAGGGCTTATCACTTGCGGTCGCCCTCTAAAGAGGGCACCGAACAGTCTGACAACCGCAAGGTTATCACGGGCGGCCCCCTACTCGGGGGCTGCTT
>JAGBBA010000050.1 GCA_017938695.1 Clostridia bacterium | reverse complement strand
CGGGTATCCCCGAATGGGTTTCGAAAGGGTCGAAGACCCTTCGTGGGAGAGTCCAGAGAGGGCAAAGCCCTCTCTGGTAGGGTTTCCAAAGGGGCAACGCCCCTTTGGTTAGAAGTTGTAGTTTTCGTGGATCTCCAGGTTCTTGTAGCGCTTCATGCCGGTACCGGCGGGGATCAGCTTGCCGATGATGACGTTCTCCTTCAGGCCGACCAGGGGATCGATCTTGCCCTTGATGGCGGCTTCGGTCAGCACGCGGGTGGTCTCCTGGAAGGAGGCGGCGGACAGGAAGCTTTCCGTGGCCAGAGAGGCCTTGGTGATGCCCAGCAGGATACGCTTGGCAATGGCAGGACGGCCACCGTTCATGATGGTCTCCTGGTTGGCTTCCTCGAAGCGGAAGATGTCCACCAGAGAGCCGGGCAGCAGGTTGGTATCGCCGCTGTCTTCCACGCGTACCTTGCGCAGCATCTGACGGACGATGATCTCAATGTGCTTGTCGGCCACGGCAACGCCCTGCAGGCGGTACACGGACAGAACTTCCTTCAGCAGGTATTCCTGCACGGCCTTCACGCCCAGGATGCGCAGCAGATCGTGGGGGTTGACAGAGCCTTCGATCAGCTCGTCGCCGGCCTCCACATGGTCGCCTTCCTGCACCTTCAGGCGGCTGCCGTAGGTGATCTGGTAAGCCTTCTGCTCGCGGCTGTCCTCTTCGGAGGTCACGACCAGTTCGCGCTTCTTCTTGGATTCCTGGATGCTCACCTTGCCGCTGATCTCGCTCAGGATAGCCTCACGCTTGGGCTTGCGGGCTTCGAACAGCTCTTCCACGCGGGGCAGACCCTGGGTGATGTCGTCACCAGAGGCGATACCGCCGGTATGGAAGGTACGCATGGTCAGCTGCGTACCAGGCTCGCCGATGGCCTGCGCGGCGATGATGCCGACGGCCTCGCCGATATCCACCTTGCCGCCGTGGGCCATGTTCTGGCCGTAGCAGCGGGAGCAAACGCCGTGCTCGGTGCGGCAGGTCAGCACGGAACGGACCATAGCCTTCTTCACACCGCGGGAAACCACCAGCTTGGCCTTGTTGTGATCAATGGCCTCGTTGAGGTGCACCAGAATCTCGCCGGTGGCGGGATCAATGATATCCTCGGCAGCGGTGCGGCCGCGCAGACGATCCTCGAAGGATTCGATGGACTGCTTGCCGCTCATCAGCTCCTGCACCAGGATGCCGCGAACCTTCTCGCCGCGGGACTCGAAGCAGTCCTCTTCGCGGACGATGACTTCCTGGGAAACGTCCACCAGACGGCGGGTCAGGTAACCAGAGTCAGCGGTACGCAGAGCCGTATCGGCCAGGGACTTACGGGAGCCGTGGGAGGAGAGGAAGAACTCCAGCACGCTCAGACCTTCACGGAAGTTAGCGCGGATGGGCAGCTCAATGGTCTTACCGGAGGGAGAGGCCATCAGGCCGCGCATGCCGGCCAGCTGGGACACCTGGGCAGAGGAGCCACGGGCACCGGAGTCGGTCATCATGCGGATGGGGTTGAACTTGTCCAGGTTGGGGAGGATCTGGTCGCGCAGGCCGTGGGTGCAGCCGTTCCACAGGTCGATAACGCGCTTGTAACGCTCGTCCTCGCTGAGCAGACCGCGGCGGTACAGGTCGTTGACCTTGCGCACCTTCTCGTCGGTTTCGGCGAGCATGGTCTGCTTCTGCGGGGGCACCTTGATGTCAGCCACGGACACGGTAACGGCACCGCGGGTAGAATACTTGTAGCCCAGGGCCTTCACAGCGTCCAGCATGAGGGCGGTGCGATGCTCGCCCTGGCTGCGGAAGCACATGTCAACGATGTTGGACAGCTGCTTCTTGCCCACCAGCTCGTTGACTTCCAGATCGTACATATCTTCCAGGCACTCGCGCTTCTTGAAGCCCAGCGTCTGGGGGATGGCGTCGTTGAAGATCAGTCGGCCCAGGGTGGTATCGATGATCTTGGTGCCGGTTTCACCGTTGAAGGTGCGCTCCACGCGGACCTTGATGGGGGTCTGCAGGGCGATCTGGCCAACGGAGTAAGCCATCATAGCCTCGTCGGGATCGCGGAAAACGCGGCCCGCACGGGGATCGTTCTCGTTGACGATGGTCAGGTAGTAGCAGCCGATAACCATGTCCTGAGAGGGGGAGATAACGGGCTTGCCGTCCTGGGGCTTGAGGATGTTGTTGTGGCACAGCATCAGGAAGCGGGCCTCGGCCTGGGCTTCCATGCTCAGCGGGACGTGCACGGCCATCTGGTCGCCGTCGAAGTCGGCGTTGAAGGCGGTACAGGCCAGGGGATGCAGCTTGATGGCCTTGCCTTCCACCAGAATGGGCTCAAAGGCCTGGATGCCCAGGCGGTGCAGCGTGGGGGCGCGGTTCAGCAGCACGGGATGTTCGCGGATGACTTCCTCCAGGATATCCCACACCTCGGGACGCACCTTTTCCACGGCGCGCTTGGCGGACTTTACGTTGTGGGCAATCTTCAGGTTGACCAGACGCTCCATCACGAAGGGCTTGAACAGTTCGAGGGCCATGTCCTTGGGCAGGCCGCACTGGTG
>JAGBBA010000049.1 GCA_017938695.1 Clostridia bacterium | reverse complement strand
TGCGCATACGCTGCCTTGATATTGCGCTCCTGCCGTTCGATGCTTTGCTTGGCGGTGCTGATTCTACAATAGCCGTATACCTTACACATGGTGCTTTCCTCCTGCAATATCATTTCTAACGTTCGTTAGATTTGATATATTGATTATAGCACAGCATTGCAGCTAAAGCAAGAACTTTTGATACTTTTTGACGAAATGTTATTTTTGATACTTTCCCATTTTTTTGACATAGGCTGTCTGCTTGACTATCCCTGATTTTACATGATATAATTTGGTCAGCAGCAAGGGAGGTGGCAAAATGGAACGAGACTGGCAGGAGAAAGATGATTGTGTACACTTTTGTTGGAAATGTAGAGCAATCGCCCCCGTGCTACCGACTGAGGACGGAGAGCATCATAAAGGATGCGGTAACGCACTAATTAGTCGTGTTAAGCAAGTTACCAAAGAACAATATGCAACTATGAACGACGAAGAAAAACAAGAAGTGGCAAAAATTGTTGACAAGATCATTGACAATTTTTACACTGCTCGTGCAGAATACCTGGCAAAAGAACGTGCCAATAAACCCCACTGCCCCATGTGCAAGTCCACAGACTTCTCCAAGATTACCACAGGATCCCGCATGGCTTCCATCTTTGCCTTTGGTCTTGCTTCCAGCAGCATCGGCAAGCAATACAAGTGTAATAAGTGTGGGCATAAGTGGTGAATTAGTAGACAAACCTCCACCCCACATGATATACTATTTAAGGGAAGGGCTTTAACTGTAAGCCCAAGGGATTATTTAGGAGATATATTCCCGGTAGTCTTGTGGTGAATGGCTGGTACCTATTCAACCACACAAAAAGAGCGTCGCTGGTAACGACGCTCTTTTTGTTGTTAGTAGTCAAAGCCGTTACGCTCATAGACCGGCATATCATCCTCTGCAAATATCTGCCTTGCATGAACAATCACCCGGCTATCATCAAGTACAAGATACTCAAGCAAAATATCTCCCACACCAATATCAAGCACTACTCTATGCAGTCCAACAAACTTCTCACGGTCAGGCAGCAGCACTTCTTTGCCGCCCTCCACCTCTGCTGACTCTATCTCATCCATTGTGTACTCTTGCCGCCACATCTCATAGAGCAATGCCGGGTTATTCAGCAGATAGACGCAAGCGTTGGTATAGTCGTGGGTATCATAGAGTGTAATAAAGTCGTTGACGCAATGGCATACACCCGCGCCAGGGTCAAGGCTTAGTATCTCCTTTGTGCCGGTGTACTGTCCTGCACGCTCCTTCGGTACATAGCACGGCAGCTCCTTGCAGTTGGGCGAAAGGTACTTGATTGTGCCGTCACTCAGGTAGCGAAAACCATAGCATTTGACAGCAGGGGTGGAGGCGGTGTCCTGGTTTAGCTTGGCACGCAGGGCAGGGCTAAAAGCTTCTTCAAACAGTCGGGTACTCATGGTGATTACCTTCTTTCATCAAATTAGCAAAATTATGCAGATAACTAACTGTCGGCAAGAAGCACTATTTAACCCGATATACATATCATGAAATTAGTTAATATGAACAAAAAAATGATGGATATTTCAGCCTCCGACTCTGTAGGCCACTGGTTCGAATCCAGCCGGGCGTACATCACCGCGATCCTGTAACAGGGATCGCGTTTTTCTTTGCCTGGAAAGAGCCTGCCTGTGCACGGACGCGGAAAACTTGCGAACTGATACCTACTGTGGTATCATTAAGAAAAACAAAAGCGAAAGGAAGCGCGGCTGCCCATGGAACCGAAGGATTATACCGTGACCAGGATCGAAGGCGAGTATGCTTATCTCCGTGCCGACAACGAACCGGCGGAGGCGGAGCTTTTCATTGCCATGGCATTGCTTCCGCCGGATGTGGACATAGGCACCAGGCTGCATTACGAAATGTTTTCCTATACGGTGATCGAATGATGACAGGCTCCTGACAAATGGGTTCAGGAGCCATTTGCATATTTCTGGCAGGATGGTGCTTGCGCGACTTGGCAAGTCCTGCTATAATCAAGACAAATCTTACCGCAAAGGAAATATGAAAAATGAAACAGCAAGTGTTTAACCCCTATCTGCCCAGTTGGGAGTACATTCCCGACGGCGAGCCCCGCGTGTTCAACGGCAGGCTGTACATTTACGGCAGCCACGATTGCTTCAACGGCGATGTGTATTGCCAGAATGATTACGTCTGCTGGTCTGCCCCGGAGGACGACCTGTCCGACTGGCGGTATGAGGGCGTGATCTTCCGCAAGACCCAGGATCCCCGCAATGCGGACGGTGCCCATGCCCTGTGGGCTCCTGATGTGTGCCAGGGCAACGATGGCAAGTACTACCTGTACTACTGCCTGGATTTCCTCAAGGAGATCGGCGTGGCCGTGGCGGATACCCCCGTGGGCCCCTTCGAATTCCTGGACTTTGTGCGCTACCCCAACGGGGATATCCTGGGCGCGCGGCCGGATGAGATCCGCCAGTTCGACCCCGGCATCTTCATCGACGATGACAAGCGCATCTACCTCTTCTCCGGCAACAGCCCCCGCTATAAGCAGACGCCCACCGACAAGGACAGCCTGAAGATGGAGCTGGAGCAGGACATGATCACCGTGAAGGACGGCCCCTATCACAACCTGCCCATCATCAACGACGCCGACGGCACCGAGTATGAGGCCCACCCTTTCTTTGAGGCCAGCTCCATCCGCAAGATTAACGGCAAGTATTACTTCATTTACTCCTCCACCTGGATGCACGAGCTTTGCTGGGCCGTGGCGGACAGCCCCCTGGGGGACTACCACTTCGGCGGCGTGCTGGTGTCCAATGCGGATATCGGCGTGAATGGCAACACCACCGCCATGAACTACCGTGGCAATACCCATGGCTCCGTGGCCCTGGTGAACGGGAAGTGGTATGTGTTCTATCACCGGCAGACCAACCGGCACTTCTTCTCCCGCCAGGCCTGCGCCGAGGAAGTGTATTTCGACGGCGAACGCTTCCACCAGGCGGAGATTACCTCCTGCGGTCTGAACGGCGGCCCCCTGAAGGATCAGGGCACCTACGAGGCCCGCATTGCCTGCCACCTGTATTCCAAGAACGGCACCTGCGAGTCCCTGCCCGATCAGCAGGACAAGAACCATCCTGCCTTCACCCAGGACGGCGAGGACCGCATGGATAACCCCAACCAGTACATCAACAACATGGTGGACGGGGCCACGGCAGGCTACCGCTACTTTGATTTCCAGACCGCCAAGACCATCTCGGTGGAGATTCGCGGCACGGCCAGCGGCACCTTTGTGGTGCGCGACGGCCAGGGCGGCCCGGTGGTGGCCCGCATCTCCGTTCAGCCCAGCCAGGACTGGCAGACCTTCTCTGCGCCCCTGGCCATTGAAAGCGGCAAGAAGGCCCTGTACTTTACCTATGAGGGCGAGGGCGCGGCAGATTTCATTCGGTTCAGCTTTGCCTAATATACCCAACGGTCAGCTTCGCGGCTGGCCGTTTTTCTATGACTTCCATATTGAGGAAAACGCCCGGCTGTGGTACAATAAAGGCACCCGTACGAGATACAACTGAATAAGCCATGATTCATCAAATGCAGGAGGTTTTTTCGATGAAGAAACAGGTTGATTATGCCAAGATCCGCGGCTTCAACTATACCCAGAGCAATGCTTGGAACGACAAGGATTTCTGGGCGCACTACGATCACGACATCGTGGACCGTGAAATGGGCTATGCTGAGCGGCTGGGGCTGAACAGTGCCCGTATTTTCCTCAGCTACACCTTCTATCACGATGGCGGCGAGCACTTCCTCGCCTGCGTGAAGGACTTTGTGCAAACGGCATGGAAGCACGGCATTTCCACCCATCCCATCATTTTCATGGGCTTCCGCTTTCTGGAGAGCGATATCCAGCGCGGCTGGCCGCCCTGCGAAGGGCTTCGGCCTGTGTGCGACTCCATTCTGGACAAGTCCAGCTGGGTGATCGGCGAAAGGTATTTCGATGCGCTGTACGAGGCCATCGGCCAGGAACCGGGCCTTCTGTTCTGGGATATTGCCAACGAACCCGGCTATACCGATAATTTCGTGACCTGGTATGACGAAGAGCCCGACTACCTGCAAACCTTCCGCACCAGGCCGGATATGGACGTGCTGAAGGAAAACCAGGAAAAGACCTGGGAGATCGTGCGGCACTTCTGCAAATATGTGAAGCAGAAGGACCCGGATCACGACATCGGCGTGGGCAACATCTTCATCTTTGAAACCGAGGCCTCCGGCACGGCGGAACTGGTGGACGTGATCATCTTCCACGATTATTCTGCAACGCGCAGCCGCCTGCGCCGCATCTATGACATGGCTGTGGCCCTGGGTAAGAAATACAACAAGCCCATCCTGAATAACGAAACCGCCTGCCTGGCACGTTCCAATCCCTACGACATGGCACTGGAAATGGCCATGGAATACGGCGTGGGCTGGTATGTGTTCGAGCTGATGATCGGCCAGGACGGCTGGAACCGTGTCCATGGCATTGTGTATCCTGACGGAACGGTGCGCGATCCTTCCATTGTGGCGGCCGTGATGGGCTTTTTCCGCAAGAGGGGCGAGGGGGCTATCCGTGCCGACGTGAACCAGGAGGACTATGCCGAGGACCTCATCAAGCGGGCCAGCATCTGGCTGAAGGAATCACGCCGCCACCTGTACCGCGACCACAGCGGCGATGCTGAGCAGCTGCTGGAGTTGTGCGAATATGCTGCCAACATGCTGGAGGCCGGCGAGCTGGTGCCGATGAACTATCCGCCCACCGCCCGGGTGGAAGCCTACCGCCGCCAGGAGAACCCGGACGTGGAGGAAATCCGCGACTGGCTGGGCGAATTGTGCGATACCCTGCAGAAGGCCTGCCACATGATTTGACCGAACGGAGAAAAAGCATGAACCAAACGGCCTATTTTGCCGGAGGATGCTTCTGGTGCATCACGCCGGTATTCAAGGAGCTGCCCGGCGTGGCAGAGGTGACCAGCGGCTATTCCGGCGGCGATGAAGCAGCCCCGGCCTACGACGACGTGAAGCATCAGCGCACAGGCCACCGGGAGACCATCCGCATCGACTACGATGCAGCCCAGGTGGACTTTGCCCAGCTATTGGCGATCTTCCTGGAGAGCGTGGATCCCTTCGACGGCGAGGGGCAGTTCATCGACCGGGGGCATTCCTATACCCTGGCGGTGTACTATACCGATGACGCCCAGCGCACGGAGGCGGAAAAGCAGCTGGCACAGCTGGAAGCAGCGTCCGGGCGGAAGACATTCGTGAGCGTGGAGCCCTTCAAGAGCTTCTGGCTGGCGGAGGAGGAGCACCAGGATTACTACCTGAAGCACCCCGAGGCCTTCGAGCAGGAGCTGATCGACTCCGGGCGCAAAAAGGCATAAGAAAATCCCTGCAGTCCATGGCGGATTGCAGGGATTCTTATTGCTTATTTGTGATACAGCTTGTGGGTCTGGTAATGGGGGTCGCAGGTCAGGTTCACACCCAGCCGCTTGAACACGTTGTTGTCCACCTGGGCCAGCAGCACTGTGGAGTGGGCCTCGCAACCCTTGAGCAGGGGCAGCTGCTTCATGGCGATGGCGGCTTTTTCATCCGTGGCGGCGCATATGGACAGGGCCAGCAGGATCTCGTCGGTGTGAAGGCGGGGGTTATGGTTGCCCAGATAGTCGCACTTCAGGGACTGGATGGGCTCGATGACGCTGGGAGAGATCAGGTGCACGTTCTTTTCGATGCCGCCCAGGGCCTTGAGGGCGTTCAGCAGCAGTGCAGCGGAGGGGCCCAGCAGGTTGGTGGTCTTGCCGGTGATGATCCGGCCGTCGGGCAGCTCCAGGGCGGAGGCAGGGGCGCCAGTCTCCTCTGCACGGGCACGGGCGGCGGCGATCACGGGGCGGTTGTCGTCGGAGAGGCCGGACTTCTGCAAAAGCAGCTCCAGCTTGTCCACCTCGGTCTGCTCACCCTGGCCCTTGCGCAGGTTGCAGCGGGCGGCATAGTACCGGCGGATGATCTCCTGGTGGGCGGCCTCGCGGCACACATCATCGTCGATGATGCAGTTGCCCACCATGTTCACGCCCATATCCGTGGGGGAAGCGTAGGGCGAGGAACCGTAGATCTGCTCGAACACGGCGTTGAGCACGGGGAAAATCTCAATATCGCGGTTATAGTTGATGGTGGTTTCGCCGTAGGCCTCCAGGTGGAAGGGGTCGATCATGTTGTGGTCGTCCAGGTCCACGGTGGCGGCCTCGTAAGCCACGTTGACGGGATGCTTCAGCGAAAGGTTCCAGATGGGGAAGGTTTCAAACTTGGCATAGCCGGCCTGCACGCCGCGCTGATGCTCCTGATAAAGCTGGCTGAGGCACACGGCCATCTTGCCGGAGCCGGGGCCGGGAGCGGTGACCAGCACCAGGGGACGGCTGGTTTCCACATATTCGTTCTTACCGAAGCCTTCGTCGGAAACGATGTGCTTGACGTTGTAAGGGTAGCCGTCGATGTCGAAATGGCGGAACACGGAAATGCCCAGGGATTCCAGCCGCTGCTTGAACATCACGGCGGTGTGCTGCTCGCGCCAGCGGGTCAGCACCACGCTTCCCACATACATGCCGATGGAGCGGAAGGCGTCGATCAGGCGCAGCACCTCGGCATCATAGGTGATGCCCAGGTCGCCGCGGATCTTGTTTTTCTCAATATCGTCGGCGTTGATCACGATGACCAGCTCGGCCTGATCCTTCAAATTCAGCAGCATGGACACCTTGCTGTCGGGCCGGAAGCCGGGCAGCACGCGGGAGGCGTGCGTGTCGTCAAAAAGCTTGCCGCCCAGCTCCAGGTAGAGCTTGCCGCCAAACTTTGCAATACGCTTGAGAATATGCTCCGACTGCATGGCCGTATACTTGTCATGATCAAATCCAATGCGCATATCGTATCCCTCCCGAATTTTCACCCATACCCGGCATTATACCACGCCCCGGGCGGCGAAACAAGCGAAAATCAAGTTTTTTGTTTGCACTTCTCTGCGTTGCACACGGAAGGGATAGCTGTTATAATGGGAGTACACTGATCGTTTCAATACATAGGAGGATACACCATGGCTGAAAGGCTCAACAATCCGCTGAAGCCCGTGGGTGCTGCGGACAACCGCTTTCCGGATCCCCATATCAAGATTTTTGTGAACCCCGATACAGGCCGCGAAAACATGTATGTCTATGTGGGCCACGACGAGGGCCGGGACTGCTTCATCATGCGGGACTGGTATGTTTTGTGGAGCGAGGATCTGGTGCACTGGCAGTGCAAAAAGTCGCTGGTGCGCAAGGATACCTACATGCCGGAGGAGTCCATCAACTGCTGGGCCTGCGACTGTGTGCAGAGCCCCTGGGACGGCAAGTACTACCTGTATTACTCCAACGCAGGCGAGGACACCGGCGTGGCCGTCAGCGACAGGCCCGACGGCCCCTTTGTGGACGCTCGCGGCAAAACGCCCATCCTGCCCAAAGGCATTACGTCCACCAATTCCTACGACCCGGATATCATTCTCCCGGATGAGGATGATCCCCATGCGTATATCCTTTTTGGCAGCGACTGGACGGATCACTACTGGGCTATGCAGCTGAATGAGAACATGATCGACGTGGTGCCCGGCACCGCCCGAAAGGTGCCCGTCTATCCTGCTGACGGCACTCCCACGGAGCTGTTGGGCGTGCTGCGCTCCGACCAGGCGGAGGTCTTCCGGTACGGCGACACCTGGTACATGTACTGGGCTGGCCGCTACTCCACCAGCAGCAACCGCCTGGGACCGTATATCTTCCGGGACAACATCGGCAAGGAGATCCCGCATTATCCCGACGGCCGCTGCTTTATCGACCACGGCTCCTTCCTGGAATGGCGCGGACAGTGGTTCTATGCGGTGAGTCACGGCACGGAAACGCCCACCTTCCGCCAGAGCTGGCTGATGTACCTGCATGTGTGCGACGACGGCACCCTGATGCTGGACGAAACCATCCGCCGCTGCGGCGTGGGCCAGTACTGCACCGACTGGGAGAAAATCGAAGCCGAGTGGTACATGGGCATCAATGGCGGCCTGAAGAAGGTTGAGCTGAAGGAAAACGGCCAGCACGCAGGCTTTGCCATCACCCAGGAGGAAGGCACCGGGGAAGCGTGGTATCCCCATGTGTACGATATGACTGAGAACAGCAGAATCACCCTGCATGTCAAGGGGGCCAAGGGTGCGGCCATTGAAGTGCTGCTGGACGGCCAGGTGGCGGGGAGAACGGAGCTGTCTGCGGATGCGGACGAGTTTGTTGATCTGTCTATCCCCATGAACAATACTGCCGGCGAGCATGACCTGACGCTGCGCCTGGCTGGCCGGGTAATACTGGATTGGTTCCGGATAGGATAAAAACTACGTGCCCTGCGTCGCGGCGCATCCGTTATGCGCCGTGACCCCGGCAGGAAATCCGCTATGCATGACACCGCCGAACGGGTTTCGAAAGGGCCGAATGGCCCTTCGCGGGATTCCCAAGGGCAGAGCCCTTGGGCGGGATTCTTAAGGACAGAGCCCTTAAGCCTCCTCTGGCGTTCCTTGATGAAATGTGTTATAATGAACGGTACGAAAGAAAGGAGTGGCGGGTTTGTTCAGGTTTGAGGATCAGTATACCATGTTCGACGTGACGCCAGTGGACAACCTGTTCATTCTGGAGCACATGCCGGGCGCACAGGGAGATCATGTGAAGGCGTATCTATACGGGCTGATGCAGTGCTATCATCCCCAGCAGGCATCGTCCATTGAGCAGATGGGCCAGGATCTCAACATGACGGAGGAAGAGATCATGGCTGCGTTCCGCTACTGGGAACGCAGGGGCCTGGTGCACCGGGTGAGCGACAAGCCGGTGACCTTCCGCTATGTGAATGCGAAGCGGCTGATGCTGATGGGCAGCCAGACTGATCCGGTGTATGAGGCGTTTGCCCAGGCGGTGCACGGTTTGTTTGACAATAAGCGCAAGCTGTATGGCAAGGAAGTCAGCCGCTGCTACGAATGGGTGGAGCAGATGGGTCTGCCCCAGGAGGTGGTGATCCGCCTGCTGGAAAAGATGATCGAGCTGCGCGGGCCGAAGTTCTCCTTTGACTCGGCGGAGAAGCGGGCGGTGGAGCTGGCGGAGACCGGGGCCAAGTGCGCCGCGGATGTGGATGTGATTTTAGACAGGGACAAGAAGGTGCTGGAGGGCAGCCGGGACGTGCTGCGCCAGTTCAGCCTGTTCCGCGAGCCCACCCAGCCGGAAATGAACCTTTATCGCAAGTGGCTGGGGGAATGGGGCTTCGCGCCAGATGCCATCCTGGCTGCCTGTGCCGATACCACCAGCGGCAAGCAGCCCTCGTTCAAGTACCTGGATGCGCTATTGAAGGATCGCCGGGAAAAGCTGAGCACCAAGACCATCACCGCCAAGCAGATGGAAAAGGCGCAGCCGGATGAATCCGGCCTGCGGGCGTTGCTGAAGACATTGAACCTGCCCGGTGTGACGGTGAACGAAAGCACCCGGGGCGAATATGCCAAGATGCGGGCATTGTACCCGGATGAGATCATCCTGATGGCTGGCCGGGAGTGCGCCAAGCGCGGCTGCCGGTTTGAGGACGTGCAGCAGACCCTGAGCGTGTGGCACAAGCGCGGCCTGGCCACGGCGGAGGACGTGCAGGCCTACATGGCGCAGATCAGCCGGGACGACGAGTTTGTGAAGGAGCTGTACCTGCTTTGGGGCAAGACCTCCCGGTCTTCCGGGGCTAACCGCGCCCTGGTGCAGAAGTGGCTGAACGAGTGGCACTTTACCCAGGAGATGATCGTATACTGCGCCGCCTATGCCAAGGAGGCGGAGCGGCCCATGCCCTACCTGAACGGCGTACTGGACAACTTCCGCAAGCAGGGGGTCTTCACGCCGGAGGCCGCCGCGGCCCAGGGCGAGCAGAAGCCTGCCAAGCCCGGCAAGACCGTGGGCGAGCAGCAGTACCAGCAGCGTCAGTATGAGGACAGCAATGATCTGCCCGACTGGATGCAGCAGAAAATGAAGGAGATGAACGGCGATGCGTAACGCCATTTTGCGCGACCTGCAGGCGGAATACGAGCAGCAGCGGATGCGCAACGATCAGGAAAACCAACGCCGTTTGGTGCAGGCTACAGCGGCCTGCCCGGAGATCGCCGATCTGATGGACGATCGGCAGAGCATGATCTTTGCCGGGCTGCGGGGCATCCTGGACGGCCGGGTGCAGGGCGATGATCTGCCTGCGCGCATGGACGTGATGAACGGCCGCATTGCTGCACTGCTCACCCAGCACGGGTTTGCGGCGGATTACCTGGAGCCGGTGTACCGCTGCGCCAAGTGCAAGGACACGGGCTATGTGGGCGAACCGGTGAAGGACATGTGCGAGTGCATGCGCAGCGCGTTTTATGCGCGGCTGTATCAGCAGGTGGGCCTGGGCGAAAAGGCACCCCAGACCTTTGAATCCTTCGATTTGAACGTTTTCCCCGACAAGCAGGTGGAGGGCCAGACCCTCACCCAGCGGCAGATGATGCAGATGATCCGGGACATGTGCCAGGGCTGGGCGGACCAGTATCCCCGGGCGGAAACCAGCGATATGCTGCTCACCGGCCCCAGCGGCCTGGGCAAGACCTTCCTGATGCACGCCATGGCCAAAAGGCTTCTGGACCGGGGCTTTAACGTGCTGATGATGAGTGCCTACCGCTTTCTGGAGGTGGCGCGCAAGGCGTATTTCTCCGGGCAGAATGGCGAATTGGACAGCCTGATGGAGGCGGACGTGCTGCTCCTGGATGACCTGGGCAGCGAACCCCTGATGGAGAACATCACCATCGTGCAGCTGTTCAACCTGATCAACGAGCGGCAGACCGCTGGCAAGGGCACGGTGATCAGCACCAACCTGAGCGTGAAGGAGCTGCGCGACCGCTACACTGAGCGCATTGCCTCCCGGCTGACGGACAAGCGGCAGTGCACGCTGGTGCGCTTCATGGGTGAGGACGTAAGGAGAATTTGATGAATATCCAGATGTATGTAAGCAAGAAGAACTTCGATGTGCAGAAGGCGGAAAGGTTCTTCAAGGAGCGTCGCATCAGCGTGCAGGTGATGGACCTGAAAAAGCACAAGCTGGGCGAGCGCGAGGTGCAGGTGATGGCCAAGGCCGGCGGCTTGCAGAACCTGATCGACCGCGAGGACAAAAAGGTGAAGGAGCATCCGGCCTGCTATTACAACCAGGACAGTCTGCTGATGGCCGCCATCCTGGAAACACCCTGGCTGTTGAAGTCGCCCATCGTGCGCAATGGCAGCAAGGCCACCGTGGGCTATCAGCCCGACGTGTGGGAGGAATGGGTGAAAGGGAATTAAGAATTCGGAATGCGGAATTCGGAATGCTGAATTGGAAGTGGGAGCTGTGAATATTCATATACGCTGTGCGGTGTTGGCGGATCATGCTGCGGTGGCGGCCATCATGGCGCAGGTACAGCGGCTGCATGTGCAATGGCGGCCGGATGTTTACCGGCCCAATGATGACCTGTTCCCGGTGGAGCGGCTGGAAGAGCAGATTGCCCGGGAGGCGATCTATGTGGCGGAGTGCGACGGCCAGGTGGCTGGCGTGATGGAGATCGTCTACCGGCACATTGAAAGCCCGGCCCATGTGACCAGGGACGTGGTGTTTGTGGACACCATGGCCGTGGACGAGGCATTCCGCCGCCAGGGGATCGGCAAGGCGTTTTTCTGTTTTCTGAAAGAACTGAAGGCGGAAAAGCAGCTGGACGGCATCGAGCTGCAGGTCAATGCGAAAAACGCTGCGGCCCTGGCCATGTATGAAAAATGTGGTTTCACCTTTAAGTCCATCAACATGGAATTGCTGGATTGAACAAGAACCTCCGAGATAAGCTCGGAGGTTCTTGTTATTTCTTTTATTTCTGCCAGAGGCACACCGCCGCTGCCATCAGCCCCTCGTGGGTGATGGACAAGAGCACCTCGCCGCCGTCTGCGGCTTCTTCGGCCTTGCCGGTGAGGTGATAGTAGGGCTGGCCCAGCTCGGTGTGGAGCACCTCAATGTCCTGCAGGGGCAGCGCAAGCCCCACGCCCACCGCCTTGAGGAACGCCTCCTTGGAGGCGAAGATCCCGGCCATGCTCTGGCTGGCACTGAGGCCCCGGCCACGGATGTACGCTGCCTCGGCCGGGGTGAAGAAACGGTTCAGAAAGCGGTCGTCCTTCAACTGCTTTTCCATGCGGCTGATGTCGCACAGGTCGATGCCCACGCCGCGCACCTTACACATAGCCCATCACTCCTCTCACGGATACATCCCCGGCCAGCACCCGGCGAAGCTCGCCGGTTTCGTCACGCACCAGCAGTGCGCCGGTTTCGTCGATGGCTTCGGCCACGCCGGTAAAGTCAACGCTGCCGCTGACGTGCACCTGGCTGCCCAGGGTGCAGCTGCGGGCCCGGTAGGCTTTGGCCAGGGCAGGGAAGCCCTCGTTTTCCAGCCGGGTGATGATGTCTTCCAGTGCAGCCAGGTAGTGCACCAGCAGCTTCCGGCGGGGCGGGGGCGTCCTGTGATCCTCAATGGAGGTAGCCTGGTGGGCCAGCTCGGCAGGGTAGGCACCCCGGCGCACGTTCAGGCCGGTACCCACGATGATATAGTCAATGCCCTCTGCGCCGAAGCCGATCTCCAGCAGGATGCCGCAGAGCTTCTTGCCTTGCAGCACCAGGTCGTTGGGCCACTTGATCCGGGTGTCCAGGCCGGTCACTTCCCGGACGGCCTGCTCCATGGCCATGGCGGCGCACAGGGTCACCAGGGGGGCCTGCTCGGGCTTCAGCCGGGGGCGCAGCAGCACCGACAGCCATAGTCCCTGCCCGGCAGGGGAGTGCCAGGAGCGGCCCAGCCGCCCTTTGCCGGCAGTTTGGGTCTCGCACAGGCACAGGCTTCCGGCAACGGCACCGCGCAGGGCCATTTCTTTCAGCAGGGTGTTGGTGGAGGTGGCTTCCGCTAGCACCAGGGCGTCGCCCCGGCCCATGTATCGGGTGGCAAGCAGCGGCTGCCAGGTGGCGGCGGAGAGGGAATCGTTATGGTCAGGCATGATGATGCACCACTTCATGTCGAAATTGTTACAAAAGCGACGAAATGCGAAAAGCCTTGTAACTGCTTCATTTTACATCATTTTATCGGTGCGTGGCAAGCATAAATGACACAAAAGCTTGAAAAAATATGAAATGTTGTTTATAATAAAGTGAAAAACTTTTGTAATCAAGGAGGCGGTCTGTATGCAGCCCAGGAGTATCATTCAGGCCCTGCAGCAAAATATTTCCAAGGTCATCGTGGGCAAGGAGGAAGCCATCGAGTATGCGCTGATCGCCCTTCTGTGCAAGGGCCATGTGCTGATCGAGGACGTGCCCGGCGTGGGCAAGACCACCCTGGCCAGCGCATTGGCCAAGTCGCTGGACTGCTCCTTCCGCCGCATTCAGTTTACCCCCGACCTGATGCCCTCCGACGTGACGGGTTTCACGCTGGTGAATTTCAAGACCGGCGAAATGGAGTTCAAGGAGGGCGCGGTGATGAGCCAGGTCATCCTGGCGGACGAGATCAACCGTACCAGCCCCAAGACCCAGTCCGCCCTGCTGGAAGTGATGGAGGAGCAGCAGGTCACCGTGGACGGCGTGACCCACAAGCTGCCCCAGCCCTTTATCGTGCTGGCCACCCAGAACCCCGGCGAGTTCGTGGGCACCTACCCCCTGCCCGAAGCGCAGATGGACCGCTTCTTCCTGCGCATTGCCATGGGTTATCCCACCATCGAGCAGGAAATGGACGTGCTGGAGCGTTATTCCGGCACGGTGAAGCCCATGGCTGTGTTGGAACCCGTGTGCGCGGCGGAGGACATCATCGCCCTGCAGCAGATGGTGACCACCATCTATTGCTCGCCGGAGGTGCGCTCCTATGTGGCGACCCTGGCGGCGGCCACCCGTCAGGATCCTGCGCTGACCCTGGGCGCATCCACCCGTGCGGCCATCGCGCTGATCCACGGTGCCCAGGCCTGCGCGCTGCTGGACGGGCGGGATTTCATCCTGCCGGAGGATGTGCAGCATATGGCCCTGCCGGTTCTGTCCCACCGCGTGGTGCTGAACCCTGAGGCCCGCATGAAGGGCATCACCGCCGAGCAGGTATTGATGAAGATCTTGAAGAACGTGGCGGTTCCTGTAAAACTATGAAAACGCATCTGACATTGCCCATCATATGCACGCTGGCCCTTTTGCTGGCGGCATTTTCCACGGGCAGCCCGATCTTTCTGGCCGCAGCGGTGCTGATCGTGCTGGTGGTGGGGTTCAGCTTTCTGGGCGTGTGGCAGGCGGCGCGGACGCTGGAGGTTCATAGCGACCTCAGCGGCCGGTCGGTGCAGCGAGGCGAGAGCGTGATGCTCACCGTAACGGTGAAGCATCGTGGGATCATCCCTGTTGCACCCATGCTGCTGGAGCTTTACGCCACGCCGGACACCCCTGAAACCGCCGTGCGGCTCAAGGATGCCCCCGGCCGCACCCAGAAACTGACGCTGCCCTTCCACGCGGCCCATGTGGGCGTGAGCAGCCCCGGCGTGAAAAGCATTACCGTGGAGGACCTTTTCGGCCTGTTTTCCCTGACCAGGCAGCCCTCCGCTGCCCGGGGGGAGCTGCTCGTGCTGCCCATGCCCTTCCAGGTGGAGGCACTGACCTTCGCGCCCGGCGATTCCGGCCTGGAAACCATGGCCCGCGCCACCGAGGATGTGACCAGCCCCAGCGACATCCGCGCCTATATGCCCGGCGACGCGCTGAAGAAGATCCACTGGAAGCTCTCCGCCCGCAAGCGCGAACTGGTGGTGCGCCGCTTTGAAGAGCCCGTGCTGCCCGATTGTCTGGTACTGATGGACTGCTCGCCGCCGCCCTCCTGGGGTCACCCGGAGGCGGAGGCTGACGTGCGCGACGCCCTGCTGGAAACGGCGGCCTCCATCGTCCATAGCCAGATGCCCACTGACCATGCGGTGCGCCTGCCCCTGCTGGGCGAGCATCCCGTGGAGCTGGACAAGGCCATGGGCATGCCCATGATACTGGAAAACCTAGCCCGGGTGGATTTTTCTGAAACCGACCGCTTTGAACGGGTGCTTCTCTTGGAAACCCGGCGCATGCGCAAGGTGGGTGCTACGGTGGTGATCTCCGCGCGGCTCAACAGCCACATGGTGGACGTGATGATCCGCATGCGGCGCATGGGCCCGGTGGTGCGGCTGTACCTGGTGACCTTCACCCCGGATGATCCCCAGGTGCTGCGGCTGATCAGCAAATTGCAGCAGGGCGAGGTCGAAGTTTGCTACGTGACCCCGGTGCCTGCCTGAATAACGAAATGAACGCAAAGGAGGTGATGGCATGAAGGAAGCTGCGAAGCGCGGCATCATTTCATATATGATGGCCCTGGGCCTGACGCTGGCCCTGCTGGGCTGCTTGGATATGCTGCACTGCGGCTGGATGGCTGCGGCGGTGCTGGCTGGCATTACCCTGGCACTGACGGCGGCATCGGTGAAAAAACTGACCCGGTGGCTGAGCATTGCGGCAGTGGCAATGGGCGCAGCCGGGTGGCTGCTCTTGGGCGGCATGGACACGGTGAAGGAGATCCTGCGTGCCGTCACCCTGCACTTTACCGGCCTGAACGGCGCGCTGCCCATGGTGGCGCAGGAGACCGCGCTGATCCTGTCGGTGCTGCTGGGCGTTGCCTGCTTTGCCCTGACGCGGCAAGGCATGGGTGGCTATCCGGCCCTGACGGTGACCATCCTGGCGGCCCTGGTTTTGTGGCTGGGGGATCAGCCCCAGGCACTGCCCTGGCTGGCACCGGCCATTGCGGGCGGCATTGCTCAGGCGGCCCTCAGCAACCATGAAGGGCTTTCCCTGGGGCGCATCTTCCCCCTGGCGGCGGTGATCACCGGCCTGGCCCTGCTGCTTACCCCCATGACCGGCGTGACCGTCCAGCCCATGAAGGACGCGGCGGACAAGCTCCGCGATCAGATATTCGCCCGGTTCATGTTCACCCAGCCGCGAAACGTGTTTTCCCTGGCCAGCGAGGGATTCTATCCCCAGGGGCAGGGACAGCTGGGCGGCAAGGCAGAACCTACGGATCACCCTGTGATGCTGGTGAAAACGCCACGGAAGGTCTACCTTCGTGGCAGCGTGAAGAATGAATACACCGGCCGCATGTGGGTGGATACCCTGGCAGGTCGCCGCTACCTGTGGTCCAGCCTGCGCTGGCAGGACAGCCGCAGCGATACCTTCAACATGGCCTTGCCCCAGGGTGCCCTGGGTGAGGATAGCGGCCTGATGGCCTACCAGACCGTGAGCATCCGCATGCTGGACAGTAGTGCTTCCAGCCTGTTCGTGCCCCAGCGCATCCGCAGCCTGAACCCCGGCGGCGAGCTGGTGCCCTATTTCAATCTGGGCAGCGAGGTATTCGTGACCCGGGACCTGCAGCAGGACGACACCTACACGGTGACTGCGCCCCTGATGATGGCTGGCGATGCGGGTCTGGGCACGCTGATCCAGGCCTGCGAGAGTACCGCTGATCCGCTCTATCCGCAGATCATGCATGATTACACCGCCCTGCCGGATCACTTGCAGGAGCAGGTGTTCCAGCTGGCCCAGGAGGCTTGCGAGGGCGCGGAAACGGCCTACGACAAGGCCTATGCCATCCAGACCTACCTGAGCCGCAACTTCCGCTACACCCTGGATGTGGCACCCCAGCCGGAGAACATCGACTTTGTGAGCAACTTCCTGCTGAAAACCAAGGAAGGCTACTGCACCTACTTCGCTTCGGCTATGACGGTGCTCTGCCGCATGGCTGGCCTGCCCGCCAGGTATGTGGAGGGCTACATCGCCGAGCCGGATGAGGAGGGTCACGCCTATGTGACCGGCCTCCACGGCCACGCCTGGACGGAGGTCTACTTCGAGGGCTTCGGCTGGCTGACCTTTGACGCCACACCGGCCCAGAACCTGCAAACGGAAGTCCCCGAGGATATGCTGCCCCCGGAGGCCGAAGAACCCGACACCACCCCGGAGCCGGAGGACGAACCGCCTGCGGATGAGCCCACGCCTACGCCCCAGCCGGAGGATGCATCCCAGCCGCCCATGGAGGACAGCCCCACGCCGCCCCCTGCGGATAACCCCAACCAGGAGCCGGAGCAGAAGGAGCCGCCCCTTTTCGACTGGCTGTGGTGGCTGCTGCCGCTGCTGCTGATCGCCGCTGCGGCGGTGCGGATCATCCTGACCCAGCCCAAGCACTGTGCCTCCCACGCCAAGGATGAGCTGGGCCGCTGGTCGGCCTGGCTGCAGGCGGTGAACGACCAGCTGCGCATCCTGCACCTGGGCCGCGAGAGCAATGAATCCCCCCTGGCGTTCGCACGGCGCATCGACGGCCTGAAGCGATTCCCTGTGTCCCTCACGCCCTTGGGCGAGGTCATGTCCCTGGTGTTCTACGGCCGCCTGGCCCCGGAGCCGGAGGAAACCGCCATGGCCGCCCAGGCCTATGAGAAGATCCTCAGCCGGATGACTGGTTGGCAGAAAGTGAAGCTGACACTGCTGCGGGCCTTTACCCCGGTGAAGAAACGATTGTTTACCAAGTAAAAAGAACGCCGCCTGCGAAATGATGCAGGCGGCGTTTTATGTCAAAAAAAGTGGCAGAGCCACTTTTTTGAGGCAGCAAATCCAGCCAACCAAAGGTCGTCTGGATTTGTAAGGAATTGATTTTGCAAGCAAAATCAACAACCCGCGAAGCCGGCAAAGCCGGCTTACACGATTGCAGTCCTGCGGACGGCTGAATTGGTCAATCCCCAATCATCATTTTGACAGAAGGAAGCCGCCTGCATGATACAGCAGGCGGCGTTCTGTTGAATTTGGATTAAGGCTGCGGCGTGGGAATGGGCATCTCCGTGGGGGCAGGGGTGGGGGTGGCCAGTTCCTGCTCGTAGAGCTTCTCCAGGGTCTTCACGGTGGCCACGCCGTTGGCGTCCAGGCCGTTGGCTTCCTGGAAGGCCTTCACGGCGGCCTTGGTGCCGTCCAGGTAGGTGCCGGAGCACTTGCCGGTGTAGTAGCCCAGCTCGGTGAGCTTCTTCTGCAGCCAGTACACGGCCTCGGAGGAATCGTTCACCTTCATTTTTTCCAGGGGCAGGGGCGGCAGGGAGCCGCTGATGTAATTGGGCTCGGCGGTGGGTTCGGGGGTTTCCTGGGGGAGCATGTTGCTGTAATTCAGCGGCGGCAGCTTCAGGGAGGCCACCAGCTCGGGGTCCTTGGGCAAATCCTCGGTGATGGTGACCACCGTGCCCTTGCCGCAGTTTTCGTAGATCCAGCGGGCGTCGGCCACCGTCAGGCGGATGCAGCCGTGGGAGGCGCGCTTGCCCAGGTTTTTGTAACTCTTCACGGAAAGATCCATGGTGTCGTTGCTGTTGTAGATCACGGAGTGGAAGGCAATGGAGCCGTTGATCTTCGTCCAGTACTGGGCCTTGGAGAAGCCCCACTTGGGGAACTCGCACCAGCGGGCGGTGCGGCCGGAGAGCACCCAGTCGCCCACGTCGCTGGGGGCGGACTTGGTGCCGGTGGAGCACAGCATCTGCCGGATGATAACGGTGTAATCGCCGTTTTCGTCGCGGCCGTAAACGGTGGTGACCTGGTTGTTCACGTCCACGGTGATGGCAAAGGGTACCGGGGTGGGGGTGGCGGTGGGCCGGGGGGTGTCATCGGGCATGATGATATCAGTGGTGTTGAACAGGATGTTCCAGGTGTCCTCGCCGATGATGCCGTCCACCTTCAGGCCGTTCTGCTGCTGGAAGGCCTTCACGGCGCGGAAGGTGTGCACCATGAAGTTGCCGCTGACGGGGCCGTCGTAATAGCCCAGCTCGGTGAGGCGTTCCTGCACCTGGGTAACGGACTTGCCGGTGGAGCCGCGGGCCAGGCTCTTTTTGAACTCCACCACCGGGGCCGGGGTGGGGGTGACCAGGCTTTCATCGTCCACCACCAGGAAGGATTCATTGTCCAGGTCGGGGGCGGGGGTGGGGGTGACTTCCACCTTGGCGTGCTTGGAAATGGCGTCGCCGCTGTACAGAAGGGCCTGGACGTCCACATCGGCAATGCCGGTGGGCACTTCGCCGATCTTGGACTGGAAGGCCTCGATGGCGGCGCGGGTGCCTTCCAGGAAATTGCCGGAGATCTTGCCGGTGTAGTAGCCCAGCTCGGTCAAGCGGGTTTGCAACCGCTTCACATCTTCACCGGAGGAACCGTACTGCAGCGGCCGGTACAGGGTGGAGAACAGCAGGGCCTGGGTCTGCATATCGGCCTTGCCGGTGACCTCCAGGCCGAAATCCTCCTGGAATTCGCGGATGGCGGCCCGGGTACCTTCGCGGAAGCGGCCGGAGATGTTGCCGGTATAGTAGTGCAGGTCGGTCAACCGCTGCTGCAGCTCGGATACATCATTGCCCTCATGGCCGAATTCCAGCTCGCGGGCCTCCACCACGTCTTCGATCACGTTGCCGTATTCATCCAGGGGGATCATCTCGCCCTCGGCCAAAGCCAGGCAGGGCAGGGCAAGCGCAAGGAAAAGGGCACCTAAAAACCGTTTCATCATCTATCACCCCGGCGGACTGACCGCCATTGTATATCATATCTATTCTATTGTAGTCTTTATGGCGATTTATTGCAAGGGTTTTGCGGAATTTTTACAAAATTATGTTGAATATGAAGACCTGCCGGACGATTTTTCGGAACAGCGGAAAAACAATCGGCAATAGAAGGAAAACGGTTGACAGACCGGCTGGGAATATGGTATGATTCCCACATCACCTGGGGAGAGGAGAAAGCACCATGAAGAACACCGCGATGATGTCCATGATGATGCGCATGTGCAGCATGTGCATGGCTTCGCGTGTCAATCTTCGATGGGCTTTCAGATAAACGGATGATTCGCTGAACAGGCGCAGGCATCCGGTCGAGAAGGGGAGCTTCATCGGAGGCTCCCTTCTTTTTATCTATTGACCTGACGGTGAAAGGAGACCTACCCCCATGAACGTAGCAGCGAAAACCCGGGTCGTCATGAACCGGGAAAGCAGACGAATGTGACGCAGCAATGCTTCCGCTTTTCTGCCACTGTAACGAATTTTATGAAGGAGAGATCATCATGAAGAAGTTCCTGTCTCTGATCCTGGCTGCCCTGCTGGTTCTGTCCTGCGCTTCCGTCGCCCTGGCTGACGGCATCACCATCGCCGTGCCCAACGACCCCACCAACGAAGGCCGCGCCCTGCTGCTGCTGCAGTCCAACGGCATCATCAAGCTGGACGAGGCTGCCGGCGTGACCGCCACCAAGGATGACGTGATCGAGAATCCCCTGGGCATCGAGTTCTACGAGGTCGAGGCTGCCATGGTTCCCAACGTCCTGGCCGACGTGGACTATGCCATCATCAACAACAACTTCGCCCTGGACGCTGGCCTGAACCCCGTGGAGAACTCCCTGCTGATCGAAAGCGCTGATTCTCCCTATGCCAACGTGCTGTGCGTGAAGGCCGGCAACGAGGAATCCGCCGAGGCCAAGGCCCTGGCCGCTGCCCTGTACAGCCAGAAGGTTGCCGATTACATCACCGCCACCTACGCCGGTGCTGCTGTGTCCGTGGTGGAGAACCCCACCGACGGCTTCGACGCCACCGTTGACTACGCTGCCCTGGACGGCAAGACCATCAGCGTGGCTGCTTCTCCCACCCCCCATGCCCAGATCCTGGCTGTGGCCGCCGAGATCCTGGCTGAGAAGAACATCAAGCTGGAAGTGATCGAGTTCTCCGATTACGTGCAGCCCAACATGGTGGTGGAGAGCGGCGAAGTGTTTGCCAACTACTTCGCTCACATCCCCTATCAGGACAACTTCAACGCCGAGAACGGCACCAGCATCGTGGTGGTTGCTCCCATCCACGTGGAGCCCATGGGCCTGTACGGCGGCAAGCAGGTTGACCTGACCGCGCTGACCGTTAAGTAAGCATTCAAAAGCAGACACACCGGCCTTCCCTGCGCGGATGGCCGGTGTGCCTTTGCCTTTACGGAGGAATACCTCATGATCGAGATTCGCAACCTGTCCAAGAGCTTTGTCACCTCTGACGGCCCGGTGGACGCCCTGAAAAACGTCAACCTGACCATCAACAACGGCGATATCTACGGCATCATCGGCATGAGCGGTGCAGGTAAGAGCACGCTGGTGCGGTGCATCAACATGCTGGAGCGGCCCACCGAGGGCAATATCCTGCTGGACGGCCGCGACCTGGGCAGCCTGAGCAAGAAGGAGCTGCGCGAGGTTCGCCACAGCGTAACGATGATCTTCCAGGGCTTTAACCTGTTGATGCAGCGCACCTGCCTGAAGAATGTGATCCTGCCCCTGCGCCTTTCCGGTGTGCCCAAGGCTGAGGCTGAGAAGCGCGGCCGCGAGCTGCTGGAAATCGTGGGTCTGCCGGACAAGGCCAACGCTTATCCGGCCCAGTTGTCCGGCGGCCAGCAGCAGCGCATCGCCATCGCCCGCGCCCTGGCCACCGATCCTCAGGTGCTGCTCTGTGACGAGGCCACCAGTGCCCTTGACCCCAAAACCACCCATCAAATTCTGGACCTGATCCGGGATATCAACAAAAAGCTGGGCATCACGGTGATCGTGATCACCCACCAGATGAGCGTGGTGCAGGAGATTTGCAACCGCGTGGCCATCCTGGAGAACGGTGCCGTGGTGGAAGAGGGCGAGGTGGCCCAGGTGTTTGCCAACCCCAAGGCAGAAGCCACCCGCAACCTGGTCTATCCCGAAATGGCCGACACCGCCGCCATCAGCGACGTGCATGGACAGAAGGTGCGCATCATTTTCAACGGCGGCCCTGCCGCCCGCGAACCCCTCATCGCCCGTATGGCCATGGAGGCTGGCATTGCCGCCAGCATTCTGGGCGCATCCACCCGTTCG
Source organism: Clostridia bacterium (assembly GCA_017938695.1). Lineage (GTDB taxonomy): Bacteria > Bacillota > Clostridia > Christensenellales > Aristaeellaceae > UBA11524. Next base: position 82,048 of record JAGBBA010000049.1, on the reverse strand, counting down.
GTGGGTGAGCGCGCCTATGGCTACATCCTGCTGGAGATCCCCGGCGGCCCGGACGAGCTGGCCAAGGCCGTGAACTTCCTGCGGGAAGCTCCGGACGTGACCGTTTCTGTTGAAGTGGACTATGCAGCGAAGGAGGCGAACTAAATGAATCTGCAAAACGCATTCACGCCTGAAAAGCTGCAGGAGGCCTGGGAAATCTTCTGCCGTGACTTCCCCCTGGCCCTGTGGGACACCCTGTATGTGACCATCGTGTCCACCTTCTTCGCCATCGTGATCGGCCTGCCCCTGGGCATGATCCTGGTGGCTGGCGAGGAAAAAGGCATCCGCCCCCTGCCCAAGTGGCTGATGAAGACCCTGAACGTGGTCATCAACCTCCTGCGCTCCATCCCCTTCCTGATCCTGATCGTGATGGTCATTCCCCTGACTCGTATGATCGTGGGTACCTCTGTGGGCACGGTGGCCTCCATCGTTCCCCTGGTGGTGGCGGCGTTCCCCTTTGTGGCCCGCCTGGTGGAAGGCAGCCTGCGCGAGATCAGCCCCAACATTATCGAAACCGCCCAGTCCATGGGTGCAACCCCCATGCAGATCCTGCTGCATGTGATGCTCCCTGAGAGCGTTCCCTCCCTGATCAGCAACTTCACCCTGGCCATCACCACCATCATGGGCTACACCGCCATGAGCGGTGCCATCGGCGGCGGCGGCCTGGGCAAGATCGCTATCATGATCGGCTACAACCGCTACAAGTACGCCGTCCTCTACATGGCCGTGATCGTGCTGGTCATCCTGGTGCAGATCTTCCAGTCCATCGGCACCAAGCTCGCCATCAAGTGCGACAAGCGTTTGAAGCACTGACCAAAGGGGCTCTGCCCCTTTGGAAACCCCGGTCAGGGCGCTGCCCTGACAACCTGCCAAAGGGCCTTCGGCCCTCTGGACTCCCGTTTGGGGAGGGCGTTGGATACGCACATAAGGAGGGGTCACGGCGCATAACGGATGCGCCGCGACGCGGAGCAGAAGCTAAGGCTCCCTCTTGGAGGGAGCTGTCGCCGCAAGGCGACTGAGGGAGTGGTTCTGCGGCTTGTACCAATGCGCAATTTGTTTTTGCCCTTTTTCATATGCAAAAAACTTCCGCAGGTTAGTCCTGCGGAAGTTTTTCGTCGTAGAGGTGGTGCTCAACGTAGCTGTCACGGGCGTTGCTGAAGAAAACGGCGATGCCGATGGCGATCAGCGAGCTGGTGGCGTTGAGCATGATCCGGTCGATCATCAGGCCGATCAGCTGGCACACGGCATAAGCGATGATCAGCAGGATGATGGTGCCCCTGTGGTCGCGCAGCCATTTGTCGCGCCAGTACTGCTTCTGCTCGTTCAGCTGGAAAGCACTGTTCTCCCTGATGAGCTCCGTCAGGTTTTCTTCGGCTTTTGCAGGGGCTTCCTCGGGGGTCAGGCGTTGGGCGGCCAGCAGCTCGTTGATGGTGAGACCGTATAATTCGCTGAGGGCTTGCAGCATTTCCACCGGGGGAAGGTAGGTGCCGGTTTCCCAGCGGGAAACAGTTTTGCCGGTGGTGCCCAGCTTTTCGCCCAGCTGCTCCTGGGTGAGGCCTTGCTCCTTGCGCAGCTCCTTGAGAAAGCCGCCGATCTTGATCATATCCATGGGTGTCCCTCCTTGCATGCTATTATGATACATGCCCGGGGCAGAAAAGTCCTCCCCACAAACAGCGAAAAAAGAAAAACTGCGGAGAATGGCTTCTCCGCAGGGTGAAAACGGGGCTTACTCGGCGAACTCGAGGGTGTCCCAAACGGAGTATCAATATCCAACAGCAGTAACACCATAGAGGGCCTGCTCGTTGCTAAACCCTTCATACAGGAGTTGATCAATTAGCCCTTGACGGGAAAAGGAAGTATAATCTAGGTAATCTTGTGCCTTTTTTGCGGCCTGTTCATTCCAATCAACATTGCAGGAGTCTACACCATAAACAGCTTGAGCGTTCGAAAATCCCTCAAATTCAAGCTGATCAATTAATCCCTGACGGGAAAAGGATGTGTAGTCCAAATAATCTCGGGCTTTCAATATAGCTTGCTCGTTCCAGTCGGCACCGCAGTGGTCAACACCATAAGTTGCTTCGCTATCGGTAAAACCTTCAAATTTAAGCTGGTCAATCAATCCGCTACGAGAAAAGGCGGTATAATCGAGATAATCAATTGCTTTTCTCAGTGCATTTTTTTGTCCGATAGTGACGGAGGACGTATCAACTACGTTGCTACTGCTTTCTACGAACGATGTATCGGTATTATTGATTGGATCGGAGGAAAACTCCATGGTCTCCAGATAAGACATCATGGTTTCTGTGTTTTCCAAGGTGTCGCTGGAAATGGTGAAAATATATGAACTGCCATCGCCAAAGGGAATGTACATTTGCACCTGATACAGCGTCATCACCAGGTCAACGCCGACGGCAGTGTAATCAACGTCCATTGAAACGATTAGCGAGGTGGACTGGGTCTCTTCGTCAAACTCAGCGTAGAGAAGCTGTGTGTTGGACACAGCGATGCCCTGGGAAGCCAGCTGCTGAGAAGTCTGCTCCAGCACCACATTACCATAGGTCTCAGCTCCGATTTCGCCAATTATGCTTAGATCCTCTGCAGTCCAGGTGCCATTGATGTTGCTATGGAACATGCTGTTTTCGTCATATGCAGGGAAAAGCTGGAACAGGAGAACACCCTCGGCCTTCTCACCCTTCTGAATGATATCGGCAGAGGTAACGGTGATGGAGAAATCACCCAGGTTAACCGGATAGGTATCCAGGCCGGATGCGACTTCGCCCAGGACTGTTACGGGCATCAGGAGCATCAAAGAAAGGAACAATACAAGTATCTTTTTCATTGGTGTACCTCCCATGGATTTCCTTTTTTTGTATTATATCACAGCAGGGCGAAAAAGTGAATAACAAAAGCCGTTGACCGGGCACACAAGCCCCTTTCCCCGCGTCACGGTGCGCCCGTTGCGCACCGTGACCCCACCATGGCAGACTTGACGTAACGCCATCCCCGAATGGGATTCTTAAGGGCTGAAAGCCCTTAAGCGGGATTCCCAAGGGCAGCGCCCTTGGGCGGGGTGTAGGGGCAGAGCCCCTACTTCTTGGTAGACTTTCGCGTTCTGGGTGCGCGGGAGCGGCGTTGCTGAACGTCGGGCTTTTGCGGGGCTTCGCCGCGGAGGGTAAGGAGCTGGTCGCGGAGCTTGGCGGCCTTTTCGAATTCCAGGTCCTTGGCGGCGGAAAGCATCTGATCCTCGATCTGGCGCATGAGGGCGGCGCGCTCGTCCTCGGTGAGGGTGGCGGGCGCGGCGGCTTCGGCGGCCTTGGTGATTTCCAGCACGTCGCGGATGGCGTTGCGCACGCTTTCCGGCGTGATGCCGTTGGCCTCGTTGTAGGCCTTTTGCAGGGCGCGGCGGCGGTTGGTTTCGGTGATGGCGCGCATCATGCTGTCGGTCATGGTGTCGGCGTACATGATGACCCGGCCATCCACATTGCGGGCGGCGCGGCCGATGGTCTGCACCAGCGACGTTTCGCTGCGCAGGAAGCCCTCTTTGTCCGCATCCAGGATGGCCACCAGGGAAACCTCCGGCAGGTCGAGGCCCTCGCGCAGCAGGTTGATGCCCACCAGCACGTCGTATTCGCCCAGGCGCAGGTCGCGGATGAGCTGCATGCGCTCCATGGTCTGGATATCGCTGTGCAGGTAGCGCACGCGGATCTCCAGCTCCTTCAGGTAATCGGTGAGGCTTTCCGCCATGCGCTTGGTGAGAGTGGTGACCAGAATGCGCTCCTTGCGCTCCACCACCTTGCGGATCTCGGCCACCAGGTCATCCACCTGGCCGGTGGCCTTGCGCAGAATGATCTCCGGGTCCAATAGGCCCGTGGGACGGATGATCTGCTCCACCACCTGCTGGGTGCGCTCCATTTCGTAGGGGCCGGGGGTGGCGGAAACGAAAATGGTCTGCTTGATGCGCTCTTCGAACTCCTGGAACAGCAGGGGGCGGTTGTCGTAGGCGGAGGGCAGGCGGAAGCCGTACTCCACCAGGGTGTTTTTGCGGGCGCGGTCGCCGTTGTACATGGCGCGGATCTGCGGCACGGTGACGTGGCTCTCATCGATAAAGCAGAGGAAATCCTTGGGGAAGTAGTCCAGCAGAGAGTAGGGCGCGTCGCCGGGCTTGCGGCCGTCGAAGTAGCGGCTGTAATTCTCAATGCCCTGGCAGTAGCCGATCTCGCGCATCATTTCGATATCATAGTTGGTGCGCTGGGCGATGCGCTGGGCCTCCAGCAGCTTGCCGTCGTGCTCGAACTGGGCGATGCGCTCCTGCAGATCCTTTTCGATGACGGCGATGTTTTCCTCCAGGTGGGTGTGGTCGGTGGCGTAGTGGGTGGCCGGGAAGATGCTCACATGCTCCAGCTTGGCCAGCACATGGCCGGACACAGCTTCGATCTCGCTGATGCGATCGATCTCGTCGCCGAAGAACTCGATGCGCAGGGCGTGTTCATGCTCGCCGGCAGGGATGATCTCAACGGTGTCGCCACGCACGCGGAAGGTGCCGCGGACGAAGTCGATATCGTTGCGGCTGTACTGGATGTCGATCAGCTCCCGCAGCAGCTTGTCGCGGCTCACCTGCATGCCGGGGCGCAAGGAGATCATCTGCCCCTCGTATTCGCTGGGGTCGCCCATGGAATAGATGCAGGACACAGACGCAACGATGATCACGTCCTTGCGCTCGCGCAGGGCCGCAGTGGCCGAGTGGCGCAGGCGGTCGATCTCCTCGTTGATGGAAGCGTCCTTTTCGATGTAGGTATCGGAGGAGGCGATGTAGGCCTCGGGCTGGTAATAATCGTAATAGGACACGAAATATTCCACGCGGCTGTCGGGGAAGAAAGCCTTCAGCTCGGAGCAGAGCTGGGCAGCCAGCGTTTTGTTATGGGCGATGACCAGGGTGGGCTTCTGCACCTTTTCGATGACGGACGCCATGGTGAAGGTCTTGCCGGAGCCGGTCACGCCCAGCAGAACCTGCTTGTCCATGCCCTCCATTACGCCCCGGGCCAGGGCCTCGATGGCCTCGGGTTGGTCGCCGCTGGGCTTGTAGGGTGCTTTCAAAACAAATTTATCCATAATTCCTCCGCGAACGAGTGTTCCTTCATTATCATACCACAGTTGCCCTGCCGGGTAAAGGGGAACATTTAACACCTTGCAACAGGGGAGAGTTCACGGTATAATATAATCTGGATTTTTATTGTGAAGGAGTGTCAACATGGCGAGAAAGTATCAGCGGGCCAACCGCATGAACTGGCTTATGCCTGTATTGTTTGCACTGCCCCTTTTGTGCCTGGCCGGTGCTGCCCTGCTTCTGTGGGGGGACCAGCTGCGCGATCTGATCAATATCGCGGTGAAATTGGCGGTGATCTCATGAAAAAGATTCGTATGCCCGGCAAGCTGGCCCATGTGCTGGCGTTTGTGCTGGCTTTGCTCCTGACCCTGACGCTGACCATGACCTGCCTCACCTGGCAGGTGAACCGGGTGCTGACGGATGCTGACATGCACCGCGCCGTGTACCTGGACAGCCGGGTGACTGACGCGCAGATGGCGCGCATCCAGGCCCGGGTGGAGGAGATCGCCCGGGAGCATCCATTCCAGGTGGAAACGGTGATGGACATCGTGAATGAGGACGCCGTAAAGGCCTTCAACAGCGAGGCCAACGCCTGGTGGATGGGGCTGATGCAGCCCGATCCCGTGCTGGAAGCCCCGGCCTTTGATGCCAGCGATGTGGAAGCCGCCGTGCGCGAGGATGCGGTGTTCCTGGAGAACACGCCCTCTACCCATTACCGCACCGTGGCCCGTGACGACATCGCCTACGAGGTGGGCGTGGCCGTGAACAAGGCTGTGCTGCCGGTCCGGGCTGATGTGCTGTCCATCGTGATGCCCAAAGTGCTGGAAAAGATCGATCTGCCCGTTTACATGGGCTATCTGGCCATGGCCCCCTGGGCTTGCCTGGGCGTATCTGCGGTGCTGGCTCTGTTGCTGGTGCTGGTGATGATCAGGCGGCTGTCCAAGGCCGGGCTGTACATCGGCGCGGCGATGATGGCCTCCGCCCTGTGCGTGGCTGGGCTGGGCGTGATGCTGTATCTGATCGGCGTGACGGGGATGATCGCGGAGCTGTCCATGCTGCTGGCCCTGCAGGTGAGCCTGCTGACCAAGCAAATCGCCCTGCAGGCCGGGGTGTATGTGGCTGCCGCGCTGATCCTGGGCGGCGGACTGATCGCGCTGCATCAGGCTGATATGAACCGCCTGGGCAAAGCCAGAAGGAGCATCGACGCATGAGCGCAAGAGAAGTGAATCACCACACCGTGCGCTCGGAGAAGATCAAGAAGCCGCTGACCTTTGCCGTGGTGTCCGACCTGCACAACGGCCCCTACGAGGACGTGCTGGATGAGCTGGCGAAGGCGGATGCCATCCTGGTCCTGGGGGATCTGGTGAACCGGCACCGCCGCGGCTATGACAATGCTGTCCGCTTTTTGCAGGACGCGCCCAAGCTGGCCCCCACGTTCTATGCCATCGGCAACCATGAATGGAAGTTCGACCAGCGTGATGAATACTGGCCCCATGTGGAGAAAAGCCGGGTGCAGGTGATCGACAACACCTTCACCCTGTTTGAGGGCGTGGTGCTGGGCGGGCTCAGCTCCACCCCGGACGGGGAGGAGAAGACTGACTTCCTTTCCGCCATGGAAAAGCAGCCGGGCTTTACCCTGCTGATGTGCCATCACCCGGAAATGTACCAGCCCTTCGTGCAGGGGCATGACATCGACCTGACGCTGGCGGGCCACGCCCATGGCGGCCAGGTGCGGTTCTTTGGCCGGGGCTGGTTCTCGCCGGATCAGGGCATCTTCCCCAAGCTGACCAGCGGCTGGTATTTTGACAAGAAGCTCTTGGTGAGCCGGGGCATGTTCAATTCCACCTGGGCACCCCGCATCAACAACCCCTGCGAGCTGATCATGCTCCATCTGAAAGGACTGAACGACGAATGATGAAGGAACTGGCCGCTGTGCTTGAGCAGGCTGGCAACATGATGCTTCATTTTCAGAACCCGGCGGTGTACGCCAAGGGCAAGCATGCGGATTTCGTCACCGAGGCCGACCTGGCTGTGCAGGAATACCTGATGGAGCAGCTGGCCCGGCTTTTCCCCCATGCGAAGTTTTTTGCCGAGGAAAAGAAGGACAATGTGCTGACGGACGACTTCACCTTCATCATCGACCCCATTGACGGTACCACGAATTACTTCCGGCACAGGAGCATGTCGGTGATCTCCGTGGGCGCAGTGGAGAACCGCCGCCCCGTGCTGGGGGCGATCTACGATCCCTACCGGCAGGATTTGTACCACGCCGAAAAGGGCAAGGGTGCCTGGTGCGGCGATGCGCCGCTGCAGGTGTCCCGGGAGCCCATCAATAGGGCATTGGTGGGGCTGGGTACATCCCCCTATTATGATGAGCTGATGGCCCTGACCGGCCGCAGTGTGGGCGCACTGATGCCCCGCATTGCCGACCTGCGCCGCACGGGCTCGGCGGCCATGGAGTTGTGTGATATCGCCGCTGGCCGCAGCGACGGCTGCTTTGAGTGGCTGCTGCAGCCCTGGGACTACTGCGCCGGCGTGCTGCTGGTGGAGGAAGCCGGTGGCCGCTGCGGCAACATCCTGGGCGGCGAGGCCACCTACGAGCAGGGTATTCCCTTCATGGCGGCCAACGATGTTTGTTACGATGATCTGCAAAAGATTTTGCAGGACGTAAAAAACGGTGTGATATAACTCACACCGTTTTTCTTAGGCCTCCGCGCCCATGACCTTCAGGGCTTGCTTGGCAGCCGGGTAATCCTTGGCGGCAGATTTGCGCAGCCAGGCCACGGCTTCCTCCAGGTTTTGCTCCACGCCCTGGCCCATGGCGTAGCAGATGCCCAGCATGTACTCCGCCAGCATATCGTTTTGCTGGGCGGCCTTGCGGAACCAGCTCACGGCCTTGTCGAAGTCCTGGTCGTAGCAGCGGCCCTCGTGGTAGAAGGTGCCCACCAGGGACATGGCCTTGGCGAAGCCCTGCTCTGCGGCCTTCATGTACCAGCGGAAGGCCTCGTCGGCATCGGTGGAAACGCCGTAGCCATAGTGGTAGCAGATGCCCAGGTTGTACTGGGCCTCCACATGGTTCTGCTCGGCTGCGGCGGTGAGCAGGGCGGCGGCCTTCTTGTTGTCCTCGGGCACGCCGTCGCCGTACACGTGCAGCATGGCCAAGCGGTACTGGGCATCGGCCATGCCTGCGTCGGCATCCTTTTGCAGCTGAGCGAGTTCGATATCAGTCATGGTGGAACCTCATTCTTTCGGATAATTCAGGGTGAAGATCTGCCCGTCGCTGGCGGCCAGGGTGTTGGGAAAAATCGCCTGGGCCAGGGGGAGATACTCCGCCGGGGCGTCGATGCAGTTGCTGAAGTGGGTCAGGGCCAGCTGCTGGGGCTGAGCCTGGCGGGCCAGCTCGGCGGCTTCGGCAAAGAGCATATGTTTGTTCTTCAAGGCCTGCGGACGCTTGTTTTCGTCGCCGTACATGCCCTCTAAGATCATCAGGTCTGCGCCCTGGCCGAAGGCAGCGATCTCCGGCACGGGCCGGGTGTCGGTGGCATAGAGCAGGGTCACGCCCTTGCGCGGTGCGCCCAGCACATCCTCGGGGCGGACATTGCCCACGGTGAGGCCATGCTGCAAATCCTTCCAATGGGCCATGGGCACACCCAGGGCCTGGGCTTTCTCAGCCTGGAAGGCACCCTGCCGGGGCAAATGCAGCCGGTAGCCATAGCAGGGAATGCCGTGCTGCACCGGGAAGGCCGTGATGTTCAGCCCGATCATGCTGAATTCGGCTCCGTCGCCGGTGATTTCATGGAGCTCCACAGGGAAGCCCAGCACCGGTGCGATCACGCGCAGCCCGTCGATGATGCGCTTCAGCCCCGCGGGGCCCCAGATGTGGAAGGGCTCCTTGCGCTCGGCCTTGTCCAGGGAGAGCAGCAGCCCCGGAATGCCGCTGCAATGGTCGCCGTGGTAGTGGGTGATCAGCATGCCGTCGATGCAGCGGAACCCCCAGCCCAGCTTGCGGATACCGGTTTGGGTGCCTTCGCCGCAGTCGATGAGCAGGCTGCGCCCGTTCACCCGTACATACAGGCTGGACAGGGCGCGGTCGGGCAGGGGAAGTGCGCCGCCGGTGCCCAGGGTGCAGCATTCGAGCATGAAAAAACCTCCTTTGGGGAATCAATGGAAGATTCGCCAGAGGAGGTCTTTTTTCCTGCAAGAAACATGAATCAGAACGTTAGCAAGCATGAGATTGCAGGCGAAGGTCGCTGCTTTTTCGGGAGAGCGCGAGGAAGGGGAGGCTGCGCTGCCAGGGGCAGAAACAGCAGCCTTCCCTTCCAATGAGGCACAGAGTTCAGGCAGCTTTAGCTGCATGAACGACAATGCCGAATTGTGAGGTCGGGCTTTTTCTCAGAAAAAGCCGCCTCTCGCATCTTTCACCCGTCACTTGATCTTGCGGATCTCCTTCACCAGGCGCGGGCCGATGGCCAGGGCGATGACCACGCAGATGACGCACTCAATGCCCATGTAGGAGCCGTTGTAGCCCAGGGAATACACCACGGCGGCCCACAGGCCGTTGGTCAGGTCGGCCCAGAAGATCAGGCCGGCCACCACAGCGGCGATGAAGCGGCCCACGGAGGCCACGATGACGCCCAGGGTCAGACCCAGCTTTTCGTTGGGGTTCTTGTTGAACAGGCCAGCCAGGCCGATCATGGCAAAGGCGATGGGGTAGTCCATCAGCATCTGGGGCAGGGACAGGAACCAGCCGCCGAACAGGAATTGCAGAAAGCCGTACACAGCACCCAGCAAAAGGCCCGGAACGGTGCCGTAAATGTAGGCGAAGAGCATCATGGGCAGCATGCTGGCCGGGGTGACGGAGCCGCCGTTGGGCAGCTCGAAGAGCTTGATCAGGCTCAGGACGCTGCTCAGTGCGATGCACATCGCGCCCAGGGCCAGGGTCTTGGTGTTCCAGATGGATTTCTTGGTGTTCGTCATAGGTGTTTCCTTCTTTCTTTCGCATCCCCAAAAGAAAAACCCGCGATCTTTCGCGGGGAAACAGGAGCGGCTTTTTGCAAAGCCCACGCCGTGCACTGCGTGTTTCCGATTCCCTACGGTAGGATTACCTACACAGGTTCGAAGGGTCGGGCGTTGAGGCCCTCTCAGCAGCTTGCGCTGCACCCCCATCGGTGGATGCAATTTTCGTGATTATTATAACACGCGAAAAAAATTTGTCAAGGGTATTGACAAATATATCGGCGTCCGATATACTTTATATCGACGACCGATATATCGGTGCACGAAAGGGTGAAACGGATGGGTACGATTAACAGTGCCTTGACAGAGGCGGTTTACTACATCCTGCTGTCGCTTATGCAGCCCATGCACGGCTACGGCATCATGCAGAATGTGGAGAAGCTCTCCGGCGGACGGCTGCGCCTGGCGGCAGGCACGCTGTACGGGGCCATCAGCACTATGCAGGAGAAGGGGTGGATCTTCGCCCTGAGTGCTGACGGGGACAGCCGCAAGAAGGAATACATGATCACTGATGCTGGCCGCGAGATGCTCCGTGCCGAGTACAAGCGGCTGAAGGAACTGGTGGAAAACGGCCGCGCCGTATTGGAGGAGGATGCACAATGAGACAGGTGATCCGCAAGTGGTTCTGGGCATGGGAGTTTGACAAGGAAGAACAATGGCTCAACGACATGGCTGCCCAGGGTAAGGCCCTGGTCAGCGCACGGTATATCACCTACGAGTTTGAGGACAGCCAGCCCGGGGAGTATGCCATCCGGCTGGAGATGCTGGAAAACAGCCCTGCCAGCGAGGAAGGCCAGCAGTACATCGAGTTTGTGGAGTCCACGGGGGCGGAATTCGTGGGCAAGGTGATGAAGTGGGTGTACTTCCGCAAGAAGAAGGAACTGGGGGACTTTGAACTCCACGGCGACAACGCCACCCGCATCAAGCATTTGAAGGGGATCATGGTGCTGCTGCTGCCCCTGGGCGCGCTGAACCTTTTCTGCAGCATCTCCAATCTGAGCATCGGCATCGGGATGGGTTCCACGGCCAATGTGCTGTGCGGCCTTTTGAACCTTGCGGTGGCGGTGCTGCTGGGCAAGGGATGGACGTTGCTGAACGAAAAGAAAAAGAAGCTGGAAAAGGACGCCCAGCTGTTTGAGTGAGGTGTGAACACATGGCAGATCAAGAAAAGAAAAATGACCAGGTGCAGTATATGCCGCTGGGTTTGTGCATTGGCCTGAGCCTGGGCGTGGCGATAGGTGCAGCCATGGGCAATGTTGGCGTGGGTATGTGCATGGGCCTGGGCATCGGCATGTGTTTTGGTGCAGCCCTGGACGCCCGGAAAAAGAGCACCGAGCAGGAACCCACCGAGAAGAAGGAGGACGATGAGCAATGAAGTATGCCGGAATGATCCTTCGCTTGCTGCTGCCTGTGGCGGCCATCGTGCTGCTGGTGCTGTCCATGACCCATGAGGGTGACAACCGTAATTGGCTGCTGATGAGCGGCATGCTGTGTTCCTGCGCCGGGCTGTGGCTGAACATCTACTTCCAGCGGAAGGAGAAGAAACAATGAAGCGGCTGAACTATCTTTTGCAGGGGCTGCGGCTCCTGCTGCCGGGACTGGGTATCGGCTTTCTGGTGTTCTCCATCGTGCAGCAGTTCAGCCAGCCCTGGTGGACGCTGGGCCTTTTGTGCTGCGTGGCTGGTGCCGGCCTGAACCTGATCCTGACCATCAAACCCATGCCGAAAAAGGAGGAAAAGAAAGTGGCGGATTTTCTCACCGCCGCTTTGCCCTGGCTTGCCCTGGGCATGGCGATCGCCGTTGTGATGGCGTTCAGCAAGAAGTAACCCCATTGAAAAAGCTGCATCTCCCGCGTCGCGGTGCGCCCATTGCGCACCGTGACCCCAACACAAAAACCAACAACGCTGCTTCCCCCAAAAAGGGGTTTCGAAAGGGCCGAAGGGCCCTTCGTGGGGTGCAGGGGCAAAGCCCCTGCCGGGTTGTCAGGGCAGAGCCCTGACTGGGAGTCCAGAGGGCAACGCCCTCTGGCTTTTTTGCGTAAAATGCAAGAAAGTTGTCGCTTTCTGCGTTAAAATCGTGTAAGATAGAGGGGAAGAGATAAGGAGGCAGTTATGTATCACTTTTTTGCTTATATGGGACGGCTGAAGTTTATCAGGCGGTGGGGGCTGATGCGCTCCACCCAGCCGGAGAACGATGCCGAGCACTCTCTGCAGGTGGCGATGATCGCCCACGGCATCGCGATGATCGCCCGTGACCGCTATCACAAGGATGTGAACCCGGAGCATGTGCTGGCCCTGGCGGTGTATCACGACGCGACGGAGGTCATTACCGGCGACCTGCCCACCCCGGTGAAGTATCACAGCCCGGAGCTGCGCACGTCCTACAAGCAGCTGGAAGGCCTGGCGGCCCGCAAGCTGCTGGGCATGCTGCCGGAAGGCATGCGCCCGGCATTCGAGCCCTACCTGACCGACGGCGAGGATTATGCGCACCAGCTGGTGAAGGCCGCGGACCGCATCAGTGCGTATACCAAGTGCATGGTGGAGCAGCGCGCTGGTAACCATGAATTTGACGCGGCAGGGGAGAATGTGCGCAAGAGCCTGCAGCAGATCGACCTGCCGGAGGTGCAGGACTTCATTGCGGAGTTCGTGCCCTCCTTCGCCATGACGCTGGACGAGCTGAATGCTCCGGAGGGCGACGCATGAGGCTGGGGCTGAGCAGCGCGTCCTTCTACGGGCGGCTGGAAACGGAGGATGCATCGGCCCATGTGCGGGATTTTCCCGTGCAGGTGTGCGAGGTCTTTCTGGAAACCCACAGCGAATACTGCCGCGACTTTGGCCTTGTGTGCCGGGAAAAGCTGGGGGATCTGCCCTGCGTATCGGTACACGCCAAGGGTACGCAGTTCGAGCCGGATATTTTCGGCCGGTCGATGCGGCAGGCGGAGGACGCGCTGCGCATTTTCACCGGCGTGTGCGATGCAGGCCAGGCCCTTGGTGCGCAGTACTATGTGTTTCACGGCCCCGGCAATGCCCGCAACGCCCTGCCGCCGGACAAGGTGAATGCCCTGCAGGAACGTTTTGGCCGCATGCAGGAGATCGCTGCCCAGCGCGGCCTGGAGGTGCTGTGGGAAAACGTGAGCTGGTGCTCCATCCGCACCCCGGAGGACGTGCAGCGTGCTAAGGAACTGCTGCCAGGCATACATTTTGTTCTGGATGTGAAGCAGGCCTTCCGCGGCGGCGTGAATGTGCTCGACATGGTGCAGGCCATGGGCGGGGACATCCGCCATGTGCACGTGCTGGACTGCGATGCGCAGGGCCGGCTGTGCCTGCCGGGTGAAGGCTCGCTGGACTGGCACGGCCTTTTGCAGGCCCTGCGGAGCCTGGGCTACGACGGGACGATCCTGCTGGAGCCCTATGATTATCAGGCCCGGGATGAAGCCGCCCTGTGCCGCAGCCTGGACTATCTGCGCGGGTTGATTTTTAGCGAATAAGCGCGTATAATGTCACTGATAGGAAATTGCGAGGAGGATACTCCATGATGAAGCGTTTGATGGCCCTGCTGATGGCCCTGTGCATGCTGGTGACCGGCATGGCCTTCGCCGAGGAGGACGAGGAATACAGCCTGGGCGACGTGGTGGGCGAGGAAGCCCTGACCGCCCCCGAACCCGAAGAAGAGGAGGAGGACAGCGACGTTTATTTTGACGAGGACACCGAGGCCCTGCTGGATGACCTCCACCTGGACGTGGAGCTGGACGAAAGCGTTGATCCCGACAAGCTGGACATCAACCCCAACCTGCCGGATCATGTGGTGAACATCCTGCTCATCGGCATCGACACCCGCGACACTGACCTGAACGAAGGTTTGCAGCAGGGCGACGTGCAGCTGATCCTGTCGCTGAACAAGCTGGACGGCTCGGTGAAGCTGACTTCCATCCTCCGCGACCTGTATGTGACCATTCCCGGCTACAAGAGCAAGAACCGCATCAACGTGGCCTATGCCCGTGGCGACGGTCAGCTGGCCATGCGCACGGTGAACAAGAACTTCGATATGAATATCGAATACTATGCCACCATCAACTTCTACGGCCTGGCCTCCATTATCGACGCCATCGGCGGCATCGACATTGAGCTGACCAAGAAGGAAGCCACCGCCATCAACAGCTATCTACGTAAGCATCCCCCGAAGTATGACAATACCGATGGCTCCGCCCGCGTGGAGCTGGAAAAGGTGGACGGCGTGCAGCACCTGGACGGCGTGCAGGCTGTTATGTATGCCCGCGTGCGCTCCATCGACAACGACTTTGCCCGTTCTGCCCGCCAGCGCAAGCTGCTGGAGCTGCTCCTGAGCAAGATCATGCAGGACATGACCGTGGATAAGCTGATGAGCCTGATCGAAACCAGCATGCCCTATGTGCAGACCAATGTGGGCCTGAACACCATGCTGGAGCTGGCCCTGGGCCTTCTGCAGGGCGGCATCGTCCAGCGTGCCCAGGCTGGTGAAACGCTGATCGACCAGCACCGCATCCCTGTGGATGAAACCTGGAAGTACTACAAGACCGAAGGCGGTGCCAGCGTGGTGGCCTTCCGCACGGACAAACGCAAGGTGGAGAACATCCAGGCATTGCATGAATTCATCTACGGCGCGTATTATCCTGCCGAAACCAAATAAGCGTATCAAAAAACAGCCGGTCATGTGACCGGCTGTTTTTGTGTGCTTATTCGGTTGCTTCGCCGCGAAGGCCCGGGGCCAGGATGTTCACGATGTCCTCGGTCTGCTCCTCCAGGGTGCGCTCGGGGTCGTACACCACGGGCTTGGCGATGGTGAAGGTGTGATTGCGGTGGTCGATGTGCACGGGGTAAAACCGCAGGGCCTTGCCGGTGGCCTTGTGATACAGCGGTGCCACATGCAGAAAACCGGTGTTGATCCAGGTGTGGTGGCTCTTGTAGCCGCTGGGCTGCTCCGGGAAGATGATCAGGTTGTGGCCGTCCTTCAGGTGGCGGATACTCTGGCGCATGGTGAGCATCACCCGCTGGTCGTGATAGACAGGAATGCCCGGCGCGCTGCGCAACACCGGGGGCATCACGGCGGCAGCCAGGTAGGGGAGGGTCACGTTCAGCAGGGGTTCGGCCCAGCAGCCGGGCTTCCACCAGTAATCCTGGCGCACATAGGCAGGCACCAGCTTGGCGTCCATCACATCGTGGTTCAGCCAGGAATAGCACTTCTCCGTCAGGGGAAAGTGGGCGCACATGTCAATGGGCCCAAAGGCACCGGAATGGTTGCCGATAAACACGCAGGGCTCGTCGATATAGGGTTCGGCCCAGGTGGTTTGGAATTTGGGGGTCAGGCGGCGGTAGGCGCCGATCAGCGTATCATACAGCTTGCCCATGGGTTGGCTCCTTTGTAGAAAATATAACAATATATTCTATCATAAAGGAGTCGCTGCGTCAAACATTCCTGGTGTAGTGGCGGATGGCCTGGGCAGCCAGTGCGGCAGTGCCGGGGCCGCCGGCCTTGTCGATGTTGGCGGTAAAGCGTCCGCCGCCATCGTACAGGTTGGCGAAGGAGGCCAGGATCTGATCGGTGCAGGTGTAGAAATGCTCGGTGATGTACGCCTGCAGCTGAGCCACCAGGGCCTGCACGTCGGGGCTGTCGGGTGCTTCACCCAGGTGGGAGCCGAAGCGGGCCAGCAGGGCCATGAAGTCCTGGGAAATCTGGGACTGGTCGCTGGCATCCTTGGTGAGGAACCGCTGCTCATACTCCTGATAGGCAGCGGTCTTGCCATAGGTGGCGCGGGCCTCGGCGGCGTATTCGTCGATCTGCTTGGTGTTAAAGCCGGAGAAATTCAGGTTCTTGGTGCCCATAAGACATAGCCCCCTTGTCAGGTCAATGAGATTTTCAATGTGCTGCTTTTTCATGGTGAGCAGCGTCAGGTGCTGCTCCAGGGCCTTGGTGCGGTCGAAGCCGGGGTCATCCAGCAGGCTGCGGATATCCTTGAGGGGAAAGCCCAGCTCCTTGAAGAGCAGGATGTATTGCAGCCTTTCCAGGGCGGCATCGTCGTAGAGGCGATAGCCCGCCTCAGTGGTCTGGGTGGGGGTGAGCAGACCGATCTCGTCGTAATAATGCAGGGTGCGCTGGCTGATGCCTGTCAGGTTTGCCACCTCGCTGATGCTCATCATAGCGATCAACTCCTTTCATCAGCAGCATAAGGCATAACGCGGCGTGAGAGTCAAGGGGAAAATGAAAAAAGCGGCGCAATGGCCGCAAAAATTACACGGTAACAGGCTCAATGGTGAAGGCCACCTGGGGCAGCGAGCGCATCAGACTGGCGATGAAGCTGCTCTGGCCGGGCTTGCCTTCGCCCAGCACCAGCCGGGTCACGCCGCGCTCCTTCACAAAATCGCAGATGGCGCGGTGGGCATCGTGGTGGTGGAGCATGGTCATCTCGGCGCCCACCTCGCCGCTGAGGCGGTACAGGTCGTTGAGGGCCTGGCTGACCTCGGGATTGGAGAGCAGATTCACGCCGCTGCCGGACACGGAAAGCACCAGCAGGGCTGCACCGTGCTCCCGGGCGACCTGGGCACCGCGGTGGATCAGCCGCTGGCTGGATTGCTGGCCGGTAACGCAGACAAGGACGGTTTCAGCCACGGGGCACATCTCCTTTGATGAAATGGGTCAAACACGATTCAGCTGGGCGATCATTCTGTCGTGATAAACAATGTGCAGCTGATCGCCGCTTTGCAGGGCAGGGACGGGCTTCTCGGCATCCCAGTAGAGCATACGCTCGAAGGGATCGCCATCATCGTCAAGCTGCTGAAAGGACATGGCATAAAAGCGCACGCCATCCACCAGGGACAGGTCGGCATCGGTGCCCAGGTAGGTGCAGTCCAGCTCGCGGGTGCGGCCGTGGAGGCAGTTGTCCATGTGCACGGCGTACTGGTGCAGGGGCCGGATGAACATCTCATAGCCAAAAATCAGCAGGACGCCGATAACGACGGTGGCAGCCGAGGTGAGCCACTCCAGGCGGATGGTGAGGGAATATACGATGACGGCCAGCAGGATCAGGCAGGGGATCAGCAGGATCAGCCAGCGTTTCTTCTGCTGGTTGCGGATGTTGGTCAGCTCTTGCTCGGTATACAAGGGGGATTCCTCCTTCGGAGAGATGGTCTACCCTCATTATGACGCAAACTGCTGCCAAGGTCAAGGCCCCAGGGACAGGCAAAATGCTTCTTTCCCCTTCTGCATGTGCTGAAAGCCTTGAAAATCAACGGGTTCAGGAAAGTTTGAAGAATCTGTAAAGGTTGTGCAGAAAGAAGTTTTTTGTTGCAAATTGCTGTTGTTTGGCACCTGCATGTATGCTACAATCAAGGGGAAAGAGAGGAGTGTCTGCATTGAAAAGCAGTCGTCCAAAGCCGCAGGAGCGCAGTATCCTGAGCGCGATGAGCGGCCTGTACGCATTTATTTTCTGCATGCTGGTGTCCCAGTCGTTGGTGGATATGCCCATCTTTGGCGGTGCACTGCTGCTGTGTGCCCGGGTAGCTCTGGCGTTTTACGGCACATTTATGCGGGAGAATTCCGCCTATTTGCCGCCGCGGGCCAGGGGAATGCGCCGGGCGATGTTGATTCTTCTTCTGCTGCTGAACCTGTGCGTGGTGGTGCTGTACCCCATCCAGCTGGACAACCCCAAGCTGTGGATCCTGTTTGCGCTGGTGCTGGTGATGCAATTGCGGGATGCCATGAACAGGCGCGTGATGCGCCTGTCGGTGACAGGTGAAATGCAGGAAAGGCGGTTTGTGCTGCTGATCGCGGTGATCCAGGCGATGTTCCTGGCTGTGATAGCGGCGATCTTCCTGTATAACCTGCCCCTGGAGGATGGGCTGCTGATGCTGGGCGGCTACGCGCTTTGCAACGGCATGGAGCTGTACAACCTGATGAAGGAGCGGGCGGACCTGCGCCTTGCAGGCATGCAAGCGGCCCCCGAACGGGCCCAGGAGACCCTGCAAACCGTGAGCCAGACCAATGCCTATACAACCTATGAAAAGCTGTCTGCGCTTATTCTGATGGCCATGGAAATGACGCTGGTGCTCTTGTATACCTTCCTGGCCATTTCCACCCGGCAGATGCTGGGCTATATGATTGTTGCCCTGGCCTGCACCCTGCTGACCCGGGAGGCAGCGGAGTATTACATCAAGCGGCGGGAACGCAAGGGCAAGACTAACGATCCCACCAACCTGATGCTGGCGGGCCTGCTGTTGTGGCTGTACGGGCTGATTGTGCTTAACCGCATGCTGGGCACGCGGACGGTGCAGTATCTGTATGTATACGCCAGCCTGTGCATGTGTACGGCGGGCAGCAGCCTGTGCATGACCTGCATGAGCCGCATGGAGCATGCCATGGTGAATGTGGCACGGTTTGCATCCGGCGGTGCCACACCAGGCTTCAAGCAGATCCGCCATGCGGTGCTGGAGTTTGCTGCACTGCTGGGCCAGATGCTGGCCTTGGTGACCCTGACGGCTCTGTGCTTTGCCACCGGAAAGGACTTGCCCAGAGATATGGCGCAGATCGCCGCCCGGTTCCAGCCGCTGATGGTGCTGCCAGCCATGCTCACGGTGCTGGGTGCGCTGCTCAGTGTGCTGAAATTCCCCCTCAGCAGTAGGCATATGGCTAAGTTGAGCCGCTTCCTTCGCCTGAAGGATGCAGGCGGCGATAATCCTGCACTGCGCCGTCAGCTGGAGAGCGTGGTGGTGCAGCGGCGCAGCCAGCCCTTCTTTATCAGGGCGGTTCTTGCCGTGCTGCGCCCCTTCTACCGGCACGAATTGAAGGGCGTGGAAAACATCGTGCAGGACGATGACAACCCTATCGTGTTCATCTGCAACCACGGCGAATTGTACGGGCCCATCGTGTGCATGCTGTACATCCCTGTGCCCATCCGCCCGTGGAGCATCAGCGAAATGGTGGTGGACAAGGACGAAGTGGCGGCCTATGTGTACAAGTACACCATCTCCCGGCAGAAGTGGCTGCCGGAGAAGCTGAAGTGGCCTATCGCCAACCTGATCGGCCCCTTGTCGGTGTGGGCCATGGGGCAGCTGGAGAGCATCCCCGTCTACCGCAACAAGCTGCGCGAACTGATGAAGACCTTCAATCAGTCGGTGGAGGCGATGCAGGCTGGCGACAATCTGCTGATCTTCCCGGAAAACCCCGACGGCGTGGAGCAGGGCAAAGGCTACGAGCGCGCCGGCATCGGCGAAGTATACCGTGGGTTTGCCATGCTGGCCCCCATTTATTACAACAAGACCGGCAAACGCTGCCGATTCCTGCCCATGTTTGCCCATAAGGGCCTGCGCACCCTCAGCTTCGGTACGCCCGTAGAGTATGACCCTGATACCCCGCCCAACGAGGAACGCGACCGCATCGTTGATGCGCTGATCGACCAAATGCAGTCCCTTGCCGACCGGGAGGAAGCCCTGTACCAAGCGAAAAATAAGGAGTGATACCATGAACATGATCGAGCTGATCCTGAGCCGCCACAGTTACCGCGGCAAGTATCTGCCTGTATCCGTTCCGCGGAACGATCTGCGGGAGATCGTGGAGGCAGGGCTGGCGGCACCCTCCGGCTGCAACAAGCAGACCACCAGCCTGATCGCTGTGGATGATCCGTCCGTGCTGGAACAGCTTTACACCGCCATTGGCCGCCCCTATGAGGGCACGGCTCCTGCCATGATCTGCGTGGTCACCCAGAAAATCATGGCTTACGCAGACCGCACCTTCTACATCCAGGACTATGCAGCTGCCATTGAGAATCTGCTGCTGGCCATCGTTGCCAAGGGCTACCAAAGCTGCTGGCACGAGGGGGACATCACCGGTGAGGACAGCGAAAAGGGCAGCCAGATGGCGAAGATCCTCGGCCTTCCAGCGGACCACATGGTGGTCTGCTACCTCCCCGTAGGCATTGCTGCCGACGAAGTGAACCCCCGTGCCAAGAAGCCCTTTGCCGAGCGAGCCTGGCTGAACGGCTATCAGCAAGAATGGAAATAAGCATCAATCCCCGCGTCACGGCGCGCCCTTTGCGCGCCGTGACCCCATCAGAAATCCCACCCTGCAACGATATCACAGAGTGGGTATCGAGAGGGTGAGCGACGCTCGCGCCGCCAGTGGCGGAAGCAGCGAGCTGAGCGAATCAACCGAAACGAACAATCGAGCAATAGCGAGAGTGCGACGATTGAGGTTGCGGTCGAATGGCCCTCCGCGGGATTCCAAAGGGCAGAGCCCTTTGGCGGGATTCTTAAGGGATGGAAGCCCTTAAGCGTTCCATAAGAAAACCCCTGCGCTGTTGTGCGGACAGCGCAGGGGTTTTGCTTTGCTTTGATGTGGTGATATGGTCAGATGATTAGATCAGCTCGAGAATGACCATCTCGGCAGCGTCGCCGCGACGGGGTCCCAGCTTGTACATGCGGGTGTAGCCGCCGGAGCAGTTCTTTTCCGCGTTGCGGGCCTTGTACTTGGGGCCGATCTCACGGAACAGCTTCTCCACCACAGGATGCTTGTTGTCCTTGGTGCGCTCCTTGTAGTCCGCCTTGGACTCGTCGGCCTGCTTCTGCTCCTTGAGGTCGTACAGGTAGGCCATCATCAGGCGGCGGGCATGCAGCTTGGAGGGGGCGTCGTTGATGACGTCGATGGTCATCACCTGGCCCTTATCGTTGTGGGTCTCCTTGGTGGTAGCGATGGTGTTGTCGCATTCCTTGATGGCCAGAGTGATCATCTTATCGGCAATGCGGCGGACTTCCTTCGCCTTGGCTTCGGTGGTCTCGATGCGGCCGTACCAGATGAGGTTGGTCACCTGGTTACGCAGCAGAGCCTTGCGCTGGTCGGCGGTACGACCAAGCTTGCGCTGATGTGCCATGGGATATTTCCTCCTTCACGGGCTATGCGGGGAGGGGAGAGCGATGCTCTGCACCCCACGCTTGTGTTATTCTTCGTTGGGTCGCAGGCCGAGACCGAGAGCTTCCAGCTTCTGCTCGACTTCTTCCAGGCTCTTGCGGCCCAGGTTGCGAACCTTCATCATGTCTTCCTGATTGCGCTGCACCAGTTCAGCCACGCTGTTGATGCCGGCACGCTTCAGGCAGTTATACGCACGGACGGACAGATCCAGCTCTTCGATGGTCATCTCGAGGACCTTTTCTTTCTTGTCGTCCTCGGGCTGCACCATGCTTACCGGCATGACCTGATCGGTCAGGGACACGAACAGGGACAGGTGCTCGGAGAGGATCTTGGCAGCGCCGCTGATGGCCTCTTCGGGCTTCAGGGTGCCGTTGGTCCAGATCTCCAGGGTCAGCTTGTCATAGTCGGTAATCTGGCCCACGCGGGTGTCTTCCACGGTGTAGTTCACCTTACGGATGGGGGTGAAGATACTGTCCATGGGGATCACGCCAATGGGCATGCTGGCATTCTTGTTCTTGTCGGCGCTGACATAGCCGCGGCCCTTTTCGAGCATCAACTGCATCTGCAGATGAGCGTCTTCATTCAGGGACGCAATATGCATGTCGGGATTGATGATCTCAACCTCGTCATCCACCTTGATGTCGCCCGCAGTGAGCTCACAGGGGCCCTTGACATCAACCATGACCTGCTTGGGGTTGTCGGTGAACATCTTCACGGCAAGGCCCTTCAGGTTGAGGATGATCTCGGTCACGTCCTCCTTCACGCCGGGAACAGTCGAGAACTCATGCTGCACACCTTCGATGTGTACAGAGGAGACCGCCACGCCAGGAAGGGAGGACAGCAGCACACGACGGAGGCTGTTGCCCAGGGTGTGACCGAAGCCGCGCTCCAGGGGTTCCACAACAAACTTGCCATAGCAGTTGTTCTGGCCAACCTCCACACACTCGATGCGTGCCTTTTCGATTTCTACGATCATTTCGTTTACCCTCCTCAATCGGATCCTGGGTGAAGAGCGATGCTGTGGGGCGGGGGAGCGTTGCTCCCGCCAGCCTCAAGCGCTCTTCATTAACGGGAGTAGAACTCGACGATCATGTTCTCCTGCAGCTGCAGGTCGATGTCTTCGCGGGCGGGCAGGGCAGCCACGGTACCGGTCAGGTTGGGAGCGTCGAAGGTCAGCCACTTGGGGGTCACGATGGAAGTGCCCTCACGCAGCACCTTGAACATATCCAGCTCGGCACTCTTCTGGCGCAGGGTGATCACGTCGCCCACCTTCACGGAGTAGGAGGGGATGTCCACCTTCTGGCCGTTCACACGGATGTGGCCGTGCACGACGATCTGACGGGCCATGCGGCGGGTCTTGGCCAGGCCGAGACGATACACCACATTGTCCAGGCGCAGCTCCAGCAGGCGGAGCATGTTGTCGCCGGTGATGCCCTTCATGTTGGCAGCCTTGAGGTAGTACATATGGAACTGCTTCTCCAGGATGCCGTAAACAAACTTAACCTTCTGCTTTTCCTTCAGCTGAGCGCCGTACTCGGAAACCTTCTTACGGCGAGTGCCGCCAGGATTGCGGTTAGACTTCTTATTGCCATAGCCCATCGTAGCCGGGGAGATATCGAAAGCCCGGCACTTCTTGGCGATCGGCTGCTTATTGATAGCCATTGTTCTAAGTCCTCCTTCGTTACCTTACACGCGACGGCGCTTGGGCGGACGGCAGCCATTGTGGGGGATGGGCGTCACGTCCTTGATCATGTTCACATCCAGACCCGCAGCCTGCAGGGCACGGATGGCAGCCTCACGGCCGGAGCCGGGGCCCTTCACGTACACTTCGACGGTCTTCAGGCCGTATTCCATAGCGGCCTTGGCGGCAGTCTCAGCGGCCGTCTGAGCAGCAAAGGGAGTAGACTTCTTGCTGCCACGGAAACCCAGACCGCCAGCGGAGGCCCAGGACAGGGCGTTGCCCTGCGTATCGGTGATGGTCACGATGGTGTTGTTGAAAGAAGAACGGATATGGGCAGCGCCGCGCTCGACCAGCTTGCGCTCCTTGCGCTTGCGCACAACCTTCTTAAGCTTCTGCTTGGGTGCCATTGATTTTCCCTCCGATTTTCATTTCGGTCGGCTCGGTTAATTACTTACCGGCCTTCTTCTTGCCAGCAATGGTCTTCTTGGGACCCTTGCGGGTACGAGCATTCTGCTTGGTGTTCTGACCACGAACGGGCAGGCCACGACGATGACGAACACCACGATAGCAGCCGATTTCCATCAGTCGCTTGATGTTCAGGGACACCTCACGACGCAGGTCACCTTCTACCTTCAGGTTGTGCTCGATGTAGTCACGCAGCTTGCTGATCTCGTTCTCGGAGAGATCCTTCACTCGGGTGTCGGGATTGATGCCGACTTCCTCGAGCATCTTCTGAGAGGTCGTCAGACCAATACCGTAGATATAGGTCAGGCCGATCTCAACGCGCTTTTCTCTGGGCAGGTCTACGCCCGCAATGCGTGCCATGGATTGAATACACCTCCAAATTGTGCTGTGGCCCTTTGGGCCGGGGAACGGAAGACGCAGGCTTTTCACAATCCTGACGGGAGCAACCCACTCCCGGGGATTTGTCCCGGCCTGCAACCTTGTTAAGGAAAGCCGAAACCGTTGGGGAGAAAGGCTTTCCTCCATCAGGCGACCTTAGGAGTCAGCCGCCTGACATGCCCTGCGCCTGGTGAAAGCAAGCGCAGATTAACACGTCCATCCGCTATGGAAGGTGCGGAGGGATGTGCCTGGCTGTTATCGCCTATGCTGTTGATGGAACACGCGCGGGGATGCGCATGCAGCCGCCCACCAATGGAGCATACTTGGTAACCATCTCATATTATCACAGATCATGCAAATTGTAAATCACTTTTTTATGAATTTCACAAACTTTTTTTGCGTGTTTTCCCCAGCCTTGCGCGAAAGGTTTTCTTACATTATAATAAAGCGGTTAAGGAGTGAGTTTTATGTTCGATTTGCCCCGGGCCGCGGCGATGATCATCAAACGGCTGAACGCCCACGGCCACCAGGCCTATGCGGTGGGCGGCTGCGTGAGGGATTCCCTGCTGGGCATCCGCCCCAACGACTGGGACATCTGCACCTCTGCGCTGCCGGAGGAAATGCAGGCCATTTTCCGCGACCAGCACGTGGTGGAAACCGGCCTCAAGCACGGTACGCTGACGGTGGTCATCGACCATGAACCCTATGAAGTGACCACTTTCCGTGTGGACGGGGAATATACCGATCACCGTCACCCCGACGCTGTGACCTTTGTGACGGACGTCCGGGAAGACCTGGCCCGCCGCGACTTTACGGTGAATGCCATGGCCTATCACCCGGAAACCGGGCTGGTGGATGCCTTCGGCGGCCAGGAGGACCTGGTGGCCGGGGTGATCCGCTGCGTGGGCGAGCCCGAACGCCGCTTTGACGAGGACGCGCTGCGCATCCTCCGGGCACTGCGGTTCGCGTCCACCTACGGGTTCAGCATTGAGGAACATACCGCTCAGGCGGTGCATACACTGAAAGCAACGCTTCATGGCGTGGCGGCGGAGCGCATCCGCGTGGAGCTGGGCAAGCTTTTGTGCGGCAAGGGCGTGGGGCGCATCCTGCGGGATTATCATGATGTGATCACCACCGTGCTGCCCCAGCTGGCCCCCATGGTCGGCTTTGAGCAGCACACCCCCTTCCACCGCTATGATGTGTGGGAGCATACCGTTCGCGGCGTGGAGGCGGTGCCCCCCAGCGAGGTGCTGCGGCTGACCATGCTCCTGCACGACAGCGGCAAGCCCGCCGCCTTCACCATGGATGATAACGGCGTGGGCCACGCCCATGGCCATCAAAAAATATCCCGGCAGATCGCGGAGGAGGTGCTTACTGCCCTCCGGGTGGACAATGCCACCCATGACCTGGTGCTGACCCTGGTGGAGTGCCACGACTGGCCCCTTTCCACCGAGCGGACGCTGCTCAAGCGGCGGCTGAACAAGTTTGGCGAGGAAGCCCTGTGGCAGCTCATCGACGTGCAGCGGGCCGATGCCATGGGCAAGGGTACGCTGACGGTGGAGGAGATCGAAAGCCGCATCGGCACCATTCGCAAGGCCCTTCAGGAGCTGATCGACAGCAAGCCCTGCGTGACGCTGAAGGACCTGGCGGTGCGCGGCGGCGATCTGATCCAGGTCGGTGTGGGCAAGGGCAAGGCCATTGGGCAGTGCCTGGACTATCTGTTGACTGAAGTGATGGCAGAACGCCTGGACAACGACCGGGAAACACTGCTTTCTGCTGCAAAACGATGGAAATTGGAGGAACTGGGATGAATAAGTGGCTCTTGCGCCGTTTGATCCATGAAGGGGATGACCGCACCAGGATCGGCACGGTGGGTTCCGCCACGGGTGTGGTGGTCAATGTGCTGCTGGCGGTGATGAAGTTCGTCGTGGGCACGCTGACCGGCTCGGTGGCTGTGACGGCGGACGCGGTGAACAACCTCTCCGATGCCGGGGGCAGCGTGGTTTCCCTGGTGACGATGCGCATGGCCCAGAAGCCTGTGGACAAGGATCATCCCTTCGGCCACGGCCGCCTGGAGTACATCGGTGCGCTGGGTGTGGGCCTGCTGATCCTGTTGATGGGCGTGGAGCTGCTGCGCGACGCCATTGGCAGCATCATGAACCCGGCCCTGCTGAAATTCGGCTGGGTGCCCTTTATCATCCTGCTGGTGAGCGTGCTGATGAAGGGCTGGCTGTACCGCTTCTACACGACGGTGGGCAAGATGATCGACTCCCAGTCGCTGCTGGCGGCAGGCAAGGACTCCCTGTCCGACATGCTGGCCACCTCGGCGGTGCTCATCAGCATGCTGGCCGGGCACATCATGGGCTGGTCTGTGGACGGCTGGATGGGCCTGATCGTGGCTCTGCTGATCTTCAAGGCCGGCTTTGACGTGTGCCGGGAGACCATCGACCATCTGCTGGGCGGCGTGCCGGACAAGGAGCTGGGCCGGAAAATCTACGACATGGTGCTGGCCTACGACCACATCCTGGGCGTGCACGACCTGATGGTGCACGACTACGGCCCCGGCCGATGCATTGCTTCGCTGCATGCGGAGGTGCCCATGGACGGCAGCCTGATCGAGCTGCACGAGATCATCGACCGCGCCGAGCAGGAAATTGCCGAGAAGCTGAACATCATCGTGTGCATCCATATGGACCCCATCACCACCGACGACCCGGAGACCGAGTGCGTCCGCGAGCATCTGTCTACCATGCTGGCCGAGGAAGGCCTGATGCTCCACGACCTGCGCCGTGTGCCCGGCGTGGAACAGATCAACCTGGTGTTCGATGTGGCCCTGCCCCTGGAATACGGCGATACCGCCGCGCTGCGCCAGCGCATCTGCGACGCAGCGAAAAAGCTGGATCCCCGGCACAACTGCGTGATCCACTTCGATATTGATTATTATCATGCCAACGGCTGAAAAGGAGGGCCCATGCCCAAAAGATTACTATGCCTGCTGATGTGTTTGCTCCTGCCGCTGTGCCTGGCCAGTGCGGAGAATATGGCGGACTACACCGCCGATGAACTGCTGGACATGATGGCTGAAATGCCCGAGGAAGGCGAGGAGGACAACTCCGGCTTTCTGGTGCTGCCGGAGGATATCCCTATGCCGGCGGACAACACCTATACCATTCTGCTGGTGGGCAGCGACGCTTATGACGACGACAACCGGGGCCGCAGCGACACCACCATTCTGGTGCAGGTGGACGGCGACAGCAAGACCATCCGCCTGGCGTCCTTCCTTCGGGATATGTATGTGAAGATCCCGGGAAAGGGCAGCAACCGGATCAACGCCAGCTACATCTGGGGCGGTCATGAGCTGTTGCGCAAGACGCTGGAAAGCAACTTCGGCGTGACGGCGGATGCCTATGTGGAAGTGAACTTCGAGCGGCTGGTGAAGGTGATCGACGCCATTGGCGGCGTGGAGGTGGAGGTCAGCGAGGCGGAGCGCAAGCAGGTGAACAGCATCCTGAAATTCTACAATGTGAAGATCGGCGATGCGGAAAGCGACCAGCTGCTGAATGAAAGCGGCCTGGTGAATCTGACGGGCAAGCAGGCGTTGTGCTTCAGCCGAATTCGCAAGATCGACGGGGATTTTCAGCGCACGGGCCGCCAGCGCAAGGTGCTGGAAGCCGCCTTCCGCAAGGTGACGCAGCTGAGCATGGCGGAAATCTCCATGCTGATCTTGCAGAACATGGATGCGGTGCAGACTGACCTGACCTTTGCCGACGCGGTGGATTTGATTCCGCTGGCATTGCGCTGCAAGAATGCGGTGTTTGAGACGATTTCCATTCCGGTGGAGGGGGCGTACAGCCATACCACGGTTGATGAGATGGCGGTGATCAAGCCTCATTTGAAAAAGAATCAGCAGACGCTGAGGGAGTTCTTCAATCTGCAATAAGTATTTTGATAAGGGACAGTGCTTGTTTGTTGCAGGGGGCCGCTTTCGCGCGTCGAAAGCGGCGCAAAGCCGCCGGGGGGAAGCGATTACGCTTCCCCCCGGACCCCCTCGCTCCTTTTGGGGCAGGTCGAGCGGCTGTCATGCGGGGCGGCTCCGTTGCAGAGGATTGCCTGAATTTCCGCTTGCGCGGAAGCAATCCCCTGCAAAGTCGCCGCATTGTTTCTTTGCGGCTTGAGCGACAGCCGCAGGGGCTTGGGGGGAACGGTGGCCTGTATTCAGACAAATGAAAAAGACGAGTATCCGGTGTGGATGCTCGTCTTTTTTGTTGGGATCAGTAGGAGGCTTGCAGTGTGTTTTGCATGACCCACACGCGGCGGTAAACCGAGGCTTCTTCGTCGTAGTATTCAAACTGCGCCCATTCGCCCTCCTGGTTATACACGAAGCCGAACTGTCCGGCAGGCAGGGTCAGGTTGCGGGCGGCGTAGGATGTGCCGGGGCCGTAACGGGGTGTGACGTCCTGCGTCAGGGTGGCTTCGCCCAGGCATTCCTCGCGGGGCAGCAGGGCTTCGTCCACGTCAACGCGCTTGAGGCCCGTGTAGGCGCGGCGGAGGCGGTTCTGGTAGGTGAATTCCACCTGCACCCAGGGCGTGCCGCCGTTGTCATAGCACAGGGAAAGCACCTTGACGTCGTGGCCTTCCTTGAAATAGGAGCCCAGGCCCTCATAGGAGGTGCTGGGGCCTGAGCGTGTGGCCATGCGCATGAGCAGCTTGGTTTCGATGGGCTGGAAGGCTGGCTGCTGCGCGGCAGGCTGGCCGCCGGAGAGCAGGATGTCCGAAATGCAAAGAATATCCAGCGCATTGCCGGGGATGAATTCCTCCACCGTCAGGCTGATGGACTGCACATTGTGCACCGCCACCGGCAGCTGCAGGCACTGGTAGCCGTCGCGCCAGGTGAGGCTGTTGACGTCCGGCTGGTACACGTCCGTCAGCGCGTAGCGGTAGGTGTTGGCGTACATCACATCGTTTTGCAGGTAGGACACCGCCACATGCAGGATGCTGGGCCGGGCATGGGCATGATAATCCCACTCGGAATTCTGATTGCCGCTGCGCACCCAGATGGCAGTCAGAGCAGGCTGTGACACCGTCAGCACCAGATCCATCGCTGCCGCATCTATATTGGTGGGCCGCGACCAGCAGGTGTAGGGATTGTCGTCCAGCACTGCCTCAGCCCGTGAACCCGTAAAGCTCACCGCGCTGAAGGGAGCCACCAGGCCATCCGTCCGCGCACCGCCGTCATCCAGCAGCTGCGCTCCCTGGGCCACTCCTGTCCAAAGCATGAAACATAGCAGGAAAGCCATCCATTTGCGGAACATATCATCACCCCTCTATCTATCATACGTCTATAATGTAGAAATTCGTGCCAAAGCCCCCAACTTCCTGCAAAAAAAGTAGTTTACCCCGGTCGCGGCGCGACCGAATGAAACGGGTCGAAGACCCTGCGCCGTGACCCCTGCAAAAGAAAAACCCACTCTGCTTTCGCAGAATGGGTTTCGAAAGGGCCGAACGGCCCTTCGCGGGATCCCCAAGGGCAGAGCCCTTGGGTAGGGGAGTCCAGAGGGGACAACGTCCCCTTTGGTCACTGCCGCAGCAGGTACATGCAGGTGATGAACAGGCCGATGCACATCAGCAGCAGGCCGAAGGACATGCTGGCGGTGATGCGGTGGGTGCCCTGGGTCAGCTCGCGCCAGGAGGCGTCCAGCACGTACTCAAAGTCGGTACGCAGGGGACGGTTGCGCAGGAAGGTGGCGTTCAGGGCGACGGCGATGCTGTTCAGTGCGGTGCCAATGCCGTAGGTGATGCGATTGCCCACGGGCACGGGGTGCAGCTTCTGGCGCTTGCGGAAGGCGGTGCCGCGCAGAAAGAGAACGATGCGCTCCGGCAGCTCGCAGAGGAAGCGCACCGCACCCACGATCAGGCCGGGCAGGAAGTCCAGCAGAATGGGGCGGTACACCGCGTTCTCCAGGTCGAGCCAGGCGGGCCAGCGGTTGACGTAGACGCGCACGCCGTCCACCTTTTTCATCAGCAGGGGGCGAACGATGGCGAAGTACACCACCAGGCCGATGCCGATGCTCTGGGCTGCACCGATCAGGTTGGCCGCGCCGAAGTAGGGGATCTCATGGTGCAGCACCTCCTGGCCGAAGAAGGCTGCGGAGCGCACGCCCACGGGGGTCATGAGCATCTCCGGCAGCGCGCCCAGGAAGGGGAGGACAAGGCTGCTTAGCAGCAGCACCAGCGCGGAGGTCTTGCTGATGTAGTGCTTCATGCCGTCGTACTTTTCCTGGTGAACGGGGTTCTTTTCCCAGAAGATGCAGATGTACAGCTTGGTCATGTAAGCCACGGTGAGGCCGCCGCTGATCAGGAACAGGATCTCTGTGATGCGGTAGGGCAGGGCGGAGTGACCGTGGGCCTCCAGGTGGTGCACCAGTTCCAGAATGGCTTCGTGCAGAAGGCTCTTGGAGTTGTAGCCGCTGCCGATGGGCGGAATGCAGCCGATACTCAGCGCACCCAGCAGGAAGGCGATGTGCAGCACCGGCTTCTTGCGGCCAAAGCCGCGGATCTCGTTCAGATCCAGCTTGTGCAGGTTCATGTACACCACGCCGGCGGCCATGAACAGCACCAGCTTGATGAGGGAGTGGTTCATCATGTGCATCACGGTGCCGTAGGCGGCCAGGGAACCATCCTCGCCCAGAAGCACCATCATGGAAAGACCCACGGTGATGAAGCCGATCTGGCTCATGGAGGAGCAGGCCAGGGTGCGCTTGAGGTCAACGGAGAACAGGGCCAGCAGCGCGCCCAGGAACATGGTGATCACAGCCAGCACCAACAGCGCATTGCCGAAGGCCGCGTTGTGGGGCATCAGGTTGGCGCAGATGACGATCAGGCCGAACACGCCGCTCTTGGTGAGAATGCCGGAGAGCAGCGCACTGGCCGGGGCCGGGGCCACGGGATGGGCCTTGGGCAGCCAGATGTGCAGCGGGAACAAGCCAGCCTTGGCGGCAAAGCCCACCAGGGTGAGCCACACCGCCAGGGTGATGTTGCCCTGATAGGTGGCCATGACCTCGCGGATGCCGGTGAAGGACAGCGTGCCCAGCTCGTGCCAGATGAGGAACAGGCCCATCAGGGTGGTGAGACCGCCAATGACGGCCACGGCCAGGTAGGTGGCGGCGGCGCGCATGGCACCGGGGGTCTCCTCCTGGGCGACCCAGGTGTAGCTGGTCAGGGACATGATCTCAAAGAAGATGAAGGTGGTGTACAGATCATCGGAGAGGAACACGCCCAGGGTGGCTCCCAGGGTCATCAGGTTGAAGAAGAAGTACCGGTTGCGGTTGTGGTAATGGGCGAAATATTCGTGGGAGAAGATGCCGCTCATCATCCACATGAAGGCCGCGATGCAAGCGTACAGGCTGCGGAAGCCGTCCACCTTCAGGTGCAGGCCCAGGCCGCAGAAGCCCTCCAGGGAGAAGGAGGCTTCGCTGTTCCAGGTGAGTGCGCAAAGGGCGAAGGTGGCCATGCCGGTGAGGGCAACAGCCAGGTCGCGGCCCTGTTTGGACTTGCGGCCGATCAGGTAGCACACGGCTGCCATCACCATGGGGCCAAAGACCAGGATGGGTAAGATCGCCATGGAAAAGCCTCCTTTCTTAGAAGATCACGCCGGAAGCAATCTGGCGCAGGAAGGTGATCAGGGGCTGGGAGAACAGGCCCACGCCGATCACCAGCAGGGTGAGGATGAACAGGGGCAGCTTCATCATCCAGCTGGGGTCGCGGTTCTCCTGGGAGAAGGACACGCCCTCGTTCAGCGGACGGAAGTACATGGGCATGGCCACGGTGAACAGATAGATGGCCGTGAGCACGGCGGAGATGATCAGCGCAGCCACGCTGACGGTGCCCATGGCAAGGCCGGTATCTGCCGCGGCGGTGAGCAGGTTCCACTTGCTGACGAAGCCAGCCAGGGGCGGAATGCCCACCATGGCCACGCTGGAAATGAGCATCACGCCGCAGGTGAAGGGCATCACCTTGCCAAAGCCGCGCAGGTCCTGCACATACTCCTGTTCGGTGCGCACCAGAATGGCACCGGCGCAGTAGAACAGGGTGATCTTCATCAGGCCGTGGCAGACCAGGTGGCTCAGGCTGCCCACCATGCCGGAGGGGGTCATCAGGGCCGCGCCCATGAGCATGTAGCTCAGGTTGGAAATGGTGGAATAGGCCAAACGCCGCTTGAAGTGCTGCTCCTTCACGGCCATGGCAGAGCCGAACACGATGGTGAAGCAGGCAATGGCCAGGGCGATGCTCTGGGCAATGGTGCCGTAGAGGAAATCAGCACCGAAGGCGTAGTAGATCACGCGGAGCACCGCATAGGCACCGGCGTTGACCACGGCCACGGCGTGCAGCAGGGCGGTGACAGGGGTGGGAGCCACGGAGGCAGCGGGCAGCCAGGCAAACATGGGGAACACCGCCGCCTTGGTGCCAAAGCCGATGAAGGCCAGCAGGAACACCAGGTGCAGCACATGCTCGTGCCCGGCCACCTTGGTCATATCCAGGATGCCGCCCAGGGTGAAATCCGTGGTGGCACCGTAGTGCAGGGTGAACACCAGGGCAATGAACGCCATGGCCGCGCCGCTGATGGAATAGTACAGGTACTTCCGGCCAGCATGGATGGACTTGGCGTCCTGCTTGTGCACCACCAGGGGCAGGGTGATCAGGGTGAGGCACTCGTAGAAAACGTAGAGGGTGAACAGGTTCGCCGCCATGGCCACCGCCAGGGTGACGGCATAGGTCATGGTGTAGAAGGCAAAGAAGGTGTTGGGGCGTTCCTCATGGGTCATGTATTCAAAGCCGTAGAGGGACGCCAGGGGCCAGAGAATGCTCACCAGGCCCGCGAAGATGCAGCTCATGCCGTCCACCTTGAAGGACAGGGTCAGCCCGTCCATGATGGTGAACAGGTCGATGCGTGCATCGCTGCGGGTGAGCAGCAGCACCCAGGTCAGGATGGAGGTGAGGATCACCGCCGCCTCCACATAGATGCCGCGGCTCTTCAGCGTTTTGAACCGGAACAGCGGCAGCAGCGCACCGCTGATGAGCGGCACCAGCAGCGTAATCAATAGCAGCATAGGGGCCTCCTTACATCAGCACGTCAGCCAGGGCGGAGAACAGCTCCACCAGGCTGCCCGGGAACATGCCGGCCAGGATGGACAGGGCGGTGAGCAGGATCAGGGGGATCAGCATCACGTGGGTGGGCTCGCACTTCTCAAAGAACTTCAGCTTGCCCTCCTCGTCGTGGCCGGGGAAGAAGCCGCGGATGCTGATGGGCAGCAGGTAGCCGGCCGTCAGCAGGGCAGAGATCAGCAGCACGGCAGGGGCCAGCCAGGAGAAGAAGGAGGTCACGCCGGTCATGTTCAGTGCGCCCTGGGCCAGATACCACTTGCTGACGAAGCCCAGGCAGGGCGGAATGCCCACCAGGCCCACGCTGGCCAGGGTGAAGCACCACATCACCACAGGCATCTGCTTGCCGATGCCTTCCAGCTCGGCGACCTGCGTTTTGCCGGTCTTGTGGATGATGGCACCGGCGGACATGAACAGGGTATCCTTGATGAGGGAGTGGGCCACCACATGGAGCAGCGCGCCTGTAAAGCCCAGGGGATGCATGGAAGCTACGCCCAGCAGCACATAGCTCAGCTGGCTTACGGAGGAGTAGGCCAGACGCTTCTTCAGGCCGCCTTCCTTAAAGGCCAGCAGCGAACCCATGAACACCGTGAACAGCGTCAGGCACATGAAAGCCGTCTGAACCCAGGAGCCCCGCAGGAACTCGGCACCCACAAAGCAGTACATCAGGCGGATCACACCCAGCACGCCTGCCTTGGTGATGATGCCGGACAGCACCGCGCTGGCAGGGGAGGGAGCTGCCGGATGGGCCGTGGGCAGCCAGCCGTGCAGGGGGAACATACCGGCCTTGGTGCCAAAGCCGATGATCATCAGGAAGGTCACCGTGAGGATGAAGCCCTCGTGCCCGGCGGTCTTGGCGGCATCCAGCACGCCGCCCACCGTGAAGGCCAGGGTGGACACATAGGGGCTCAGCAGGAAGATGCCCAGCAGGGCCAGGGAAGCACCCACCACGGAGTAGATCAGGTACTTGATGCCAGCGGCCACAGCGTCCTTCTTGCCGGTGTGCATCACCATGGGCACGGTGAGCAGGGTCATGAACTCGTAGAACATGTAGAAGGTGACGATGCTGCCTGCAAAGCACAGGGCCATCAGTACGCCCAGGGTGCACAGGTAGAAGCTGTAATACCGCTTCTGGTTTTCCTCGTGGGCCATGTATTCAAAAGAATACGCACCGGCGGCAGCCCACACAAAGGCCATCACCGCGGCGAAGATCTTGCCCAGGGTGTCCGTGTGCAGGAAGATGGGCAGGGAATCGCTGAGGGTGAACAGGGTCAGGGTCATCTCGCCGGAGAAGATCACCGGCAAAAGGGCCAGCACGTTCACCACCATCACGCACAGGGTGAAGAGATTGCGCTTTTTCATATCCTCAAAGGGCTTGAGAAAGCATACCGCCAGGCCCGACAGGATGGGCAGCAGCACGGGAATGAGCAGATACCAGGAACCGATCATGGCAATGCCTCCTACGATCAGATTGGTTTAGCCAAAGATGCCAAGGCCGCGGGTGATGGCCTCGATAATACCCTGGGAGAACAGGCCCAGTGCCACGTTCACCCCGGAAAACAGCACCAGCGACGCATTGAAGCAGAAGCCACGGCGGCCTTTTTCCACGGGGTAGTTCGCACCCTCCAGGGGCTTGCGGTAGATGGTGATCACCGTCTTGAGGAAGTAGATGGTGTTCAGCCAGGTGGAGATCACCAGCACAATCAGCACCAGCATCATGCGGATGTCGCCGCCGTTCATGGCTGCCAGGGCGAAGTTCATCTTGCTGGTGAAGCCGCCCAGGAAGGGGAAGCCCACCATGCTCAGTGCGCCGATGGTGAAGGCCACGCCTGCGATGGGGCTGCGGAAGCCAGAGCCGCGCAGGTCGCGGAACTGCTTGCTGTTGCCCGAGGCATCAGCCAAGCCGCCGGCAGCCAGGAACAGCATGGATTTGCAAACCGAGTGGGCAAAGATGTGGAAGACCGCGGCAGTCATGCCCTGCTCGTTGCCCAGGCCCATGCCCATGAAGATGTAGCCAATCTGGGCCACGGAGGAGAAGGCGATCATCCGGCGGATGTCGCTCTGGCGGATGGCGGAGATGGAGCCCATCACCATGCCCACCAGGGCAAAGCCGAAGAGAATATCCAGAATGCCGGTGGAGGCAATGACCTCCAGGCCGATGACGCGGTAGTAGATCTTGATCAGCAGGAAGATGTAGCCCTTGCTTACCAGGGAGGACAGCACCGCTGCCGAGGTGGGGGTGGAGTACCCGTAGGCATCCGGCACCCAGGTGTGGAAGGGGAACAGGGCACTCTTGATGCCCAGGCCGATGCTCATGATGGCGATCACCACCGTCAGGGGCATCTGGTACTGGCCGGTGGCGGCCAGGGAGGCCACAGCCTGCTTGATGTTGCTCATCAGCAGGTGGCCGGACAGGTCGTACAGCAGGGTGATGCCCAGCAGGAACAAACCGGAGCCCAGCAGGTTCATGATCATGTACCGGGTGGCAGCCACCAGCGTGCGGCCCTTGGTACGGGCGGTGATCAGCGAGCAGGCCGCGATGGTCATGATCTCCAGGAACACATAGGCGGTGAACAGGTCGTTGGTGTAGACCTGGGCCATCAGCGCGGCGGTAAGGAGCAACAGCATGACGTAGTACAGGCTCTGCTTGTCGGCCAGGATGTGCTCGTCGATCTTCTTCAGGCCGCCCATCAGGGACAGCAGCATGATCATGCTGAAGAACAGGGCCGTGACCGCCTCCAGCATACCGGCGCGGATCTCATTGCCCCAGGGGGCAGCGTAGTGGCCCATCATGTAGGTGTAGCTGCCCTCGTAGCCGTTCATCAGCACTACAAAGGCGGCGGACAGCCCGGTGACAACGGTCAGCACGCAGAAGGTCCAGTACCGTGCCCAGCGGCCCTTGAGCACGCTGGTCATGGCAGCGGAGCCCAGGGGCAGCAGGATGCACGCAAAGGGGATGGATTGCCAAAGTTCCATGGCTTACTGCTCCTCCTTCCGCACCAGGGCTGTGATATGGTCGATATCCAGGGTGTGATACCGGCGGTAGAGGCGCACGGTGAGGGCCAGCATCAGCGCGGTGACGGATACGCTCACCACGATGCCGGTCAGCACCAGGCCTGCAGGGATGGGATTGATGTAGGCTTCCATGCTGGTGACGCCGTCCACCACAATGGGGGCGGTGCGGCCTTCAATATAGCCCTTAGCTGCCAGGAACAGATAGATGGCGGAGTCCATCATGGAGAAGCCGATGATCTTCTTGATCAGGTTCTTCTGCAAAAGCAGGGTGGTGAAACCAATGCCGAAGAGGATCATGGCGGCCATTTCTTCGTAATTGTGCAAACTCATGGCTTACATATCTCCTTTCCGGAAATGGGTGTAGAAGGCGTACATCGTGCAGCAGACCACTGCGCCCACGGCGATGTTCAGATAGGGGATCAGGCCTGCGGAGAACAGCTTGCCCGGTGTGCCGGGGGTGATGAAGGAATGCAGGTGGTTGGCACCGGTGAAGAAGGAATACGCCTTGCTGATAGCATAGAAGCTCAGCGCGCACACAGAAACCGTTTTGAAGGTCTTGAAGGTGAAGAACCGCTCGGTGCGCTTGAAGCCAAAGGCGTTCAGATACAGGATCAGCGCGGCACCCATGATGGCGCCGCCGGAGAAGCCGCCGCCGGGGGATATGTGGCCGTTCATCACGCCGTACACGCCGAACAGCAGGATTACCGGCACCAGGAAAGCCACCGTGTGCTGGAGGATGATGTCGTTCTTGGGCTCATACATGCGGTCGTCGGCTTCCACTTCCAGCTGATGGACGGAGGTGGGGTCGTGCTTGTCGGAGGACACGCGAAGCAGGATCAGCACCGAGCAGGCGGCGATGAACAGCACGTTGCTCTCGCCCAGGGTGTCGAAGGCGCGGTAGTCCAGGATCATACCGGCCACGATGTTCACCGCGCCGGTTTCTTCCATGCCCTTTTCGATGTACCGCTGGCTGACCTCGTTATTCACGGGGTTATCAGGGGAGCCGAAGGGGGGCAGGTAGGCGGCGGTTTGCAGCAGCACCCAGATAATGCTGACGCAGATCACCACCGACATGATGCGGTAGGCCCAGTTGGCCAGCTTGGCACCCTTGGTGCGGGTCCATTCGTGGGCGTGGGCGTACATGGCCAGTTCGTCCGCCAGCTTCTGGTTGCGGCGCTCTTCCAGCTTGGCCTCGTGGGCGGCCACGTCCTCGTGGGTGGGCAGCAGGTGGCCTTCGCGGGATTCGTCCATCTCCGCGGTCAGTTCGTCGTCCAGGCGGGTGGAGCCGTCCTCCAGCCATTGCAGAAGGCGCGGCCACCAGCTGTGTTCATAATCATTCCTGATTTTCGCCATGGCTGGTCGCTCCCTTCTTCTGCTGGTCGATGGCGTGGATCTTCTTCAGCGTCACAAACAGCAGCAAACTCGTAATGCCCGCGCCCACGGCGGCCTCGGTCACCGCCAGGTCGGGGGATTCCAGCATGATCCAGATTACGCTCATGGCCAGGGACTGGCTCATGAAGATCACGATGGAGGTGAACAGGTTCTTGGTCAGCGACACGGAAACGGCGCAGACGATGATGAACACCAGCAGGATGATATTCAGAAACTCCATGCTCAGTCACCCTCCTTTTCATGGCGCACCATGCGCTCGTCCATGACCACCATGTCCTTTTCCAGTTCGTCGTTGATGGTGATCTCCAGTCGGCCGATCAGGTGGCCGGACACGGGGCTGGTCAGCCACAGAATGCCGATGATGATCAGCATTTTGAGGGAGGTGAGGTCAAAGCCCTGGCCTACGATCACACCCAGCACCATCAGCACGATACCGGCGGTATCAAACAGGGCACCGGCATGGATGCGGCTGAGGGAATACTTGAATTTGAAAATGCCCACCACGCCGCTGAGCAGCACGAACAGGCCTGCCAGCGTCAGCAGAAGGGAAATGATGAAGCGGATCGTATCAAGCATCGTTGTTTCCCTCCTCGCGGCGGCGTTTTTCGTGGTAAACGCCCATGTAGATCTTGGTCAGCAGCACCACGGCCAGGAAGGACAGCATCACATAGATGATGGCTACGTCCACCAGGTACCCCTCGCCCATCAGGAACGCCAGGATGCAGATGATGATCACGATCAAGGTGCCCATCATGTTGATGGCGATCAGCCGGTCGGCGATGCGGGGGCCGATGATGGCGCGGGTCAGGCAGGCCAAAAGGAACAGGCCCAGAATGCCCAGGGTGATGTTATACAGCATGCTGTATGCTTCAGTCATGGTCATAGCCTCCTTCCAGCTTCATGATGCGCTTTTCCATTTCGGAGCCTTCCAGGTCAGCGTCCAGGCTTTCGTCCAGGCAGTGCACCAGCATCAGGTCGTCCCGGATGTCCACGGTGATGGTGCCGGGGGTCATGGTGATGGAGTTGGCCAGGATCACCTTGCCAGCATCGGTGCGCAGCCTGGTGTGGAAGGACGTGACCTCCGGCTGCACGATCTCCTTGGGCGACCAGATGAACTTGATGGTCTGCCAGGCGGACTTGAAAATCTCGCCCACCAGGAAAATGCCGTAGCCGATGGCCCGGGGCAGGCGGCGGATGCAGGCCCATTCCTTTTTGGGCGAGTAATCCATGAATTTGCAGATGAACAGGTACAAAAGTCCGCTGACCACTGCGCCCACGATGGCGATCTCAGTCGTCCAGCGGCCGTTGAGGATGATCCAGAATGCAAAAAGAAGAAAGAACATCGTCAAACCTCCCAAACGCATAAAAACCATGTCGAAACACGGCGACCCTATTGTAGTCCTTCCTATTAGATAAGTCAACGGCTGAAACGGGAAATTATGTACAAATTTTGAACAAGAGAAACGGTTGCACACTTTAGTCGAATGAGGTAGAATAGAAACTCGTAGAGTTAAGGAGGTAACGCCATGTTTCCGATCGTAAAAAAACGCGTGCTGAACGACACGGTCACCCTGATGGAGATCAAAGCCCCCCTGGTGGCCCGCAAGGCTCAGCCCGGCCAGTTTATTATTTTCCGCATTGATGAAGAGGGCGAGCGTGTGCCCCTGACCATCGCCGGTTACGACCGGGAGGCTGGCACCGTGACCATCATTTTCCAGAAGGTGGGCTATACCACCGAAAAGCTTGACACCCTGAACGAAGGCGACGCCCTGCTGGACTTTGTCGGCCCCCTGGGCGAGCCCAGCCATACCGAGGGCATCACCCGCGCGGCGGTGATCGGCGGCGGCCTGGGCGTGGCCATCGCTTATCCCCAGGCCAAGGCCCTGCACGAAGCTGGCGCGAAGGTGGATCTCATCGTGGGCTTCCGCAATGAGGATCTGATCATCCTCCAGGAAGAGCTCACCGCCGCCTGCTCCGACCTGACCATCATGACTGACGACGGCTCCAACGGCAACAAGGGCTTTGTGACCCAGGCACTGGAGGAAAAGCTGAAGGCCGGCGAACAGTACGATGTGGTGATCGCCATCGGCCCGCTGCCCATGATGCGTGCCGTGTGCAACCTCACCAAGCCCTACGGCGTGAAGACCATCGTGAGCATGAACCCCATTATGATCGACGGCACGGGCATGTGCGGCGGCTGCCGCATCACCGTGGGCGGCGAAACCAAGTTTGCCTGTGTGGATGGCCCCGACTTCGACGGCCACCTGGTGGACTGGGATGAGGCCATCGCCCGCAGCCGGATGTTCCGGCCCGAGGAAGCCAAGGCCAAAGAAAAGCTGCACAAGTGCCGCTTGACGGGGGAGGTTCGTAGCCATGCCTAACATGTCTTTGCAAAAGAACGCCATGCCCGAGCAGGATCCGGTGGTGCGCGCAGGTAACTTCAAGGAGGTTGCCCTGGGCTACACCAAGGAGATCGCCATGGAGGAAGCCGACCGTTGCCTGAACTGCAAGAATGCACCCTGCGTCAGTGGCTGCCCGGTGAATGTGCCCATCCCCAACTTCATCGCCAAAATCAAAGCGGGCGACTTCCAGGGCGCGTATGAGGTGATCCGCACCCAGAACGGCCTGCCTGCCATCTGCGGCCGCGTCTGCCCCCAGGAAACCCAGTGCGAGAGCAAGTGCGTGCGCGGCATCAAGGGTGATCCGGTGGGCATTGGCCGCTTGGAACGCTTCGCTGCTGATTACGCCATGAACGAGGGCAAGGTTTCTGCCGAAACCGCCCCTGCCTGCGGCAAGAAGGCTGCGGTGGTGGGCTCCGGCCCTGCCGGCCTGACCTGCGCTGCCGACCTGGCCCGCGCTGGCTGGGACGTGACCCTCTACGAAGCCCTGCATACCCCCGGCGGCGTGCTGATGTACGGCATCCCCGAGTTCCGCCTGCCCAAAGCCCTGGTGCAGAAGGAGATCGACAACATCCGCGCCCTGGGCGTGAAGATCGTGACCAACGCGGTGGTGGGCCGCGCCATGACCGTGGAGGAGCTGCTGGAGGAAGGCAACGACGCTGTGTTTATCGGCAGCGGTGCGGGCCTGCCCAATTTCCAGAAGATTCCCGGCGAGAGCCTGTGCGGCGTGTATTCCGCCAACGAGTTCCTGACCCGCATCAACCTGATGCGCGCCTACACCTTCCCCCAGCATGACACCCCCGTGAAGGTGGGCAGCCGGGTGGCGGTGATCGGCGGCGGCAACGTGGCCATGGACGCCGCCCGCTGCGCCAAGCGTCTGGGTGCCGATGTGACCATCGTATACCGCCGCGGCGAGGAAGAAATGCCCGCCCGCAACGAGGAAATCCACCACGCCAAGGAGGAGGACATCCACTTCCGCCTGCTGACCAACCCCACCGAGATCCTGGGCGACGAGGACGGCTTCGTTCGCGCCATGACTTGCGTGGAGATGGAGCTGGGCGAGCCCGACGCCAAGGGCCGCCGCCGCCCGGTCGCCAAGCCCGGCAGCGAGTTTGAACTGCCCGTGGAAACGGTGATCGTGGCCATCGGCAACAGCCCGAATCCGCTGATCAAGAAGACCACCCCCGACCTGCCCACGGAGAAGTGGGGCGGCATTACCGCCGACGAGAACGGCCGCACCGGCAAAGCCAAGGTGTATGCCGGCGGCGACGCGGTGACCGGCGCGGCCACGGTGATCCTGGCCATGGGCGCAG
This sequence comes from Clostridia bacterium, assembly GCA_017938695.1. Lineage (GTDB taxonomy): Bacteria > Bacillota > Clostridia > Christensenellales > Aristaeellaceae > UBA11524. The sequence continues at coordinate 41,155 of JAGBBA010000049.1, read as the reverse complement.
GCAAGAAGGCCGCCAAGGCTATCCTGGAGGATAATCAGTAACATCCAATCAAAGCTGCGCTGTGCTGAACGGCGCAGCTTTTCTTGTGTTTGCAGGGGCTTGATGGTATACTGATGGGTGACTGGAATATTTGTTTTTGTGGAGCAGCCTATGGATATAAAGTGCACCAATGAAAACGGATGTTTTTCCTTGCGGGCGGCAGCGTTGATCATCGACAGCGGCCGGATTTTGTTTGCCCAAAGTGACCAATATGATTGCTATTATACGGTGGGAGGCGGCGTATCGCAAAACGAAACGACCGCCGATGCGGTCCTGCGCGAATGCTATGAGGAAACGGGACACCGTTTTGAAATAGACAGGCTGGTCTATGTCCAGGAGCGGTTCTATTTAGTGGAACATGTGCCGCATCATGAAGTCACATTTTTCTATCTGATGAAGAAGAATCAACATGACATTTCTGACGGGAGAACCACAGACCAGAACAACGAGCACTTGTATTGGATACCCATCGCAGAAGTTGCAGCGGCCAATATCGTGCCGGCGTTTCTGCGCAAGGGGGTGCAGAACCTCCCAGCGGAGATCACCCATGTCGTTTCTTACGAGTAGTAAACTTCTGGGCGATACACGCTGCACATATGCCAAAGAATGCAAGAAAAAAGCTGAAAATCAGCTGTTGCATGCTTGGGCCGGGCCGGGTATACTTACACCGTAAAAAGGAAAATAAAGGAGTAAACCCATGAATAAAATGACCAAACGCATTCTCCTGTCGGTGATGGGCGTGCTGGTGGGCGGCGTGAGCGTGGGCATCTTCAAGCTGGCGGCCTTCGGCGTGGATCCCTTCCAGTCGCTGATGAGCGGCCTGGATGCGCTGATCCCCATCCCCTTCGGCACGCTGTATGTGATCGTCAACGCCGTGCTGCTGCTCTTCGCCCTGGTGTTTGACCGGCACTACATCAACATTGCCACCTTCATCAACCTGTTCCTGCTGGGATATGTGGTGGAGTTCTCCTATACCACGCTGCTGAGCATCTTCCCGGCGGCGGACATGCTGACCCGGTGCATCGCCTGCGTGGTGGGCTTTGTGATCCTGTGCCTGGCCTCGTCCCTGTACATCACGGCGGATCTGGGCGTTTCCACCTACGACGCCATTGCCCTGGTGATGAGCAACAAGTGGAAGCTGGGAAAGTTCAAGTACATCCGCATCGCGACGGATATCGTGTGCATCCTGCTGGGCATCGGCTGCTACCTGCTTTCCGGCGGCGAGGCGAAGCAGATCGTGACCTTTGTGGGCGTGGGCACGGTGGCCACGGCGTTCTTCATGGGCCCGCTGATCGACTTCTTTAACCGCAAGATCGCCATCCCCCTGCTGGAAGGCAAGGAAAAGTAAGGTTACTTTGGCGAAAAAGACCTTGTAATATTTCCCTGGAAGCTTTATAATAGACCTATACTGTGCGCTTGCGCACATAGGAAAGATAGGAGACGATTCAACATGGCTATGAATCTTAAAATGACTGGCGTTGCCGGTTTTGTTGAGCAGCGCGAACTGGAAAGCATGGCTCCCCTGATGGACACCGTGAACAAGGTCCTGCTGGACAAGTCCGGCGCAGGCAACGACTTCCTGGGCTGGCTGGACCTGCCCGTGGACTACGATAAGGAAGAGTTCGCCCGCATCCAGGCTGCGGCCAAGAAGATCCAGGGCGACAGCGACGTGCTGGTGGTCATCGGCATCGGCGGCAGCTACCTGGGCGCCCGCGCGGCCATCGAGTTCGTGAAGGGCCAGATGTACAACGGCGTGCGAGAGGAGAACATCCCCGAGGTGTACTTCGTTGGCAACAACATCTCCTCTTCCTACATCAACGATGTGATCAAGATCATCGGCAAGCGCGATTTCTCTGTGAACATCATCTCCAAGTCCGGCACCACCACCGAGCCCGCCATCGCCTTCCGCGTCTTCAAGAAGATGCTGGAGGAAAAGTACGGCAAGGAAGGTGCCAAGGGCCGCATCTATGCCACCACCGACAAGGCCCGCGGCGCGCTGAAGGCCCTGTCCGACGCTGAAGGCTACGAAACCTTCGTTGTGCCGGATGACGTGGGCGGCCGCTTCTCCGTGCTGACCGCTGTGGGCCTGCTGCCCATCGCTGCTGCCGGTGTGGACATTGCTGCCATGATGAAGGGTGCTCAGGATGCCCGCGAGGTGTGCATCGGCGGCGACATGGCCTCCAACCCCGCCTTCCAGTATGCTGCGCTGCGCAACATCCTGTACCGCAAGGGCAAGAACACCGAGATCCTGGTGAACTACGAGCCCGCTCTGCTGATGATGGGCGAGTGGTTCAAGCAGCTGTTCGCCGAGAGCGAAGGCAAGAACCAGAAGGGCATTTTCCCCACCGCCGCCAACTTCTCCACCGACCTGCACTCCATCGGCCAGTTCATCCAGGATGGCACCCGCAACCTGTTTGAAACCGTGATCTGGGTCAACAAGCCCCGCAGCGAGGTCTTCATTGAGGAAGCTGCCGAGGACATCGACGGCCTGAACTACCTGGCCGGCCAGAGCGTGCAGTTCGTGAACTCCAAGGCCTACCAGGGCACTCTGATGGCCCACATGGACGGCGGCACCCCCAACATCATCGTCGAAATCGACGAGGCCGACGCCTGGCACTTCGGCTACCTGGTGTACTTCTTCGAGAAGGCCTGCGGCCTCAGCGGCTACCTGCTGGGCGTGAATCCCTTCGACCAGCCCGGTGTGGAAGCCTACAAGAAGAACATGTTCGCCCTGCTGGGCAAGCCTGGCTTCGAAGAGCGCAAGGCTGAACTGGAAAAGCGACTGAATAAGTAACCAATGCAAGCAAGAACGCTGACCTCTTGTGGGGTCAGCGTTCTTGCGAAATGGAGGCAATTATGAGCAAGTGGGTCAGTGTGTGGGGCAATGCGGTGAGCGTGGCGGAAAATCGCCCGGAACGCTATGCCAAAAACATCACCGTCCGTTATTCCATCCGCATGCCCTTCGGCGGCCAGGCCCTGCGCCTGACTTTCGACAACTACTGCGGCACCGAGCCCATTACTCTGAACAAGGTGACGGTGCTCCAGGGCGGAATTTTCCATCGGGTGTGGTTCAACGGCGAGAGCAGCGTGACTATCGGGGCGGGAGAGAACGCCATTTGTGACGAGCTGGAGCTGCCCATCGCCGCCGGTGAGACCCTGCAGGTGAGCTTCTACCTGAAGGATTTTACCCTGATGCGCTCGGTGGTGTTCACCTGCGGCCCTCTGTCCGAAGGCCTGTATGCCAACGGCGACGAAACGGAGAACGCCCACATTGACATCAACACCTCCCGCAAGACCCACCTGTTCTACTTCCTGAGCAATGTGTCCGTGCTGGCGGAGGATGACAAGCGCACCGTGGTGTGCTACGGTGACTCCATCACCGCCCAGAACTGGCCCGATGACCTGACGCTGCGCTGCGCCCGGGAAGGCTTCGACCGCACGGCCATCATCCGCCGGGCCACCAGCGGCAGCCGCATCCTGCGGGAGTACCACTGCCTGACCTACGAATCCTACGGCCTGATGGGCAGCCGCCGCTTCCACCATGAGGTGCCCACCGACGGCGCGGATGCGGTGATCATCCAGCAGGGCATCAACGACATCATTCACCCGGTGGGCGAGGAGGTCAACATTTTCCGCCCCATGAGCGACCTGCCCACGGTAGAGCAGCTCATCGACGGGCTGAAGGTGTACATCGCCCAGGCCCGGGCCATGGGCCTGAAGGTGTATGTGGGCACGCTGCTGCCCATGGGCGGCTGGCGCACGGACGCCCCCTTCCGCCAAGAAATGCGGCATGCGTACAACGATTTTATCCGCACCACCGACCTGATCGACGGCTGCATCGACTTTGACAAGGCTCTGCGCGATCCGGACAGGATCGACTGGTTCCTGCCGGAATACGACTCCGGCGACCATCTGCATCCCAGCAAGCTGGGCTACCAACGGATGGCGGAGGAAGTGCCTGCGGAGCTGCTGAAGTAAAGGCAGCGGCGCAGTTTGAGTTTTTGCAGCGAGCGGAGCGTGAAGGACATGACGGAACGCCTTTATTATGACAACGCCTACCTGACCGAGTTTGATGCCCAGGTGCTGGCCTGCCGCCCCAACGGCAACGGCTTTGATGTGCTGCTGGACCGCAGCGCGTTTTACCCCACCTCCGGCGGTCAGCCCTTTGACACCGGCATGATGGGCCCTGCTCGGGTGGTTGATGTGAACGTGGCTGACGGCGAGGTGTGGCACACGGTGTCCCAGGCCTTGCCGGTGGGTGAAACCATGCATTGCACCATCGACTGGGCCCGCCGGTTCGATCACATGCAGCAGCATGCTGGCGACCACATGATCGCTGGTGCGCTCCACCGATTGATGGGCGGCGTGACCATCGGTCTGCACATCAGCGAGCAGGTATCCACCATCGACGTGGCCATGCCGGAGGGCGTAACCCGCATTTCCGATAAGGATATCCGCTGCATCGAGCAGGACGTGAACGAGCACATCCAGCGGGATGTGCCCATCCGCTGCTGGTTCCCGGAGGCGGATGAACTGGCAGCCCTGCCTCTGCGCAAAGCCCCCACGGTCACGGAGCATGTGCGGATTGTGGCCATCGGCGATGATGAAATGGTGGCCTGTGGTGGTACGCACCCGGCCACGGCTGGTCAGCTGGGGTTGGTGAAGATCCTCTCCGTGGCACCGGCCCGGGGCAAAATGCGCGTCACCTTTGTGGCAGGCCAGCGCGCCCTGCATGATTATTTCCGCTGCAGCGAGGCCACCCGAGCCGCGGCGGAGCTGCTTTCCGCCAATGCGGAAACCCTGCCCGGCAGCGTGGCAGCCCTGCAGGAAAAGCTGCGCGCAGCAGAGTTTGAGCTGAACAGGCTGAAGCGTGAACATTTGCTGGCTCAGGCGGAACAGTTTCTTTCAGAGGCCGAAGTCCTGCCCGGCGGGGCCCGGCTCATTGCCCGGCTGATCGACGCTGATGCTGCCCTGCTGCGGGATGTGGCGTCCCGGTTGATCCAGCAGCCCGGCGTGATCGCCCTGCTGGGTGCCCCTAATGGCGACCAGGTCAGCTACGTCTTTGGCCGGTCGGCGGATGTGGAGCAGGACATGGGCACCCTGCTGCGGGAAAGTGCCCTGCCCCTGGGCGGCAAGGGCGGCGGTCGGCCCGATTTTGCCCAGGGCGGCGGCTGCAAAGAAATACTGGCGGTGGCCTGCCAGCACCTGCGGCAGAATGGCTGAGCAAACATCCGGCACGAAGGCTGGACAATTCGGCCTCATTCCTTTACAATGGACATGGTAAGTTTGCCAACTGTTCATACGCGCTTCATATTTCTGCGCTATGCTGCATGATGGAACAATACAGGTAAGGAAGGTTGACCCTATGAAGACCCCTGTCACCAAGAAGGATTTTCGCAATCATCTCACGTACAGCTGGTGGAAATATGCTCTGCTGGCGGTGATCGCCATCTTCGGCTGGAACCTGATCTACACCGTGACGGAGTATCAGCCGCCGAAAAACAAGTGCATTGATATGTTCATCTTCGGCTCCGGCGAACAGGCATTGCTGGATGTTTACATGGAGGATGTCCGCCAGAAGGAAATGAGCGACATGGAAGCCATGTCCTCTGTGTTCCAGGTGCTGGACGAAACCTACACCCCCATGCAGATCATGACCTATGTTGCCGCTGGCGAGGGCCACCTGTTCATGCTGCCCAAGGATTACTTCCAGAACTATTCCAGCGAGGGCTCTTTCCTGCCGCTGGAAAATATCCCTGGCCTGACCGACTGGCTGGACGCCTCCGGTGTCAGCTACGACCGGGGCTGGCGCACCTATAACGAAACCGGCGAGAGGCATCTGTACGGCATTCCCATGGCGGCCTTCCCGGGCTTCAGCCAGTATGCCTACGGCTATGACGAGCACTTCCTGTCCATTTCCGTCACCAACGGCAATGATGAAAACAGCGCGAAGTTCCTCAAGCTCTTCCTGGAAGACATGCTGGACCCCAACCACACCATTCCCCTCCCTGCGGAGACTGAGTAAAGGAGCAGACCATGCAGCACCACATTCTTGTGAAATGGAAGGAACGCCCTGCTGATGCCGCCGCCCGCTGCCGCGAGGTGGAGGCAGTCTTCCAGCCCTGCCTGGATATCCCCGGCGTGCACGGGGTGAAGGTCATCCCCAATGTGATCGACAGGCCCAACCGGTATGACATGCTGATCGTGATCACCATGGACGAAGCCGCCCTGCCGGTGTATGACGGCTGCGACGCCCATCACCGCTGGAAGGATGAATATGACGGGCTGATCGAGAAGAAAGCCATCTTCGACTGTGACTAAGCAAAACTCCCTGAGCGTTATGCTCAGGGAGTTTTGCTTATTTGCCGACTTCTGCGTCGAGGATGATTTTCTTGCACTTCTCGCAATAGTCCGCCTCCAGTTCGAACTTCCAGAAGTTCATCCCGGAGCCATTCTTCGCCGTCACGGTGCCCACGCCAGTCAGATGATCTGCCCAGGAGAGCTTCTTCCCCTCCTGAACAAAATGCACGCGGCTGCGGCCGTCGCCCGACAGCTTGCCGTGCTGCATTTCGCCTTCACAATAGGGACATTTCATCAACCTCGTCCTCCTTCTTTCCATTGTATACAGTGTAGCAAGGTTTCCTGTTTCTGTCAATTCTCAGCTTTTTTGCGCATCGGGAAGAAAATCGTCGCCTCCATCGTTGAATGGTTGAGGTGATACTCATGGCAGAAATTTTGATTATGGAACCCGAGCTTCGCTTGGGCATGAAAATGAACGATGTATTGACCCGGGCGGGCCACCATTGCACCCTGGCGCAAACCGTACCGGACGGGCTGGCCAAGGTGGAGGCCAGTCAGAAGCTTATAACCATCCTCAACGCCCGCCTGCCCTGGAAGGAGAGTTTCTCCTTCTTGCGCACCCTGGAGCAAAAGGAGTGGCCGGTTTTGTTTATCACCGGCGACGCCGCCAACAGCGAGCACCTGCGGGCGATGTACCAATCCACCTGCGAGGTGCTGCTGTGCCCCTTTGACGGCCGGACGCTGGTGTCCGCCGTGGCTGCGCTGGCGCAGGACAGGGGCCGGATGCTCACGCTGGGCACCCTGCAAATGGACACGGTGAACCGCCAGGTCACCAAGGATGGGGAGGAGCTGAACCTGACCGCCCAGGAGTATGCGTTGCTCCACGCGCTGATGCAGTCCCCCGACGCGGCCCTGACCCGTGAGCAGCTTCTGCGCACCGCCTGGGGCTATCAAACCGTGGGCGAGACCCGTACGGTGGATGTGCACATCCAGCGGCTGCGCAGGAAGATCGGCTCTGCCTGCATTGAAACAGTGTACAAGCTGGGCTATCGACTCAAGCCAGCATAAGGGCACCATGCATTGAAAAAGCCACCGGCTTGGCCGGTGGCTTTTGGTATGGGGCGAACCTTCAAGGGTTTCACTTCTCGATGGGCTTCATGGTGGGGAAGAGCAGCACGTCGCGGATGGTGGCGGAGTTGGTCATCAGCATCACCATGCGATCCAGGCCGAAGCCCAGGCCGCCGGTGGGGGGCATGCCGTATTCCAGGGCGTTGACGAAGTCCTCGTCCACTTCGGCGTTGATGCCCTGGGCCTTGCGGGCGGCCACCTGCTCTTCGAAGCGACGACGCTGGTCGATGGGGTCGTTCAGCTCGGAGAAGGCGTTGCCGAACTCGCAGCCGTTGATGAAGAACTCGAAGCGCTCGGTGAGGTCGTTGTTCTCGGGCTTACGCTTGGCCAGGGGGGAGATATCCACGGGATAGTCGATGATGAAGGTGGGCTGGATCAGGTTAGCCTCTACATATTCATCGAACAGGGCGGCCAGGCAGTCGCCGCGCTTGGCGGTCTTTTCGACATACACATCGCGGGCGTCGCAGCAGGCGCGGGCTTCCTCGTCGGTCTTCCACTCGGTCCAGTCCACACCGCAGGCTTCCTTCACGGCATCAGCCATGGTGATGCGCTTCCAGGGAGCCTTCAGGTGGATGGTCTTGCCCTGGTATTCCACATCGGTGGTGCCCAGGGTCTTCATGGCGACGAACTCGTAGAGCTGCTCCACCATTTCCATGATCTCGTTGTAATCCGCGTAGGCCTGGTAGGTTTCCACGGAGGTGAACTCGGGGTTGTGGGTGGCGTCCATGCCTTCGTTACGGAAGATGCGGCCTACCTCGTACACGCGCTCGAAGCCGCCGACGATCAGACGCTTCAGGGCCAGCTCGGTCTCGATGCGCAGGAACATGGGCAGGTTCAGGGCGTTGTGATGGGTGCGGAAGGGGCGGGCGGAGGCACCAATTTCCAGGGTGTGGAGCACGGGGGTGTCCACTTCCAGGTAGCCGCGGCCGTCCAGGAATTCACGCACGGCGGCGATGATCTTGCTGCGCTTGCGGAAGGTATCGCGCACCTCGGGGTTCACGATGGTGTCCACATAACGCTGGCGATAGCGCAGATCGGTATCCTGAAGGCCGTGGAACTTCTCGGGCAGCACCTTCAGGGACTTGGTGAGCAGCGTCAGGGACTTGACATGCACAGAGATCATGCCGGTCTTGGTGCGGAAGGGGATGCCCTTCACGCCGAAGATATCGCCGATGTCGCTCTTCTTGAAGGCGGCGTAGGCTTCTTCGCCCAGGTCATCACGGGTGACGTAGATCTGGATGGAGCCCTGGCCGTCCAGGATGCTGGCGAAGGAGGCCTTGCCCATCACGCGGCGGCTCATCATACGGCCGGCGATGGAGACCTCGATGGGCTCAGCGTCGTCCACAAAGCTGTCGATGATCTCCTGGCTGTGGTGGGTCACATCATAACGGGTGATCTCATAGGGATTCTGACCGGCGTCGATCAGGGCCTGCAGCTTCTGGCGGCGGATGATCTCCTGCTCGGAAAGTTCAGGGGTCAGAGGGGTTACGGGATAGTCTGCCATGGGGATCGCTCCTTTAGTGTGAAGTAAGGTGTGAAATCAAAACCATCATGCGCGAATTGCCGGATTGAAGATGCCGACTCAAGCGCAAAACGGGTTTCGAAAGGGTCGAAGACCCTTCGCGGGATGCCCAAGGGCAGGGCCCTTGGGCGGGGTGGAGGGGCAGAGCCCCTCCCGGGTTCTAAGGGCGGAGCCCTTAGCGTTTGATTTCAAGCACCTTGTACTTCAGCATGCCCATGGGGACTTCGATGTCCAGCACGGTACCCACGACGGTGCCCATCAGGGCAGCACCCACGGGGGATTCGTTGGAGATCTTGTCTTCGTAGGGGTCGGCTTCTTCGGCACCCACGATGGCGTATTCGTAGATGTCGCCGGTGTCCAGATCCTGCACCTTCACGGTCACACCCACGGACACCTTGTCGGTGGAGATCTCGCTTTCGGCCACCACGACGGCGGTGGAGATGACCTTGGTCAGACGGGCGATCTCGTCTTCCAGCTGGCCCTGCTCCTTCTTGGCCTCGTCGTATTCGGCGTTTTCGGACAGGTCGCCAAAGCCGCGGGCAACCTCGATCTTATGGGCGACTTCGTTGCGGCGGACGCCTACCAGGAAGTCCAGCTGCTCCTGCAGCTTGCGAAGGCCCTCTTCTGTCATGATGTTACGCTTTTCCTCAGCCATGGTTCGATTAGCTCCCTTCGGAATGTTTGTTTAAGAGAAAACACCCCGGCGTTTGTCAAGGCCGAAGTGCTTCTCAAGGCTTCTGAACTCGATACCCGTTGATTATACTGGATTTCTGGCCTGTTGTCAACGTTTGGGGATGAACCCTTCAAAGATTTGCAGATCATATCTGCGGCGCACCACGTCCATGTCGTGCTGGGAGCGCACCGTCCAGCAAACCAGGTGGGGTTTGATGATGCGCATGAGGATCATGGGCAGGTTGCGGTCGGTGGTGTGCTCGTAGGCCACAAAGTCCGGGCGGCCTACCACGTTCTGGATCAGGCTGGCCAGGCTGCGGTAGAGCCAGGTGCGGTCCTTGGGGGCTGCGCCGTACAGGCCGTTGGCCAGCTGGCCGCGGATGATTTCCGGCGCGTTCTTGCGGAACCACTGCACTGCCAGGGGATGGAAGCTCTCGATGCAATAGGGTCCCTGGTACTGCTGCAGCCGGGCATGCACATGCTGGCACAGTTCGCTGATGCGCTTGTCAGGCTTGATCTCGATGATCAGCGGCACGCGGCCGTCCACCATGTTCAGGAATTCGTCGAAGGTGGGGATGCCCTCCTCCGTGCCCTTGAGGTGGTACTGCTGCAGCTCCGCCAGGGTGCACTCGCAGATGGGCTTATCCACGCCGCACATGCGCTTGAGGCTGTCGTCGTGGAAGATGACCAGCTGGTCATCCTTGGTCAGATGCACGTCCATTTCCATGCCGAAGCCGTGATCCACAGCGTTACGGAAGGCAGCCATGCTGTTTTCGGGCAGCTGGTCGTTCCACAATCCGCGGTGGGCGTAGTCATAGCCCTGCAGGTGCTTGATATCGCGCTTGGGCATGTTGGGGAAGATCAGGAAAAGATACAGGGCAAAGAGAATGATAACCAGACAGATCATCGCTTAATCCTCCACATCCAGGGCTTCCAGGCCGCCTTTGGCCTGGGGCTTGCTGTCGCCGTGCTTGACGAAGAAGAAGGTCACAAAGGCACCGATCATCATCACCATGGCATAGGGGAACAGGGTGTGGTAGCCCACATGCTCCAGCAGCGCGCCGGAGAGGATGGGCGTGAGCACCTGGGCGGACATGGAGAAGGTGTAGTAATAGCCGGTGTACTTGCCGGTGTCCGCACCGGAGGCCATCTCCACCACCATGGGGAAGGAGTTGACGTTGATGGAGGCCCAGCCCAGACCCACCAGGGCAAACATGATGTACATGATGAAGCTCATCTCGGGCAGCAGCGCACCGGTGAGGAAGCAGACCATCAGCAGCAGAATGCCGAACTGGATCATGCGCTTGCGGCCGATCTTGCTGGAGATAAGGCCCACGGGCCAGTAGCTGATGATGGCACCCACAGTGCCCACCAGCATGCAGTTGGCGGCGGCACTCTCGGTTACGCCCCAGACCGTGGTGGCATACTTGCTGAAGGCGGTGGTCACGCCGTTGTAGCCCATGAACCACAGGCTGACGGAGAAGAGGATCAGGATCAGGGAGCGCATCACGTCCTTGGGCAGCTTGGCCTTGCCGGCGGCCTGCACGGGCTTCACGGCATCGGGGGCCTCGCCGTAGTTGATGGCCTCCATTTCGGCCACCAGCTTGCGCTCGCGGATGGTGGCCACCAGCACGGCCACGCATACCACCATGATGGCGGCCACGCTGAGGAACAGAAGCGTGTAGTCGGACTGGGCAACGCCGTTTTCATCCACGGTGCGGATCACCGCAAAGTTCACCAGCACCAGGGACAGTGCGCTGCCGATGGCACCCATCAGGTTGATGATGGCGTTGCCCTTGGAGCGCAGGGGCTTGGGGATCACGTCGGGCATGAGGGCCACGGCAGGGGAGCGGTAGGTGCCCATGGCCAGCAAAAGCAGTGCCAGCGTAGCCAGGAACACGGGCAGCGTGCCGTTTTTCACCACGAAGGGCAGGGCCAGCAGCAGGATCACCGCGCAGACCGTGCCGAAAATGATAAACGGCGTGCGGCGGCCCAGGCGCAGCTTGCACTTGTCGCTCAGCGAGCCGAAGAAGGGCAGCAGGAACAGGGCTACGATGTTATCCATGGCCATGACGGTGCCGGCCCAGGTGTCGCCCATCTGATAGGTGTTTTTCAGGATCAGCGGCACCACGAAATCATACAGGCCCCAGAAGGCACTGATGGAGAGAAATGCCAGACCCACCAGAAAGGTCCGCTTGACGTTCAGTTTCATATGAATCATTCCTTTTGCAGTATGTGCGGTATTGCACCTATCATATCACAGCTTTTGCGTTATTGAAAGACTTGTGCTATACTCTTTTCCAGATTATTTTTGCCTGGAGGAAACCGTGATGAAGATCGCTCTGCTGGCCACCGGCGGCACCATCGCCTGCCGCCAGACGCCCGACGGCCTGACCCCTGCCCTCCACGCCGCACAGCTGCTGGAGGGTGTGCCTGTGCGCCGGGATGTGGAGATCCTTCCCCGGGATGTGTTCCGCATGGATTCCAGCAACATTCAGCCGGAGGAATGGTCCCAGCTGGCCCGGGCGGTGGACGAAGCCATGCAGACGTGCGACGGCGTGGTGATCACCCACGGCACGGACACCATGGGCTACACCGCTGCGGCTCTGAGCTACATGCTGCTGGGGCAGAAAAAGCCGGTGATCCTCACCGGCAGCCAGCTGCCCCTGGGTGCACCCCTGTCCGATGCGGAGACCAATCTTTCCTGCGCGCTGGAGGCGGCCTGCCAGGGTGTGCCGGGTACCTATGTATGCTTTGCCCGCAAGCTGATCCTGGGCACCCGTGCGGTGAAGACGCGCACCATGTCCTTCGATGCTTTTGACAGCGTGAACCGCTCTCTTTCCGGCATGATCGACTCGGAGGGCGTGCATTTCCTACGGCCTCAGATGATCCGGAAGGACTATTGCTTCCGTCCCCAGGTGGACAGCCGGGTGCTGCTGCTCAAGCTCATTCCCGGCACCCAGCCCGATGTGCTGGACTTCGTGGCCCAGGCAGGCTACCGGGGCCTGGTGATCGAAGCCTTCGGCCTGGGCGGGCTGCACTACATCCGCCGCAACCTGGTGGAAAAGCTGCGCATGCTGCGGGATAAGGGCGTTCGCGTGCTGGTGGTGACCCAGTGCATGTACGAAAAAGCCGACCTGTCCATCTACGAGGTGGGCATGCAGATGCTTCGCTCCGACGTGATCTCCGGCATGGACATGACCACCGAGGCCGCCGTGACCAAGCTGATGTGGGCCCTGGCCCAGGAGAATACCGACGAACTACTGGCACAGAATCTGTGCGGAGAAGTGAGGACGTAAAGAAAAGCTGCTGAGTGTATGCTCAGCAGCTTTTGATATGATATTACAGGATCACAATGCTCTCCTGGCAGGTCTGGCAGTAGAAGGTGGAACGCCAGCGGCGGCGCAGCTCCCGGGCCACGGCACGGGCCTGATCTTCCTCCTCAAACACGCCGAAGACCGCCGAACCGCTGCCGGTCATCAGGGCGGTGAAGGCACCCTGCTTTTTCAATTCCTCAATGGCTTCGCCGATGGCCGGGTGCATGTCCTGGCTCACGGCCTGGAGCACATTGCCCAGGCTGGCGGCCAGCAGGGCGTTGTCGCCCTTTTCCAGGGCCAGACGGGCGTCCTCGGTGGCAGGGCGGGGGATGTTCTCCTTCTCGTGATAGGCGGTGAATACCGCGCCGGTGCTCAGGCCCCGGCAGGGCTGGATCACCACCAGGTGGTAATGCTTGCCGAAGGGCAGGGGCTGCATGCTTTCGCCAATGCCGGTGGTGCGGGTCAGTCCGCCCCGGAGGCAGAAGGGCACGTCCGCGCCCAGGGTCAGGCCGATGGCTTCCAGCTGCTGCTGATCCAGCCCGGTCTGCCACAATTGGTTCAGCCCGGCCAGCACGCCTGCGGCATCAGCACTGCCGCCGCCCATGCCGGCCCCCACGGGGATGCGCTTTTCCACATGGATGGCCGCGCCCCGGGTGCAGCCGGTGGCTTCCTTCAGGGCCATGGCGGCGCGGTAAGCCAGGTTGCGCTCGTTGGCAGGCAGCAGGGGATAGCCGCCGGTGGAGATGGTCACCTCGCTGGCAGGGGTCAGGGTGATGGTATCCGCCAGGGTCACCGGCTGCATAAGCATGTCCATCAGGTGATAGCCATCCTCGCGCTGGCCGAGGATATCCAGCGTCCAGTTGATCTTGGCACGGGCTTTGAGGCGCATAGGCACAGCTCCTTTATGGTTGCTAATGGTATCATAACCCGGCAAGGAAAAAAGTGCAATACAAAAAGAAGAAAGTATGCTATACTGATGCTGTGAATGAAACGAAGGAGCTCTGCCAATGGAAATGCTAAGCAAAGACAAGAGCCGCAGCGTGCTGGTAACGCTCTACGGTGCGGCCAAGAATGAAATGGGCGAGATGGATGAACCCATCAAGCTGATGACCACCGGCGAACTGACCCCGGCCCCTGGCGGCTATGTGCTGCAGTATCAGGAAAGCCAGACGGACGAGGGCGACGGCTCGGTGATGACCCAGGACATCGTTTTGATGATGCAGCCCGGCCGGGTGAGCATGACCCGCCTGGGGGATTACGGCACCTCCATGGTGTTTGTGAAGGACCGCCGCTTTGAGGGGGCCTACCGCACCCCCTTCGGCGATATGGAAATGGCCCTCTATGCCACCCAGGTGAATGTGAACCTGGGCGAGGATCGGGGCAGCGTGTTCCTGGAATACCAGCTGGAATTCCAGGGGGGCTACATGTCCATGCACACCATGCAGCTGGAATATGTGGCCAGCGACAAGCCGTGCTGAGGGCCCTGCGCCAGCAGGTGCAAAGGCACCTGGCAGGGGTGAAAACCGCGCGCAAGCCTTCCCTGCGCAGGACGGATGATCCCGATGCGCTGCTGATGTGCGACCTGCCCCGCATTGCCGAAAAAGAGGACATGGCTGTCTTTATCCAGGCCATGGAGGCGGACGGCTGGCGCGTGAGGGAGATCCCCGGCTGGCTGCTGCTGGATCATGACGTGCCGGTGCCCCAGGTGGAAATGGTGGATGACGCTCCCGGCGAGAGTGGCTGCTGTGCGTGGTTGCTGCAGAAGCATCCAGGGGATGCACCGGCGCAGGGGCACATCCGGGCGTTAGTCAAGGCGGCGGAGCAGGGCACGGACAAGGTGGAACGCTTATGCAGGCAGTGGCACGGCGAATTTGCTGCCTGCCTGAGAGAACACAAGCCCCTGCCGGGCGGCGTGCTGCCCTATCTGCAGGCGGCGATGAAGGAGGAATCAAGATGATCATCAGCTGTATCGGCCATGCGGAATTCCTGCTGGAGATGGAAAACGGCATGCGCCTGGTGACCGACCCCTACGACGCCAGCTGCGGCTATCCCGTGACGGAGATTCGGGCGGATGCGGCACTGGTGTCCCACGGGCATCACGACCACAACGCGGTGGAGAATGTGCAGGGCCTGGCACGGGTGATCGACACCGCGGGCGAGCATACCCTGGCCCCTGATGTGAAGGTGACGGCGGTGCCATGCTTCCACGATGAAGCCCAGGGCAGCAAGCGCGGCAGCAACCTGATGTTCCTGGTGGAGGCTGAGGGCCTTCGCGTGGCGCACCTGGGCGACCTGGGCCATCTGCCCACGCCGGAACAGGCGGCAGCCCTGGCCCCGGTGGATGTGCTGATGATCCCCGTGGGCGGCTTTTACACCATAGATGCGCAGACAGCCAAAGAAACCGCGCAGCTTTTGCAGGCGCAGGTGATCCTGCCCATGCACTACCGCACCGAAGCCAATGCGGACTGGCCCATCGCGCCGGTGGAGGATTTCATCAAGCTGTACGACGGCGCAGAACGGTTGGATCTGCTGCGCGTTTGCAAGGGCGACCTGGATTGCCAGCCTGCCGTGGCGGTGCTGGAACCCCAGAGCATGAAATAAGGGGACTGAATCATGGAAAAAATCCTGGCTATTTTGGCGGCACTGATTTTGAACCTGAGCGCATCCGGAAGCGGATCGGTGACACTGCTTGACGATGAATGGCAGCGCGATCTGACCAGCCACTGGCGGCTGGATGAATCCGGCGCAGTGACTGACCTGGCTCCCCACACGCTGGATGATATGCTGCTGTGCAGTGTGTGCGGCAGCGAGATCATCGACTTTGGCGACGGCTCCGGCGATGTGATCAACTACGATGCGCAGGATAACATCGTGCGCTACACCAGCTTTCAGGCAGACGGAAGCATCTCCTATGAATCCCTGCACCAGCTGACCTATGACGATAACGGGCATCTGATGCTGGATGTGGAATACATCAACGGTGTGCTGGCCTGCGAAACCAGCTATACGGTGGATGCAGACGGGTTTTATCCGCTGCCGGTGAAAAGCACCTATTATAACGACGATGGAAGCTTCTCGGTGAATGACTATGACGAGCATGGCAATGTGATCCGCTCGGCCATCATGGAGGCAGACGGCACGGTGAGCTATGAGGCCATCGGAGAATTTGTGCTGGGGGAGGAAGGCTGGTACTACGAAGCCCGCAATACCGCTTCCTTTGCCGACGGAACGAGCTTCTATACGGAATACAACCAGTATGGCGATAGGATCCGCACCATCAACAAGGAGCCGGACGGGACCATCTGGGCCGATGACGTGTATGAATATGAATACACCGAAGAGGGCATCCGCAAGGGCTGCAAGCAGTATTCCTTCGGCGTGCTGGTGATGGAAAGCTTCTGTGACAGCGACGGCTATATCGTCAAGGAGATCGAATACCTGGAGGACGGCTCCACCATCGTGTATGAATACGATGAGGAAGGCAACGCCACCGAAACGCATTACAACGCTGCCGGAGAACCCGCGGCCTGATGCTCCTAAAACGAAAGTTTACCCTGCCTGCGCGGGGTAAACTTTTTTTGTATGGATGAAACCTTTTGGCCCTGCCGTTCTTCTAATAAGCGGAATCAACGTTGAAGCCACTTTGCAGCACGGAGGACACCCCATGGACAAGGAACGGTTTACCCAGCTGGCCATGGCCCAGCAGCGGCGGATGTACCGCATCGCTGTGAGCTACACCGCCAGCAGCGCGGACGCAGAGGATGCCATGCAGGAGGCATTGCTCCGGGCCTGGAACAAGCGGCACACCCTTCGGGATGAAAGCCTGTTTGCCACCTGGCTTACCAGGATTCTCATCAACGAATGCAAAAGCCTGCTGCGCAAACGCAAACGGCTGACGCTGGTGGCAGACTATCCTGTGCTGGCGGCCCCGCCGGAGGATGAACAGGCTGCCGCTCTTCGCATGGCCCTGTTTGCCCTCCCGGAGAAGTACCGCCTGCCGCTGGTGCTGAACCTGCTGGAAGGGTACACCCTGGCGGAAGTCGCCGGACTGATGAACCTACCCTTGGGCACCGTGAAGACCCGTGTTGCACGAGCCAAAAAGAAACTGGAAGAGGAGGTGCTGGATCATGCGGAGTGAGGAACTGGACCGCGCCCTGGGCGCAACGCCGCAGTCCTTCGCCCGGCGGATGGAGGGCACCCTCCTTGAACTGAAGGAGGAAAAAGAAGTGAAGCGCGTTGCATTCCGAACGGTATTAGTTGTGGCATTGGTAACTGCTCTTTTGTGCTCCACCGCCTATGCGCTGGTGATTCAGGGCCTGGAATGGTATTACAATAACAGGTTTACAGCCTATCAGCAGTACGAGCCGGAGAAGCACCAGGCCATCATGAACCATTTGCAGACCCAGGTGCCCCAGACGAAGGCGGAGGACCCGGATATCAGCATTGCAGTGACCGAGGTATCCTGGGTGCCGGAAGAAAAGGTGCTGGTGGTGGCCCTGGCAGCCGCAGCGGCCGAGCCGGACAAGGCCGAGCTGCATCCCATGTGGAACCTGGATGCAGACGGTGCCTATGTGGGCAAGGATAACCTGGAACTCTACGCCGATGACGAGGAAGCCCGTGGCGAGCACTGGCTGTGGACGTCTGCAGGCTTCGGCCCGGTGGTGGACATGGTGGCCCCCGGCAAGCAGCTGCTTCTGCTGGATGCGGACGGCATTTATCTGGATGGCCGCATGCTGATCGGCGATATGTCCAGCGTGGATGCTTATGTGGCTGAGGACGGCACTGTGCATACGGTGTTTGAAATCAGGCTGGATTACATGGAGGAGGATTACATCAGCCAGCAGCAAGCCCTGCTGGAACAGTACCCCGAGCAGACCTTCCGGCTGGACAATATCGAAACCGCCCGGAAGCTGACGGCCCTGGTGGAACATGCAGAACGCATGGAGCTGACCATCCCCTATACGGTCACGCCCTACACGGAGGACGATGCGCAGCTGTATACCGGTGGCCGCGAAGGTGAAATCGCCTTTACCGTCGAACTGAAATAAAAGAAAGGGTGTGCCGTTTTTCGCGGCACACCCGTTTTGTATGTGGCTTATTCCTTGGCAGCAGGACGCTCCTGAGCCTTGTCGGCTTCGGCGGCGTTCTTGCGGGCAGCTTCCTTGTCCGCGGCCATTTCTTCCACCGTTTTGGTGTGGAGACGGGCTGCGCCCTCGGTGATGATGGGCGGGATCAGCTTGCCTTCGGCTTCGGCCTGGACCCAGCGAGCCTTGGCCTTGGCAATCTCATCGGCGTACTGGGGCAGCCACTGCTCCTGGGCGATGAGCATCTCGTCGGTCATCTGCCAGATCTCCTCGGTGTTGCACACCGCGCCTACCAGGGGATCCATCATCATGGCCTGGCGCAGCAGGTTGATATCGCCAGCGGCACCGGCTTCCATGGCCAGCCGCTGCACGGTGATGTTCGACTGGCAGCAGGCGGCGCAGCCCAGGGGCAGGTCGCCCAGCACGGGGATGTTGATGCCGAAGGTATCCACAAAGCCGGGGACTTCCACCACGCAGTCGTCGGGCAGGTTGGTGATGCAGCCGTTGTTGATCACATTGAAGTGGCCGCGGTACACGCGCCCGGTCTCGATGGACTCGATGATGTAGGAGCCATGCTCCTGGCCGCGCTTGTCATAGACGTATTCCTTCGGGGGCTCCTTGAGCCAGTTGGGGAAGTCGGTCTCGAACCAGTTGCGGCCTTCGGTGCACACGCGCAGATAGCCGCCGGTCTCGCCGTTGATCCACACGCCCAGGTCGATCCAACGCTTGATCTCGTCGGGACGCTTGCGGTACCACGGCACATACTCGGACAGATGGCCGTTGGACTCGGTGGAGAAGTAGCCGAACCGCTTCATCATGTCGATGCGGACCTTCTCGGTCTGGGCAATCTCAGGATCGGCCTCCAGGGCGGCAAGCAGCTTGTCGTTCAGCTCCACGCCGTTGTGCTTCACAGACAGGTACCAGGTCATGTGATTGATGCCTGCGCACACGATGTCGATCTCGTTCTGCTCATAGCCCAGGGCCTTGGCGATCAGCTTGTGGCCGCCCTGCACGCCGTGGCACAGGCCCACGGTG
The DNA here is from genome assembly GCA_017938695.1 of Clostridia bacterium. Lineage (GTDB taxonomy): Bacteria > Bacillota > Clostridia > Christensenellales > Aristaeellaceae > UBA11524. Next base: position 22,058 of record JAGBBA010000049.1, on the reverse strand, counting down.
GGCACGCCGCCGTATTTGTTGCAGTACCAGGTCACCATGGCGTTGGGGTTGGTGTAGTTCAGCAGCATGCAGCCGGGCGCGGCCACTTCGCGGATATCCTGGCACATCTCCTTCAGCATGGCGATGTCGCGCTGGGCATACATGATGCCGCCTGCGCACAGGGTATCGCCCACGCACTGGTCAACGCCGTATTTCAGGGGGATGTTCACATCCAGCTCGAAGGCGTCCAAGAGGCCAATGCGGGCGCAGTCGATAACGTACTTGGCGTCCTTCAGGGCCTCGCGGCGGTCCAGGGTAGCCTGAATCTTGATATCCAGGCCGTTGTGCTCAATGTCGCGCTGGCACAGCTGGTACACCATGTCCAGGTTGCGCTGGTTGATGTCCATGAAGGCCACGTCGATGTGCTGGAACTCCGGCACGGAGAGGATATCGGTGAGCAGGCCCCGGGTGAAGCCGATGGAGCCTGCGCCGATAAACGCAATTTTGAATTTCTTGTCCATGTTGTTCTCCTTCGCTTAGCTGCGGCGCACCCACACGCTCATTTCGCCCTTGCCACGGTTGCCCCAGGCGTAATAGGGGACGAAGGTGAGCTCCACATCCTGGGCGGCGGGGGCTTCTTCGGTATACAGGTCGGATTCAGCAGCCTCGCGCTGGCCCTGGCAGGTGATGGTGGTCACGCCGCACAGCAGCTCGGGGTGGTGCTCCGCCTTGGCCTCGCCGGGTTTCACGGACAGGTTCCACAAAAGGTCGCCGTTGTCCTTTTCCTCCAGGCAGTACACCACGGGGCCGCGCATCAGGGCGGTTTTGCCGGCATAGTTGGGGGTGCGGACGCTGGCGGACATGAACCGGGTTTCCATGGGCATATCCAGGGCGATCACGTCACCGGCGGCAAAGGCACGGTCAAGAACGATGTAGCCGTTCTCCACCGGGGCTTCGATGGTCTCGCCGTTCACGGTGAGGGTGCAAGTCTTGGCCCAGTAGGGCTTACGGAGCATCAGCTTGAAGGTGGCAGCGCTGTCCATGGTGATCTTCACGCTGCCGCACCAGGGGAAGTTGGCGTCCAGGGTGAAGGCTACCTGCTGGCCAGCCACATCGGCCTTGACCTTGGAGGCGATGTACTGGTCGACAAGCAGGCTGTCCTCGTCGGCGGCATACATATAGGAGCCCAGGCCGGTGAGGGTGCGCAGTACGTTGGGCGGGCAGCAGGCGCAGCCAAACCAGCCCATGCGCTCGGGGTCAACGGCCATGTCCTGGCGGCGCAGGCAGCGGTCGGGCCACACCTCCAGGGGGTTGATGTAGAAGTACTTGGTGCCGTCCAGGCTCACGCCGGACAGAATGCCGTTGTACAGCGTGCGTTCCACCGTATCGCCATAGCAGCTGTTGGGCTGGATGCGGTTCAGGCGGCTGGCGGTCATGGCCAGGGCGATGGAGGCGCAGGTTTCGGTGTAGCAACGCTCCGGGGGTAGGTCGTAGTTGAAGGAGAAGGCCTCGCCCTCGTGGGTGGAGCCCACGCCGCCGGTGATGTACATCTGCTTGTGGATGATGTTCTGGAACACGGTGTTGGCTGCTTCCACCAGGGTAGGATCGTCGGCCATTTCACCTACATCTGCCATGCCGGAAAGCAGGTACAGCTGGCGCACAGCGTGGCCTGCGCCCTCGGCCTGCTCACGGACGGGCTTGTGGGCCTGGTTGTAGGTGTAGGGTGCCTGGGGATAGCGCAGGTGCCCCCAGGCCGGACGGACTTCGCCGCGGGCCTTGGATTCGGCATCATAATAGTGGGGCTGATGGCCGCGCACGTCCAGGAAATACTTGGCCAGAAGGATGTACCGCTTCTCGCCGGTCACCCGGTACAGCTTGGCCAGGCCCAGCTCGATCTCCTCATGGCCGGGATAGCCGTGGAGCTTGTATTCTTCCGGGCCGAAGTTGGCATCGAAGCAATCCGCCACGCGGCAGGCCATGTCCAGCAGCTTGCGCTTGCCGGTGGCCTCGTAGTAAGCTACAGCAGCCTCAAACATGTGACCGGCCACATACATCTCGTGGTTGTCGCGCAGGTTGGTGAACCGCTTGTCCAGGCCCTTGATGATGTAGTAGGTATCCAGGTAGCCGTCCTCCTGCTGGGCCTTGCCAGCCAGGTCGATGGCCTCGTCCACGGTCTTTTCCAGCTCAGCGTCGGGGTGGGTGGCCAGGGAGTAGGCCACGCCCTCGATCCACTTCCACAGGTCGGTATCCTGGAACCAGAAGCCGTGGAACTCGCCTTCCTTCAGGCCGGCGGCGATCTGGAAATTCTCAATGCAGTGGCTGGGGGCCACGCCGGGAACGCGGTCGTTCAGGGTTTCCCACATGTAGGGGATAGCGATGTTGCGGGCGGTGTCGATGCGCCCGGTGAAGAAGGGATCAGTGATCTGAATATCCTTCAAAGGCAGAGAATGATACATGGTATTTCTCCTTTGTCAAATCTTTTCCAGCACGGGGATGACCTCCAGCGGCGCAGGAACGTTCACGCGCTGGCCGCCCTCAAGCACTTCGCCGGTGTCCACATTGCGCCACTGGCCCTGGGGCAGATACACGCTGCGGCTGCGGGCACCCATTTCCATCACGGGGGCCACCAGATATTTTCCACCAAACATGTACTGATCCTGCAAGGTTGCGCAAATTTCGTCCTCGGGGAATTCATAGAACATGCCGCGCAGCAGGGGAGTGCCGGCCTCGTGGGCTTCTTTCATCAGGCCGCGGACGTAGTCGCGCATTTCCTCGCGGCGGTTCATGTACTTCACCAGGATGGGATAAGCCTCTTCGCCGAAGCTCCACACCTCGTTGTCGCTGCCGGAGTTCAGCACCCGGGTGCCGTCCTTGCGGTAGACGGGCTCGGCAGGCTGACGGTCGCCGTGCAGGCGCATCACGGGGCAGTAGCAGCCCCACTGGAACCAGCGCACCAGCAGCTCCCGGAAGCCGGGGTCCTTGGGGTTGCCAGCGTGGAAGCCGCCGATGTCCGTGGTCCACCACGGAATGCCGGCCACGCCCATGCTCACACCGGCGCAGACCTGGCGGCGGAAGTAATTCCAGTCGCTCATGATATCGCCGGACCACACCAGCGCACCATACCGCTGGCTGCCAGCCCAGGCGCAGCGCACCAGGTTCACGGGGTTCTCCTGGCCAGCTTCCACCATGCCGTCGTAGAAGGCGCGGGAGTAATACTGGGGCCACACGTTGCCCACCTGCTGGTTGGTGCCGATGTGGTAGCGGTAGGCCTTGAAGTCATAGGTGCCGTATTCGGGCTCGGCTTCGTCCAGCCAGAACACGCGGATGCCGTAGTCGTAGTAGTTCTTCTTGCACTTCTCCCACACATACTTGCGGGCGCGGGGGTTGGTGGCATCCCAGAACATGGAGTCCTCCACGAAGCGCATGCCGATCTGCTCGCCGTACTCGGCGCGGACCAGCAGGCCCTGCTGGAGCATCTCGTCATAGTTTTCGCTGGTGAGGGCTACCTGGGGCCAAACGGACACCATCAGCTCGATGCCCATGTCCTGCAGCTCCTTGACCATGGCGGCAGGATCCGGGAAGAACTCGGGGTCAAAGCGGTAGTCGCCCATGTGGGGCCAGTGGAAGAAGTCGCAGACGATCACGTCGATGGGCAGGCCGCGACGCTTGTATTCACGGGCCACCTCCAGCAGCTGCTCCTGGTTCCAGTAGCGCAGCTTGCACTGCCAGAAGCCCAGGCCGTACTCGGGCATCATGGGCACAAAGCCGGTGGCGCGGGCGTAGTTCAGGCTGATGTCAGCGGGCTTGTCGCCGGCGGTGACCCAGTAATCCAGCTGCTTGGTGGAATCAGCATGCCAGGAGGTGCGGTTGCGGCCGAAGGTCACCCAGCCGATGGCAGGGTTGTGCCACATAAAGCCGTAGCCCCGGCTGGACATGATCACCGGCACGCTGGCTTGGGAGTTGCGGTGGGCCAGCTCCAGGGTGCAGCCCTTCCAGTCCACATATTCTTCCTGATACTGGCCCATGCCGTAGATATGCTCGCCGTCAAAGCCCTCGAAGGTAGCGGTGAGGGAATGGTCGCCGCCGATGTGGGGCTCAAACTTGCGGGACTGCAGCACCAGCGCGCTTTCGCCGTCGGTTTCCTGCAAAAGAACTTCGCCCTTCTGATTGACGAAGGTGATGCGCACGCGCTTCTTCCAGCCGCACACGTCCATCTTCGCGGTGATCTTGCCGTTGCGCAGGGTGGCATGCTCGTCGTCGATCAGGGTCAGCTCCACGTCGGTGCTGGGCACGGGATCCAGCAGGGCAAAGCGGTTGTCCTGCACATCGCCCATCAGCACCGCGCGCACACGCAGGCTGTCGGGGCCCCAGGGTTCCACCACCACGGTCTCGCCGTGGTTGCGCCAGATGATCTGCTGGCCGTTCAATTCAAAGAACTTCATAAGATGATCTCCTTCTTATTCAAAATCGAAAGCGTGGACAAGCTCAAATTCCTTTTCGTCGTAGGTGGAGCCGTCGTGGTACATCACGCAGTGGAACCAACGCTTGGGTTCCGGGCTGCCGATGGGCCAGTCCCAGGGGAAGTGATACTGGGCGCTGCCGGCGCACAGACCCCATACATAGAAGCCAATGTGCTCCTTGCTGTAAACGGGCAGGAAGCCTTCCATCTCGTTGTTGAAGGTGCGGGCCAGGCATTCGGTGCACAGGGCAGGACGACCGGTGGCCTTGGCGCGGTTGGTTTCGCCGTCGAAGTTCAATTCGTGGATGCCGGGCAGATCGGGATCCAGCACCTCCACACCGGGGGTGGCGTAGCAGTGGAAGGTGGTGATATCCGAAATGTCAAAGGCGTTCCAGCAGGCGGTGAGGGGCTGCATGGGGTTCACGGCGCGGGCCAGCTCGAAGGCGTAGTTCTGCAGGGGGATGTTGCCGTCGTGGCACTCGTTGTACAGATCCCAGAAGGTAACGCGGTCGTCATGGGCAAAGCAGGTGACGATGTCGGTCACGAACTGGCCGATACCCTCTTTGTCCTCCATCCACTTGCCGTTGCAGTCGAAGATCTGCGCGCCCTTGTAGATCCAGCTGCCGTCGTGGCGGCCGGGCTTGAAGTCGATAATGAAGGGATCCTCATCGGGCTGCAGGTCGTTGTCGGGCAGCATATAGGTGTTGGGCTGCAGGGTGAGCATCACGGTAAAGCCCAGCTCCTTGCACCAACCCAGGAAGGTATCCAGGTTCTGCTTCACCTGCTCCCGGCGGGATTCCCACTGGCAGGCCGCCACGAAGATGCGCAGGCTGTTGAAGCCAAAACGCTTGGCGAACCGCAGCTCCCGGCGGATGACTTCCTCGCGGAAGTGCTGCCACATTTCGATGTAGCTGCAGCAGTAGGAGGGGATGAAGTTCACGCCCTTGATCACGCCCAGGGGCTTCATGTATTCCTCGGCGCGCTGGATGGACCAGCGGGACTGCATCAGTTCTTCATGTGTCATGGTTTTGCCTCCTTAAGTGCCCTGGTGCTCCCGGTCCAGGGTTTCCATATCGGGATAGATGCGGTTGTACATGTAGTACCATTCCATGGTGGGAACGGTGTAATAAGGCTTGAAGGTGCGGCAGATGTGGTGATAGAAGCCGCTGTGACCCGGCAGGGTACGGAAGGTGTTCTCCTGGCCTTCCACGGGCTTGAGCCACTCCTCGGGGTGCGCCTGGTCGCCCACCAGCACGGTCATCTCGTCGCAGCAGAGCACCAGCGGGCCGTAGCAAAGGGCCACCACGTTGGGGTGCTGGGGATCCACCGCCTTGAAGGACAGCGCGTAGGGGAGAACCAGCGTCACGGTGTCGCCGTCGTGCCATTCCCGGTCGATGGTCAGCCAGGTGTTGGGCTGGGTGGCCAGGCCGGTGTTTTCGCCGTTGATCAGCACGGTGTTGCCGTTCACAGCCCAGGCAGGCACGCGGATGCGCAGCGCGAAGGCAGCAGGCTCATTGGCATGGATGGTGAACTTCACTTCCGGCTTGCGGGGGAAGTCGCCGTCGCTGACGATGCTCACAGCCTTGCCACCTTGGGCGAAGTCGATCTTCGCAGGGATGAACTGGCTGATGTAGGGGCCCTTCTCGTCGAAGTAGGCGATCATGTTCGCATACTCTGCCGTATCCTGGGGGAAGGTGCCCGTGCAGCACTGCCACACGAAGTTTTGGCCCATGTGCTGCAGGCGGCGGTCCTCATAGGACTTGATGGCGCCGTCCACAAAATAGCTGGCGTAGTAGAGCACCTGACCCTTTTCGGTGATGGGCGGCTGGCCCAGGGTGCCGTTGATCAGCAGACGTTCGCACCAGTCGCCGTAGCGGGCATCGCCGGTCAGCTTCAGCAGGTAGTTGCACAGCTTGAACACCGCCCAGCTGCAGCAGCTGACCTCGCAGGAGCCCCAGGAGTCGCTGCGGGTGGCCTTGCCGCCGAAGAAGGTGTTGTACACCAGCTTGTCCGTCTGGGTCAACTCGCGGTCCCAGGTAGGGAGGATGGCGTTGCCCAGGTAGCCGGGATCATCGCCGAAGAGCATCTCGCCCGGGCCGTAGCCGCCGGTGGCGTAGGTGTGGTGCTCGGTGATCTCCTTGTAGCCCTTTTCGATCACCTCAAGGTAGTGGGGGTCTTCGGTTACGATGTAGGCCCGGGCGGCGGAGGAAAGGCTGTTCACCTGGCTGTAAGCATGGCGGGGGCCGATGTCCTTTTCGCCCTTGGCCAGCTTATCCCACATGTAATGGTAGATCCACTCGTCGGCCATTTCCTTGTAGATGCCATCGCCAAAGAGCTGGTAGGCGCGGTAGAGGTTTTCCGGCAGGGTGTACCATTCGATCTGGCCGCGCATGCGGTGATCCTGGATGCCGTCGCGGGGGATATCCGTCTGGAATTTGGCCTTGGCATACCGGGTGATGCGCAGCACCCAGGGCTGGACTTCCTTCACGCCCATGTACTCATACATGTCCAGGAGGCCGCCCAGGAACTTCTCCCAGATGTAAGTGCCGCAGTCCAGCAGGTCTTCGCACTTGTCCACGCAGGCGCACCAGCCGTGGAAGAGATCCATGCATTTGTCCCACACGCGCTGGTCGCCGGTGTTGCGGTACCACTTGGCGTAGGCACCCAGGTACTGGCCGATGGACGGCCCCCAGCCCACCATGCCGTTGACATGGGAGGGGATGCCGGCCTTCGCGCGGTAGCGGTGGAGGATGTCGTCGTTGGAGGGGTGATTGAGGTAGAGCTCGAGCGTTTCGTCACGCTGGACCTTGAAGGGACTTTCCAGCAGCGTAACGTTCTGATACTCAGCACCTTGCAGCTTGTAGTTCTTCATTGTGTCCATCTCCTAAAAAGCGGGGGTATCCATGAAAAGATACCCCCGCAAAATTGTAAAGTAGGAAATCAGCCCTTCACGGCGCCGATCATAACGCCCTTTTCGAAGTACTTCTGCACGAAGGGATACACGCACAGGATCGGCACGGTGGACACGATCATAACGGCGTATTTCACCTGGTCGGCAGAGGACTGGCCGTAGCCGCCCTGCACACCGCCGTTGCCGGAGGCGTAAGCTTCGTTCAGCAGCAGGATGCGGCGCAGCACCATCTGCAGGGGCTCGTTGGCCTGATTGTAGTTGTACACCAGGGCGTTGAAGTAGTCGTTCCAGTGGAACACGCCGTAGTACAGCATTTCCACAGAGATGATGGCCTTGGACAGGGGCAGCACCACCTTGAAGAAGTAGGTGAAGTGGCTGCAGCCGTCCAGAATAGCGGCTTCGTAAAGGTCGTTGGGAATACTGTTCTGGATGAAGGTTCGGGCAATGATCAGGTTGTAGGTGTTCACTGCCACGAAGATGATCAGGATCCACTTGGTGGAAATCAGGCCCAGGCTGGAAATGGTCATGTACAGGGGGACCAGGCCGCCGGAGAAGTACATGGTGAAGACGAAGTACATCATCACCGGGTTGCGGGCGCGGAAGTCAGGACGGCTCAGCGCATAGGCGGCGGGCATGGTCACAGCCAGGTTCAGGGCAGTACCGGCCACCACGTAGATGATGGTGTTCATGTAGCCGTTCCAGATGCGGTGATCGGTAAACACCTGCTGATAGCCGTAGAAGCGGATATCCACCGGCAGGAAGGTCACCTTGCCCTGGTTGACCAGGTCGGAATTGGAGATCGAAGCGATGACCACGAACCACAGGGGGTAGAGGATGATCAGGAAGCACAGGATGCTCAGGATGATCACCACGCCGCCGAAGATGCGGTCGCTCAGGCTGGTTTCACGAATCTTGTTGTTGTGGACTTCCGTCTTGCGAAGGTCCTTATTGGTGATAGCTGTCATGGAAATCCACCTCCTTACATCAGGCCGCTGCCGGTGATCTTCTTGCTGACCCAGTTAGCAGAAAGCAGGAAGATGAAGTTCACCACATTGGTGAACAGGCCGACGGCGGTACCGAAGGAGAACTGGGAGGACTTGACGCCCACGTCGTACACATAGGTGGAGATGACCTGGGACGCCTTGAGGTTCAGGGTATTCTGCATCAGATAAACTTTATCAAAGCCAACGTTCAGAATGCCGCCCATGTTCATGATCAGAAGGATCATGATCGTGGGGACGAGAACGGGGAATTCGATGTGAACAACACGCTGCCAGCGGTTGGCACCGTCGATCTTGGCGGCGTCGTACAGCTGGGTGTCAACAGAGGACAGGGCAGCGATGTAGATGATGGAGTTCCAGCCCATGCTTTGCCAGATGCCGGAACCAACATACATGCCGACGAAGTATTTCGCCTGGCCCAGCAGGTTGGCCTTTTCGGGTACAAGGCCCAGCATCTTCATGAAATCGGAAAGGACGCCGCCCTTCTTGGCGAAGAGCACGTTCAGCATGGATACCAGAACAACGGTGGAGATGAAGTAGGGGATGTACACCGTGGTCTGCACGGTGCGCTTCCACTTGTTGTTTCTGATCTGGTTGATGATCAGGGCCAGCACGATGGGGGCGGGGAAGCCCAGTAGGATGCTGAAAGCGGAAATGGTGAAGGTGTTCTGCAAGGTGGACAGGAACATGGAGCTGCCGAAATACTGGTTGAAGTATTTCATGCCGACCCACTTGCCGCCGGTGATGCCAGCCTCGAAGCTGTACTCACGGAAGGCCAGCTGTGCGCCGTACATGGGCACATAGCAGAAGATCAGGATATAAACCATAGCAGGAAAGAGCATGATCCACAGCTGCCAGTCCTTCGCCAGATACCAGCCTATACTTTTCCTGGGTCTATTTTTTACGATGGTTTTAGCGTTTCCTTTCATGGCAGTTACCCTCCTGCGTTTGATACGATGGCAAGAGGCGGGATGCGGAATTATCCGCATCCCGCCTGAGTAGGTTACTGATTACTGAGCCTTCCAAGCTTCGTAGCCAGCCTGGCGGATCTTCAGGATTTCGGTCAGGCCAGCAGCCTCAGCAGAAGCCACATAGTCTTCCCAATCTTCCTCAATGTCGGACTCGCCGGTCAGCCACAGGCCCCAGTAGTTGTTGATGATGTTGTTCACGTTCGCCTGAGCAACAGCCATGGTATTGGTGTCTTCGGCGGTGTACTTGATCAGCATCTGGGGATAGTACTCGTTCTCCATGTCAACCAGGGCGATGGACTCCTTGTACTGCTCGCGCTCGGTCAGGGCATAGGTCATGTCCTGGGTCATGTCAACGCGGGTAGCACGACGGATGTACATGGGAGCGTTGTCAGCGAAGGAAGAGGTCCACTTCCAGGTGCCGGGGTCGGTGTTGGCCTCAGCGGGAGGAGGCAGCACTTCGTAGTGGTTGTCGCCAACCTTGGCCACGTTGCCGTCGATGATGCCGCCGAACAGGCCTTCCACGGACTCGGCTTCGCCATAGAACAGGTCAACGAACTTGATGGCGGCTTCGGGGTTGGCGCACTTGGCGCTCATGCAAACGCGGTTGCCGCTCATGTTCAGGCCGGAGAAGTCATAGGGCCAGCGGGGAGCGATGCCCTGATACTTGGACCATTCCAGATCGTTCACGAAGGGACCGCAGGGCACATACTGGCTGTGCAGCACGGGGCCGAACTTGTCGGTCTCTTCCCAACCCATAACCACGCCCACCAGAGCGTTGCCTTCGGCGTCGCCGCGGGACAGGGACTGGAACATGGAGTAGTCATTGGTGATGGCGTTCTCGTTGATCAGGCCGTTCTCGTACAGGTCGGCCAGGTAGATCATCATTTCCTTGTAACGCTCGTCCACGGCGAAAGCCTTAACGGTGGCGTTCTCGGCGAAGTAGGAGTCATAGCCCCAGTTGGTCTGCTGGATGCCCCAGGAGCCGATCAGGTTGTGCAGGCCGTAAGCGCCGCCGAACCAGCCGTTGAAGTCCATGGGAACTTCGTCGTTAGCATCGCCGTTGCCGTTAGCATCCTGCTCCTTGAAAGCAAGCAGAACGTCCTTCAGCTCGGTCAGGGTGGTGGGAACTTCCTTGCCAACCTTGTCCAGCCAAACCTTGTTGACGAACATAACGGTGTTGGTGTCAGGCCACTTGCCCTGGAACTTGGGCAGGCCGTAGATGTTGCCTTCCAGCGTCTTTGCCAGGGACAGGGTGTCGGGCTCCTCGGTGAACATGGCCGTTACGTTGGGGGCGTGCTGGGCCACCAGCTCGGTCAGGTCCATGAACAGGCCCTGATAGGTCACATAGTCAGCGTCGTTGGTGGCGTTGAACAGCAGGTCCGGGATGTCGCCAGAGGCGAAGCGGGTGGACTTAACCTGATCCCAGTCAGTCCAGATAACTTCCCAGGTCACATCCACGCCAGCGCGCTCTTCCAGCTCGCTGACCCACTTCATTTCATCCACGTGCTTGGTCAGCGGATGCGCGATGAACAGCGCGGTCAGCTGGACCTTCTCTCCTTCGGCACTGGCGAAGCTCATCATGCCCAGGAGCATCATGGCGGCCAGAACCAGAGCAACGATCTTCTTCATACTTGGTTCCTCCTCTTTTTTGTGTGAACGGCGTGATGTCATCCGCCGCTCTTTATCTATATCATACTGTGTGAAAATGGTTTTTCACAATAGAAAATCAAGAAAAATGATGTGCATTGAGGTGGAAATTTTGCCAGAATGACAATGGGGAAACGGCCGGATATGCACGAAATGCCGAAAAACAAAGCAAATACAAGGCAAAAGATAAACATAAAGACGCAACAAATGAAGATGGATGGACATTAATATGCCGAGAAATGGTTGGGAAAATATAGAAAAAGAGGCAGAAAAACATTGACGAAAACGTTTTTGAACGTGGTTGCATTTTCCGTATTTTTCGCTTATAATGAGGTTAAAGAAGAAAAACATGAACAAAACAGCAAAAACATGAACTTTTTTACGGGGTGTTTTTTATGAGTTATACCGTCCTGCCAATATCGCATCATCGCAAAGTGACCCTGTGCGGTACCAATGTATACCCTGTGCCTGAAACGCATCTCGACCGCATTCTCTCTGAGCACGACTTGCTCTACATCTACTCCGGCGAGCAGCCCATTGCCCAGGACGATGAGTCCTTCACTCTGCAGACGGGGGATATCATCCTGCTGCGGGCGGGCAGCCATCATTACGGCACGGCACCCTGCTCGGTGAATATGCGCTCCATCTTCATCCACTTCAACACGCTGCCAGGCGACCACGGTGAGAAATTCCTCACCCGTGAGGAGTTGGAGGAGCAGGGCAGCGGCACGGTGATCCTGCCCACGGTGGTCCACTGCGGACAAAACAATGCAGCCACCAAGATCATCAACGGGATCATCGACCTGTACTGGTCCCACCAGCCCAACACGGAGCGGCGGCTGACGCTGCTGCTCAACCTCCTGCTGGACGAGCTGGCCTCCATCGGCCTGGCGGATGACGCCCAGCGTGAGGAATGGACGGTGGCGGTGATCAGTATGTTCCGCAAGCATCCGGAGCGGATGTACAGCCTGGAGGAGATCGCCGAAAGCGTGCAGATGAACGTGCGCACCCTGTCGGCCCGCTTCCGCGAGATCACCGGCGAAAGCGTGCACCAGTACCAGCTGAACATGAAGCTGGAGGCCGCCTACAAGGATCTGCGCACCGGCACGCGCACCATCAAGGACGTGGCCATGAGCTACGGCTTCTGCGACGCTTACTACTTCAGCCGCCTGTTCAAAAAGAAGTTCGGCCTGTCGCCAAAGCAGGTCAAGCGCGACCCCAGTGCCAACATGGGCAGAAACCCGGTGGTGTAAACAGCAAGCAAAAAGACGCCCGCTATGCGAGCGTCTTTTCATATGCTTTCAATTATTTCAGGCCCAGTTCCGTCTTGGTGGCCACATGCAGGCCGTGGCTGGTGAGGCGGGAAACGAAGGCATTCTCGTCCTTCAGGCGGAAGACCATGCAGGCCTTGCCGTCGGCATGGGGGAACATGGAGTACATGTAATCCACGTCGATACCGCCTTCGGCCAGCACATCCAGCACGGAGGCCAGGCCGCCGGCTTCGTCAGGCACGACCACCACGGTCACGGGGGTCATGTTCAGGATGAAGCCTTCGCCCAGCAGCACGCCGGTAGCTTTTTCGCTGTCATCCACGATCAGGCGCAGCACGCCGTAATCCTTGGTTTCGGCAATGTTCAGGGCGCGCATGTTGATGTTGTTGTCAGCCAGCAGGCGGGTGATCTGGGCCAGCTGACCGGCACGGTTCTCCAGGAAAACAGAGATCTGATGAACGCTCATGGCGCACCTCCTTAAATCTTTCTCTTGTCAATGATACGCACGGCCTTGCCTTCGGAGCGGGTGATGCTCTTGGGCGAAACGATGCGCACCTTGGCGTAGATGCCCAGCATGGTCTTGAGGGCGGCCACCAGCTTCTTCTCCTCCTCGGCGATATCGGCCAGGGAGTCGGAGAACTTGTCGGGGGCCATTTCCACCATAACTTCCAGGGTGTCGGAATGGTTCACGCGATCCACGACGATCTGGTAGTTGGCGGGGTAGCCCTGCTCCAGAAGAACGGTTTCGATCTGGGAGGGGAATACGTTCACGCCCTTGATGATCAGCATGTCGTCGCTGCGGCCCATGGGCTTGGACATCTTCACATGGGTGCGGCCGCAGGAGCAGGGCTTGCGGGTCAGCACACAGATGTCGCGGGTGCGGTAGCGCAGCAGGGGGAAGGCCTCCTTGGTGATGGAGGTGAAGACCAATTCGCCCTTGGAGCCCTCGGGCAGCACTTCGCCGGTTTCGGGGTCGATGATCTCGGCGATGAAGTGATCCTCGTTAATGTGCATGCCGGTCTGCTCAGAGCACTCGTAGGCCACACCGGGGCCGGAGGTTTCGGTCAGGCCGTAAATGTCATAGGCTTTGATGCCCAGGCTCTTCTCGATATCCCGGCGCATCTCCTCGCTCCAGGCTTCGGCACCGAAGATGCCGGCCTTCAGCTTGATCTTATCCCGCAGGCCTTGCTCATGGACGGTTTCGGCCAGGTATTCGGCATAGGAGGGGGTGCAGCAGAGGATGGTGGCCTCCAGGTCGGTCATAAACTGGAGCTGACGCTCGGTGTTGCCGGAGGACATGGGCAGGGTCAGGCAGCCCACCTTGTGGGAGCCGCCGTTCAGGCCGGGGCCGCCGGTGAACAGGCCATAGCCGTAGGCCACCTGCACCACATCGTCCTTGGTGCCGCCAGCGGCCACGATGGCACGGGCGCAGCAGTCTTCCCACAGGTCGATGTCGTGCTGGGTGTAGAAGGCCACCACGCGGCGGCCGGTGGTGCCGGAGGTGGACTGGATGCGCACGCACTCGCTCTTGGGCTTGCCCATCAGGCCGTAGGGATAGGCATCGCGCAGGTCTGCCTTGGTGAGGAAGGGCAGCTTGTGCAGGTCGCTGACACCCTTGATGTCATCAGGGGTCACGCCCTTCTCTTCCATCTTCTGGCGGTAGTAGGGGACGTTGTTCCACACGTGCTGTACCTGCTTGACAAGACGTTCGTTCTGCCAGGCCAGGATCTGCTCGCGGGACGCGGTTTCGATCTCAGGCTGATAGTAATTTGGCATACCAGGTCACTCCTTTGTGTGGTCGGGTTGCGATTAGGCTTCTCGGCCAAGAATAAACGCTTTTTTATTCATCTCCAGGAATTTGGCGGGCACGGATTTCTCAATCGCGTCCAGCCACTCTTCCAGGGTGAAGTCGAAGTTTCGGGACAGGTGGCCCATCAGGACGATGTTCACGGCCTTGGCGGAGCCAGCCTGTTCGGCCAGGCTCAGGGCGTCGAAGGCGTCCACCTGGATACCGGCGGCCTGCATCTTTTCGGCCAGGTCGGCGGGATATTCCGCCACGCCGGTAATGACGGGCATGGGGTTGATCTGCTGGGTGTTGGTAACGATCTTGCCGCCCTTGCGCAGGTATTCGGTCCAGCGGGCAGCCTCCAGCAGCTCGAAGGAAACGATGTAATCCGCTTCGCCCTTGTCGATGACGGGGGAGTACACCTTGTCGCCAAAGCGCACATAGGTCACCACGCTGCCGCCGCGCTGGCTCATGCCATGCACTTCGCTTACCTTGATGTCATAGCCCTTGGTGAGCAGCAGACGGCCCAGAAGCTTTGATGCCAGCAGGCTGCCCTGGCCGCCCACGCCCACGATCATGATGTTTTTCGTCTGCATGGTCAATCCTCCTTTGCGGCCTGGATGGCGTCGAATTTGCAAAGCTGGGCGCACACGCCGCAGCCGGTGCACAGGGTATTGTCGATGGTAGCCTTGTTGTCCTTCATGGAAATGGCGGGGCAGCCGATCTTCATGCACATTTTGCAGGAGCGGCACTTATCGCTTTCCACCCGGACGGGCTTGTTGTGCTTGACGTACTTCAGCAGCGCGCAGGGACGGCGGCTGATGATCACGCTGGCCTCGGGAGCAGCCAGCTCTTCCTTGATGGCGGTTTCCGTTTCGGCCAGGTTGTAGGGGTCCACCACGCGCACCCGGCGGATGCCCACGGCGCGGCAGAGGGTTTCCAGGTCGATCTTCGTGCAGGGGTCGCCCTTGAGGTTGAAGCCGGTGGTGGGGTTCTGCTGGTGGCCGGTCATGCCGGTGATGGAGTTGTCCACAATGATAATGGTGGCATTGCTCTCGTTGTAGGCCACGTTCACCAGGCCTGTGATGCCGGAGTGCATGAAGGTGGAGTCGCCGATGACGGCCACGGTCTTGTTGTCGGCAGCACCATTCTGCGCCTTGGTGAAGCCGTGAGCACCGGAAATGGAGGCACCCATGCAGATGGTGGTGTCCAGCGCGCCCAGGGGCGGCACAGCACCCAGGGTATAGCAGCCGATATCGCCCAGCGCGGTGATCTTGTTCTTGGCCAGGGTGTAGAACAGACCGCGGTGGGGGCAGCCGGCGCACATCACCGGGGGACGGGCGGGGATCATATCCGCCACCTTGGCACCGGTCTCGGGCACGGCGGCGTTCAGCTTGGCAGCCACCAGGTTCTGGGAAAACTCGTCAATGCAGGGGAAGGTATCCTTGCCGGTGACCTTCAGTCCCAGGCTCAGGCAGTGGGCTTCGATGAAGCTGTCCAGCTCCTCGACCACGACCAATTCGTCGACAGAAGCGGCGAAGTCGCGGATCTTCTTTTCCGGCATGGGCCAGATCATGCCCAGCTTCAGCACGGGGTACTTGTCGCCGCAGACTTCCTTCACATACTGGTAGGAAGTGGAGGAGGTGATGATGCCGCGGCTGTGGTCGCTGCCCTCTTCCACGCGGTTGATGTCAGCGGTCTCGGCCCAGTCGGCCAGGGCCTTGGTGCGCTCTTCCACAAAGGGGTGGCGACGCTTGGCGTTGCCAGGCATCATGATATACTTCTGGGGATTCTTCTCGTAGGTCTTGGAGAATTCCACGCGCTCAGCGGGCTCCACCACGCTCTGGGAGTGGGCCACGCGGGTGCACATCTTCACCAGCACGGGTGTATCGAACTTTTCGGAAATATCGTAGGCCAGCTTGGTAAAGGCCAGGGCCTCGGCGGAGTCGGCAGGCTCCAGCATGGGGATCTTGGCGGCGCGGGCGTAGTGCCGGGAGTCCTGCTCGTTCTGGGAGGAGTGCATGCCTGCATCATCCGCCACAGCAATGACCATACCGGCATTCACGCCGGTGTAGGCGATGGTGAACAGGGGGTCGGCGGCCACGTTCAGGCCCACGTGCTTCATGCCGCAGAAGCTGCGCTTGCCAGCCAGGCAGGCACCGAAGGCAGCCTCCATGGCGACCTTCTCATTGGGGGCCCACTCTGCGTAGACCTCCTGATACTTGGCCACGGCCTCGGTGATCTCCGTGGAGGGGGTGCCGGGGTAGCTGGACACAAAGGAGCATCCGGCTTCGTAAAGTCCGCGGGCAACGGCTTCGTTGCCCAGCATAAGCTGCTTCATGGAGGAACCTTCTTTCTTGCTTTGGTTAGGTATTCTGATCGCCGATGGAGTCCTTCACGGTGACGGTGACCTTGCGGTCATAGCAGGAGAACACCTGGGCGAGATGATCCTGGGGAAGCTTGGGGGTGATCAGGCTGATGACGGGAACCATGACCAGCCCGGCGATCATGCAGAACGCGCCTGCATTGATGGGGGACTGCAGGATGGGCGGAAAGGCGGATTTCACCAGCATGTTGGCCAGCATGACCACAGAGGAGAAGATGAAGCTGGTCCACACGGCGATGCGGCTGGTGCGCTTCCAGTACAGGCCGTAAAGGAAGGGGGCCAGGAAAGCACCGGCCAGCGCGCCCCAGCTGATGCCCATCAGCTGCGCGATGAAGGTGACGTTGGACTTGTACTGGATGATGGCCAGCACCACGGAAACGGCGATGAACACCACGATCAGCCCGCGCATGACCTTCAGCTGCTTTTTTTCGTCCATGTCCTTCACGATGGTGCCCTTGATGAAGTCCAGCGTGAGGGTGGAGGCGGAGGTGAGCACCAGGGAGGACAGCGTGGACATGGAGGCGGACAGCACCAGCACCACCACCACGGCGATCAGGAAGGGGGACAGGCCGGACAGCATGGTGGGGATCACCGCGTCGAAGCCCTGGGTGGCCACGTCCACCTCGAACAGACGGCCGAAACCGCCCAGGAAGTAGCAGCCGCCAGCCACGATGGCCGCGAAAATGGTGGAGATGATCATGCCCTTGTTGATGGCCTGCTCGCTCTTGATGGCGTAGAACTTTTGCATCATCTGGGGCAGACCCCAGGTGCCCAGGGAGGTGAGCAGCACCACGCCCAGCAGGTTCAGGGGGTCGGGGCCGAAGAAGCTGGCGAAGATGCCGGGGGTTTCGCTCACGGCGGGATCGGACACCTGGCCCAGCTTGTTCAGAGCTTCCATGAAACCGCCCTGGCTGTTGAGCACCGCAGCAATGACGGCCACGATGCCCACGATCATGATGATGCCCTGGATGAAGTCGTTGATAGCAGTAGCCATGTAGCCGCCGGCAATGACATAGATGCCGGTGAGGATGGCCATGGCGATGACGCACACGCTGTAATCAATATCGAAGGCCATACCGAACAGGCGGCTGAGACCGTTATACAGCGAAGCAGTGTAGGGGATCAGGAAAATGAAGATGATGGCCGAGGCGGCAATCTTCAGCGCGGGGCTCTTGAAACGACGCTCGAAGAACTGGGGCATGGTGGCACTGTCCAGGTGCTGGGTCATCACGCGGGTGCGGCGGCCCAGGAACGCCCATGCCATCAGCGAGCCGATCAGCGCATTGCCGATGCCCGCCCAGGTGGCGGCGATGCCGTACTTCCAGCCGAACTGGCCAGCGTAGCCAACGAACACCACAGCCGAGAAATAGCTGGTGCCATAGGCGAAGGCGGTGAGCCAGGGGCCTACGCTGCGTCCGCCCAGGACGAAGCCGTTGACGTCGGTGGCATGCTTGCGGCAGTAGAGGCCGATGCCGATGGTCATGCCAAAGAAAACGACAAGCATACCAATTTTGATGAACAGATCCATATGCAGTTCTCCTTCCGTACTACAAGTGCTACTTTATCTGCAATGAAACAGATACTGAATCAATGGTGCCACATGGCGGTGCAAATAGCCGTCCGCAGGACTGTAATCGTATCCGGCGGCTCTGCCAGGCTCGGCCATCACACGTCATAAAGCCGTGCGATGGCTACGCTTCGGTCTGTGCAAGCACAGACCTCGCTAGTCGAGACAAGGTCTCTCCCTCGACGGGGCGGGGCCGTTTTCCGCTTGCGGAAAACTTTCCTTACACGAAGGAGCGGTCGGGAGCACAGCGACCAGCGACGAAGTGCAAACCTCGTAAAAGTGGCTATGCCACTTTTACGAACGGCTCAGCCGGTGATCTGTGCTTCTACGAGGCGGCCCTGGCAATACTTCTCGCGTAGGACGGGCTTTTCGATCTTGCCGGTGGGGTTGCGGGGAACCTTGTCGAAGATCACCTTGCGGGGGCGCTTGTAACGGGGCATGCCCTCGCAGAACTGGTTGATCTCCTCCTCGGTGCAGGTGATGCCTTCCTTGATCTCCACGATCGCCGCAGCGATCTCGCCCAAACGCGCGTCGGGCAATCCAATGACAGCCACATCCTTGATCTTGTCAAAGCCGCGGAGATAATCTTCGATCTGCACGGGGTAGAGGTTTTCGCCGCCGGAGATGACCACGTCCTTCTTGCGGTCGACGAGGTAGATGAAGCCTTCCTCGTCCATGCGGGCCATGTCACCGGTGTAGAGCCAGCCGTCCTTGAGCACCTCGGCGGTGGCTTCGGGGTTCTTGTAATAGCAGAGCATCACGCCGTCGCCGCGGACGATCAGTTCGCCCACATCGCCCTGGGGCACTTCTTCACCGGCGGGGTTGACGATCCTGGCTTCCCACTGGTAACCAGGCTTGCCGATGGCACCCACCTTGTGCACGTTCTCTACGCCCAGGTGCACGCAGCCCGGGCCGATGGACTCGGATAGGCCGTAGTTGGTGTCGTACTGGTGGTGGGGGAAGAGCTTCATCCAGCGGTGGATCAGGCTGGGGGGCACGGGCTGCGCGCCGATGTGCATCAGCCGCCACTGGTCCAGGTAGTAGTGATCCAGATCAACGCGGCCAGCGTCGATGGCGTCCAGGAGATCCTGGGCCCAGGGCACCAGCAGCCATACGATGGTGCAGCGTTCGTCGTTCACCGCGCGGAGAATCCACTCGGGCTTCACGCCGCGCAGCAGCACAGCCTTGCTGCCGGAGAACAGCGAGCCAAACCAGTGCATCTTCGCACCGGTGTGATACAGCGGAGGAATGCAGAGGAACACGTCGTCCTTCGTTTGGCCGTGATGGGCCTGCTCCACCTCGCAGGAATAGGCCAGGGCACGGTGGTTGTGCAGGATGGCCTTGGGGAAGCCCGTGGTGCCGGAGGAGAAATAAATGGCGGCATAGTCCTTTTCGCAAAGGGCCACAGGCGGACAGGTGGAGGAGCAGAAGGTCATCAGGCGCAGGCAGTCCTCGGTGTAGTCGGGGCCGTTCTTACCCACGAAGAAGGTGAACTTCAGTCCGGTCAGCTCCGGGTGGATGGCATCCATGCGGCTGATGAACTCAGGGCCGAAGACCAGCAGTTCCACATCCGCCAGCTCCAGGCAGTACTTGATCTCATCGCTGGAATAGCGGAAGTTCATCGGCACGGCGATGCAGCCAGCCTTCAGGATGCCGAAATAAATGGGCAGCCACTCCAGGCAGTTCATCAGCAGGATGGCCACCTTGGTGCCGCGCTTGATGCCGCGGGACAAAAGCAGGTTAGCAAAGCGGTTCGCCCGGCTGTCAAACTCGCGCCAGCTCAGTTCCCGGCGGTAGGGTGCGTCAGGGTTGGCGTTCTCGATCAGGTTAAACTCGCGCCAGGTCACGGCCTTGTCGCGCTCCTCGGAGGGGTTGATCTCCACCAGCGCGGTTTCCATGCCGTAGAGCCTGGCGTTCCGCTCTAAGTAATCTGTAAGCAGCACAGTAAAATCTCCTTTGTAACCTCATTTGTCCAATATTCTACCAGCAGCGACATGATAAGTCAACGAAATGGATTGTATCTAATTTGTATCTTTTCTTGACAGGGGCAGGCGTGGGGGATAAACTGTTTTCATCAAAAGGAGATGTTCAGGATGATCGTTGATTTCCACACCCATACCTTCCCGGACAGGATCGCCGCGGCGGCCATCGGCAAATTGCAGCAGGCCAGCCATTCCATGGCCTTTACTAACGGCACGGTGAGCGGCTTGCAGGCATCCATGCACAGGGCGGGCATCGACTGGTCGGTGGTGCTGCCGGTGGCCACCAACCCGGTGAAGGTCGGCTCGATGAACGACCTTTCCGTGCAGCTGACGGGCAAGGACGGGCTGGTCTACTTCGGGTGCATCCACCCGGAGATGGAAGGCGTAGAGGCCGAGCTGGCCCGCATTGCTTCGCTGGGGCTGAAGGGCGTCAAGATCCATCCGGTGTACCAGGGCGTGGATATTGACGATGCGCGGTTTGTGCGCATCCTGGCCAAGGCTGGCGAGCTTGGGCTGACGGTGGTGATGCACGCCGGGGACGACATCGGCTTTCCCGGCGAAGTGCGCTGCAGCCCGGAGATGATCCGCCGGGCCCTGCATATGGCCGGGCCGGTGCGGCTGATCTGCGCCCACATGGGCGGCTGGCGCAACTGGGAGCGCGTGGCGGAATGCCTGGCGGATACCTCCGTCATGCTGGACACGGCGTTCTCCCTGGGGGAGATCACGCCCCTGGAGCCAGGCCATTATGCGCCGGAGCAATTGCACATGCTGGATGCAGAAGCCTTCTGCCAGCTGGTGAAGGCATTTGGCGCAGGGCGGATCGTGTTCGGCACGGACTGCCCCTGGGCTGACCAGCAATCCAGCCTGGAGCAGCTGCGGCAGCTGCCCCTGGCGGAAGACGACAGGCAGGCCATCCTGGGCGGCAATGCGGCGCAGCTGCTGGGCTTGTGAAATTGACCAGGCGTATATGATATGATACAATAACGGAAAATGGAGAAAAGGGAGAACGAAAGATGCTGCGGAAGATCGCTGCGCTTTGCTGCGCAATGCTGATGCTGTTTTCTGTCACCACGGCCCACGGCCAGGTGGAACGCCATGCGCTGCTGGACGAGGGCTTCAAGCTGCTGGAAAAGGGGAATATCTTCATTGACCGCTACAACCGGGAAACCGGTGCGGCGGCGGCATCCAGATCGAGGACATCATGCTGGCCAGCTACCCGGAATACCGGCAGATGAAGGCCTGGGTCACCGACGGCGGCTATTCGGTGGACAAGACCTACCTGGTGGGCCTGGATTGCTCCGGCTTTACCAATTATCTGTATGAAAAGGCCGGCCTGGGCGAGCTGGGCAACCTGCGCGATGTATTCAGCAACCCGGCCCACCGGGAGCACTTCCTGTACACCCACAAGGAGGGCCAGAACCTGCCTGCCGACTGGGAAGAAGCCGCTCGCAGCTTGCGGGTGGGCGACGTGGTGGTGGCGTTCCATCCGGCGAGGCACCTGATGATGTACATCGGCACCCTGGCGGACTACGGCTTCACGGCAGAGGAGTTGCCCCTGCTGGCGGACTACCTGCACTATCCGCTGGTGATCCACTCAGGCAGCAATCCTCTGGTGAAGGAACGCTTCGCCAACCTGATCCGCACCACCGAACGCTACAAGGGCTGCACACCGCCCGACGGCGGCACCCAGGTGTCCATCCTGGGGGTGCCCACCTCCCTGGGTGAGGAAATGGGCCTGGCCAACGGCGGCATGCAGTATGGCTTCTGGCTGGACGAAAACACCAGCATGACCATTTTCAACTGGGACACCGTGGGCGTGTATGTCTGGTACAGAAAGAATCTTGAATAAAGAAAAGGGGCGATGATCCATCAGGATCATCGCCCTTCTTGCTTGTCAGCCGAAAAGGCGTTATAAAACCCCCAGTTGAACTGGGGGTCAATAAGAAAAACCTACGGGAAAAGGCCTCCTATGCTATACTGAGAGTGGTCTGGCAACCGCAAAAGCAAGCAAAGGAGGCATCATCATGAAAGATGACGTAAGGAGTTTATCACATAGCAAGTGGAGATGCAAGTATCATATTGTGTTTGCGCCGAAGTA
>JAGBBA010000048.1 GCA_017938695.1 Clostridia bacterium | reverse complement strand
GCACTTCCAGACCGGCGATGCGGCCGGCATCCTTGGTGGCCTGACGCTGGCTGTCGTTGAAGTAGGCAGGCACGGTGATAACGGCCTGGGTCACGGTTTCGCCCAGATAAGCCTCGGCGGTCTCCTTCATCTTCTGGAGCACCATGGCGGAGATGTCCTGGGGGGTGTAGGTCTTGCCGTCGATGTTCACCTTGTAGCCGGTGCCCATCTCACGCTTGATGGAGATAACAGTGCGGTCGGGGTTGGTGACAGCCTGACGCTTGGCCACCTGGCCGATCAGACGCTCGCCGTCCTTGGTGAAGGCCACCACAGAGGGCGTGGTGCGGGCACCTTCAGCGTTGGTGATAACCATGGGCTGGCCGCCTTCCATCACGGCGACGCAGCTATTGGTGGTACCCAGGTCGATACCGATGATCTTACCCATAATTCATTTTCCTCCTATATTTCCGGTTGGTCGGTTGATAGCTTGGTTGGATCTATATCAGAAAGAGGCTGTGCTCTGTTCTGGCTGATTAGTCAGGCACTACTTTGACCATGGCGAAGCGCAGTACATGGTCGCCCATCTTGTAGCCCTTCTGCAGCACCATGCACACGGTGCCGGGCTCGCCTTCATCGGGGCTGCCCTGCATGATGGCGTTCTCCAGGTTGGGGTCGAACTTCTCACCCAGGCGGTCGATGGGGGTCACGTCGTACTTGGCGTAGGCGTCGCGCATCTGCTTCAGGGTCAGCTCCACGCCGTTCTTCAGGGCTTCGTCGGTGCTGGTGGCAGCAGCGTCCAGAGCACGCTCCAGGTTATCCAGCACGGGGAGCATGGCGGCGGCCACGGCCCGCTGGCCCTCGGCATAGGCGTCGGCACGGACGGACTCGTTGCGGCGGCGGAAGTTATCGAAGTCCGCCTGCACACGCTGGGCCAGGTTCAGATATTCTTCCGCCTGGGCGTTGGCTTTATCCAGGTCTTGCTGGAGCTGGGCCACGTCGATGGCGGGGGGTTCTTCAGCGGGGGCCTCCTCGAGGATCTCTTCCTGGAGGACTTCCTCCTGCTGGGGTTTGCGTTCTTTCTTGCTCATGCGGCTCATGTCTCTGCCTTTCTGTGTTGGTGGTATCAGTCGTCGCTGAACAATTCGGACAACTGATGGCCCATGGTGCCCAGGATGGACAGCACGCGGTTATACTGCATGCGGGTGGGGCCGATGACGCCGATGGTACCCTGCTGGCCGTGGCCAGTGGAGTAGGTGGCGGTGACAATGGAGCAATCCGCCATTTCCGGCACGCCGGTCTCCGGGCCGATGCGGACGGTGAAGGCCATCTCGCCCTGCTGGGCAATGATGGAGGCCAGCTTATCCCGCGTTTCCATCAGGGAAAGGAAGGAACGGGCCTTTTCCGTATCGCTGTATTCGGGGTAGTTGAGGATGTTGCTCCGTCCGCCGATGGCCACGTGGGCGTGGCTGGCAGCACCGGAGTTCTCCTGGAAAAAGTTGCCCAGGCCCTGCAGCAGGCCTTCGTTATCCTGCATGCGTGCGGTGATCTGGGGGAAGATCTCCACGGCCTCCTGCAATGTGCGGCCCGCCAGCTCCTTGGTCAGGGACTTCGAAATCGCATAGAGGGTATCGCTGTCCAACTGGTCGGACACGCGGATGACCGTATCCCTCACGATGCCGCTGTCGGTCACAATGACCACCAGCGCGGCGGTGGAGCTGACCGGCACCAGCTGCAGCGTGCGGATGCGGGGCTGCGGCCCGGTGGGGGGGAGCACCACGGCGGTGTAGTTGGTCAGGCTGGAAAGCACCTGGGCGGCGTGGTCGATCACGTCTTCCATCTGCCGCATGCGGCCCAGGAAGTGGGCGCGGACGGCGGCCTCGCTGTCGGAATGGAGGCGGCCTTCGTGCAAAAGCTGATCCACATACAGCCGGTATGCCTTGGCCGAGGGGATGCGCCCTGCGGAAACGTGGGGCTGATCCAGGTAGCCCAGCTCCTCCAGGTCGCTCATCTCGTTGCGGATGGTGGCGGAAGAAAGGCCCATGTCGTACTTCTTGGAGATCGTCCGCGAGCCCACAGGCACGGCGGTGAGGATATAGTCATCAATGATGGCTTGCAGGATGCGGAATTTTCGCTCATCCATGCCCATGCGGTTCACTCCCTTCGGTGTATTTCCGATTTGCCGGGACGCGGACGTCCACAATGGCATCCAGCACCTATGGCAGATTGGATGCGGCCACTGGCCGCTGTTAGCACTCACCTCGGTCGAGTGCTAACTACGATGATAAGATATCACTACCCGGCGGCTTTGTCAAGGGTTTTCCAAAAGAATCAGTGATGAATTTTTTATGAATGCAGCATTTGAAAAGCATGAACCGCCTGTTCATGATGGATTCACAGAAGGCATTTACAATAGAATAGAACCAATGACAGGGGAGGAATCATTTTAATGAAGAAACAGTTATTGACGGCACTGTGGCTGGCATCCGCCGTGCTGCTGGCAGCTGCTGGTCTGGGCTGCATGCTGAACCCCGGCGATGTGATGAGCATGATGGCTGACTGGGTGGGCGTGGTGATGGTGTTCTCCGGCCTGATGCAGCTGGCGGTGGTGTGGCTGATGCGCAAGAGCGTCTTCGGCGACCGTTCTTTCTTTACCAAGGCGGTGGTGGCTGTCATCGTGGGCGTGTTCATCATGTGCAAGAGCTTCATTGCAGGCGAGGTGCTGCGCGTGCTGATCAGCATGATGGTGCTGGTGGACGCAGTGAGCATCCTTGGTGCGGCCTGGGCCATGAACAGCGACCATGTTCTGGGCCGGGGTTGGCTGTGGCTGATCGGCCTGGTGGAGCTGGTGCTGGGCGTATGTGGCTTCCTGCGGCCGGAGCTGGTGAACGTGGCGGTGAGCATCATCATGGGTGTGAGCCTGATCTACGAGGGGCTGACGCTGGTGTACACCTGGTTCATCGGCATGCGGTGGCGCAAGGCACTGGGCAAGTAAAACAAGGCCCCGGCACGGTGTATCATGCCGGGGCGGATGCAACAAAAAAAGTGGCCTTTCGGCCACTTTTTTTGGGTATTATTCCTCGTCGTCGTCCTGCTTGTCAGCATTGGCGATAATCTTTTCAGCCACGGAGGCGGGCACTTCTTCATAACGCTCAAAGCGCATGGAGAAGGAACCGCGGGCCTGGGTCATGGAACGCAGGTCGGTGGCATACTTGAACATTTCAGCCTGGGGAGCTTCAGCTTCCACCATCTGCTGGCCGTCGGTCTGGGTCATGCCGATGATACGGCCGCGGCGCTTGTTCATGTCGCCCATGATGTCGCCCATGTACTCGTCGGGCACGATGACTTCCACGTGCATGATGGGCTCCAGCAGCACGGGGGAGGCGTCGGCGCAGCCCTTCTTGTAGGCGATGCGGGCAGCGGTCTTGAAGGCCATTTCAGAGGAGTCGACGGGATGGTAGGAGCCGTCGTACAGCTTGGCGCGCAGGTGCACCATGGGATAGCCGGCCAGCACACCGCGGGTCAGGTTTTCGCGCAGGCCCTTCTCAACAGAGGGGATGAAGTTGCGCGGCACCACGCCGCCCACCACGGCATCCACAAACTCGAAGTCGACGTCTTCGTCCAGGATGGGGGAGAACTCGATCCACACATCGCCGAACTGGCCGTGGCCGCCGGACTGCTTCTTGTGGCGGCCCTGAACCTTCACGGACTTGCGGATGGTTTCACGGTAGGGGATCTTGGGATCCTGCAGGATGGCGTTGGCACCGAACTTGGCGGCCAGGCGGTTGCGGATCACGTCCAGATGCATTTCGCCCTGGCCGGAGATGAGGGTTTCGGTGGTTTCGACGTTCTTCTCGATGGTGATGGAGGGATCTTCTTCCATCAGGCGGTTCAGGCCGGAGAAGATCTTGTCTTCTTCACCCTGCTTGGAGGCGTACACAGCCTTGCTCATGCAGGCAGCGGGCCAGGCCAGGCCGGGATACTGGATGGGGTTCTGGTAATCGGCCAGGGTGTCGCCGGTCTGGGTATACTGCAGCTTGGAGAAAGCACCCAGGTCGCCGGCGTGCAGGGTCTGCTTGGCCACCTGCTTCTTGCCGCGCAGGATGTAAAGGCCGGAGGACTTTTCGGTCTTGTCCTTGTTGACGTTGTACAGGATAGTGTTGGGGTTGAGCGTGCCGGAGAAGATGCGGAACAGGCTCAGCTTGCCAACGAAGGGGTCGGCGATGGTCTTGTAGATGAAGGCGGAGAAGGGCTGGTCGTCCTTGCAGACGCGAACCTGAGCCTCGCCGGTGCGGGGATTGAAGCCATCGTGCTCAATGCCGTCGTGGGCGGGGGAAGGCAGGTACTTGGCCATCAGGTCCATCATGCGGGCGATACCAACGCCGGTCAGGGCGGAGCAGGCGCACACGGGAACGATGTCGCCGTTCTTCATGCCCTTGCGGAAGCCAACGAGGATCTCGTCGTAGCTCAGTTCGCCTTCTTCGAAGTACTTCTCCATCAGTTCGTCGTCGGAACCGGCGGCAGCTTCCACCAGGTCGTCAAAGGCCTTGTCGACCTTGTCCTTCATATTTTCGGGCATGGGTACTTCCACGCTCTTCTGGTAGGCACCTTCGTAGGCCTTCTTTTCAAGCACGTTCACAACGCCCTTGAAGTCGGGGCCTTCGCCGATGGGCATCAGCACAGGAACGACGCAGGAGCCGTGGCGGTCGCGCAGCTGCTGGGTCACCTTGTCGAAGTTGGCATGGTCGCGGTCCATCTGGTTGATGACGAACATACGGCCCACGCCGCTCTTCACGGCATGCTTGAAGGCCTTTTCAGCACCAACGTTGAAGCCGGTCACGCCGCCAACCACGATGCAGGCGGTTTCAACCACGCGCAGGGGGCCGACCATCTCGGCGATAAAATCGAAATAGCCGGGCACGTCGATGATGTTGAGCATCTTGTCGTTCCAGTCGATGGGCGCGCAAGCCGCGCTGATGGAGCACTTGCGCTTGATCTCTTCGGGCTCGAAGTCGGTGGTGGTGGTGCCCTCTTCAACTTTGCCCTGGCGATCAATAATGCCAGCGGCGTAGAGCATGGCCTCGGTCAGCGTGGTCTTGCCCTCGCCGCCATGACCCATGAGGGCGATGTTGCGAATGTTACTCGTCAAATAATCAGCCATGATATGTTCCTCCTCGTTAATTTTTCAATGGGTGTACAGGCCCGGAAACCGATTGGATGGATGAGCCCATACGTCTGCTTGTATGTTAAAACTATCATATCATAAAAACTGCCAAAAGGAAAGCCTGTTTTTTCAACAAAACTTATCTTTGGCAGTTTTTTATAAAGTTTATTTTGTCTTTTTGGTGTTCTGACGGCCAGAAACGACATGATATCTCAGGCGCGCGCCAGCAGCGTTTGCATCAAAGGCAGCACGGAAGCAGGGTCGCCGCTGGTTTCCAGGCGGATGGCCCCCTCCTTTTCATCGGTGAGCAGACCGCGCTGCTCCAGCACACGGGCCAGCTGGCGGGCGGTGCCTGCGTTGCCGTCCAGGATGCGGACGTGGCCGGGCAGGATCTGTTCCAGAATGGGCCGCAGGAACACATAATGGGTGCAGCCCAGCACCACGGCATCCACCTGCTGCATATCATAGGCCAGGAAGTGTTCTTCCAGATACCGCTGGGCCTGGTCGAAGGCCATGGACTCCACCAGCTCCATCAGACCGGGGCAGGGCAGGCGCACGGCTCCCTCGCCGTAGCGGTCGTACAGGGCCTGGAACTTGGGCAGGCGAAGCGTCATGGGCGTGGCCAGCACCAGGATCTGCCCGCCGCGGCGTTGCTCGGCAGCAGGCTTCAGCGCAGGCTCCATGCCGATGATGGGCAGCTCCAGCTCAGCCCGCAGCTGGGCCGCGGCCACGCTGGTGGCGGTGTTGCAGGCGATGACCACTGCCTTCACATCCTGCGCCATCAGGTGGTCCATCACGCCGCGGACGTAGCCCAGCACCTCTTCCTCGGGCTTGGTGCCGTAGGGGGCGTGGAGGTTATCGCCATAATAAAGGAAGGTTTCCCGGGGCAGCGTGCGGGCCAGCTCGCCCAGAACGCTGATGCCTCCCACGCCGCTGTCGAACACGCCGATGGGGGATGATTTGCCTGGCATGGCGGAAACCTCCTTCAAATGTAATCTGGTTCTATTATAGTCAGACAGGATGAAATTAGCAAGGCGGAAAAGTTGCGCATCGTGCCGAAAACAGGTATAATGTTGAGTATTCTCACAGAAGGAGATAAGCGTATGGCTGAAATTCAGGAGATCCGCCTGGGCGATGTGGTGATGACCCGTAAGCAGCACCCCTGCGGTTCCAGCGAGTGGACGGTGATCCGCACCGGCGCGGATATCAAGATCAAGTGCAACGGCTGCGGCCGCATTGTGATGATGGACAGGGAAACCTTTCTGAAGCGGCGCAAGAAGGTGCTGGTGCAGGGCCCTGCTGTGGAATGACCGGCCCGCTTACGGTGCAAAGATACAAACGAAAGGAAGGCAGCGCAGATTGATCTACGACGTGATGCTTTTCATCGGCGCGATCCTGCTTGCGCTGCTGATCCGTGAATATGTATTCGAGCCCATCCGGGTCAAGGGCGGCAGCATGCGCTCCACCCTGGAAAACGGCGAGATGCTGCTGGTGACCAAGATCGACTACCTGCTGGGCGAACCGCAAAGGCAGGATGTGGTGATCTGCCACTACCCGGGGCGGTACCTGGACAAGTGGAAGGTCATCCCCCAGTATTTCGTCAAGCGGCTCATCGGCTTGCCGGGGGACACCGTGTCCATCGAAGAGGGCGTGGTGTACATCAACGGCGAGCCTCTGGAGGAACCCTATCTCGACCCAGCGCATACCCGGCGCAAGGGCAGCATGGAACCCCGGACGCTGGCGGAGGACGAGTACTTCGTTCTGGGCGACAACCGGGATAACTCCAACGACAGCCGCCGCATCGGCCCGCTGAACAGAAAGATGATCATCGGCAAGGTGCGCAGGGTGTTCTTTCCCTTCAGGGCGTGGCGAAAGGTTCAGTAAACAGGCAGGCGGCGATGGCCCAGCCCTGGTTATCCAGGGAAAGGTCGTCGATCTCGGCTTGCGGCAATTGAAAAGAAGTCTGGTGCTCCCCGGCCGGCTGGCAAACAGCGGCGCACAGGGGAGCACCGTTTTCGTTCAGCAGGGTCAGTGTGCCGTATTCATGCAGAAGATCAAGGTATTCTTCGAAAGAAACGCCCAGCGCGTGCATCAGCATGGCGTGAGCCCGGCCCACATACCGCAGGTGCCAGGCGCGGCAGCTATGGGGCTGGGGCGAAGCCTGCGGCCAGCGGAGGATGAACCCGTACCGCCAGCAGTTGGCGGTCAGCCATTGCCCGGCGGCAGAGGCCGCGTAAGGTGCATTTTCCGGCGCACCGTTCCACACGGGGCACACGCGGATATCCACAGCCCAGGGCGTCTGGTGCTCGGAGCATTCCGGGGAGGCCACGGCCTGCCGGGCGGCCAGAAGCGCATCCTCCAGGGGCATGTCCCGGGAAAAATCGGCCAGGGCGTCCGTTTGCAGGATGCGCTGCTGCTCGCTGGAACGGGTGCCTGCAAACACGGTCAGCTGGATGATGCGGTCGTTCCTGGCGGCAATGAACAACTCGGTGAGGGCGTCCAGAGTATCCTGCCCGGACACGGCGGTGAGATCCCGGCACAGCACCCGGCCCTGGGTGTAGTGCAGCACGGCCAGGGTATCGGCAGGGGTGTAGCCGTCGGGCAGGGGATGATGCTCGTCAATGAGCAGCATGCGGCCCTGCATCAGCCGCTGGGTGGGCACGGACAGGTGGTGCAGTTCGCCCACTGGCAGCGCGTCGGTCACCCGGGGCGGCAGGGACGAAACCTGCACCGGCTGAGGAGTGACCACCGGCGCATGCAGGGGGAAGACCTGTGTATCCGGCTGTGGTGCGTGCAACAGCAGGCATGCTGCGCCCAGAAGCAGCACGGGCACAAGGCACAGCGGCCAAAGCCGGAGGTGCGCAGGGGGCGTCGGCTCGGCTGCGGGCCGCCAGCCGCGGATCATGGGGGATGGGGTGCGGGTCATGGGCAAACGCCTCCCGGATGTTGATAGGATCATCTTGCCCGGGCCCGGTTGTGATTATACATATTGTTACAGGCGATTTTCTTGCTTAACGAAGTGGCATATGCTATAATGTAATGGGTTTGTATACCCTTTATGAGATTCTATGCGAGGCTGGTGACCTTCTGATGCGTAAATTCCTGATGGCATTGCTGGTGGCATTGTGTGTGCTGGGCGTGAGCTGCGCCTGCGCGGAAACGCTGACCTTCGACGTGATCCACGCATCCTGCGAGATCGACGACGATTACATCCTGATCACCCCTGCCAATATGAGTGCCCATCCCGACTGGCTGGCCAACCGGGGCACCACCCTGGAAGAGCAGCTGGCCGACTTTGAGGCCCGGGGCGTGCTGGCCCAGGCTTGGAGCAAGGAAGGCGACCAGTGCATCGAGTTTTCTGCCGTGCAGGACAGCCAGGCCATGGAGTATTTCGACATTGACCAGCAGTCCACGTCTGTGCGCACGGCGTACCGCAAGCAGCACGAAAACGGCGCGCAGTACAAGTCCGAGGGGTACAACTATTCCTCTGCGGAGTGGAAAAACCTGTCCAACGCAGGCCGCTTCCTGGTGCTGAAGTATAAGCGCGACACCGGCAGCGAAAGCTACCGCGGCTTTGCCCGCCGCACCATCCGCAACGGCTATACCATCACCGTTGACTGCAAGGTGTACGGCCGCAGCCTGAAGAACAAGGACAACAACACCCTGACGGAGATCCTCAAGACCTGGAAGTTCTCCACTGTGCTCACCAAGCCCCTGGACGTGGTGAACAAGGTGGTCTTCACCGAAACGCCCCCGACTGAGACCGATACGGGCAAGTTCACCGTGGAGGGCACCTGCGATCCCGGGCTGAACTTCACCGGCGTGCTGATGCGCATGTCCTCGCCTGATCCCATCCTGGTGCAGACTACCGCTACCGCCAAGGGCAAGTTCTCCATGGATGTGGAGCTGCCCGAGGAAGGCGTGTGGCTGATGACCCTCACCGTGGACAACCAGGGTGTGGTGACCGAGGAGATCGTGTTCGAGACCACCACCTATCAGGATGATCTGCTGCCGGTGAACTTCGACGAGGATATGCCCATCGATTTCGAGATCGCCAGCCCCTCCGTCATTCCCGGCGATACGCTGGTGATCTCCGGCAAGACCATCCGCAACGTGAAGATCCAGTGCCTGGTGGGCGACAGCTACGACAAGCAGGTGACCACCAACGCCAACGGCACCTTCTCCTTCAAGATCGACACCTACAACGAGGGCGACTATAATATCACCCTGGTGTTCCAGAAGAAGAACTATACCACCCGCCGCTTCACCGCTATGGGTAACCGCACCCTGACGGAAACCGATATGTTCAACCGATACAAGGAAGAAGCGGTGAAGCCTGCTTATTCCACCCTGACGGACAAGATCAAGGGCTACACGGGCCGCATCATGGGGTATGAGCTGTTCCTGGTGAGCAAGACCCAGCGCGAGGACGGCACCTGGCTGCTGGAAATGGGCATGCGCACCACCAAGAAGACCGCCAGCGGCTTCCGTGACATTGTGTACGTAACGGCGGCTGACGAACCCACCTTTGCCCCCGGTGCCAAGTGGAAGATGTACGGCAAGTGCTTGGGCGAAATGGAAGTGGACGGAAAGGACTACCCGGCCTTTGAACTGTTGTTCTGGGATGGGGAAGTGAAGTGAAATAAAAGGGGAGCCGGATAACCGGCTCCTCATTTTATTTCTTCTGTTGGTGATACTCCTTGCACATCTCCCTCAGCCCGCATTCCTCGCACAGGGGCCGCTGGGCCTTGCACACCCGGCGTCCGTGCCAGATCAGCCAGTGGTGGGCGTCGCACCAGTCTGCCTTGGGGATGGCGCGCATGAGCTGCTTTTCGGTTTCCTCCACGGTTTTGGCGTCGGCCAGGCCCAGGCGGTTGCTGACGCGGAACACGTGGGTGTCCACCGCCAGGGCTGGCACCTTGAAGGCGTTGGCCAGCACCACGTTGGCGGTTTTGCGGCCAACGCCGGGCAGGGCGGTGAGCTCCTCGCGGGTGGCAGGCACTTCGCCGCCGTGGCGGGCGCAGAGCAGCCGGCAGGTTTCGATGATGTTGCTGGCCTTGCTCTTGAAGCCGCAGCTCTTCACCATGGGGAAGAGATCATCCAGCTGGGCTTCAGCCATGGCATGGGCATCCGGATAACGGGCGAACACAGCGGGAGTGACCTTGTTCACCTGTTTGTCGGTGCACTGGGCGGAGAGCATGGTGGCGATCAGCGTTTCGTAGGGGTTGGTGAAATTCAGCTCCGGCCCTGCATCCGGGTAAAGGTCGTGCAGGGCGGCCAGAATAGCTTTCTTGCTTGTGCGCATGGTGTGCCTCACTTCAGGTTGAGTTTTGCTTTGTCCAGGCCCTTGAGCATCAGGTAGCCCAGAAGAATGTTGGCCGGGGCCTCCACCAGGTAGGAAGGGCCGCGCAGGGCCAGCCAGCCGAAATAGCCGCGGCCGTTGGCGGAGTAGAGGATGCTCAGCCATACCGAGTTGAGCAGCCAGTTGATCAGCATGGACACCACCACGGCGATGATGACCCGCACCAGGGACAGCTTGCGCCGATGCAGCACCAGGCCGCAGCACAGGCCCACCAGGATGTTGGTCAGCGTGAAGCCGGGGAAGTATGCCCCCTGGGGAAACAGGTGCGCGCCGATGAAATCCCCCAGGCCGCCCACCAGCATGGCCGCCGGGGCGCCCAGCAGCGCGCCGGCAATGAGGATGGGCTGGAAGCCGAAGTTGTACTGCTTGTCCAGGAAGGGAACCTGCAGCAGATTGCCAAGGATCACCTGCAGGGCGACCAGCATGGCGGTGATGGTGAGAAACTTGATCTGGTTGCGTTTTTGCATAGAAATACCTCCTGCGAGTAAATTGACTCGCAAGAGGCAGTTGCACCAAAGCAGCGGGATGCGCCGCAGGCACCGCACCGGAACCAACCGGTTTCGTTTCATGACAACTCCCCGTTCATGAACACTTAACGCGCCAGCAGCTACTCTGCCTGATACGAATCAGTAGACATATTGTATACCGTTTCGGCAGGAATAGCAAGTTTTTATCGTGTATCAATAGGAATCGGCGATCACCTGCGCCGCGCCGCGGTTTTCATAGGTTTCAAAGGACCGGGTCTGCGTCACCTCGCCTGTGTAGGCGTTGATGAAGGCGCGGTAGGTCATGGCTGGCTCGACGGCGTCGTTTCGGAAGGAGATCTTCCACAGGGGCGCGGTAGGGTCGGTGATCTCGTAGCAGAGATAGGCCAGGGTGATGCCCTCGGGCAGGACCGCCTGGGCGATGGCCACAGCCTGCTCCTGGGGGATGGCCTGGTCGTCCGGCACGCCGTAGAAGTGCTCCACGAACCACAGGCCCAGGGGATCCTCGTAGTAGGGATTGGCGGCCATGTTCTTGTTGATTATCGGGCGGATCTCGTTGATGCACTCCGCCATGCGTTCCAGTGGAAAGGAACGCAGGCCGTGGTAGCCCTGCTGGCTGGTCAGCGCATGATCCCTGGCATAGTCGTTGATGATGCCGCGCACCTCCCAGTCATAGGGGCTGGAGGCTGCGTCATCCTCCTCCGTCCAGGGAGAACCGTCGGGCTTCAGCTCGCAGTAGTAGATATGGCCGTCGGCGGTTTTGAGCTCCACGCCGTGCCGGGGGTGGCGTAGGGTGTGCATATCGTTGGCGGTGGTGTAGTAGGTCCAGATGGCGGAGGCGTCGTCCAGTGCGCCCTCCGGCAGGCCTTCATCCTGCTCGATCAGCCGCCTGGCAAGGGTGATGGCTTCCTCTTCGCTGATGGCCTCGTCGCCGGGCATGAAGTGGTAGTTATCGTCGTTGTTCTCGGTGAGCAGGCCGACCTGGGCGTTCATCTGGGAATACCATACCCAGGTGAGCTGCGTCCAGGTGGACATGGGGCCCAGCTCCTTTTCCAGGATGCTGGTCAGGCCGATCACATCCGACCGGCCGTTGATGCCGTAGCGGTCGATCATGAAGCGGTCGATGGCATCTTCAGTCCGCATGGTTTCGGCTTCATCGGCAGTGATGAGCCCGTACTCTTGCATAATGTCCACCATGGCCTTCTTCTCGGCCGTGCCCCAGTCGTCATAATAGCCGCTGGAAAACTGCAGCTGGGCCACATCTTCAAAATACTGCCGGGACAGGCTCCAGGCCATGGCAACGGCAGAAAGCATCACAAGGATCAGGGCCAGCACCAGGCCCAGGGACAGTTTCTTTTTCATGGGTCGCTCCTTTTCTCTCACATAGGCGAGCACGTTCCTGCGGCACGCCGCAGGCATGGGGGAAGAAAGGCTGCGCTGGAGCGCATGGCGAAGTTCGTTTTCAGTCATGTTTCAGCCCACCCTTCCATGGTCAGTTTCAGCTTTTGCCGGGCCTTGTCCAGCTGCCGGTACACGGTGGCACGGTTCATGTTCAGTACCTGGCCGATCTCATCGGCGGTCATGTTCTGCCAGTAGTACAACAGGATCACCTGCCGGTATTTGGGCGGCAGGGCGCGGACTTCCTCCAGGATGCCGCTGTCCTCGGGTTCGGGGCTGGGAAGCTCCGGCAATTGGGAAATATCCGCGCTGCGCAGGGTGTGCCGCAGCCATGCGCTGCGCAGCACATCACGGCAGGTATTCATAGCGATACGGATCAGCCACGCCTTTTCATTCTGCACCTGCGGTAGCTTGTCCAGGCTTTTGTACGCCTTGATGAAGGTGTCCTGCACGGCATCCTGGGCGCGGTGGTGATCGTGAAGCATCATGGTGCAAAGGTTGTGCAGCATGCTGCCGTAGGTATCCATCAAACGGGTCAGCTCTTGCTCAGCGGCACTGCCCGGGCCCCAGGCATTGCACATCAGCTTCACCTCCTTACACCAACAAGACGAAGCAGGCGGAAGATTTGTCGCATTCTGGATAAAAGAAATTGGGCGCGGTTTGCATCTGGTGCACGGGCGTGCTATAATGGACGGCATGAGGAGGTGACTGCCATGAGCCAGCGATTGTCCATCCAGCGGAACATGCTGTATAACTCGATCGGTTCGCTGTTCTACCTGGTGTGCCAGTGGCTGATCAACGTGCTGGCGGTGCGGCTGGGCTCGTATGAGGCAGGGGGAATGCTCTCCCTGGCGGTGCAGATCACCAACGTGTTTTTTGTGATCGCCAGCTTCTCCATCCGGGTGTTCCAGGCATCGGACACGGAGGGGCGGTTTTCTGCGTCGCGGTATGTGTCTACCAGGCTGGTGACCTCCGCCATCGGCTTCGGGCTGTGCGCGGTGTTCAGCGTGGCCAGCGTGCAGTATTCCTGGGAGCAGCGGTGGTCGATCATCCTCTACATGCTTTTCAAGCTAACAGAATCCCTGGTGGATTGCTTTGCCGCCGAGGAGCAAAAGGCCTGGCGCATGGACTGGTGCGGCATCTCCTTCCTGATGCGCGGCGTGACCAGCCTGGGTTCGTTCATCATTGGCATGACTGTGTGGCACAGCCTGCCCGCTGCTCTGGTGCTGATGGCCCTGACCACCATGCCGGTGGTGGTGTGGTACGACGGGCGCATCGTGAAAAAGGTGACCGGCTTCAAGCTGGATTTCAGCCTGAAAAAGAGCCTGCCGCTGATGCAAGCCGCCTGGCCCATGATGGTCAACAGCGGCATGATGACCATGCTGACGGCCATTCCCCGCTACTTTCTGGAAATGTACGCCGGCACCGAGATACTGGGCATTTACACGGCCATTGCCACCCCGGCGGTGATCATGCAGGCCGGGTGCAGCTTTATCTACAGCCCGCTGGTAGCCCCACTATCCGAAACCTATCATAAGGGCGACCGTGCCGCCTTCCGCAGAACCATCGCCAAAGCCCTGACTGCCGTGCTGCTCCTGGCACTGCTGGCGGTGCTGGCCGCTCTGCTGCTGGGCCGCTGGGGCCTGAACCTACTCTTCGGCGAGAGCATCCTGCCCCATGCGCACCTGCTGACACCCTCGCTGATCGCCGCGCTGTGCTCCGCACTGATCTACTTCTTCGAGGTGCCGCTGACCATCATGCAGCGGCTGAAAAGCATGACGGTGATCCACCTGATCGCCATCGCGTCCACAGTGATCCTGTCGATGGTGTTGATCCCCCGCATGGGCATGGACGGCGTAAACCTGACCATGCACCTGTGTGCCGGCGGCGACGCGCTGGCTATGGGCCTGTGGGCCTTCCGGTGCAGCAAAAAAGGAACCTGTTAAATAACAGGTTCCTTTTCATATGCGCAAAAGCATAACGGACAAAGCAGGGGGCTTTCCACCTCATCAGTCAGCCTAACGGCTGACAGCTTCCCCTCAAGAGGAAACCCAAAGAAGCCCCTTTCCCCACGTCGCGGCGCGACCGTATTCGCGCCGTGACCCCATCTTATATGCGTACGCATCGTCATCCCCGAATGGAAGTCCAGAGGGCCGAATGGCCCTTTGGTAGGGGATTCCCAAGGGGACAACGTCCCCTTGGGCGGGGTCCAGGGGCAGAGCCCCTGGCAGGGGATTCCTAAGGGGACAGCGTCCCCTTAGGCCCCGCGGACGATGGACTCGAGGACGTTGACCATGGTTTCCATGGCCTGGACGGTGATGAGCTCCTTGCGGCCGTGGAAGTTGTAGCCGCCGGTGGAGAGGTTGGGGCAGGGCAGCCCCATGAAGGAGAGGGTCGCGCCGTCGGTGCCGCCGCGGATGGGCGTGGTGACGGGCGTTACGCCGCAGGAGAGGAAGGCGTCGCGGGCCTTGTCGATGATGTACATGTGAGGCTCGACTTTCTCCTTCATGTTGCGGTAGGAGTCGCGCAGGGCCAGTTCCACAGTGCCCTCGCCGTACTTGGCGTTGATGTAATCGGTAATGCGCTGCACGGTGGCCTTGCGGGCGGCGAACTTGGTGGCGTCATGGTCGCGGATGATGTAAATGAGGGAGGCGTTCTCCTCGTCGCCCTGCATGCTGCACAGGTGGTAAAAGCCCTCGTAGCCCTCGGTGTGGGCGGGGGTCTCATGGGCAGGCAGCATGGAGGCCCACTCCATGGCGATGAGCGTGGCGTTCTTCATCTGGTTCTTGGCGGAGCCGGGGTGGATGTTCACGCCGTGGAAGGTCAGCTTGCAGCCAGCGGCGTTGAAGTTTTCGTATTCCAGCTCGCCCAGGGCACCACCGTCCACGGTGTAGCCGTAATCAGCACCGAAACCGGGCACGTCGAAGTGATCCGCACCGCGGCCGATCTCCTCGTCGGGGGTGAAGGCCAGGCAAACGGTGCAGTGGTCGGGGGCATCGGGTTGCATGAGCCGCTCCGCCAGGGCCATGATTTCGGCCACGCCAGCCTTGTCATCGGCACCCAGGACGCTCTCACCGTCGGTGACGATGAGCTCCTGGCCGGCCAGGGAGGGCAGGAAATCGAAGCCGTCGATGACCACACCGTTCTTCAGGGTGATGGCCTTGCCGTCGTAGTCGGGGATGACCTGGGGATGGGTGGGGCCCTTCACGCCGTCGGAGGTGTCCATGTGGGCGATGAGGCCCACCTTGGCGGTCTGGCTGCCCTTGGCAGGAATGGTGCCGTAAACATAGCCGAACTCGTCCACGCGGGCGTCGGCGATGCCCAGGGCCTTCATTTCGTCCACCAGCACATGGGCCAGGGTCAGCTGGCCGGGGGTGGAGGGGCAGGTGGGGCTGGATTCATCCGAGGTGGTTTCGATCTGCACATACTTGAGGAAGCGTTCCTTGACGGTCATGGTGATCTCTCCTTATCGATAAATGAAATTCATTTCGCTGTCGAAGAAGGGCCTTACAGTCTGCTCCTTTCCAGCGCGGCATAGGCTGCGGCAATGCCGTCCACTGCGGCGGAAACGATGCCTCCGGCGTAGCCTGCGCCTTCGCCCACGGGGAACAGGCCATCCATGCGGTCGGCCAGGTAGTCGGTGCCGCGGGGCAGGCGCACGGGGGAGGAGGACCGGGTCTCCACGCCGGTGAGAACGGCGTCAGGGTGGGCAAAGCCGCGGAGCTGCCGGTCCATTTGCGTGATGCCCAATTGCAGGTCGCGGATGATGAAATCCGGCAGGCAGGCGCGCAGGTCGGCAGGGGTCACGCCGGGCTGGTAGGTGGGCTGTACCTCGCCCAGGCGGGTGGAGGCACGGCCAGCCAGGAAGTCCTCCACGCGCTGCACGGGAGCGCGGAAATCACCGCCGCCGGTGCGGTAGGCGGCCTGCTCGATGCTGCGCTGCCACACAAAACCGGCCAGGGGGTGATCATCGCCGAAGTCGTCGGGGTTTACGCCCACCAGCAGGGCGGCGTTGGCGTTGCGGCCGTCACGGGCGTGGTAGCTCATGCCGTTGACCACCAGTCCGCCAGGCTGGGATGCCGCGGCGATCACCTCGCCTCCGGGGCACATGCAGAAGGTGTACACGCCGCGCCCGTCGGGGGTGTGGACGTTCAGCTTGTAGTCTGCGGCGTGCAGGGCAGGATGGTCGGCAAAGCGGCCGTACTGGCTACGGTTGATCAGCATTTGGGGGTGCTCGATGCGCACGCCCATGGCGAAGGGCTTCTGCACCATGGTCACGCCCTGCTGGAACAGGGCCTGGATGGTATCCCGGGCACTGTGGCCGATGGCCAGCAGCACCGTATCGGTCAGTATTTCTTCGGTAATGCCGTCGTGCTGGACGGTGACGCCCTCCACATGCTGGCCCCGCAGGATCAGCCCGGTGAGCCGGGTTTCGAAGCGCACATCGCCGCCCAGGGCGATGATTTCTTTGCGGATGGAGGCCACCACGCCCTTCAGCTTGTCCGTGCCGATGTGGGGCTTTTGCAGGAACAGGATATCATCCGGCGCGCCGTGGCGCACGAAGGTTTCCAGCACCGTGCGCTGGTGGGGGGACTTGATGCCCGTGGTCAGCTTGCCGTCGGAAAACGCGCCTGCGCCGCCCTCACCGAACTGCACATTGCTGTCGGGGTCAAGCGTGCCATCCTTCATCATGGCAGAAACATCCTGGGTGCGCTGGTCAACAGGCTTGCCGCGCTCGATGAGGATGGGGTTGGCCCCGGCATTGGCCAGGGTCAGCGCGGCAAACAGGCCTGCCGGGCCTGCGCCGATCACCACCGGCGGGCGGCGGAAGGCGGCAGGAGGCAACGGCTTGGCAGGCTTGGGGGTCACCTTGACAGCCACGCCGCTTTTCAGGCGGCGGAGCACATCGTCCTCGTTTTTCACGGCGGCATCCACGGTGAGCACAAAGTGCACGTCGCCCTTGTCCCGGGCGTCGATGGACTTCTTCACCAGGGTGATGGACTGGATCTGCCCGGCCATGACCTTCAGCTTGCGGGCGATGAGGGCCAGCAGCTCGTTGTCTGTCTGGGACAGGGGGACGGATAGGTTGGATAAGCGGAGCATGGGGCCTCCTTATTTACATGGACTGATTTCGTTCAACAATGGCACCGTGCCCCGGCAGGATCAGCCAGCTCTGGCCGTTCATGCGGCGGCGCAGCTCGGCAAGGATCTGCTTGGCCTTGGCGGAATCCTCGTTGACAGAGGTCATCAGGTAGGGGGCCAGGCGGTTGAAGGCTTGCTGATCCGGCGTGTAATCGTGAATGTTCACATAATCGTCGCCGGTGATGGCCACGCGGTGCACCGGATCCAGCAGCACGATCTCGCCGGGCAGGTGGCCGCCGTTGCCCTGATAAACATCGAAATCCATATCAGCAAAGGTGAAGTGGCCGATGAGGGACAGGGGCTGCGCATCGTTGCAGGGCTGGGTATCCAGCACATGCAGCTGCTCGGCGCGGGGCGTTTGATACTGGCTGATGATCTTGCTCAGGCGGGAGTAGGGAAGGGTCTTGCGGTTGCGCTCCCGCAGGTGGGTGCCGCCGGTAAGCTCGGAAAGAAAGCAGTCTGCGCTGCGTTGGCTGACATGGATCACGTCAAAATCGGGCACAAGCCCGGCGTGGTCGTAATCCGCGTGGGTGAGCAGCAGCTCCTTGGGACGCATGTCGAAGGCGGGGAACAGCTCCCGCAGGCGGCGGAGAGTTTCCTGGCGGTAGCAGGCAAAGCCGCTGTCGATCATTAGCAGCGCGTCGGTGGCGGCATCCTCCAGCACGGTGATATTGCTGCCGCAGGGCGGCTCCAGCACGGTGCAGGTCACGCGCTCCGTCAGGGGCTGAAGGCTCAGGCGGCAGGCATAGGCCGCACCGCTGTGCTCGGCCACAAAATGGGCAAAGCGGCTGACGTATTCAAAGGTTTTGCTGGGCGGCTCGTTGCGGTCGTCCAATTGCTGCATCACCAGGTTGGCGTTGAAAATAAAATCGTTGGTCTGCTCCTGGGTCAGGTTCAGCAAGCGGCGCATTTCGCCTGCAAAAGTAATGTAGAACACGGTGTTGTCCAGGGCTTTTTCACCGGCGTCATATTGCAGGATGCGCACCGGGCACAGCGTGGACAGCTCGCGCAGGAGCGTTTCCACCACGCTGGGGTCTTCGATGTACAGCCCCATTTTGAAAAACTGCTTGCCGGTGCCGTTTTCCTGGCTGCTGATGTAGGAAATGTTAATTTCGTGCCGGCCCAGCACCTCCAGGATGGGCAGCACTGCACCGGGCTGATCCACCAGCTCGAACTCCATCAGCACGATCTTGGCATGGGCGGCAGTCTGGGTGAAATAACCGGCCTGGGACAATTCCTGGGCGATGGCTTCCTGGGCCTGGGGCGTGGCCTCCACATCCACAAAGAGGGTGTGGCTGTCCACTGCCTTGTTATAGTTGCAGCGGGTGATGTTGCCGCCGTGGGCGAGAATAATGCGGCTGGCTTTCAAAAAAGCACCGGATTTATCCGGCATGGTGGTCATGTAAGAACGCTTCATAAGAATGATCGCCATCCTTGAATGATGGAATGGGGTTCAGCGGACGAACAGCTCGGGGTGGGCCTGCTGGCCGTTTTGCAGCCACAGGTCATAGGCGGCCTGCCAGGTATCTTTGGCGAAGGGGCGGCGGCTGTCGCCGATGCTTTCGGCGTAGTGCTCGGCGTTCCAGAGGACGTAATAGACCTTCTCGCGGCAGGTGCGCCATTCGGAGAAAATGACCTCGCTCCATATGCGGGCCGCCTGGTACTGGCTGGTGGTTTTCACCTGGGCGATGAGGGCTTCCACATCATAGGGGATGCGGCGTTCCTCCACGGTGACCTGACCGTTTGCAATGGTCAGCAGGGTGTAGACGGCACCAAAGTCGCCGCAGTCCAGGGGCAGGCCGCAGGAGCCGGGGTTCACCAGCCAGCGGCCGTCATAGCAGCCGAAGCACTGCACATGGTTGTGACCGAAAATGTACACGCCCTTGTCCAGCTTAGCCATGGCGGTGAGGAAGTCGCTGTCCTGGCCCATGGTGCTGCGGAAGTCTTCCAGCAGATGCTGCCGGGTGACCGGTGCCTCCGAGTA
Organism: Clostridia bacterium; assembly: GCA_017938695.1. Lineage (GTDB taxonomy): Bacteria > Bacillota > Clostridia > Christensenellales > Aristaeellaceae > UBA11524. Next base: position 10,204 of record JAGBBA010000048.1, on the reverse strand, counting down.
CCTGGCAGGCACGGCACTGGTGCGGAAGTGCTTGTGGATCGCCTTGCCCACATACGCCTCGGAGGAGTGCGCCATGCGGATGGTCACGCCCTCGCACTGGAAGGAGAGCTCCTCGGGCAAAGCATCCAGCCAGGCCTTGTTGTCGGCGGAAATGCTTCGGGAGCACCAGCGCGACACCTCGAACTGGCCGTCATCCCCGTCGGGCACGTCCAGGTGGTTCTCGTCGTTGCCGCGGATGAACCGGGCATCGGGCAGGCTGCGCAGGAGGGTGGCGACCTCGTTGGCCCAGGGGGCACTGATGCAGTAATCCCCGGCAAAGAGGTAAGCCTGCGTGCCCTGACGTTTGGCATCCTCCAGCACCAGCTTCAGGGCCGGAAGATTGCCGTGGATATCGGAAATAACAGCGTATTTCATAGCTCAGTCCTCGTGCCAGCGCACGCTTTCAGGCAGGGTGAAGGCGGCCTCCGGGTAGTCCACCCGGGTCAGCTCCAGCCCGTGAGGGGGAGCCGTTACGCCCAGGTCGAGCCTGTCCAGGGAGGTGAAAGCCTTCACGAAGGCATCTTCGCCCCGGCGGAGATAGCCGATCTCGATCAGCGTGCCGGCGATGATGCGCACCATGTTGTAGAGGAACGCATCGCCCTCGATGGTGAGGATCACCTCGTCACCCTGACGGGTGATCTCCGCCTTGTGGATGGTGCGCACGGTGGTCTTGGCGGTGCCGCCGCTGGCCTGAAAGGCAGCGAAATCGTGGGTGCCCAGAAGCGTCATGGCGGCGCGCTGCATGGGGGCCAAATCCAGGACCAGGGGCACATGCACATGGGTGTTGCGGCGGATGGCGCTGCCGTGCCGGGTGTTGATCATCCGGTAGGTGTACTGCTTGCCGCAGGTCATGAACCGGGCGTGGAAATCCGGCGGAACCTCCCGGCTGGTAAGCACGCGCACATCCCTGGGCAGCATGGTGTTGAGCACGAAGGGGTATTTCTCCGGGGGAATGGAAGAGGCTGTGTCAAAGTGCACGGCTTGCCCCAGGGCGTGGACGCCCGCATCGGTGCGGCTGGCACCGGTGACCACAATGCTTTCGCCCGTGGCCCGGGACAGGGCTTCCTCCAATACCTGCTGCACAGCCAGCCCGTTGAGCTGCCGCTGCCAGCCGGAATAGTTGGTTCCGTCGTATTCGACGGTCAGCAGGATGCGCTTCACAGGATGATGCCCTCCACCACGATCAGCAGGATCAGCCCGGCCATGGCGGCACAGGCGAGGTAGTCCTGCTGGGTGATTTTCAGCACGCGCAGCCGGGTGCGGTGCTCGCCGCCGTGATAGCAGCGGGCCTCCATGGCCATGGCCAGGTCGCCTGCGCGGCGGAAGGCACTGACGAACAGCGGCACCAGCAGGGGTACCATGGCCTTGGCACGCTGCAGCAGGTTGCCGGATTCAAAGTCCGCACCGCGGGCCATCTGGGCTTTCTGGATCTTGTCGGTCTCCTCCAGCAGGGTAGGGATGAACCGCAGGGCGATGGACATCATCATGCCCAGTTCGTGGGCAGGGAAGTGGAAACGCTTCAAGGGGGACAGCAGCATTTCGATGCCGTCGGACAGCATGATGGGGGAGGTGGTCAGCGTCAAAAGCGACGTGCCTACCACCAAAAACATCAGGCGCAGGGAATAATGCACCGCCTGGGAAAGTCCCTCCCAGGTGATGTGGATGAACCACAGGTGAATGAGCGTCGTACCCTCGCTGGTGAAAAACAGGTTCAGCAGGAAGGTGAGGATCAGGATGAAGCGCAGGGGCTTCAGGCCCTTGGTGAGCATCTTGAAAGGAACGTTGCTGAAATGGGAGATCATGTACACAAAGCCCAGCACGATGGCATAGCCCACCAGGGAATGCACCATGAACACCGCCACAATAAAGGCGATGGTCAGCACGATTTTCACGCGGGGGTCCAGCCGGTGCACAAAGCTGTCCACAGGGTAGTACTGGCCCATGGTGATGTTCTTTAACATTTCTGGGCCTCCTTCCACAGCTGCAGCAGATGCTGGCGGACTTCCTCGGGGGTGTAGAGATCATCGGGCAGGCTGATGCCCTTCTCGCGCAAAAGGGCGCAGAGCTTGGCAGCCTCGGGCACGCCCAGGCCGATGGATTCCATCATCTCCACCTGGCGGAAGATCTCCCGGGGCGTGCCGGTGGCCACCAGTTCGCCCTTGCTCATCACCACCAGGCGGCTTGCCAGGCGGGCCACATCGTCCATGCTGTGGCTGACCATGATCACCGTCACGCCGCCCTGGGCGTGGAGCTCCTGCACCATGCTCAGGATGCGGTCGCGGCCCTTGGGGTCGAGGCCGGCGGTGGGCTCGTCCAGGATAAGCACCTTGGGCTCCATGGCCAAGACGCCTGCGATGGCCACCCGGCGCATCTGGCCGCCGGAAAGCTCGAAGGGGCTGCGCTGGGCATACTTGTCGTAGTCCAGGTGCACATGGGCCATGGCGCGGCGGACGCGCTGGTCGATCTCCTCATCCGTAAGGCCCAGGTTCTTGGGGCCGAAGGCGATATCCTTGGCCACGGTTTCTTCAAACAGCTGATATTCGGGGTACTGGAACACCAGGCCAACCTTCTGCCGGATGCGGCGGCGGTCGGTCTTTTCGCCGTTGAGGTCCTCGCCGTCGATCAGGATCTGGCCGGAGGTGGGCTTCAGCAGGCCGTTCAGGTGCTGCACCAGGGTGCTCTTGCCGCTGCCGGTGTGGCCGATGACGGCGATGAACTCGCCATCCTCGATGGTCAGGTTCACGTTGTTGATGGCGGTGGCCTGGAAGGCACTGCCCTCGGAATAGGTGTGGGTCACGTTGATCAGTTGGATGGGCATAGCAGCTTGCACACCTCCTCCGCCATTTCGTCTACGGTCAGGATGCCCTGGGGCAGGGGCATGCCGCCCTGTCGCAGTTCGGCGGCCAGGTCGGTCATGTGGGGCACATCCAGGTGGAGCTCGCGCATTTCGTCAATGTGCTGGAAAACCTCCCGGGGCGTGCCCATGCGGGCGATGCGGCCCTGGTTGACCACCACCACCCGGTCGGCCTGGGCGGCTTCCTCCATGAAGTGGGTGATCCACACCACGGTGATGCCCTTCTGCCGGTTCAAGCGGCGGACGGTGTCCAGCACCTCCTTGCGGCCGGAGGGGTCCAGCATGGCGGTGGCCTCGTCGGCGATGATGACGGAAGGCTCCATGGCCAGGATGCCCGCGATGGCCACGCGCTGCTTCTGTCCGCCGGAGAGCATGTGGGGTGCGCTGTCGGCATGGTGATTCATGCGCACGGCGGCCAGGGCGGACTCGATGCGGGCAGGCATGTCCTCGGTGGGAACGCCCAGGTTTTCCAGGCCGAAGGCTACGTCCTCCTTGACCACGGTCGCCACGATCTGGTTATCCGGGTTCTGGAAGATCATGCCGGCCTGCTGGCGGATGTCCCACACCCGGTCTTCATCCCGGGTGTCCAGTCCGCAGACCACAACGGCCCCCTCGGTGGGGATATATAAGGCATTGAGCAGCTTGGCCAGGGTGGACTTGCCGGAGCCGTTATGCCCCAGCACAGCCACAAACTCGCCGGACTGCACCTTCATGTCGATACCGGTGAGGGCGGGGTCTTCCGCTTCCTCATAGGTGAAGGACACCTTCTCGACTTTGATCCTATCGTCCATGGTAATCTCCTTGAAAAAAGCATAATACACCATCCGCTATTTTACCACACCGCGGATAAAGAGGCAAGCAAATTGGCAAGATAGAACAGGAGGTGTACCTATGCTGACGCTGTTTGTACGATCGGTGATCCTGTTTGTGGCGGCGGTGGTGGCCATGCGGCTGATGGGCAAGCGCGAGGTGGGCCAATTGCAGCCCTACGAGCTGGTGGTGGTGATCATGATCGCCGAACTGGCGGCCACTCCCATCGGGGACGTGGGCTCGCCGCTTTTATACGGCATTCTGCCCATGGCGGCCCTGGTGATCTGCCACGGGTTGATCTCCTTCTTCTGCATGGTGAGCGACAAGTTCCGCACGCTGATGTGCGGCCAGCCCACGGTGCTGATCCGGGACGGGGTGATCTGCGAAAAGCAGATGCGCGAGATGAGTGTGACGCTTTCCGACCTGATGGAGGACCTGCGCATCGGCGGCGTGATGGACCCTTCGGAGGTGGGCATGGCGGTGTTGGAAACCTGCGGCCAGGTGACGGTATTTCCTAAAGCTGAACACCGCCCCCTGACGCCGGGGGACATGGCCATGCAGCCCGACAGGGAAGGCCTGCCCCTGACGCTGATCATGGACGGACGCGTGCAGTATCAAAACCTGCAAAGGGGAAAACTGACCGAAAGCTGGCTGAAGGCCCAGATGAAAGCCCTGGGCTACACGGATGCCAGCCAGGTGTTTTTCATGTGCGTGAACACCAAGGGGCTGCTCATGGCCCAGGGCAAGGGCAAAACGGATATGCAGACGGCGCAGGCCTTCGCGCCGGAAGAAGCGAGGTGGTAAGATGCGTTCCAGCCTGACCATATCATTGACGCTGCTGGTGGTGGTGATCGTGTGCGGCGTGATGAACATCCGCATGACGAAGGATATATCCGGTAAATACGTTTCCGCCGCAGAGGAGCTGCGCATCATGACCCAGGACGAAGACTGGCCCCGGGCCGCCGAAACTGTACAGGCCTACCACAGCGACTGGAAAGGCACTCTGGAATGGCTTCAAATGCTGATCAACCACGACGACGGGGACGAAGTATCCCGGGCCCTGGAACGCATTGAAGCCGGCATCCTCGACCAGGACACCGGCACCTGCCTGGAAGGCTGCGCTGAGCTGCGGGAAGCCGCAGAACATATTTATCACAGGGATGCGTTCACCCTGGGGAACGTTTTGTAAAATAATGAATAATGAATGGCAAACGGAGTGCCTGCCTTGCGTCGTGGCGCGACCGTATTCGCACCGTGACCCCAACAGAAAACCCACTCTGCTTTCGCAAAGTGGGTGTCGAGAGGGCCGAAGGCCCTTCGCGGGATTCTTAAGGGCAGAGCCCTTAAGCGGAGTCCAGAGGCAGAGCCTCTGGCAGGGTGGAGGGGCAGAGCCCCTCCCGGGGTCCAGGGGCGGAGCCCCTGGTCACTGCGTACTTTTGATGGTGATCAGATGAAGCTGGGGGCGGTTGAAGAGGCGGACGGGGAGGATGGAGGTGCCCACGCCACGGGAGATCAGCAGATTGGTGCGGTTCTCGACGAGCCAGCCTTCCTCGTAGCGGGGATCCACCTTGGCAATGCCCAGCCAGTCGCCGACGAGGGCAATTTGACCGCCGTGGGTGTGGCCGAACAGGCCCAGGTCGAACCACATGTTGTGACCGTTCATGTCCTTGGCTTTGTGGGCCTCGGGGATGATCTGCGGGTTGTGGGAGAGGAAGATGACATAGTCGTCATATCTCACCTGGGAGCTCACGGCGGCCAGGTCGGGCCAGCCGTTGGACATGTCGTCGATGCCGGCCAGGTAGACGTTGCTGGCACCGATGCGCACAGGCAGCACATCGTTGACGATGGGAGTAACGCCGGCGGCGATCATGGCGGAGCGCAGCCGGGAGAGATTGCTCTCGGGGATGGTGCGGTCGTGGTTGCCCATCACGCCGTAGACGCCGTAGCTGCTGTGGATGGCGGGCATATTTTTGAAGAACTCGATGGCGGTTTCGCTGTCTTCGGCATAGTCGCCGCCCAGGAGCACCAGGTCAGCATTCAGCCGGTTGATGGTGCGCACCAGGTTTTCTACCCGGGTCTGGGAGAAATACGACCCGGCGTGGATGTCGCTGAGGTACACCAGGCGCAGCTGGCCCACATCCCGGGGGAGATGATCGCTGGTGAGAGAAACAGTCTCCGTTTCCAGCATGAAGGGCTCGGCAAAGGGATAGGCCAGGATGATGATCAGCACGATGAAGGTGAGGATGCGCATCAGGCAGCCGCCGCGGTTGCGGCTGCGATGGCGGGGACGATAGGTCATGGCGGCCTCCTTATCAGATCAGCAGAAGCATCAGGGGAACGGTGAGCATGGACAGCGCGGAGCTCAGGGCCACGCCGCGGGATGCCAGGGAACGATCGGCGTCGTAGAGCTCGGACATCATGGCGGTGAGGGCGGCGCAGGGCATGGCGGTGCAAAGGTACAGTGCGGACACCACCATCTTCGGCATGGGGGTGAGGGCGAGCAGCAGCACGCACAGGGGGAAGACCAGCAGCCGCATGCCGCAGGCGGTGAGCAGGGGCCTGTCGGTAAGGTGTTCGCGCTTCAGGCCCACCAGCCGGGAGCCAATGACGAACATGGCCAGGGGCGTGGTGGTGGAGCCCATCATGGACATGCCATCATTGATAAACCCGGGCAGCCGCCAGCCGGTGAGGAACAGCACCATGCCGCATACCACCGCCAGCAGGGAAGGGTTCTTCAAAAGCTGCGAGGGGCGCATGGCTTGCTTGCCTCCGTAATAATATGCGCCCAGGGTCCAGCTCATGAGGTTGAAGGCGGCCACATACAGCGCGGCATAGATCACGGCCTCCTTGCCCAGGGCGGCCTCAATGACGGGGTAGCCCATAAAGCCGCAGTTGGATACCATGGCCAGGTTGGTCAGCACACTGCGCCGCTTGGGTTCCTCCTTGCGGAACAGGCGGCTGGCAATGATGCCCGAAACGCCGATGATCACGCAGGTGCACACGAACACCAATAGCAGGTCGCGGATCAATTCGGGGCTGCGGTCGCGCTGCATGGATGAGAGGATCAGGCAGGGCTGGGCGAAGTTGAGCACCAGGGTGTTCAGCCCGGCAATGCCCTTTTGATCCATCATTTTGCCCTTCACGGCACCAAAGCCGCAGAGCATCAGCAAAAACAGGGTGAGTACCTGCAAAAGAACCTGCATGGAGAAGCCTCCTGTAATTGACACGATTTCCAAATCATTGTACACTATCTGAAGGAATCCTTCAAGAATGGAGATGCGTTTGATGAACAAGTTTCGTACGTTTGATCCCTGCACGCTGCTGGCACCGCTGCCCGTGGTGATGGTGACCTGCAAGGGCGTGAAGGCAGAGGACAAGCCCAATATCATCACCATTGGGTGGGCGGGCACGGTAAACAGCCAGCCGCCGATGGTATCCGTCAGCGTCCGCAAGGAGCGGTTTTCCCATCATTTGATGATGGAGAGCGGCGAATTTGTGGTGAACCTGGTGGACCGCCCCCTGTGCGACGCCTGCGACTACTGCGGCGTGAAGAGCGGCAAGGACGTGGACAAGTTTGCCGAGCAGAAGCTGACCGCTATGCCTGCCCTGGGCATGGACTATGCTCCGGCCATTGCAGAGGCCCCGGCTTATCTCAGCTGCAAGGTGCGCCAGGTGATCGAACTGGGCAGCCACGATATGTTCATCGGCGAAGTGGTGGGTGTGCAGGTGCGCGACGACCTGTTTGACGAGGACGGCTCCCTGCACATGGAAAGTGCCCGTCTGGTGGCCTACAACCACGGCGTGTACCAAAATACCCAGGACGTGATCGGCTTCTTTGGGTATTCAGTGGCCCGACCGGATGTGTTTGAGCGGCGGATGAAGACGTATCACAAGTAAGAGGAAGCAGCCTCCTGCGGCGATGCAGGAGGCTGCTTTTGCGTTTCACTTCTTTTCCCAGTCTTCCCTTAGAATGGCATACAGATCCACATCCACAAACTTGCCCTTGTTAAAGATGCGGCCCCGTAAGGTACCCTCTTTCTGCATGCCGCATTTGGCCATCACGTGGCCGCTGGCAGGGTTGGAGGTTTCGTGCTGGGCCTCGATGCGGTGGAGGTTCAGCTTGGTGAAGGCCATGTCGATCAGGGCGGAGAGGGCTTCGGTCATCAGGCCCTGGTTCCAGTAGGCTCGGGCGAGGCTGTAACCCACCTCCACGGTGCTGTTGTCCTGGTTCATCCACATAAAGCCAATGGTGCCGATGACCCGGTTGGTCTCCTTCAGCACCATGCCGTAGCTGGAGGGCATGCCTTCCCGGTACTGCCGGATGATGAACCTCAGGTATGCCCGGCTGTCCGCCACGGAACGGTGGGCGTCCCACAGGACATGGCGGGCGACCTCCTTATCGCAGGAGTAGTCGTAGATGTCCTGGGCGTCGCGCATGGTCATGGGCCGGAGGATCAGCCGGGGCGTTTGCAGAATGGGCAGGCGGGAAAAAACCTCGCCGGGGGTGAGCGGCTCCCGGAGGGATTCCTTCAGCGTTAGGCCGCGGAGAAAGCGATCAGCCATGGTTCACCTGCGGCGGAACCAGCAGCATATGGGGCCGGGGCAGGGGCCCCTGCTGGGTGGCACCCCAGATGAGTAGCACCATGCCGCACAGGCAAAGCAGTGCGAGAATGATCATCATGACCACATAGGCCGGATGGCGTTTCATGCCGGTTCACGCTCCTTTCATTTTACATGCATATCAGCAGAATTTTTTACAATGGGGGATGAATCGCCCCTGCTCAGTCGTTGGTATGGGTGGAGGCACCCTGCAGGGCAGCGGCCATCATGATGGCCAGGGCGGTCTTTCCGTCGCGGAAGGTACCATTGAGCACATTGGCCACGGCCTGGGAAAGCGGCATGCGGGTCACATCCACAAATTCGTCCTCGTCGGGATGGCAGTCGCCCTGCTTGAGCCCGGTGGCCAGGTAGATGTGGATGCGCTCGTTGCAGAAGCCCGGGGTGGTTTCCAGGCAGGTGAGCTTCTGCCAGTGATCGGCGGTCATGCCGGTTTCTTCAGAAAGCTCGCGCTGGGCGCACAGGAAGGGATCTTCGTCCGGGCTGTCCAGCTTGCCGGCGGGGATCTCCAGCGTCAGCCGGTCCACGGCGATGCGGTGCTGGCGCACCAGAATGATCTGCCCGTCGTCATCCAGGGCCACCACGGCGGAAGCACCCGGGTGGCAGGCCACCTCGCGCAGGGCCTTTTCACCGTTGGGCAGCTCCACCTGCCAGTGCTCCAGACGGATGATCTTGCCGGGGAATACGACTTCCTTGCTCAGGAATTTTTCGATCAGGTTATCATGCATGGCGATGTGCCTCCTGTTGCATTGGTGATGCGATGGACTTCGACGGCAGGGGAGGCAAATCCTGCCGGATGCGCAAAGTTGACAAAATGCGGCACGCTGCTTTCATTGACAAAGCATAAGGCTGCGTTATACAATATATATTGAGGAACTTTCCCCTCGGATCAGTTCCTGAAAGGGAGGGAATACACCGATGAAATACCCTGCAAATCTTTCCCGCCGTTTGGCCGCCTTTCTCCTGACGCTGGTCATGCTGATGACCAGCTTTGCCGTGCCTGCCTATGCCCAGGCCGACTGGGAGATGCTGTCCATCCGCCTGAGCTGGCTGGACGCCAATGGCGCGGCTTATGAAGCCTATGCTGCGCCCGTCAGCTGGAGCCAGGACCAGTCCTACTGGGTGCAGGTCAGCGCGGATGCGCCCCTGCATGCCCTGACCATGAACATCAGCCACCCGAACCACACCTATGCCTTTGACCCGGCGGATGGTTCCACCCTGATGAACGTGGTGGACGCCGGCTCCGCCATGGACGGCGTGAATAAAGTGGTGATCAATGCGTATGAAAACGACGCATGGGCCACCAGCTTCAACCTGTACGTGTCCACGCAGATCAGCATGCCCGAGCAGCCTGCGCCCGAACCTGCCAAGGCCACGGTGCAGATCGTGTACCGCTCCAACGACGGCAGCCTGTATGAGGAAGAGTACCGCGAGCTGACCGAGGGCGGCGACAACACTGTTTACGCCCGTCAGTATGATGGCTACACCCTGACCACCGCCGAGAGCGTATGGGTGGATGTGTCTGCCAACGGTGCGAACCCCGGTGCGGTGGAGTTCGTGTACGACAAGAACCTGGCCAAGGCCACGGTGCAGATTGTGTACCGCTCCAACGACGGCAGCCTGTACGAAGAAGAATACCGTGAGCTGACCGAGGGCGGCGACAACACTGTTTATGCCCGTCAGTACGAGGGCTATACCCTGACCACCGCCGAGAGCGTGTGGGTGGATGTGTCTGCCAGTGGTGCCAACCCCGGCGTGGTGGAGTTTGTGTACGACAAGAACCTTGCCAAGGCCACGGTGCAGATCGTGTATCGCTCCAATGACGGCAGCCTGTACGAGGAAGAATACCGTGAGCTGACCGAGGGCGGCGACAACACCGTGTAT
>JAGBBA010000009.1 GCA_017938695.1 Clostridia bacterium | reverse complement strand
ATCAAATGGATGGGCCATGCAGATGAAAAAATGATCCTAAAAATTTACGATCACATAACCCCCGAACGTGAGCTAAAAGCCGTCTCTTTTGTTGAATCAGAGTTGTCAAGTAGTCAAAACAGTAGTCAAATTGGGCTGCGGCACACGGAACCCGTTGAAAAATAAGGGATTCAAGCGATAGGGTGCATTGACTTTTAATCAAGGTGTCTGGAGTTCGAATCTCCAATGGGTCACATCCCATTCTGCTAAAGAGACTTGCGGGCGTGGCGGAATGGCAGACGCGCCAGACTTAGGATCTGGTGCCAAATGGCGTAAGAGTTCGAGTCTCTTCGCCCGCACCAAAATCACCCGACGCACAAGCGTGGATATGCGGTAGTAGCTCAGTGGTAGAGTGCCACCTTGCCAAGGTGGATGTCGCGGGTCCGAATCCCGTCTACCGCTCCACTTGCGGGTGTAGCTCAATGGCAGAGCTCCAGCCTTCCAAGCTGGTCACGTGGGTTCGATTCCCATCACCCGCTCCAGCTGACAAGGCCAAGTGCCAACAAAAGAGCCGTCTGTAAGACGGCTCTTTTTGTATGCCTAAGGAGGGAAATGCATGATTTACGACTGCCGCGCAGCCACCATGGACGACCTGGCCTGCATCTGGGAAAAGAACATCCGCGCCAATGCAGACGACCCGCGCTGGGCAGCATGGCGGGATGAGTACATCGGCTACAACCGCAGCGGCGCGGCACAAACCTATGTGGTGCTGTGCGATGGCGATCCCGTGGGCGAGGGAACGCTGCTTTTCTCGCCGGACTGCGGTGCCATTGCCGGACGCACCTGCCTGGCGGACGGAGCCGCCGTGGCAAACATCAACGCCCTGCGCATTGAAAAGACCCATGAGGGCAAAGGGCACATTTCCGCCCTGGTACGGCTGATGGAGGCCGACGCAGTCCAGCATGGCTGTACCCGGCTGACCATCGGCGTGGAGGCAAAGGAAGAACGAAATCAGGCGATCTACCGCCATTGGGGGTACGACCGCCTGATCCTGACCGCCGTGGAAGACGGCGAAACGGTATATTATTTGGAAAAGGAAATCAAAGCATCGCGCTGAGGGCTTGGCGCACGTCCTGCTCGGTCAGCTCAGCCAGCTCTGCCCCGGTGTGCTGCTGCGCCAGCTGCCACACCAGCACGCTGCCCAGGTAATACCCCACGTCGCTGTGCCCCTGATAGCTGCACCAGTCCCCGAAGAAATCCTGCACCGATTCCCCGGCATCCACCCGGCGGCGGTACTCGGCGAACAGCGCATCACGGTTGGCTTCGCACCATGCGAGCCAGCCGTTTTTGTTTTGGTGGAAATAATGCTCATTTCCGGCCAACTGCTGCTCAAAGAACATGGCCATGCCCTCGGTGTACAGCTGCCACAGCGCGGCATTGCGAAAGGCAGGTGTGCTCCGGTGCTGAAAGTGCCACAGATGCCCCAGCTCGTGGTCGATCAGCGCGGCCATGGATGCCTCGTCGCACCAATCCAGCTCCACGATTTTCTCCAGCCCCAGCAGCACGGCGGGCTTGCCGTCCAGCTCTGTGGCCCAGCCAGCCGCATTGCACAGCCCCAGATACAGCACCACCGTGGCATCCACGTCCATCTCCGGCAGGGCGGCCATGTGCCGCACGAATGCGTCGTGGGCCTGCTGCGCCTTGTCAGGCTGGGCAGCATACGCCTGCAACACTGGCATGACCTGCGCATCGAAGTCATACTCCGCAGCGTCCTCCTGGCACATGGCGACCAGGGCTGGCGATATGGCGGACGCATAGCTGCGCCATGCCTCCAGGGAGAAGCGGCCGTTGGGAAAGCAGGCGGCAGTGCCGTGAAAAGCGTTGATGATACGCATGGGGCCTCCAAAAATAATTCGGAATGATGAATTCGGAATTCGGAATTAAGTGTGGGCCGGGCGAACATGGTTCGCCCCTACATTTTTGGAAGGTATGCGATGGGTGATGTGGCAGGCAATCCCTCCGTCAGCCCTTCGGACTGCCATCTCCCTTTACACAAGGGAGGCGTGATCCTTTCCCTCGTGTCGCGGCGCGCCCGTTGCGCGGCGTGACCCCAGCTTATGTGCGAACGCCGGGCATCCCCGAATGGGTTTCGAAAGGGCCGAACGGCCCTTCGCGGGATTCTTAAGGGCAGAGTCCTTAAGCGGAGTCCAGAGGCAGAGCCTCTGGCATGCTTAGCGAAGCCCCTGAAGGTACCTGAAGATGTCGCCGGCGATGGGGGCTGCGGTGCTGCCGCCGCCTTCGCCGTCTTCGATGGACTCGACCAGGACGCTGACGGCGTAGGGGAGGGCGTCGTCTTCGATGTAGCCGACGAACCAGCCGTAGGTCACGTCGCTGCCGGAGAGGGAGCTCTCGGCAGAACCGGTCTTGCCGCAGATGGTCAGGCCGGGGACGGCGGCACGGGTGCCGGTGCCGGACTTGACCACGTCCCGCATCATGGACTGCAGGGTGGCGGCGTGCTCGGCGGACAGGGCGGTACGGTATACCTTGGACTGGAAGGTGGTGCGGGTGGCACCGGCGGCACTGGTGACGTTCATCAGCAGGCGGGGTTCCATCATCACGCCATCGTTGGCAATGGCGGCGGCGACCATGCACATGTGCATGGGGGTGGCGGCCAGCGCACTTTGGCCGATGCCGGTGGTGGCCAGCTCAAACTGGTTGCGGCCCTCGGTGGGGTAGGTGCTGTTTTCCACCACCAGGTCGCGGAAAAGGAAGTTATCGTTGAAGCCGAAGTTCTCGGCGGTTTTGCGCAGCTTTTCGTCGCCCAGGGTGAGAGCCACCAGGGCGTACACATTGTTGCAGCTCTTGCGGAAGGCACTGCGCAGGCTCAGCTTGTTGTGGATGTCGTTGCCGTAGTCGCGGATGGCCTGGTTCATCACCACCAGTCCGCCGGTGCAGAGTATGTCCTGCTCCATCACGCCGGGGATGTTCTCCAGCGCGGAGGCCGTGGTGATGATCTTGAAGGAGCTGCCCGGGGGATAAACCGACTGGGTGGCGCGGTTCCAGAAGGGCTGGCCGGGGTCGGCCTTGGTTTCGGCGGTGATGTTCATGGGGTCGAAGTTGGGTAGGCTGATGTAGCCCGCAAGCTCGCCGGTCTTGTAGTTCATCACCACAGCGGCACCCTGCTTGCCGGGGTTGCGCTGGCTGAAATAATGGGTGATCTCGGTGCACAGCTGGCTGTCGATGGTCAGGGTCACGTTGTCGCCCCGGCGGGGCTCGCCGCTGAGAAGGGCGTCGACGCGCTCGCTGAGGGGCGTCTGAAAGCCGTAAAGGTAGCTGGTCTGGAAGGTTTCCACGCCGTTGGACACCTGGCCCTGGCTGTCGCCCAGCAGATGCACGATGGCCCGGCGGGCGGCCTCGTCCGGCTGGTAGGTGCGCTTGCCGTCCACGGTGGTGGCTAGGATCACCCCGTTGCGGTCCAGGATATCACCGGCGATGACGTTCTCCTTCTGGGCACGGACGCGGGGATTGCGGCTGTAAGAAAACCAGCGGTTGCCGTAGGTGAAAATGCTGTAACCGCCGTAGACTGCCAGCAAAAGGAACATGCCGAACATGATCAGGGCCAGCACTTTGAACAGATATCGCTGCTGCTTCATGCCATGTCCTCCTGACTGCCCAGCATGGCCAGGCGGGTGTCCTCGTTCAGGTCGTCCTCGTTCAGGCTGGCCACGCCTTGCAACAGCCCCACCAGGCACATGCTGGATACCAGCGACGTGCCGCCGTAGCTCACAAAGGGCATGGTGACGCCGGTGAGGGGAATCAGCTTGATCACGCCGCCGATGATCACGAAGGTCTGCAAACCGATCATCAGCGTAGCCCCCATGGCCAGCAGGCCGTGGAAGCTGGTGCGGGCGGCCATGGCCGTGGTGGCACCGCGCCAGATGATGGCCACGTACATCAAAAGCACGCACAGGCCGAAGATCAGGCCGAACTGCTCGCAGATGACGGCGAAAATGAAGTCGGTATGGTAAACGGGGATGGTGCGGGGCGAGCCCAGGCCCAGCCCCACGCCGAACAGGCCGCCGCTGGCGATGGCCATCAGGCTCTGCACGATCTGATAGCCTGCGTTGTCATAGTCGCTCCAGGGGTTTTGCCAGATGGCGACGCGGCGTTTTACATGGGCGAAAAGCTTGTAGCCCAGCACTGCCGCGCCTGCGCCGCCAGCCAGGCCCACGCCGGTGAGCAGTAGGTTGTTGGAAGAGGCGTAGAAGAGCATCAGCGTTACGCCGTAGTACATCAGGGCGGTGCCCAGATCCTTTTGCAGCATGAGCAAGCCCAGGCAGCCCACAGCGAAGATCAGCCAGGGCAGCAGCTTGCGCCGGGACATGAAATAGCTGATGATGAGCAGCAGGCTCAGCTTGACGATCTCGCTGGGCTGCACAGAAATGCCGCCCACATAAAACCAGTTGCGGGCACCGTTGGTTTCGCGGCCGATGATCAGGGGCAGCACCAGCAGGGCCAGGGAAACAGGCATGAGCAGCAGCACGGGGATTTTCCAGTGCTTGATGAGGCGCACCAGATAGATGCACACCACCATGGCCGCCAGGCCCACGCCGTAATACAAGGCCTGCTGATAGGCATAGGCCGGGTTGGTGGCATACAAAACCAGCACGCCCAGGGCGCACAGAAAGTTGGTCAGGGACAAAAGCAGCTTGTCTGCCGGGAACAGCCGGGGCAGGAAATTGACCCCCAGGGAGATCATGGCAGGTACGGCCAAAGCCAGGGCAAAGGCCTGCCAGGCATAATCCTTCAACCCCAGCAGCAGGAAAGCGCTGAAGAAAAACAGCTTGACCGCACTGGAAAGCAGCTTGCCGGGATCGCGGCGGAAGGAACGCTTCTCACTCTTCATGGCTGCGCCTCCTTCTGAAACGGCTTTGCTTCTGGCGGGCCTGGGCAGGCTCGAAGGGTTCCTCCGGCTGAGGCCAGGGCTGCTGGTACGGTTGCTGATAAGGCGGCCGATAGGGCTGCCTGTACCCCTGCTGCTGATACGTCGGATACACCGGCTGCTCTACCCAGGAATCCTGCTGAACCGGTTCCTCGTAATAGGGCTGATCCTCCTGCAGCCACGGGTTCTGCTGCTCAGCCCAGGGGGCGGGCTCCTGATGATAAATGTAGGCGGCATCCTGCCAGTCGCTGGTCACATCGTCCTGGAAGGGCATGTGGTGAGCCTGCTCATCCGCATACAGAGGACGGTACTCCGTATCCAGCCCGGCGAACAAACGCAAACGAAGCACGGCATCGCCGACCTCGAGCCGGGAGCCGTGGCACATGGGATGCTTTTTCGTTTTGCTGCGATGGGTCAGTTCGGTGTCATCCACCACGCAGGATTGTCCGCGCAGGGGAAACAGCAGGAGGCCCTTGCCGTCCTGAAAAGAAAAGTCGATATGCTTGCCGGCCACGCCATCCACCGGCACCACCACGTCGCAGGTGCGCAGAAAACCCAGCACACCCGCCCGGGGCACCGGAATGGCCGTGCCTTCCGGTAGATCGTCAGAGCCCTGGAGCACCACCATTTCGCCGATCATGCCTGCATCCGGCAGGTGCTTGAGGCGGCGGTGCTTGGCCCGGCGGTCCTTTCTTAGCCAGCTGAAGGATCGCCACACGATGAGCAGCCCCAGGAACGCAAACCAATACCGCGCCCCCAGGGAAATGATTTCATAAATATTTTCGGGCATAAGAAAATCCTCTCAAGGAGAAAACAGATACTTGCCCTGCGTCACGGTGCGCCCTCCGCGCACCGTGACCCCTTATCGGCGATCATAAAGCTGGCCATCCCCGGATGGGTTTCGAAAGGGTCGAAGACCCTTCGTGGGATTCTTAAGGGCAACGCCCTTAAGCGGGGTGGAGGGGCGGTGCCCCTCCCGGGAGAGTCCAGAGAGGGCAAAGCCCTCTCTGGCAGGGGATCCCTAAGGGGACGGCGTCCCCTTAGGCCAGCGTGCTGCGGAGCTCGGTGAGCAGGGGCTTGAGGTTCTTGGGGGTCTGGGCAGGGTCGCGCTGGATGGAGATGGTCAGGTTTTCCGGGCGGAAAACGGACTGGGCGGCGTCCAGCAGGTCTTCGCAGGTCAGGTCGTCGTACATCTGGGCCTGGGCGTCCAGGTCGGCACGGGACAGGTCGTCCGCCATCCAGGACCAGCCCATCAGGTCGTTCATGCCGGACACGTCGTCCTGGTAGAACACCAGGTTATCGGTAAACTGCATGCGGGTCTGGGTCAGGCGCACGGGGCGCACATACAGGCACAGGCGGTGCAGCAGCTCGAATACTTTGCGCAGGCTTTCCACCAGGCATTCCTGGCGCACGTCGTAGCGGATCACCAGGCGGCGGAACATGCCCATTTCCTCCATGGAGGAGTCGATCTCTGCCACCAGGGCCAGCTCCTCGCGCATGATCTGGAAAAGCAGGGAGTCGCTGTTGCCGGCGGTGAAGGCGTTGAGCACCTCGCCCGTCAGGGGGAAGACGCGGTCTTCGTCCAGGTCGAAAGCCAGGTGCACCTTGGCCTGGCCGCCTTCCTCGTCCATCACCAGGTCGCTGCGGCTGTCGCGCATGCAGAAGCCCTGGGGCACGGCCTGGGCAAAGGGCGGCTCGTCAAAGTGGTTTTCCAGCTCGGAGAAAGCCTCTACCAGAGCCTGCTCCATGCCGTCGGAGAAGTTGCCGGTCACGCACAGGCAGGCGTTCTGCGGCTGGAACAGCAGCCGCTGCCAGCGGCGGATGGTGGCCGGGGTCATATCCTGAATGGACTGGGCAGTGCCCATCAGCGAGAAGGCACCGGCGGCCGTTTTGCGGTAACGGCGGCTGACTTCTTCGTCAAAGTCGCAATCCTCCTGCTCGATCTGGCGGAGCACTACCTGCTTTTCGGCGTCGATCTGCTCCTGGGTCCAGGGGGTATCGGCAAAGAAGCGCAGGAAAAGATCCAGCACCTCGTCAAAGAAACGGGTGTGGGTCTTGAGGCGGAACACCACGCCCTCGGGGTAGGTGGCCCCGTCCAGCTCGGCACCGAAACGGGCCATCAGCCGGTTGAGCTCCTCGGCGTTCAGTCCGCCAAGGCCGCGGAAGCACAGGTGCTCCAACAGATGGCAAATACCCTGGTTCTGCTTGTTTTCATACAGGGAACCGCCCTTGAAATACAGGCCGAACTCCATGGCGTGCAAATGGGGCTGACGGTTGCACAGAAGCGTCATGCCGTTGGGCAGGTTATGTTCTTGCATGGCGGACATAGGGCATCCTCCTCGAAAGTGCGCTTTTATCTATTATAAAGGAAAAAGCAAATTATTGCAAGGAATGTGGCGCAGACAAAGAAAAAGGCGGCAGAGATGTTCTGCCGCCACAAGGTGCTATAATAGCGGATTGGGGTCAACCAATTCAGCCGTCCGCAGGACTGAAATCGTGTAAGCCGGCTTTGCCGGCTTCGCGGGTCGTTGATTTTGCTTGCAAAATCAATTCCTTACAAATCCAGCCGATCTCTGGTCGGCTGGATTTGCTTCCTCAAAAAAGTGGATCGGCCACTTTTTTGAACCGTCAGGTTTGAATCTGCAGCAGCTGCTCCAGGGTGCCGTCGTCGTCGAAGACGAGGAAATCGCGCACACCCAGGCCAACCTGCTGGCCGTCCTTCAGGTCGTTGAAGACATAGCCGGGGGCGATGACGCGCACCACGGTGTCGCCCACGCGCACACGGCAGTCATCCACGTCGCCCAGGTAGTACTGGGCTTCCAGGGTGCCGGCGAGCTGGCCCTCCTCGGGGGTGGTGAAGTACAGGTTTTCGGGGCGGATGGCCACTTCCACCTTGCCGGTCTTGGGGCCGTCGTAGGCGATGTGCATGTTGTTCATGCCGGGGAAGGTAATTTGACCGTCCTTGGCTTCGCCCTTGAAGAACTCCACCTTGCCCAGGAAGTCGGCCACGAACTGATTTTGAGGCTGGTTGTAGATCACCTCGGGGCGGTCGCACTGCTGCACCACGCCGCGGTTGATCAGGAAGATGCGGTCGCTCATGGCCATGGCCTCGGTCTGGTCGTGGGTGACGTAGACCACGGTGATGCCCAGTTCCTTCTGGATCTCCTTGATCTCAAAGCGCATGGACTCGCGCAGCTTGGCGTCCAGGTTGGAGAGGGGCTCGTCCAGCAGGAGCAGCTTGGGGGCTGCCACCAGGGCGCGGGCCAAGGCTACGCGCTGCTGCTGGCCGCCGGAAAGCTGGTTGGGGAAGCGTTCGGCGTACTGGGACAGATGGACAATCTCCAATACGCGGTCCACCTGCTTTTTGATCTCGGCCTTGGGGGCCTTTTTGATGGTGAGGGGGTAAGCCACGTTGTCATAAACGTTCATGTGGGGCCACACGGCGTAGCTCTGGAACACCATGCCCACGCTGCGCTTTTCCGGGGGGACAAAGGTCTTGCCGCCGGAAACCAGCTGGTCGTCGATGTAGAGCTCGCCCGAGGTAGGCTTTTCAAAGCCGGCAATGATGCGCAGCATGGTGGTCTTGCCGCAGCCGGAGGGGCCCAGCAGCGTTACGAATTCGCCGTCGTGAAAGGTTTCGTTGAATTCTTTGAGCACCACGTTGTCGCCAAAGGCTTTGGTGACATGTTTGATCGTTACGGTTGCCATCCGGATCCGTCCTTTCTTAGATGGAGAATTCGCCCTTGGTGAGCTTGTTGAGCAGGAAGTTAATGGCTACAACGATGAGCAGAATGCCAAACGCCATGGCCGAGGCCTGCTGCTGGCTGGTGTAGGTCCAGTATTCATACAGCTGGAAGCCAATGGTCTTGGTGTTGTTGGAGTACAGAAGCGCCGTCATGGACAGCTCGTAGAAGCTGGGGATGAAGATCAGGAACCAGCCTGCGGCGATGGAGGGGAAGATCAGCGGGCCGGTGATCTTGAACATGGTCTTGGCCCAGCTGGCACCGGAGATCTGCGAGCATTCCTCCAGGGACACGTGGATCTGGCTCATGGCGGAAACCACGGTGCGCATGCCCATCATCAGATACTTGATCAGGTAGGCGATGATCATGATGTAGGCGGTGTTGTAGATGTTGATGCCGAAGTCGCCCTTCATGGTCATGATCAGGCCCAGGGCGATAACCACCGACGGGGTGCCGGAGCCCAGGGTGATCAGGAAGTCCGGGATCTTGCGGCCGCGGATGCGGGTGCGCTGCAGCAGGTAACTCATCGTGCAGGCCACCACGATGCCAATGGTGGCGGTGGCTGCGCCGAAGATCAGGGAGTTCACCAGGCAGTCGATGGTTTCGGAGCGGCTGAAGATGGTCTTCCAGTGATCGACGGTCAGGTTGGTGGCGTCCAGCACGGATTTGCCCAGGTCCACCTTGAAGCTGGTGGTGAGGATGGTGGCGAAGGGCACCAGGATCACGATGAAGGCGAACAAGCCCACCAGGATGGTCAGCGGAATGCGCCACTTGCGCAGCTCCACCACGTTGGGACGGGTGGACTTGCCAGACACGGTGATGTACTGCTTCTTGGCGATCACAAAGTCGGAAATGTAGAGCACGACGATGGCGATAACCATCAGGAACACGGATAGGCCCGTGGCGTCGCTCAGACCCTGGGCACCCAGACCGTTGTACTCAATGATGCGGGTGGTTACCGTATGCACCTTGCCAGGCGCGCCGATGATGGAGGGAATGCCGTAGCAGCTGGCCGCGCAGACGAACACCAGCAGCGCACCGGCGATGAGGCTGGGGGTCATCATGGGCAGGGTCACCTTGAAGACGGTCTTCAGGGGAGAAGCACCGCTGATGCGGCTGGCTTCCTCCAGGGAGGGGTCCATCTTCTCCATGGCGCGGGAGATGGTGATGAAAGCGTAGGGGTAGTAGAAGGTGGTCAGCACCCAGATCATGCCGCCCAGGGAGTAGATGTTCAGCGGGCCGGGAGCGTCACCCAGCTGGAACAGGGTGCGCAGCAGCACGTTGATGGTGCCCACATTGGGGTTCAGAAGGCGCAGCCATGCCATGGCACCCAGATAAGGCGGCACCATGTAGGTCAAAACGAACAGGGAACGGAAGAACTTTCTGCCATAAAGGTTGGTGCGGCCCACCAGCCAGGCCAGGGGGAAGGCCAGCAGCGTGCCCAGCACCATGGTGGCGGCAGCGGCGATGAGCGTGTTGCTCAGTGCGCCCAGGTTCATGGGATAGGTATACAGACGCTGGAACACCTCGAAGGTGAAGGTGCCCTCGGGGAAGAAGGCCTTCACCACCAGGTAGATCAGCGGCAGCACTTGGAACATCACCAGGAAATCGACGATGGCCAGAATCACGATCCACTTGAAGTCCACGCGCCAGCTCTTGTCAGCACGGAGCAGGAAGTAAAGCAGGATCACGTCCAGCAGCAGCAATGCGCCGATGAGGATCACCGTTTTGGTATGGGAAAGCACCAGCTGCGACGCCCAGGACACGCTGCCACCGGCGGCCATGCCATAGGCGGCAATGCGCGCATCACCGCTGCGGGCGGCCTTCTTCAGGCCGTTCACATGGTCGGTGGTCAGGGGCTCGTTGTCGGCGTTGACGCTGGTGAGGAACATCTGCATCAGGATTCCGGCACGCTCCAGGCCCTCGGTGTCTTCCACGGCACTCAGGGCAGGCTCGGTCAGGGGGATGGTTTCATCCGCCATGGCAGAAAGAACCGTTTGCCGGAATTCGGCGCGCTCTTCATCGGTGAAGGCGGCCAGGGCCTTTTTCTCCTTGGAGGAGACCTTGGGGCCGGAAAGGGAATAGGTCAGGGATAAGAGCTCCATCTGCTCCCGGTCGGGATCAGAGGCAGCAGAAAGCAGCGCATCCACCTTGGCCGCGCGGTCTTCCTTGGCGGCTTCGGTCCATGCGCTTTCCAGCAGCTGGCGGCTGGTTTGCTTGATGGTGGTCTGGGTCTGGGCGTCCAAACCCTCCAGCACCGGAGCGATGCTGGTTTCATACAGGCTGTCCACCTCGGGGGTCAGTTGATAAATGTGGCCATAAGCGGCTTCCTGGTCGAAGCCGGAACCGTTATACTGGTCGATACCCCACAGGCCGGCGGCGATCAGCGAAAAACTCAACAGCAAAAAGATGAGCAGGCCGATCTTGCAGCGGATCTCAGCGGCGGTTCTTTTTTTCGTTTGTACCTGCATCCAAGTACGCTCCTCTTGCAATCAAAAGTGTCACAGTGCAATGGACATTGCGGAGGGGATAAAAAAGGGAAATAGTCGTTGGGGGAAGCCGTCACCAGGGCGGCTTCCCCCATGGAACTCATTCAGGTTGATTAGTCGATGGTGACCTTCTCCTGGAAGTTGGTGCGGATTTCTTCGCGCTGGGTATAGCAGCGGACCCAATCCACGCCCATATCCTTGGCGATCAGGCCGTCGGTATCCACGGAGTCATAGGGCACTTCGGTCATGCCGGCGAACACGCTGTGCATGTAGCCTTCCAGGATCAGCTTCTGGCCGGCTTCGCTCAGCAGCCAGTTGGCCACGGCTTCGCAAGCCTCGGTGTTCATGTTGGCACTCTTTTCCTCAGCCACGATCATGGCGGTGGAGGGGATCAGGATCACGCCGTCTTCGGGGTAGATGCAGGCCAGCTTGGAGCCCTTTTCCTTGCGCTCCTTCAGCACGGATTCTTCCAGGATCATCACGGCCTTGCACTCGCCGGTTTCCAGCTTGCCCAGGGCAACGGAGCCGGACTCGATCATCACGTCGTTGGCACCCAGGGCGTCGAAGTACTCATAGCCGTACTTGTCGCTCAGAGCGGCCACAGCAGCCATGGTGGTGCCGGAGGTCAGGGGGTTGCCCATGGAGATCTGGCCCTTCAGAGAGGGATCCTCAGCGAACTCCTTGAAGGTCTTGGGCAGCTGATCGGGGGTGTACAGCTCGGGGTTGTAGGCGATGACCATGTTGCAAACGCGAACAGGGTACCAGTAGCCTTCTTCGTCGTAGGGGAAGCGCAGGATCTTGTCGGCGTCTTCCACTTCGAACTGATGCAGCCATTCGCCTTCCTTCAGCTCCAGGGAGTAGGCGGGCTCGGCCACCAGCATCATGTCGCAGCCCAGGGTGCCGGTTTCCATTTCGCCGGCCAGCTTGGTCTGCAGGGAGCCGGTGCCGCCGTAGAAGAATTCAACTTCCAGGTTGGGGAACTCGGCCTTGAGCTGTTCGCTCATCATGTCGATGACGAACTGGTAGATAGAAGTGTAGACGACTACCTTGCCTTCAACGTCTTCGTTGACGGCCAGGGCACCGGAGAAGCAGCCCAGGGAGAGCACGAGGGCCAGCAGCAAGGAAACGAGTTTCTTCATAGTGGTACCTCCGTTATTTGATTTTTCGCTGGTTCGTAAATGATGCAGCCAGCTTTGTTATGGTTGTATTATAGCAAAAAAAGGGGCTGTGTGTAAAGGGGTGAAAACGATATGCGGAAAAAAAGATGCAAAAACGGACGGCTGATACAGGCCGCCCGCAGAAAAACAGGGGATGAAAAATCACACCACGCTCTTGGAAAAATCGGCCTTTTTGCGCCATGTCACATAGCGCAGCATGCAGAAGGCCGCGCTGATGATCCAGGTCATGCAGGCCGTCCACCAGATGCCGATCATATCCACATCGGGGATCAGGGCGATGAGCAGAAGGGGCAGGCTGATGCGGCAGATCACTTCCACAATGCCGTTGATAAAGGCAAACATGGCGTCGCCCACGCCGTTCAGGATGCCGCGGCTCATATAGATCACCGCCAGGAAAATGTAGAACCAGCTGGTCAGCTTCAGGGCCTCGGCACCCAGGAGGATAACGGGTTCCTCCTTGACGAAAAGGCGCATGATGGGCTCGTTCAGGCACTGGAAGATGATCATCATGGTCACAGTGAAAATGGCAGAGAGCAGCATGCCGTGCTTCAGGCCGTCCTTGACGCGGTTCATGTTATGGGCACCAAAGTTCTGCCCGGCATAGGTGGCCAGGGCCGCGCTGATGGAGCCGTAGGGCTGATGGACCAGCTGCTCGATGCGGTTGGTGGCGGTGAAGGCGGCCATGGCTTCCGGCCCGAAGGAGTTGACAAAGGTTTGCAGCGCACTGGAGGACACGGCGATCAGCGACCACTGCAGGGACAGGGGCAGGCCCAGCCGTACCGATTGGCGGATGATCTCGCCGTCGGGCTGCAGGTCGGCCCGGGACAGGTGGAAGTAGGGGTTGTGCTTCAGGGCATACAATAGGCACCCCATGCCGGAAATCAGCTGAGCGATGATGGTGGCCAGGGCCGCGCCGAACACGCCCAGGCGGAACTCATACACGAAAAGGATATCCAGCGCAATGTTCAAAAAGCAGGAGAAAATGAGGAAATACAGCGGTGTTTTGGAATCCCCCAGGGCCCGCAGCATGGAGGAGGAATAGTTGTACACGGCCACCAGCGGCACGCCGATGCAGCTCATGCGCATGTAGGTGGTGGCGTCGGGAAGGATCTCCGGCGGCACGTCCATCAGGCCCAGCAGGAAGGGCGCGGCAAGGAACGCTGCAATGCCCATCACCGCAGAGGCCACCAGCATGATATACGCCGCATTGCCGATGGCCCGCTTCGTTCGGTCAAACAGCCCGGCACCGAAATATTGCGAGGTCACGATGCCTGCACCGGAGCCGATACCATTGCAGATGGAGAAAAATAAAAACGTTATCGAGCCGGTGGAACCCACCGCTGCCAGTGCATTGGACCCCAGAAACTGCCCCACGATCACTGAATCAGCCAGGCTGTAAGCTTGCTGGAACAGGTTGCCGATCAGCATGGGGATGGCGAAACGCAGCAGCAGCCTGGTCGGGTTGCCTTGGGTCATATGAATGTTCTGCGACCCCTTCATGGCTTTCTCTTCTTTCCTTTATATAAAGTAAATAAATTCCAGCCCTATTATACGCTCCTTTGGAAAGAACACAAGAGGCGAATTTTGCTATTTTCTGGTCAAATATGGGTGTGCTCAAGGGACGTGTACGGAAGAGTTTTTTCATATACAATGCGGCGACCCGAGCCAAACATGGTCATTTTTGCGCGGAATTTGTCCCGAATACGCAAGCTTTTTTCTCCTTGAATTGTTATGCTATAAGCAAGGGAGAATCGTTTGGCAAAGGAGAAAACAGAACATGCATGATCTGAGACCGTTCATCCAAAGCGTGAAGCACATCGTTGATAGGCACTATCTGGGCAAGCCGGGGGCGTACGCCCGGTGGATCACCCAGGATGCAAAGGGAAGCCGCGACCTGGGGGCCATTCCCTACGGCTGCTCCAATGCGGCCAACATTCTGTATACCATCGGTGCGCTGCCGGAGTCCCTGGAGGAGCGGCAGGCGTTCATCCGGGTGCTGCAAAGCTTTCAGGATGAAGACACCGGCCTGTTCGTCAATCCCGGCAATTATGAAACCCACACCACGGCCTTTGTGTCCGGTGCACTGAAGCTGCTGGACGCCAGGCCCCTGTATCAGGCCAAGGGGTTCAGCAAGTACCTGGACAAGGAAGAGCTGTTCCGGTTCATGGATGCCATCGACTGGGACAAGAACCCCTGGCTGGGGGCGCACCTGGGCGCGGGTATCTATGCCTCCATGCTGCTGACGGACACAGCGGACGATGCCTGGAAGGATCACTACTTTGCCTGGCTGGATGCCAATGCCGACGAAGCCACCGGATTGTGGAAGCGCGGCGCGCTGGCAGGTGCGCCCCGGTTCCATCACCTGGCGGCCACCTTCCATTATGTGTTCAACTACGAGCACGCCAAGCGGGCACTGCCCTATCCCAAGCAGCTGTTGGATACCTGCATCCAGGCCTACCGCGAGGGCGCGTGCATCGACTTTGCCAAGGAAGTGGGCTGGGCAGACATCGACTTTGCCTATCTGCTGGCCAGGGTACAGCGCAGGGCAGGCACACGCTTTGAGGAAACCCAGCAGATCCTCACGGAGATCGCCGACGGGCTGATCGGTCAGCTGGTGAAGATGGATCCGGGTACCTCCGAGAAGCTGAACGACCTGAACACGCTGTTTGCCATCGTGTGTGCGCTGGCGGTGCTGCAGGACGCGCTGCCGGGGTACATCCGCACGTCGGTACCGCTGAAGCTGGTGCTGGATATCAGACCGTTCCTGTGAGTTAAATAGTAAGCCTAACAAATTAGCCTAAAGCACATTTGTTTTGAGCAACAATTTTAGCCTGTGCATTTATTGCGAAAAGCAATGAATGCACGGGTTTTATTAGGCAAATCCCTTTTCAGTGGCGAAAATGGACAAAATGGTTTGAAAGAGTGGAAAAAAATCAAAGAAAGCCCTTGATTTTTTTCTGTGAAGCATGTATACTATTAACATACGAAACCGGTTTAGGGAATAAGTGGTTCCTTGATCGCTGCACTGGCGCGGTGATCGGGTCGGTTTTCGTTCACCATTTTGTTTCTAAGCGGTGCTTACACTGCTTAAGGAAATTGCGGGCAACCGCAAAATAATTGAGGAGGGTCTCATCCATGAAGAAACTCGTTTCTCTGCTGCTGGCTATCATGATGCTGGCCTCCATCGGCTTCGCTTTTGCCGAGGAGAAGGTTGCTCCCGTTGTGGCCGCTACCGAGCTGGCCTACAAGGGTGCCCTGGAACTGATGCACTATTCCACCTCTGAGGAATCTCAGGGCAACGGCGGCTCCGACGGCTTCCGTTCCGTGATCGCCGCTTGGGAAGCTGCTCATCCCGACATCCAGCTGACCCAGAACGTGCTGGCCAACGCTGAGTACAAGACTCAGATCGCTACCCTGGCTGGCGCTAACGATCTGCCCGACGTGTTCCTGCTGCAGGGCATGAACACCATCGCTTGGGCCGAGGCTGGCCTGGTGCTGGATATGTCCGACATCATCAAGGCTTCCCCCTACTATGCTGATTACAACACCGCTTTCTTCGCTCCCTTCACCACTCCTGACGGCAAGATCTACGGCCTGCCCGCTCTGACCGGCGGCACCTGCACCGTGGTGATCTACGACAAGGCTATGTGGAAGGAAGCCGGCTACGACGCTTTCCCCACCACCTGGGCTGAGGTCGAAAAGGCTGCTGAGTACTTCGAGGCTCAGGGCATCGACACCATCGCCTTCGGTAACGGCGGCCAGTGGCAGATGAACTCTGACTTCATCTCCACCCTGGGCAACCGCTACACTGGTCCCGAATGGTTCTCTTCTCTGATCGCCAAGACCGGCGCCAAGTTCAATGATCCCGAGTTCGTGGCTGCCCTGACCGAGACCCAGCGTCTGTTCAAGGACACCAAGATCTTCAACGAGGACTTCAACGCTGTGACCAACGAGGATGCTCGTGAGTACTACATCGCTGGCGAAGCTGCTGCTTTCATCGGCGGTAACTGGGACGAGAGCTACATCGCTGCTGTGCTGAAGGCTGACAACGAGGAGAAGTTCAACAACATCGGCTTCGCCGTGCTGCCCCAGCCCGCTGACGCCACCAAGGCTCCCACCTCTCAGAACATCGGCCTGGGCTACGCCATGGCCATCAACCCCAAGGTTGCTGAGGATCCCGACAAGCTGGCTGCCGCCATCGACCTGTGCTATGAGCTGACTGGCCCCGCCTTCTCCGGCTATGTTGCCAAGTACTACGCTCTGGGCGGCCTGACCAAGGTTGCTGACGTGGACCTGTCCAACTTCGACAAGATCACTCAGGACTTCTACAACTGGTCCTATGTGGACACCGAGACCTGCGAGATCTACGACTCCTACATCAACTCCGCTGTGTGGTCCGTGCTGAACACCGATATGCAGGCTATGTGCAACGGTGAGAAGACTCCCCAGGAAGTTGCTGACGCTACCCAGGCTGCTTACGAAGCCAACTATTAATCCTTGCTCGGGTTAAAATCTGGCAGTTTGTTAGCTAAGTAAGGGCCGCTCTGCCTACCTTATCGTGGGCAGAGCGGCTTTTCTGTATTTGACACTGCTGAAGAATGTACCAGAGGAGGCAATTGCCATGCTCGACGCGATCAAGCCTAAGAAAAGTGTAATCTACCTATATTTGCTTCTTCCCGTAGCCATGTTTGTGTTCACGGTATTCGTGCCGCTGGTTGCCGCGCTGGTTTACAGCTTCTTTGAGTGGAAGAACGGCCCTGTGAAGACCTTCAACGGCCTGGCTAACTACCAGCAGCTGTTTGCTGATGCCACCTTCTGGCAGGCCTTTGGTAACAACATCTATCTGGTGGTGGCCTGCCTGGTCGGCCAGATCGGTATTGCCTTCCTGCTGGTGCTGCTGGTCAACGCCCGCACCACCAAGCTCAAGGGCGTGCACCGCACGTTCGGTTTCTTCCCCAGCACCATCTCTGCCGTGTGTATCGGCATGATCTGGACGATGGTGTACCACAACAAGTACGGCATCCTGAACTGGCTGCTGGAAGTGGTGGGCCTGGAGCATCTGCAGCAGGTGTGGCTGAACAACACCGAGAACATTATGCTCATCGTGTCTATCCCGCTGATCTGGCAGTTCATCGGCTACTACATGGTGATCATCTTCTCTGCCATCGCCGGTATCGACAGCGAGGTCTTCGAGTCCGCCAACATCGACGGTGCCAATGCCTGGCAGACCGCTATGCATATCACCCTGCCGCTGATCAAGAACACCATGCTGGTGTGTATCACCCTGTGCGTGGCCGGCAACATGAAGGCCTTCGACAACATCTATACCATGACCAAGGGCGGCCCTGGCACGTCCTCCATGGTTATGGCCATGTACGGCTACAAGATCTCCTTTGAGCAGTTCAACCTGGGCTACGGTTCAACGATCTCTGTGGGCATCTTCGTGCTGTCCCTGCTGGTCATTGGCGGTTCCCAGTGGCTGGTGAAGAAGATTACTGCGAAGGTGGAGGTGTAAGCGATGAAGATCAATTGCAAAACCCTCTCCAACATTCTGGTGGCCATTGGCCTGGTGCTGATCATCGCTGCTCTGGGCCTGGCGTTTGCCGGTTCCTTTGAGAGCTATCAGGACATGACCAAGTCCTTTACCAAGGTGGATGCCGAAACCGGCGCACCCCTGGCTGTTCCCACCGCAGACCAGAACCTGCTGATGGGCCTGGTTTCCGCCAGCGGCACCATGCTGCTGATCGGCCTGGCCCTGATCATCGTAGGCGTCATCGTTCGCCTGGGCCTGAAGGATGGCGTGATCTCCATCTTCAACAACACCGTGCTGGGCGTTTTCTCCGCGACCTGCATCTTCCCTCTGGTGTGGATGTTCTACTCCTCCCTGAAGGAAAAGCGCGTCTTTAACGCCGACATCATGGGTCTGCCCACCGAGCCCACGCTGATCAACTACGAGCGCATCCTGGGCAACAAGGACTATCACCTGGCCGAATCCATGATGAACAGCGTCCGCACCACGGGCCTGTCCATCCTGATGATCGTGCTGTTCTCCTTCGTGGTGGGCTACATCCTGTCCCGCGTGAAGTTCAAGGGCAACCGCCCCCTGTACCTCATGTTCCTGATGGGCATGCTGATCCCGATCCACTCCCTGCTGGTGCCTATCTACGTCGTGTTCAAGGATTGCGGCTTGAACGACAAGTGGTTCACCCTGCTCTTCCCCTATGTGTCCTTCGGCCTGCCCATGGGCATCTTCCTGGTGGAAGGCTATGTGAAGAGCATCCCCATCTCCCTGGAGGAAGCCGCGGCCATCGACGGCTCCAGCTTCTCCAACACCATGTGGCGGATCATCCTGCCGATCTGCAAGCCGATCCTGATCACGGTGGCGATCATTCAGGTGTTCAGCTGCTGGAACGAATTCTCCTTCGCCCTGGTGCTGATGAAATCCGTCAGCCTGCAGACGGTGCCCCTGGCACTGACCCAGTTCAAGGGCCAGTTTGCCTCGGACTATCCCAAGCAGATGGCAGCCATGCTGCTGACCATGTCTCCTATTGTGGTGCTGTACTTCGTGTTCAGCAAGCACATCATCAAGGGCATGGTGGCCGGTGCCGTGAAGGGCTAAGGCCAGACATATGGAAAACAAACCGCCAGACTGCATTTGCAGTCTGGCGGTTTGTTGTTGTGGGCAAGGCTTTACTCACACCTTGCCCTTGACGGGCGTATAGTAGTCCATTTGCTCGAAGCCCATGATTTCCTGCGCAAGCGGGGAGGTGATGATATTCCCCAGTTCTGGCCGGGAGGGATCACGCTCAAAGCCATGCTTGCTGAGGAACGCATCCACTTCGGCATTCATCTGCTGGCGGTCCGTTTGCTGGTCGATGCCGGTGGCCACAGCGTAAAGTCCGCCCTTGAAGTCGATCACATCGAATGCGGCAGGAACGTCCATGCCTTCTTCATACAGGTAAAGCCAGTGGAAGCTATGTCCGTTCCAGAAAAGGAAGTCCTTGGGGAACAAACCGCGTTTCTGCGCAGACATCCACTTATTAAATGCCTCGAATTTCTCCTCGCCAAACATGCCGACGCCGGAGGAAACCATTTGGCAGTCCGGCATTTCGTAGATCCTTACGCTATGCATGTCAGCATCCTCCGCCGTTACAGGCTGTTCTCCTTGGTGAAGCGGATCAGTTCATCCACGGTGGTGAAGGCCAGGCCGGTCACGGTATCCGCGCAGCCGTAATAGATGGCGATGCGGCTGGTGGCAGCATCCGTCAGCGCGGCGCAGGGGAAGGTCACGTTGGGCACGTCGCCCACGCACTCGTAGAGCTCGTAGGGGGCCAGGATGTAGTCCTTGGAGCGGTACAGCACCTTCCAGGGCTGCTCCAGGTCCAGCAGCGCGCTGCCCATGCGGTATACAAAGCCGTTGCAGGTGGTGATTACGCCGTGGTAGATCAGCAGCCAGCCCTCGTCGGTTTCAATGGGGGCCGGGCCGGGGCCGATCTTGGTGGACTGCCAGGCACTGTCGTTGCCGGGGATGGTGCTCATCACAAAGCGATGGCGGCCCCAGAACTCCAGGTCGCTGGACTGGCTGATGTAAATATCGCCGAAGGGGGTATGGCCGTTGTCGGAGGGGCGGGACATCATCATGTACATGCCATTCACCTTGCGGGGGAACAGTACGCCGTTGCGGTTGAAGGGCAGGAAGGCGTTCTCCAGCTGATGGAAGGTTTCGAAATCCTCGGTCCAGGCCACGCCGATGGTGGGGCCATGATAGCCGTTGCACCAGGTGATGTAATACTTGTCGCCCATCTGGGTGATGCGGGCGTCGTAGCGGTATTCCTTGTTGAGGATCTCCGGATCGGCCCCTTCAAACACGATGGGGTCATCGTCGATCTGCCAGTGCAGGCCGTCCTTGCTGCGGCCAGCGAACAGATCCATGCTGATGGAGCGGCTGTCGCAGCGGAACACGCCTGCAAAGCCATCCTTGAAGGGCACCACAGCAGAATTGAACACGCTGTTGGAGCGTTTGTTGCCGTTGCGGCCGATGATGGGGTTGCCGCTGAAACGCCACACGGGGTTCGTGTCGCCGGCAGGGCGATCCTCCCAGGGGATATTGGGCAGGGCGTTGCCGATGATCTTTGCCATAATGAAACACTCGCTTTCTTCGTGATGCATGAAATTGTAGCTTTATCCGAATAAGGGAATCTGATAAAATCATTATAACAACTTACGGGGCAGAGGTCAAGAACGGCAGCACGGGTGAAGATGGGCAGGAAAAACGCTGTTTTGTGATTCAACTGTTCCATTTTGTGGTATAACATAGATAACAGATCAAAACCCGAAGGGAGCAAACAGCATGGCAGCGATGAACATAAACGAACAGCAGCTTCATGAACTGGTGGAGAGCAACAAAACGGTTCTGGTGGATTTCTGGGCACCCTGGTGCGGCGACTGCCGCCGAATTGCCGGCGCATACGACCAGATCGCCGACGAGTATGCCGATGTGATGACGGTGGTCAAGCTGAACGTGGACGAGATCGAGGGCATCCGGGAGCGGGAGAACATCCGGCGTATTCCCACCCTGCGGCTGTACCAGCATGGCCAGGCCCTGGGGCAGATCGTGGAGCCTCCAGCTAAGGCGGATATCGACGACTTCCTGGCAGGCATCCTGCCGAAGAAGCAGCAGGAAACCAGCGCGGAGATTCATGATATGATCATCATTGGCGGCGGTCCTGGCGGCTATACGGCGGCCCTGTACGCGGCCCGTGCCGGGCTGGACACCCTGGTGCTGGAGCGGCTCTCCGCTGGAGGCCAGATGGCACTGACTCATCAGATCGACAATTACCCCGGTTTTGCAGAGGGCATTGACGGGTTTGACCTGGCCCGGCAGATGCAGCAGCAGGCAGAACGCTTTGGCGCAAAGACGAAGAACGCCGCCGTTCGCCGCGTCGATCTGAAGGCCAGCCCCAAGGTAATTGAAAGCAGCGAGGGGACGTTTTACGCCAGAACGGTGGTGATCTCCACCGGGGCCAATCCCCGGGAGCTGGGACTGCCTGGCGAAAAGGATCTGCTGGGCCGCGGCGTGGCCTACTGCGCGGCCTGCGACGGCATGTTCTACAAGGGAAAGACCGTGGTGGTGGTGGGCGGCGGTAACTCTGCGGCGGCGGATGCGCTGCTGCTGAGCCGCATTGTGGAGAAGGTCATCGTGGTGCACCGCCGGGATACGCTCCGCGCCACGAAGATCTATCACGAGCCGCTGATGCAGGCCAAAAACGTGGAATTCCGCTGGAACAGCGTGGTCACCGAGATCCTGCACGATGACCTGGTTACGGGCGTGCGCATCAAGGACGTGCATACCGGCGAGGAAACGGAGCTTTCCTGCCAGGGCGTGTTCGTCAGCATTGGCCGCAAGCCTGCCACGGAGCTGGTGGAAACCCAGCTGCCCCTGGAAAACGGCTACATTGCAGCTGGCGAAACCACGGAAACGTCCATCCCCGGGGTGTATGCTGTGGGCGATGTGCGCACGAAGCTCCTGCGCCAGGTGGTCACGGCGGTGGCTGATGGTGCCATGGCCGTGCACATGGCCGAGGAATACCTGGCCAGCATCTGAATGGCGGAAGTATCGGCACAGCTTTCCGCTGCCAAATGAAAAACGCCCGTTCCCTGCGGAACGGGCGTTTTCAGCGCACCTGGCGAGATTCGAACTCACGACCCCTCGCTTAGGAGCACAAAAAATCGTCTGATCCATGCTGTATTGCGATGTTATGCCGTGTTCTTGAAACCTTTGAAATACAAGGCTTTCAGGCGAATCTCATGCTTTCGAGTGGTATCCCGTTTTGTCCCGTTATTCCGCTTGTTTTGGCGTCCTGTTAGCAAAATGTTAGCAGAGCCAAAGCGGGAAACGAACTAATCCGAACTCCGGTTCGAATCCAAACTGTGCCTTCACGTCACAAACTTGACAGGCAAATTATACGAAAAAGACAACTATACGTCAATACACTATCCATCAAGAGGATATGTGAAAAAAGCGGTATGTGTCCCTCATTTTGATAATGAGGGTGCATACCGCTTTATTTTTATGCGGAGGTGATCTGAATTGACTGCCCAAACTATTGCCATCGCCAACCAAAAGGGCGGCGTTGGTAAAACGACCACAACCGCCAATCTTGGAATCGGATTGGCACAGGAAGGCAAGAAGGTGTTGCTGGTGGATTGCGATCCACAGGCCAGCTTGACCATCAGCCTTGGTATTCCCAAACCGGATGATCTTTCCGTCACCCTCTCCACACTCATGGGACGGGTGCTGGAAGAAGCTCCCGTCAATCCCGGTGACGCCATTCTTCACCATGAGGAAGGAGTCGATCTACTGCCTGCCAACATCGATCTGGCTGGTATGGAACTTCGCCTGATGAGCGCCATGAGCCGAGAAACGATTCTTCGGCAGGTGCTTGAGCCGTTGCGCAAGCAATACGACCACATTCTTCTGGACTGTATGCCCTCGCTTGCGCTGCTGACGGTCAATTCCATGGCAGCGGCAGATCGAGTGCTTATTCCGGTGCAGCCGCACTTTCTGTCGGCCAGAGGCTTGGAGGAGCTGGCGAAATCCATTGACCGTGTTCGGAGGAATATCAATCCCAGGCTGAAAATCGACGGGATTCTGCTGACCATGATGGACAACCGCACCGTGTATGCCCGTGAGATTGCTTCCCTGATGCGCGATAACTACGGCAGGCGAATCAAAGTATTCGACGTGGAAATTCCCCACTCCATCCGAGCCGCTGAGATCAGCGCAGAGGGTAAGAGCATCTATGCCCACGATCCTAAAGGCAAAGTAGCCGCTGCATACCGCGCCTTGACCCAGGAGGTGATAAACCTTGAGAAGCAGCGCGAAAAACATAAGTCTGACCCCAGTCGATGATCTGTTTTCCACGGAGGAAAGCCGATCCAATACCAATCGTGAACGGGTTGTGGAGCTGCCCTTGTCAGAACTGCACCCCTTCAGGAATCATCCCTTCAAAGTGGTGGATGATGAGAAAATGCAGGATACCGCACAAAGCATCCGTGAGCATGGTGTGCTGGTTCCTGCCATTGTGCGTCCTCGGGAAGAAGGTGGCTATGAGATTGTTGCCGGACACAGGCGGCACTTTGCCAGCCAAATTGCAGGACTTGACACAATGCCCGCCATCGTTCGTGATCTGGATGACGATGCAGCCACCATCATCATGGTTGACTCCAATCTCCAGCGCGAAACGCTGCTGCCCAGCGAACGGGCATGGGCGTACAAGATGAAGCTGGATGCGATGAAGCGGCAAGCTGGTCGCCCGTCGAAAGATAATTGTTCCCAAGTTGGGAACAATTTCTCAGGACAGCGTTCGAGCGAATTGATGGCGCAGCAGATTGGCGAAAGCAAGAACCAAATTTTCCGCTTTATCCGTCTGACTGAACTCATTCCGCCCCTTCTGGATATGGTGGACGAGCGTAAGATCGCCTTTAATCCGGCGGTCGAACTCTCCTACCTCAAGCCGGAAGAACAGGTTGAGCTGTTGGACGCCATGGACAGCGAACAGGCCACACCATCCCTCTCCCAGGCGCAGCGGCTGAAGAAATTCAGCCAGGAAGGTCATCTGTCCATCGACGTGATGCGCGCCATCATGTCCGAGGAGAAGAAAAACGAGCTTGACAGGGTAACGCTCACCAGCGATAAGCTGCACAAGTATTTCCCGAAAAGCTACACGCCCCAGCAGATGGAACAGGTGATCCTGAAACTGCTGGAAGGCTGGTACAATCGTCGCCAGCACTCCCAGGAGAGATAACGCCCTCACGATTGTGTGATGGGCGTTTTTTCATACCCCGAAAGAAAGGAGGGATGAAATGTGGCTGTTTTCAGGATCGAGAAAACGAGGGATTACACCGTCATGTCCAACCATCATCTGAAAAACAAGAACCTGACACTGAAAGCCAAGGGCTTAATGAGCTTGCT
>JAGBBA010000047.1 GCA_017938695.1 Clostridia bacterium | reverse complement strand
TGGAAGGAAGTCTGAGCAAAAAGAACCGGGAAAAATCCCGGTTCTTTTCATAGCATAATATTGAATGCGATAACACGTCCACGGCGGAGAATCAAAAAGTTCGGATAAGGTTCCATATGGTGTACGGAAAGCACTGCTTGATGGCAGTGCTTCTTCTTTTGTGAGATTGCAAAATTTCTTTCATAAAAAAGAGAAAAATGCTTGCAATCGATACACACAATGTGGTATACTATCAGATGTGACATACGGGCGGTCCGCTGTCCGTGGTTTTCTGTGCGCAATGCGCATGGACCGGACATGAACGTCTATGAGGGAAGGAGGCACATTCCATGAGCGAAATTATCCGTTCTATCGAAGCAGCGCAGCTCCGTACCGATCTGCCCAAGATCACCGTTGGCGACACCGTCCGCGTGTGGGTCAAGGTTGTTGAAGGCAGCCGCGAGCGTCTTCAGGCGTTCGAGGGTACTGTGATCGCTATGCGTAACGGCGGTGTCCGCGAGACCTTCACGGTTCGTCGCGTGTCCTACGGCATCGGCGTTGAGCGTACGTTCCCGATTCATTCTCCCCGTGTTGATCGCGTCGAAGTGATCCGTCACGGCAAGGTGCGTCGCGCCAAGCTGTACTACCTGCGTTCTCTGCAGGGCAAGGCAGCCAAGATCAAGGAGATCAAGCGCGTGTAATCCGGGACTACTTGCTTACAGAAAGAGAGAGCTTCGGCTCTCTCTTTTTGCCTTTCAGGAGGTTTTGTATGGAGCGGCTCATCAACAAGGCGGTGGCCTATGTGCAGGATTTCTTTGCTGAGGACCATAGCGGCCACGATGCCCAGCACACGCTTCGTGTATGGCGTACGGCGAAGAGGATCGCGGCAGAGGAAGGCGCAGATCAGCTGACCGTTCAGCTGGCGGCACTTTTGCACGATGTGGACGACCGCAAGCTTTCGCCGGAAACCTGGCAGGAAAAACGCAATGCGCGGCAGTTCATGCAGGAAAGCAGTGTGGATGAAGCTGTGCAAGGGCATGTGCTGAGCATTATTTCCTCCATATCGTTTTCTGCTGGCCTTGTGCCGGATACGCTGGAAGGGAAGATCGTCCAGGACGCAGACCGGCTGGACGCCATGGGTGCCATCGGCATTGCCAGAACCTTTGCCTACGGTGGCAGTCATGGCCGGGCGATGTATGATCCGGCAGAGCAGCCAAATGAGTACATGTCCCGGCAGGAGTATGCAGCCCGGACGTCCAGCAGCATCAATCATTTTTATGAAAAGCTGCTGAAGTTGAAGGACGAAATGAATACGCAGACAGGCAGGGCCATGGCGCAGCATCGGCATGCGTACATGGAGGCGTATTTGCAGGAGTTCTTTGAGGAGTGCGAAGGCACCCGTTAAGCTATCCATCCGGATAGCTTTTTGCATATTCTTTTCCTCACAGCCATAAGCATGGGTAAGCGCAGTGAGGAGGGACATCCATGGAAAAGGGTTCGACTTTCAATCTTTACAAGGATATTGCAGAACGGACGGACGGCGACGTGTACATCGGCGTGGTCGGGCCTGTCCGCACGGGAAAGAGCACGTTTATCACCAGGTTTATGGAGCAGCTGGTGTTGCCTGCTGTTTCGGCAGGGCCCAGGCGCGAACGGCTGGCGGATGAACTGCCCCAGAGTGGCTCCGGCAGGACGATCATGACCACGCAGCCCAAGTTTGTGCCGGGCGAGGCTGTGGAGGTCATGCTGCAGGAGCAGACGCCGGTGCGTGTGCGGCTGGTGGACAGCGTGGGCTATTTGGTCAAGGGGGCACTGGGGACATCGGAAAACGACGCGGCTCGGATGGTGCACACCCCCTGGTACGATCACGACATTCCCTTTGAGCAGGCGGCTGAAATCGGCACACGCAAAGTGATGACTGATCATGCCACCATCGGCATGGTGGTGACCACCGACGGCAGCATTACCGATCTGCCCCGCGGTGCCTATGTGGACGCGGAGGAACGCGTGGTGGGCGAATTGAAGCAGCTGGGAAAGCCCTTTGTGATTGTGCTCAACTCGGCGCAGCCCAGGGCGGCTGAAACGCTGACGCTCCGGGATGCGTTGGAAGATAAGTATGCGGTGCCCGTGATGCTGCTGAATGTGAAGGAAATGTCTGTGGAGGATATCCAGCATGTGCTGGAAAGCATCCTGATGGAGTTTCCGCTGCGTGAGGCGCACTTGTCCGTACCGGCATGGCTGGGGGCACTGGACAACAGCCATTGGCTGGTGAAGCATGTGCTGGATGCGGTGCGCACAGCAGGTCAGACAAGCCGGAAAATGCGCGAAAGTGACGTGTTCTCCGATGTGTTTGCTGAGTCGCCCTATGCGCAGGAGATCAGTGCCCAGCAGGTGTTTCCAGGCGAGGGACGGGCGGATTTTGCGCTGCCGCTGAAGGACGGATTGTTCAATCAGGTGCTGGGCGAGGAATGCGGTACAGAGATCAAGGGTGATGCTCACCTGCTTTCGTTGATGAAGGAGCTGGTCAGTGCCAAGGCGGAGTATGACCACATTGCCGAGGCCTTGCAGGCCGTGCGTGATACGGGCTACGGCCTGGTCACGCCTACCATGGCAGAAATGGCCCTGGAAGAGCCTGAGATCGTGAAACAGGGCGGTCAATTCGGCGTAAAGCTAAAGGCACACGCGCCGTCGCTGCATCTGATTCGGGTGGATATCGAAACGGAGGTCACTCCGGTGGTGGGCACGGAAAAGCAGAGCGAAGAGCTGGTGAAGTACATGCTGGACGAATTCGAAACCGATCCGCAAAAGATTTGGAGCACCAATTTCTTCGGCAAGAGCCTCAATGACATGGTGCGTGACGGTCTCAACAACAAGCTTCTTCGCATGCCTGCCGATGCCCAGCAGAAGGTGCAGGAGACCCTGTCGCGCATCATCAACGAAGGCGACGGCGGTATGATCTGCATCCTGCTGTAAGGTTGACAACAGACGAGATTCGCGCTACAATCAATTGTAAAGGCTTTTGAGGCCGTTACAAATTCAAATGAAACGAAGGTCGATACCGATGAAGTATCCCATGACGATTGCTGGCGTGAAGCGCGAACTGCCCCTGTGCCCTGTATCCGATGAACTGTACATCGGCGCGTTTGTCATCTTCGGCGATGTGGAGCTGACCGTGGCCTGTGCCAAGGCTCTGCTGGATATTGCCCCCGAGTATGACTACCTGATCACCGCTGAATCCAAGGGTATTCCGCTGGGCTACGAAATGGCCCGCCAGCATGGCGACGCCAAGTGGCTGCTGGCCCGCAAGGGTGAGAAGGTCTATATGCAGAACACCTTCTCGGTGGAAGTGAAGTCCATCACCACCAACCATGTGCAGAAGCTGTACCTGGATGGCAACGATGCCGCCCTGATGAAGGGCAAGCGCATCCTGATCGTGGATGACGTGATTTCCACCGGCGAATCCCTGCGCGCCATCGAAGAGCTGGTTCAGAAAGCTGGCGGCAATATCGTTGGCAAGCTGGCCATCCTGGCTGAAGGCGACGCCCAGCAGCGCGAGGATATCAAGTACCTGGAAAAGCTGCCCCTGTTCAACAAGAAGGGCGAGATCATCGGCTAAGCAAAAAGGTCTGCGAAATGCAGGCCTTTTTTCGTGGATGGAATTCGGTGGAGTGCACATACTAACTGCATTCAAGGAGGAATGCAGTATGACCGGATATAGAACAGACCTTGCTATGGAGCGCACCATCCGCCCTGGCGGCATTGGTCCCGGTGTGCAGGTAGACACGCAGCACCAGGGCGATATGGAAACCACCTGGGTGAGGATCATGACAGACGATGCCGCACAGCGGCTGGGCAAGGCCCAGGGCGTGTACTGGACGCTGACCCATCCGCGGCTGCCGTCGCTCTTGCCTGAAGAGCGAATGGCCATCGCCAAGGAGATCAGCCAGATGCTGCGGCTGTTATTGCCGCCGCAGGGGGACATCCTGGTGCTGGGCCTGGGCAACAGGCACATGACGGCAGACGCCCTGGGCGACCGGGTGGTGAGTGGCGTGCTGGTCACGCGGCACTTGCAGGAGAAGAATATGCGCGGCGTGTGCGCCATGGCTCCGGGCGTGCTGGGCATCACGGGTGTGGAAACGGCCGAGCTGGCTCTGGGTATGACGGAGAAGATCAAGCCTGCGGCGGTGCTTGTGATCGACGCCCTGGCTGCCATGGAGATGAACCACATTTGCACCACCGTACAGGTGACGGACACGGGCATTCGGCCCGGCAGCGGCGTGGGGAACCACCGGCAGGGCATTGACAAGGAGTGGCTGCACGTTCCTGTGATAGCCATGGGGATTCCCATGGTAGTGTATGCATCCACCATCGTGCGGGACGCATTGCGGCGCATTCTGTCCTACGACAACTCAGAAGAAGCGGCGGAGAGAATGGCCGAAGAACTGGCGGGCAATTCCGCCGGCGACCTTGTGGTGACGCCCCGAAACATTGATGAACTGGTGCAGGGCCTGGCGGACATGCTGGCCCTGGCCGTCAATGCTGCGTTGCAGCCCGACATGTCGCTGGAAGAATTGTCGCATTATTTGCATTAAGTCTATATGCGCAGGGTGCTGCATAGGCTCTAACAAAGAGAGCGAGGTGCAGCATCGTGCGTTTTTATGTATGGAAGAAAAGTCAGGCGGTGGCCATTCTTTTGGGAATGATGCTGCTGATGGTTTTAACAGGCGTGTGCATTGCTTCCATGCTGGATGGACAAGCAGAGCCGGAAAGCGAGGCCGTTGCTGCCTTTGCAGAGGCGGATTTGTCGTTTGTTGTGGAAACGCCTGCGCCGGTGGTGGATACGTCCCTTCGGGTTGAGATCGTGAGAAGCACAGAGCCGCCGCTGCTTGCCGGGAAAACCGTGCTGATCTATCACACCCACACCTGGGAAGCCTTTGAGCAGGTGGAGGGTAACCGCTATGAAGAAACAGAGAAATGGCGCAGCAAGGATAACCGGGTCAACATGGTGGCCGTAGGCAATGCCTTAGCGGCCGCGCTGGAGGTGCAGGGCTGCACCGTGGTTCACGATGAAACCGCCTTTGAACCGCCGGATTTGTCCACGGCCTATCAAAGATCGCTGGTTATGCTGGAGGCGCGGCAGCAAGCAGGGGAAACATACGACCTGTATATTGATCTTCACCGGGATGCCATTGCCTCAAACTCCACCATCAAGCGCACGGTGAATGTTGCGGGGGAAGAAGTAGCGCGATTTATGGTGCTTGTGGGCAAAGGTCAGGGCTATGACGAAAAGCCTGACTGGGAGGCGAATATGCTGATCGCACAGCAGCTTACATCCAGCATGAACGGCCAGGTGGAGGGCCTCTGCCGGGACATCAAGGTGAAAACAGGCCGGTTCAACCAGCATATCGCGCCGCGGTGTGTGCTGATCGAATGCGGGCTCAACTATAACACGCTGGAGGAAGTGCTGGCTGGCATACCTTATCTGGCACAGGCCATAGCAGACACGCTGACAAAGGAAAATCCCGGAGGATGATGTTCCTCCGGGATGATGTTATGCTTGAAGCTTCGCCAGGGACAGGGGATATTCAGCCAGAAGCGGCTTGAGAGCATTTGCGGCCTTGGCGTTGCGGTCGATGCCGGGGAGAATCCACAGCAGGATGGCCCAGTCGCAGGCGGCGGCCAGTCCGCCGTCCATCAGGGCGGCACAGGCGGAGATGAACTGCTGCATTTCCTTAAGGGCTGCGCCGGAGATCGGGGTGATCTGTGCCAGGATGCCGGAAAGGATCTGTTCGATCTCCTGCCGGGCAATGGCGGGCTGATCAAGCAGTGCTTTCAGGGCAGCCGTGCTGATGGCCTTGCAGCCGTCGTGGGCGGGAATCTCGGGAATAACGGGCAGCTCCGGCAGCTGAACGATGGGCCAGGAGCAGGTTTCATAGGCTGCATTGCGGGTCAGGTTGCCTGTATTGCGTGCCAGCATGACCTTGGTGATGTTGTCAAGGGGTGCATAGGCGGCCAGGGTCGTTAGCAGTACAGCGGGAGCAGCATCAGCAGGCAGGGGAGAAAGCAGGGGCTTTTGCTCGGTGGTGACCTGCTGCACAAAGCCGTTCTGCCAGCCCAGGGCTGTGGCAATGTTCTTGACCAGGGTGGAGGCTGCGGCGGGCGCAGCGGATACCAGGCCGATGCGGGAGGACGCAGCCAGCACAGCCAGCATAGCAATAGCATGGTTGCGCTTGACAGGCATGCCGCTGGCATTAAAGGCATCCATAACGCGCTGGATCATTTCGTCCACTTCGACCTTGTGGCCGCTGACGGGGCTCATGCGCAGGGGAATACCTGCAACAGGGGCGGCAAGCTGCGCATCCGCCATGGCTTTGGCCAGCGCGGCGGGAAGGCTGCTCTGCTGCAATTCATCAATGCGGTGAAGGAGCTCGTCGCGCTGGGCAAGCAGAGCATCCTGCTGAGCTTTCAGGTTGCTGACGGCACTTTCCAACTCTGCCTTGGCAGCCTCAAGCTTGGTTGTTTCCTGCTTGGTCTTCTCAGACAGGCTGTCCAGCGTGGTACGGCGGAAAGCGTCAAGGTCAGCCTTGGCCTTGTCCAGCTGCAGCAGCACGGAAAGACGCTCGGCTTCCATGTCCTGCAAGTGGGCCTGCATGGCCTTTTGCAGGGGCGAATTAGCGGTAGATTCCACCATATACGGCTCCAGCTTGGCGCGCATGCCGTCCAGGGACAGGATCAGGTCAATGAGCTGGGTCTGGGCTTCGGGCACCTGCCAGGCAGCCTTCATGCTGGTGCAGGCGATCTCCACGGGGTTTTCTACCTGATGCATCTTGGCACCGGCAGGCAGGGGAGCCGTGGGGGGCTCGTTGCGGGCAACACGCCACTGGGCAGAAACGACCTCCTGCAGCTTGTTCTTGGGCTGAGGTACAGCGGTGCGCATGTTGGCGCGATACAGGGGTGTGCCGCTCAGAGGCTTGTCATTGCCGGGGACGACGGGTTTCTCGGTGATCTTGGATTCAGCCTGGCGAAGAAGATTGGCATCCTTGGACAGGGGCTGATCCAGGCCCTGAAGGGTTTCTTCGAAATTTTTGTTCTGATCCAGGATCTGCAGCGGCTTGCCGATGGGCAGCTCGCCCTCTTGCTCCTGCTTTTCTGCAACGGATTCGGGAGCCGGTTCGGCAGCTTTGGGTTCTTCCTGGGGAACGGCAGGCGCTGCCTTCTCTGCTGGCATCGGTTCTTCGATGCACAGCAGCACGCGTTCCTGACCATCGGGGC
Organism: Clostridia bacterium; assembly: GCA_017938695.1. GTDB lineage: Bacteria > Bacillota > Clostridia > Christensenellales > Aristaeellaceae > UBA11524. The sequence continues at coordinate 149,557 of JAGBBA010000047.1, read as the reverse complement.
AGGCAACGGGGTAAAGCGTGCCCTGGGCTTCTTTGGCGGTATCGGGCTTCTCAGGCGCAGCTTTGCGGATCGGGCCGAAAAGCGTATCGTTTTCACGAATGTAGAAAAGAGGGGTAACAGCGGTTTCGGCGGCTTTGGCAAAATCATCGGGCGTGGATTCGATCACCTGGAAGAAGGTGTGCTCAGGCAGGGGCTGAACGGTATCAGAGTAGAGGATGAACTGGTTGTTTTCACCGCGCTCGGGCTTATAATTCTTGTTGGTGCGGATCTTGTTGGCATCAGAAGGGATGCCCAGCAGATTCATCATGCAGTAGCCGCCCAGGGTGCGCATGCGCTCCTTAAAGGTGTGCTGCTCATTGCGGTCGGGCACAATGCGCAGGCAGCCGTTATCCGGCCAGAGGTTAGCAGCGTCCTGCTGTACATCGCCGTGGACGGTCAAAAGCGGACGGACGCGGAAATACGCCCGCTGGATATTATCTTCTTCGATAAAACAGAATACAAGGTCGCGCTCGAGATTCATCATGATGCCTCCACCCATATGATGATATAAAGCGTGCATATGCCACCATGCCGCCTTATGCCTGGAAGGTCATACCCTTCCTTGAAAATTGACATAGAACCAGATGTATAAATTGTATCAAATTATTTCCTGAACGTCAAGGGGAATCCGCTGAATACCGTAACCAATAAGGCTTTTGATTGCATTTTGTTCGTGTGCATGCTATAATATCATGTCTACATTTATCATTGTGACGAAAGGAGTGGCGGTTTCGTGGATCAACCTCCCTTACCTGGAAGTTTTCTGCCTGCGGGGCCGATGCTTTTTCGTCACGCAGGCGTATACTGAAAGGATTGTTTGATTTCCATGACTTCGACCATGTGGATCCTGCTGGCCGCGCTGCTGGTGTGCGTGGCCTTGTCCGCGTTTTTTTCTTCGTCTGAAACGGCTTACTCTGCTGTGAGCAAGGTGCGCTTGAAGACCCTTTACACTGATGGCAATAAGCGCGCAAAGCTGGCGGTTGATCTGGCGGAGGACTATGACCGTCTTTTGACCACCATCCTGGTGGGCAACAACATTGTGAATATCGCCGGCACGTCCATTGCGACGGTGCTGTTTACTGCGTGGGTCGGCAATTATGGTGCCACACTTTCTACTGTGGTGATGACTATCCTGATCCTGATCTTTGGTGAAGTGTCGCCCAAGGCACTGGCCAAGGAATCGCCGGAGAGGGTCGCCATGGCCGTTGCCCCCTGGCTGAAGCTGCTGATCCGCCTGCTCCAGCCCATCAATGCGCTGTTTACACTGTGGCGGAAGCTCCTGAGCAAGGTGTTCAAGCCACAGGAGGACGATAGCCGCATCGAAGCCGAACTGATGACCATGGTGGACGAAGCCCAGAACGAGGGCGATATGGATGCCCACGAGGGTGAACTGATCCGCTCGGCCATTGAGTTTAACGACCAGGACGTGATCAGCATTCTTACTCCCCGTGTGGATGTGACCGCCCTGGAAGACACTGCTACCATGGAGGATGCAGCCAATATCTTCCGCGAGAGCGGCTTCTCCCGCATTCCCGTGTACCATGAGGACATGGATCATGTGGTGGGCATCCTTCATGAGAAGGATTTCTATGTGCTGCAGCACGCCGGCTGCCATGATATCAAGCAGATCATGGCTGCGCCGGTCATGGCTCCCTCTACGCTGAAGATTTCCAAGCTGCTGAAGCTGTTCCAGAGCACCAAGACCCACATGGTGATCGTGCTGGACGAATTTGGCGGCACTGAGGGCATTGTGACCATGGAGGACGTGCTGGAAGAACTGGTAGGCGAGATCTACGACGAACACGATATCATCAACCAGGATGTGATCCCCCTGGAGGACGGCTCCTGCCTGGTGGACGGCGGCATGCAGCTGAGCGAACTGCTGGAAAGCCTTCATGTGGAGGACACCTTCGAGGCTGACACAGTGGGCGGCTGGGCTGCTGAGGTGCTGGGCTGCATTCCTACGGTGAGTGCAAAGTTTGAAACAGAAGAGGTATGCGGACAGGTCACGCAGATGGACAAGCGTCGCGTGACGCAGGTGCGCGTATGGAAAAAACAGCCTGCTGCTGCGGCAGAGGCATAAGAATTGGAGGCGTTTCCCATGGCGAAGAAAAACAAGGCTGAACTGAAGCAGAAAATGACCCGTATCGTTTGCCTGCTGCTGGCTGGACTGATGATCGGTTCCGTTGTGCTGGCGGCTGCGCTGTCCCAGGTGTTCTAATCAAGAGGATCATTCGCTGAAAGGAGGGGACTGCTGTGGCACGGGAAAAGAAATTCCGCGGTGTTTCCATCGGAACGATCGTGATGACTGCGATTACGTGCCTGGTAGTCCTGGGCATGGCATTGGTGCTGCCCAAACTTAGCGGCAACACCAAGGTGACCATCGACACGGATAAGGTGCTGCAAGCACTGTCCCTGGATGGTACCCTGCCTGAATTGAGCCTGAGCGATATTCCCATTATCAGCGTTACGAAGGATGAAACTGCACCGGTGCAGCCCACGCTGGCACCCGTTGCAACAGTTGCACCGGTGGCATCCAGCACGGCTACTGCGGTGTCGACGGCTACGCCGACGGTTCAGCCCACAGCTACGCCTGTGCCCGGGGGCCGGTTTTCGGCCACCTTCGGCGGCAGCATTATCGTGAATACGGAGCTGCGGCAAGATCATTATTACAGCGAATCCAAGAAGTATGATTTTTCCGACGTGCTGAGCCTGATCAGAAATGAACTCACGGCGGATTTCAGCATGGTCACGCTGGAAAACATTATTTATCCCGAGGCAAAACTGAGCGACACGGTCACGCCGGAAGACGTGCTGCCCATGCTCTCCGGTGTGGGGATCGATGCTGTTGCACTGGGATATAAGCATGCCTACGATCAGGGCATGGCTGGCCTGACATCCACTGTAACGGCGGCGCAGTCCAGCGGTATGACGGTTTTGGGTGCCTATGCCGATGAATCCAGCCGTGCTGCACAGCGGCACATCATGGAGCTGGGCGGCGTGAAGGTTGCCGTGCTGCATTATACCGATGTGCTTTCCGACAAGGGCAAAAAGGCCATGAAAAAGGACGGCCTGACCTATGCTGTGCCGCTGGACGCCATCAGTGACGGCGCAGGGGAGATTCTTGCGGATGTGGCAGCCGTCCGGCAGCAAGGTGCCCAGGTGGTGGTGGTATCGTTGAGCTGGAGTGCCGCATCGGGCAAAACTGCCCCCACCAAGAAGCAGATCGCCTTTGCCCAGCAGCTGGCAGATAGCGGCGTAGATGTGATCATCGGTGCTGGCAGCCGGGTGGTTCAACCGGTGACATGGCTCACGGGCAATCTGGCTGACGGAACCACTAAGCAGACGTTGTGCGCCTACTCCCTGGGCAGCCTGATGAATGGCTCCTGCACCAATGCCAACGTGGCAGGCATGCTGCTGCACCTGGATATCAGCTACGATGGGCAAAAGGTGACCTTCAACAAGGTCAGCTATACTCCCACCTATATCTGGCGATTTAAGCAGGATGGGCGGTACTACTACCGCGTGGTGGCTAGCGACCTGCCTGCGCCGGACGGTATGGCGGAAAGCCAGATCGAAAGCAAGGATCGTGCCTATAAGAATGTGCAGAAGTACCTGGGCGAAGAAACGCCGCTGGTGCTTCGCTGACGGAGCAGAACGATGTTTTTTGATGGGGATGACCTGCGGGACGGGGAAATATTCCTTCGCCTGAAAAGCACCTGCGAGGCTCGGCCGGAGAAACGCTGGCTGCCTGCATACTACTTTGACATTTGCCTGGTGGACGGAACATCCGTGGGCTACTGTGATCTGCGTATTGGCCACAACGACAAGACCTATGTGGGCGGCAATATCGGCTATGGCGTTCATGAGCCGTACCGCGGCCACCATTATGCGGCCAAGGCGTGTCAGCTTTTGTTCCGCCAGGCCAGGAAGCACGGCATGGATCATGTGTACATCACCTGTGTGCCGGACAATGCGCCATCGGCCAGAACCTGCGAGCTTGCAGGCGGCATCTTGATCGAGGTGGCCGATGTGCCCCGGGACAATGAAATGTACCTGGAAGGCAAACGCAAGGTGAGGGTTTACCGTTTCGAACTGTAATAAAAAGCACCGCATGCGGCGATGAACCGTATGCGGTGCTTTTGTATGCACTTAGAGCAGCTTGCGATAGGCAGCCAGCTCCTCCTGGTTGGCCAGGACGTGATGGCCGGGTTCGATCTCCGTCCATTCGGCGGGATCACGGTCATAGTGGTGGCAGCTGGGATCGTAGATCTCCAGCACCTTGTTCTTTTCCACATCGGGATTGGGCTGGGGGATGGCGGACAAAAGGGCCCTGGTATACGGGTGCAGAGGATGCTCGAACAGTTTCTCGGTTTCAGCCATTTCGACGATACGGCCCTTGTGAATAACAGCGATACGGTCGCAGATGAAACGCATCACGCTCAGGTCGTGGCTGATGAACAGATAGGTCAGGCCGCGCTCGCGCTGCAGCTGGCTCATCAGGTTCAGCACCTGGGCGCGGATGGACACGTCCAGGGCGGAAATGGGCTCGTCGGCGATGATGAACTCGGGGTTCATCACCAGCGCGCGGGCAATGCCGATGCGCTGCCGCTGGCCGCCGGAGAACTCATGGGGGAAGCGGGAGGCAAACTCAGGCAGCAGACCCACGTCGTTCAGGGCCTGGGTGACCTTCTCGCTGATCTCCTTCTTGCTGAAGCCACGGCCCTGCAAGCCTTCGGAAACAATGTAGTCGATCTTGGCGCGCTCGTTCAGCGAAGCCATGGGGTCCTGGAAGATCATCTGGATCTTGTTGGTGATCTCGCGGTCCAGCTCCTTGCTGATGCGGCCGGTGATTTCCTTGTCGTGGAACTTGATGGAGCCGCTGGTAGCGGGATAAACGCGGATGATGCTGCGGCCAATGGTGGTTTTGCCGGAGCCGGATTCGCCTACGATACCGAAGGTTTCGCCCTTGTACACGTCGAAGCTGACGCCTTTGACGGCCTCAAAACGCTTGCGGCGGGAGCCGAAGGCAACCTTCAGGTCGCGTACCTTGAGGATGATCTCGCGGTCATTCGCCATGCTTCACACCTCCAATATCCTTGATCTTGCGCAGCGCAGCCGGGGGCTCCACCTGGGGCGCACGGGGATCCAGCAGCCAGGTGCGGGCCTTGTGGGTGGGGGACACCTCGAAATACGGCGGCTGCTCCTTATGGTCGATGACCAAAGCGTGGGGATTGCGGGCCGCGAAGGCATCGCCCTTGATTTCCTTGAACAGGTTGGGCGGTGTGCCCTTGATGGAGTAAAGATCCTCGCCGCGGTGGCCCAGCTGAGGCAGGGAAGAAAGCAGTGCCCAGGTGTAGGGGTGCTGGGGCTCGTAGAAGATCTCGTTGACCATGCCCAATTCGACGATATCGCCGGCATACATGACTGCAACACGCTCGGCAATGTTGGCCACAACGCCCAGGTCATGGGTGATGAAGATGATGGTCAGCTTGTATTTTTCCTTCAGTTCCTTGAGGAGCGTCAGCACCTGTGCCTGGATGGTCACGTCCAGGGCGGTGGTGGGCTCGTCGCAGATGAGGATCTTGGGCTGGCAGGCGATGGCGATGGCGATGACGATGCGCTGACGCATGCCGCCGGACAGCTCATGAGGGTACTGCTTGTAGCGGCGTTCGGGATCGTCGATGCGCACATCCTGCAGGATGCGGATCACCTCGTCGTGGGCCATTTTGCCCTGCATGCCGCGGTGTAGTTCGAGGGCCTCGCTGATCTGCCAGCCGATGGTTTTCAGCGGATTCAGGCTGGTCATGGGGTCCTGGGGGATCATGCAGACTTCGCTGCCGCGGATGCGCAGCCAGTCGTCGTTGGACTTGAACTGGGCCATGTCGATAAAGGGGCGGCCTTCCTGGTCATGACCGGCAGCGGGGTGGTTGCGCATCTTGTCGCCCATGCCGAAGTATCTGATGCTGCCCTGGTCGATAAAGCCGTTCTGATCCAATAGGCCAATGAAGTTCTTGTTCAGAACAGACTTGCCGCAGCCGGACTCACCCACGATGGCCAGGCTTTCACCCTCAAACACATCCAGGTTAACGCCGCGCAGGGCGTGGAGCACGCGGCCGCGAAGCTTGAACTTCACATGAAGGTCGCGGACGGAAAGAATAGGTTTCTGCATATCGTTACGCTCCCTTCGTTAAATGTGGTTCTTGGGATCGGCAGCATCGGAGAAGGCGTTGCCGACCATGTAGAACGAAACGGTGACAATGGACAGAAGAATGGTGGGGTAGATCAGCTGATAGCGCAGGTTGGGGCTCATCATCAGCTTGCGGCCCTCGTTGATCAGGTTGCCCAGAGAAGGCGTGGTGGCGGGCAGGCCCAGGCCGATGTAGGTGATGAACACTTCGCTGCCGATGGCACCGGGAATGGACAGGGCCATGCGAAGCATGATGACCGACACCAGGTATGGGAGCAGATTCTTGATAATGATGCGCCAGGTGTTGGTACCCAGGCAGCGGGAAGCCACATTGTAGTCGCGGTCACGGATGATCAGAACCTGATTGCGGACAAAGCGCGCCATGCCGATCCAGCCGGTGATGCTCATGGCGAAGATGATGGTACCAACGCCGGGCTTCAGCACGAAGGAAACCAGGATCAGCACGATGGTGGACGGGATATTGTCCAGCACGTTGTAGATCTCAGTAAAGAGGAAGTCCAGCTTGCGGACATAGCCCCACAGAACGCCCATCAGGATGCCCACGGCAGCCTCGATCATAGCCACGGCAATGCCGATGAACAGGGACGTGCGGGTGCCGCTCCAGATGCGGGCCCACAGGTCCTGCCCGATGGAGTTGGTGCCCAGCCAGTGTACGCTGTTGGGCTGTTTGTTCTTCAGGGGCAGGCCGGTGGTGGGGTTATTGTTGACCTGGAAGGGATCAAACTGGCCGGGGAGCAGAGGCTGGATGAAGGTGAACAGAACCACCGTCAGCATCAGGATCAGCAGGAACATAGCCATCTTGTTCTTGCTGAAGGCCCGCAGCGTGGAACGCCAGTAGGAGTAGTTGCTGGCACCGGTGCGTTCGACCTCGGCTTCGTCAAACTCAGCATAGGAGAACAGGGCCGCGTCGGACAGGTCTTCCTGCAGGGCTTCGGAGCAGTGCTGCTCCAGTTCTTCCAGTTTGGGATGTTTGAGAAGTGCCATCAGCGGTCGCCTCCTTTCTTGGCAAAGTTGATACGGGGGTCAAGGGTAACCATCATGAGGTCGCCCAGCAGAAGGCCGATAACACCCACGCAGGCGTACAGCAGCACAATGCCCTGCACCATGGCGTTATCCTGCTTCTTGACCACGTCCACCAGCAGGCCGCCCATGCCGGGGATGGAGTAAAGGGACTCGATATAAATGGAGCCGATTACCGTGTTCAGGAAGGAGGTGGGGATGTACTGGGCCAGCGGTACGAAGGAATTGCGGAAGATGTGCTTGAACATGATCCGGTTTTCGTTGGCACCCTTGATGCGGGCCAGCATCACATAGTCCTTCTTGCTTTCATCCACCATGTAGCGGCGCAGCCACATGGCGTAGTAGGCGATGTTGCCCAGGGACATGGAGAACACCGGCAGGATCCAGCTGGATACTTTGTCCGGGTCAAACAGCATGCTGATGCCAAGGAACTCGGTGCCGTAGAGCTGGATGAAAAGATAATACACGGCAGCGGGAACGGCGTTAATCAGCACGATGAAGCCGGTGCCCAGGTGGTCGAAGAACTTGCCCTTGTACTTGGCCATCAGCGTACCCATGGGCAGGCCCAGCAGCAGAGCAACGCATAGCGAAAGCGAGCCCAGCTTGATGGAAACAGGGATCTTCGGGGCAAGGATCTCGGTCACGGGCACGTTATTACGATAGATACGGGAAGTGCCCAGATCGCCGTGAAGGATCAGGTTTTTAAAGAAATTGCCCAGCTGCACAAGGACTGGCTGGTCAAGGCCCATCTGGTGCAGGCCGTTCTGGATCTGCTCCTCGCTCATCTTCTCGATGTTGGGGAAGTAGCCCTCAATGGGCATCTGCCGAACGAGAATGAAAACGATGGAGAGAATGATAAACAGTGTGATGAACGAGCGGAAAAACCGCTTTGCCAGGTATTTTGCCACGTTCAACTTCCTCTCTTGGCGGAAAAACCGCCTGGTGTTAGGTGGATTGGTGACCTGCGGGGGTTCGTGCGCCGCCCGTTAGCCATGAAAAAATAGAACCGGTAAAAACAAGGGAAGGGAGAACCCCCGTCTGTGCAGTTGGGGGTTCTCCCGTAAAATACGGATTGTGTCCGCAGATTACTTGTTGCCCAGGGCCTCCAGCCAAGCAGCCTCAGCAGCTTCGTATTCGGCGATGGTCACAAAGTCGTCATGCAGGTGCTGATACTTGAAGCGCAGGTTGCTCACGCCAAAGGGAGCGTACTGGCCTTCGAAGATGTTCAGCTTGGACACCTGGTAGGTGGCGGGCATGATGAAGTAGGGCACGACCATGGCGTTATCCAGCAGGATGCGCTCGGCGGCGGCAAACTTGGTGTAACGATCCTTGGTGTCGGCGGTCACAGCCTTCGCCTCGGCCACGGCAGCATAGTAAGCTTCCAGGGTAGCCTTGGTTTCGGGATAGGTGTCGCCGTCCAGCATCTTGTCCATCTTGTTGTAGGAGTTGCCCTTGTGGGTGCCGTCGTCGTTGAAGGACTCAGCAAAGGGATCGGTCCAGGTGGCGGGATCAACGAAGTCGCCGCCCCAGTTGCAGCGCATGAAGCTGTACATGCCGGCACGACGGGTCTTGGACAGGAAGGACTCGGAGGGGCCAGCCATCAGGATGCACTCGATGTAATCGGTGCCCAGCACGCTTTCCAGCTGCTGCTTGAGCAGGATGTACTCGTTCTCCCAGTCGGTGTCGCCGGACTTGTAGGTCAGCACCATCTTCACTGGGAACTTGGCACCGGCAGCGGTCAGCTCTTCGATAGCCTTGGCCTTGTATTCCAGGGCAGCATCGGCGTTGAAGTACATATCCTGAACGCCCTCGAAGGGAGCCAGCTCAGTGAAGTCAACACCGTCCACGGCGGCGAAGGTCTTGGGGGTGATGGTGTTCTGCAGCACAGACTCAGGATCGGTGGGCTCGATGGCGCGCATGGAGTACAGACGATCGAAAGCCTTCATGATGGACTGACGGAAGTTCACGTTGTTCACAGCGATCAGCCAGTTGTCGGGCTCGTACTCGGCATCGTACTGGGGATCGAAGTTGAAGCAATAGAAGTAGCTGTAATCGGGGATGGCACGGTCGCGGATGACGATGTCGGGGTTGGTGGACAGCCACTCTTCCACGATGTCGTTGCTCAGCTCAGCAGAGTCGACCTCGCCGCGCTGGGCCATGATGGGAGCCAGGGTGGAAGCTTCGGCGTTGTAGATGCGCTCGATCTTCTCGATGTGCACGTTCGCAGCATCCCAGTAGTTCAGGTTCTTGCTGTACACATGCTTCACCTGGGGCTCGAACTCGGACAGGTAGTAGGCACCGCAGTAGTACATCTTGTCGTTGGCGGTGGCAAACTCAGCACCCTGTTCCTCCAGCAGGGGACCATAGGCGGGCATGAAGCAGCCGTAGGTGGTGCAGGAAACGAAGTAGGGGGTGGGCACAGTCACGTTGTACTGCAGAGTGTAGTCGTCAACAGCCTTCACGCCGACCTGGGAGAAGTCGGTGATCTCGCCGCGCTCATACTCGGCTGCGTTGACGATGTGAGCAGCGTCGGTCACCAGGTAGGACACGCTGGACTCATACTCGGCAGTCAGCACATACTTCAGGGCAGAAACGAAGTCGTTGGCGGTCACTTCGGCCACGGGGGCACCGGTGTGGTCATACCACTTCACGCCCTTGCGCAGGTGGAAGGTCCAGGTCAGTTCGTCCTCGGACACTTCCCAGCTCTCGGCCAGGCCGGGCAGCACCTGAGCATAGCTGTCATACTCCACCAGGGTGTCGATGACGTTGGCACCAACGGTCTGATCCCAGGTGTTGGAGCTGGTCAGGTAGTTGAGGGTGGAAACCTCGCTGCTGTACAGAGCATTGTAGGTGGTGTCAGCAGCCAGGGCGGGAACGCAGCCCAGCAGCACACACAGGCACAATACAAGAGCAAGCACCTTTTTCATAGTGATTACCTCCTAACATATTGATCGGCATAAAGCATTGCCAGCCGATTTTTATGATTAAGAATAGCATACAGGTTACATGTTTGATTGTCAAGGCGCGGATTGCACTTTTGGTGTACAAATCCTGCAAAAATGAACAATCGGCAGGGGTGCGCTCAGCTTCTGCACGCCTGCACAAAAGCCTGGAACAGCTTTGCGGAGGCGGCATCCCTTTCCCACAGGCGTTCCGGGTGCCATTGCACACCCACAAAGAAGGGATGATCCTGCATTTCGGCGGCTTCCACAATGCCGTCCGGGGCGACGGCACAGGCGTTCCAGCCCTTGATGTGGCGGACTGCCTGGTGATGCAGGGAGTTGACCATCAGCGTCTGCTGACCGGTAATCTTCTCCAGCAGAGAACCGGGCGTAACGTCCACCGGGTGTGAGGGATAGTACTCCGGCTGTTTTTGACGGTGCGCAAGGGCTTCGCTTTCATATTCGCTGGGAATGTCCTGATAGATATCGCCGCCCAGGGCGATGTTCATCACCTGAAAACCGCGGCACACGCCCAGAACAGGCTTGTCTTTGCGGTCGATGAGCAGCTTGGCCAAGGCCAGCTCGTGGGCGTCGCGCAGGGGGCTGATGGCACCGCAGCCGGGTTTCTGATACTGGCCGAATAGCAGGGGATCCACATCCGCGCCGCCGGAGAACAGCACGCCGTCCAGCTTGTTCAGATAGGCGTTCAGCAGCGTGCCATCGCAGGTCAGGGGGAGCATCACGGGCAGCGCGTCGCAGGAGCAGAGTGCCTCCATAAAATATCGGCTCAGCATGTGGAATTTCTCTTGATCGTTCAGTCCGGCGGTAATGCCGATCAACGGACGGTGGGACATGGTTATCAACCTTTCTGCAAGCGTGAATATTCTAAATAGTTTGACAGGAAAGCGTTTTTTCCTGCACCGGGCAGGAAATGAAGGGGCGGCATCGAAAAGATTCAACAATCTGCAAAAGAAGGTGCTTTTATTATGAAATTATCCATTGGCCGGATGCCCCATGGCGAGAGGAATCTGATCACGGATGTGCCTGGCGTGCGGGTGGGTCATGCCACCATTGACCAGGGCGATTGCCATACGGGTGTTACGGTGGTCATGCCGCCGCCCGCCAATCCCTACACGAATAAACTGACGGCGGCTTCCTGCGTGTTCAATGGCTTTGGCAAAAGCCAGGGCCTGGTTCAAGTGGATGAACTAGGCACCCTTGAAACGCCCATCGCGCTGACCAACACGCTGAATGTGGGCAAGGTACACGACGCCCTGGTGAGCTACATGGTTGATCTGTGCGCCAAGGATGGCTTCCGGCTGACCACAGTGAACCCTGTGGTGTGCGAATGCAACGACAGCGGCATCAGTGATATTGCCAAACGCCCGGTGGGCGAAAAAGAGGTCCTCGCTGCCATCAATGCGGCGGATGTTGACTTTGCCCAAGGGGCAGTGGGTGCAGGCCGGGGCACGATCTGCTACGGCATGAAGGGCGGCATTGGTTCTTCTTCGCGCCTGATCGAGCTTGACGGGGAGGTGTTCACTGTTGGCGTTCTGGTGCAGAGCAATTACGGCGCGTCGGCAGATTTCCGCGCGGCCACCCTGCCGGAGGGCTTGGCGGAGTGCGACAAGGGGTCGATCATCATGATCGTTGCCACTGATCTGCCGCTGAGCTGCCGCCAGTTAAAGCGTATGCTGCGCCGCTGCAGCGTAGGCATGGCGCGGCTGGGTTCCTACATCGGGCATGGCAGCGGTGAGATCGCCGTGGGCTTTACCACGGCTCCAAGGGTGAAAAAGGGCCACTTCGAATCAGGCCGGGTGCTGTGCGAGGATGACATGAACCTGCCGTTCCGCGCGGTAGGCGAGGCCACGGAGGAGGCGATCCTTCAGTCCATGCTGCATGCCGGGAGCGACGTGAAGCTGAACGGCCAGAAGGTGCCCAGCCTGAAGGAATATCTGAGTAATATGTAAAAACGAGCCGGGAGCAAGTCGCTCCCGGCTCTGTTTGTCAGTTCTTCATTTCGTCGATCATATGGTTGATCTTGTCCGTCATGCTCTGGATCTCCCGGGCGTCCAGGTCGCGGTATTTCTGGGTGGCTTCCAGCAGACGGCGGGCAGCGTCCAGCAGGGCATTGTAGGCCTTGCTGGACTTGTTCTCCTTGGGTGCAGCGGGCTGGGCCTGCTTCTTTTCGCGCTTGTAGCGGACGGGCTTGGCCTGGTAGACCCATTCATCCGCCAGCAGATCATATTCAGAGCCGCTGTAAGGGGATTCCACGGTGGTATTCAGCTTGTCGCTCAGGGACTGCACCAGGGCCATGCAGGCGTCATCCTCGCCGTGGTTGACGAAGATGCGGCCCGGCACCTTCTCGAACCGGGTGACCCAGTTGATGATGCCGTCGCGGTCGGCATGGCCGCTGACGCCTTGCAGCAGGGCGACCTCGGCTTCCACAGCGATTTCGTCGCCAAAGAGCTTCACGGTCTTGGCACCTTCGTAGATGGCGCGGCCCAGGGTGCCGTTGGACTGGTAGCCCACAAACAGGATGGTGCATTCCGGCCGCCAGAGGTTGTATTTCAGGTGGTGGCGGATACGGCCGGCATCGCACATGCCACTGGCAGAAATGATGACCTTGGGCGTCTTGTTGGTGTTCAGTGCCTTGGATTCATCCGCGGTCACAGAGCACTCCAGGCCGTCGAAGGCGATGGGGTTCACGCCTTCTGCCATCACGGCCCGGGCATCGGGGTCAAGGCAGGCGGTGTCGCACTGCAGGAAAACAGCGGTGGCTTCGTTGGCCAGGGGGCTATCCACATAAACGGGGAAGCCGTCGTGCCCCTTGACCAGGCCGCGCTGCTTGATCTCGCGGATAAAATAGAGCAGCTCCTGGGTGCGGCCCACGGCAAAGGACGGGATGATCACATTGCCGCCGCGGTCCAGGGTGCGCTGGATCACGCTGGTCAGCATGGGCAGGGGATCCTGCCGCTTTTCGTGCAGGCGGTTGCCGTAGGTGGATTCGACGATGAGGTAATCCGCCTTGGCAACGGTCTGGGGATCGTTCAGAATGGGCTGATTGTAGTTGCCCACGTCGCCGGAGAAGACTACCTTCTTGGTCACGTCGCCCTCGGTGCACCACAGCTCGATGGCGGCACTGCCCAGCAGGTGGCCGATGTCGGTGAAGCGGACGGTCAGGCCTTCGTCCACACGAATGGGTTCCAGGTAGTTGCAGGGACGGAACAGCTTGAGCAGGGCGTTCACGTCTTCCATGTTGTAGTCGGGCTCCACGGGCGGCAAGCCAGCTCGCTGCGCCTTGCGGGACTTGTATTCCGCCTCCATCATTTGGATGTGGGCACTGTCGGCCAGCATGATAGAGCACAGGTTGCTGGTTTCCTTGGTGGTATACACCTTGCCGCGGAAACCCTGCCGGTACAGCAGGGGCAGAAGGCCTGTATGGTCGATGTGAGCATGGGTCAGGAAAACATATTCGACCTGGCTGGCAGGGATGGGCATTTCAGCGTTTTCATAAATGTTTTCGCCCTGCTCCATGCCGCAGTCGATCATGGCATAACGTCCGGCAGACCACTCCAGCAGCGTGCGGCTGCCGGTCACCTCATGGTTAGCTCCAAGAAAGATAAGCTTCATCTTCATTCCCTCCTTGTCAATCTTATTGTATCCCGCGGTGTAAGCGTTTGTCAAATGTACATTTTATGACCAGAACCGACCAGACCACGAGTCGGTTTGTTTCTGCAAAAACAGACCAAAGTCGGTGCTTATCTTCTGTTTTCATGCAGGAATTGCTCTGAATATGGCGAAGAAAACGTTATACTAAACTTGGTATGGGAGGATTCCTATGCAAAGGCTGCTTCACGATGGATGGATGTTCACCAAGCTGGCCAACGGCAGCACGCTGGAAGATGCGCAAAAGGCTGACTGGCGCAGCGTGGCATTGCCCCATGATTTTCTGATTGAAAACCATCATAACCTGTATGAGAATGCCGACGCCTGGTACCGCCGTACGATCACGGTGCAGGATAGCGACCTGGACAAAGTGTGGCTCCTGCGCTTTGACGGCGTGTACATGGATTGTGATGTGCTGCTGAATGGGGAGGTTGTATGTACGCATCGCTACGGCTATACAGCTTTCGACGCAGAACTGACGGGCAAGCTGCACGCAGGCGAAAATGAGCTGATGGTGCACATCCGTCACACAAGCCCTAACACACGCTGGTATTCCGGCGCGGGCATTTACCGCGATGTGACGCTGCATGTGCTGGACAAGCACCATATGCCCCTGGACGGCACTTATGTCCATATGACGCGCCAGGACGCTTGCTGGACGCTGACCATTGAAACGGAGATCGTCGGCGCGGGCGATGCTGTGCTTTGCCATAAGCTGTTTGACCGTAACGGTCAGCTGGTGGCCGAGGTAGCCCCAGCCAGCCAAACGGCGGTCGTGACCACCAATGCACCGCATTTGTGGAGCTGCGATGATCCTTATTGCTACACGCTGGAAACAAGCCTGGGTGAACAGATGATCCGCCAGCATATCGGTTTCCGCGAGTTCCGCTACGATGCCAACGAGGGCCTGTTCCTCAACGGCAAGCACATCAAGCTGAAGGGCGTGTGCCTGCATCATGACTTGGGTGCGCTGGGTTCCGCCTTCCACGTCAAAGCGGCTCGTCGTCAGCTGCAAGCCATGCTGGATATGGGCGTCAACTCGCTGCGCACCTCCCACAATCCGCCTGCCAAGCAGGTCATGGACTTGTGCGACGAGATGGGCATCTTGGTGGTGGACGAGGCCTTCGACATGTGGGAGCGGCCGAAGAATCCCTACGACTATGCACGGTTCTTCAAGGAATGCGCGGCCAGCGATGTGGCCAGCTGGGTGCGGCGCGACCGGAATCACCCGTGTTTGCTGATGTGGTCCATTGGCAATGAAATCCTGGACACCCATGTGGACGAACACGGCCAGGACATCACCCGAATGCTGCATGAGCAGGTGCGCCTGCACGATCCCAAGGGCAACGCCAAGGTGACCATCGGCTCCAACTTCATGCCCTGGGAGGGCGCGCAGAAGTGCGCCGATCTGGTGGAAGCGGCAGGCTACAACTATGGCGAGAAGTACTATACGACCCACCATGAGGCGCATCCGGATTGGCTGATCTACGGCAGTGAAACGGCTTCGGCTCTTTCCAGCCGGGGTATCTATCATTTCCCGGCCAGCGCGCCGATTTTGTCTGACGAAGACCAGCAGTGCTCGTCCCTGGGCAACAGCAACACCAGCTGGGGCACCAAGGACATGCGCAAATGCCTGGTGGATGACCTGAACACGCCTTTCTCCCTGGGCCAATACCTGTGGACAGGCATTGATTATATTGGCGAGCCCACGCCCTATCATACCCGGAACAGCTATTTCGGCATGATGGACACGGCCGTGTTCCCCAAGGAGTACTGGTACCTGTGCCGTGCCATCTGGACGGATGAACCCATGGCGCACATCGGCATCCACTGGGACTGGAACCCGGGGCAGATGATCGACGTGGCGGTGATGACCACCGGCGTGAAGTGCGAGCTGATGCTCAATGGCCGCTCCCTTGGCGTGAAGGATGTGGATCGCCTGGATGCGGCGAAGTGCCTGCCCATCTGGCAGGTGCCCTTTGAGCCCGGCGAGCTTTGCGCCAGGGCGTATGATGCGGTTGGCAATATCATCGCTGAGGAAAGCCGCTATACTTCCGGCGACAGTGCGGCCATTTGCCTGGATGCAGAAGACAAATGCCTGCTCGCAGACGGTGAGGACATGACCTTTGTGACCATCAGCATGGTGGATGCGCAGGGCCATCCGGTGGAAAATGCAGTTGACCGCGTGCATGTGAAGGTGACCGGCGGCGTGCTGCTGGGCCTGGATAACGGCGACAGCACCGATACCGAGGCCTACAAGACCAACACCCGCAGGCTGTTCAGCGGCAAGCTGCTGGCTATTGTGGGTGCTGGTACCGAGCCGGGCATCATTCGCGTGGAAGTTGCTTCTCCTGGCAAAGAAACGGAAGTTCTTGAGCTTGAAGCAAAACCGACCGACCGTCGGTCAGGGGCTGCGAGCCATGCGGCATATGTCGAAGACAACATGCCCGCGGAGGTTCCTGTTCGTCGCATTGAGCTGGCTCCTCTCGGCAGCACCAACCTAAATGCTGACCGGCGCAGTGTAACCTTTGCAGTGCGCTGCTGGCCGGAAAATGCCGATGTACAGCCTATCAGCTACCGCCTGACTACGGACAAGGGCATTGATTCACCCTGTGGTACGGTGGAAGCCGGTGAGGGAACCGTGACCGTGCATGCCCTGGGCGACGGCGACATTTTCCTGCGCGCCACCTGCAACAATGGTTATGCCCATCCCAGACTGATTTCTCAGCAAGAGATCCACATTGAGGGCATTGGCAAGCCTAACCTGGATCCCTACGGCTTTGTGACAGCGGGCCTGTACAGCTTTACCGACGGCGAAATCGGATCCGGCAACGAGCAGGGCGTGTCCTTTGCCCGGGATGGTTACAGCATGGTGGGCTACCAGCAGGTAGACTTCGGTCCGGTGGGCTCGGATGAGATCACCCTGCCGATCTTTGCGCTGGACAGTGCACATTACGACATGACCATGTGGCTGGGCGATCCGCGCAACGGCGGCGAAGTGTTGGCGGTTCTGCCGTACCAGAAACCCAGCCAGTGGAACGTGTATCAGACGGAAACCTATAAGCTGCCCAGGCGGTTGACCGGCGTGCAGACCATTTGCTTCTCGATGGGTGCAAAGGTGCACCTGAAGGGCTTCTCCTTCACCAAGCAGAGTCGCGCCTGGCAGCAACTGACCGCTCTTGAAGCCGATACCGTGTACGGCGACAGCTTCCGCAGAACGGACGAAGGCATCCTGGACATTGGCAACAATGTGTCCCTGGTGTACGGCATGATGGACTTCGGCGACTGCCGCGAAGCCACACTGGCACTGGACGGTGCAACGCCGCTGGAAACCAACCCGGTGACCATCCGCTTTGAGAACGAAAACGGCGAGCAGATGACCACTCTGGCGCAGTTCAAGGGCACAGGCCGCAGCCAGCAGTCCTTCCGGGTGGATGTGATGCCAGGCGTGTGCACGGTAAGCTTCGTTTTCCTGCCGGGCAGCCAGTATGACTTCTACTCCTTCCGGTTTGAACAATAAAAAGAACCGCCTGTCGAGCGTATCGGCAGGCGGTTTTGCTTGGCTTAGTAGATCTTGCGGCCGTGGGCGTCTTCCACGCCGGAGTAGCCGTAGAAGAAATTGTTGATGATGTCGCACCACTCGCGGGCGTTGACCAGCTGGCGTTCCATGCGCTCCAGGGCCTCGGCCTTGTCGGCTTCGGGCAGGGGCAGAGCCTTGAGGGTCTCAGCCATGGCACGGGTTTCTTCCAGACCTTCGAAGTGGTCGTCGTAGATGCGCTGGATCAGCGTGCGGCCGTCGGCCATCACATAGTCGTAGCGCAGGCGGTGGAAGAACAGCTTGAGCACGTCGGGGCAGGATTCGGGCGTGCCGTAGAGCTGCTGGAACCTCTCGGGATACTGCATGAGATATCCGGTGCCGCTTGCGGTACGGTCGATGCCCACGGCATCGCGGCTGGCCTTGTGGTAGGTGCCCCAAGCCTGGTATTCATAGCCGCTGGGGCTGGGGCCGTAGTGGTGGTTGGGGCTCACCATCCAGCCCAGGCCCAGGGGAGCGGTGTACTTTTCATACGTGCGGCGGCTGCCCATGAGCAGATCCACCAGCGCGTCCTGGCTCAACTGATCCATGGCGTAGGTCAGGCACACCCACATGCGGACGATGGCCTCCGGCGGCAGCTCGGGGTTCCAGGCGAACAGGCCGTAGCCGAAGAGATTCGCCGCGGCAAAGGGGTGACCGGTGTAGTTTTCGTCCCGGCCGAAGTTGGTCACAGCGGCAATGGACATCACCTTGTCGGCACCCATATCGTCGTAGACTTCCTTCCACATGGGAGCCATGGTGAAGATGTCGATCTGCTGGCCGGTGTATTCCTGGGCCAGCTGGAATTCGATGGCCAGGTCGGTCTTGGGCATGGCAAACAGCAGGGGAGACACAGGCTCGCGCACCTGGAAGTCGAAGGGGCCGTTCTTGACCTGCAGGATCACGTTGTCCTCAAACTGGCCGTCCAGATAGGCATAGTGCTCGTAGGCAGCCATGGGGCGGTCGGTCTTGCGGTCGCGCCAGTCCTGCTGGCAGTTATACACGAAGCAACGCCACACCAGCTTGCCGCCAAAAGGCTTCAGCGCACGGGCCAGCATGTTGGCACCCTCGGCATGGTTACGGCCATAGGTGAAGGGGCCGGGGCGATGCTCACTATCAGCCTTGACCAGGAAACCGGCCAGGTCGGGCACAGCTTCATACACCTTAGCAGCCTGCTGCTTCCACCAGGCCTGCACCTGCTCATCCAGGGGATCAGCCGTGGGGATGCCATGGCGCATGGGGGCGGAATAGTCGATGGAAACCATCAGCTTCACGCCGAAGGGACGGTAGATGGCGGCCAGCTCAGCCAGCTCGGGCAGCCAGGACTCGATGAGCTGGTCGGCGGGGTAGCGCACGTTCACATTGTTGATGCACATCACGTTCAGGCCGACAGAAGCCAGCAAACGGCCCAGCTGACGCATGCGCTTGGGGTCATAATCGAACTTGCCGCCCTCAAAGAACAGGCTGCGGCCGGAATAGCCGCGCTCGATGGAGCCGTCGGCGTTGTCCCAGCAGTTCAGCATACGCAGGGCATAGCGGGGCTGCTGGCTGCCTTCGGGCAGGGGACGGCCTGCGGCAAGGTTCATCATCAGGGCGTAGGCACCGTACAGGATGCCAGGTTCGCCAGCTGTGATGCACAGGGTATCGCCCTGCTGCTCAATGGTATAGTCATCGCTCTGAACGGGCAGAACGTTCAGTTCGACTTTTTTATCGGCTGCCAGCTTGTTCATGGCCTGATTCAGCTCAAACCGGGCGATCTGGGCGGAAGAAGTGTACTCGGCGGGAATGTCTTCGGTCAGAAAAGGAAGCCAGGAAAGACGCTTGGTGGTGGTAGTCATGGTCATATTCCTTTCTTCTCCATAATAGTCATGCTGATTATATCATTCCAATCTGGCATAAACAAGGGCACATTTGGCATATGAGAATGCATAAACAGGAAATACGCATGGTTGTGTCGAATGAATTGATTCAAAAGGAGGCGGATGAAATGCCTTTTGTTGCCAATGAAGTGCTGCCTGGCGTGCATCATATCAAGGATGCTATGGGTGTGTGCATGACCCTGCTGGTGGGCGACAACGCTGCGCTGCTGGTGGATACCGGCTATGGCACGGAAGATGTGCAAGCGTATGTAAAAACCATTACCAGTCTGCCGCTGACGGTGCTCTTGACCCACGGCCATCACGATCATGCCCTGGGTGCACGCTGGTTTGAGAAAACTTGCATGTTTGCAGAGGATATCCCGGATTTTGTTACCTATACAGGCGCAGAAACCCGCGAACGGGTGCTGGGCCAGGCCAAAGCCAAGGGTCTGACCACAGATGCGGGCTTTATGACGGATGACATTCCGCTACCGGAAGTTCTGCAGGAAGGGGACATCGACCTGGGCGGCATGACGGCCAGGGTGATCCATTGCCCGGGGCATACGCCGGGCTCCGCGGTGGTTTATGTGCCGGAGCGTTCGCTGCTTTTGACGGCGGATGACTGGAATCCCTGCACGTGGCTGTTCTTCCCGGCGGCACTGGGGGTGAAGGAGTACCGCAGCAACGTGCAGAAGCTGAGCCAGCTGCCCCACACCCATGTGCTGTGCTCCCATCAGCCGGTACTGTTTGAGCGCAGCATGATGGACGACTTCCTGGCGAACCTGACAGATGACACGCTGCGCGCAGCCGTGCCGGTGGATATCACCCCTTATGAAGCGACGGACACCCGGCAGGCCCAGCTGCCTCACGGACAGATACTTGTATTTGATTGGGCGAAAGCCTTACTTTGAAAGGATGAACAAGCATGAAACACCTCTCCATCAACATTAAGCACGGCGATACGGCGTCCTTCACCAATAATGCCGCGTTCTGCGTAGGCACGGGCCGCATGGGTCTGGCCCTGCAGAAGGAATATCAGGATCAGCTGGCTATGGCCCAGGCGGAAGCTGGCTTCAAGCACATCCGCGGCCACGGCCTGTTCAGCGACGATATGGCGATCTATCAGCCCTATA
The DNA here is from genome assembly GCA_017938695.1 of Clostridia bacterium. Taxonomy (GTDB): domain Bacteria; phylum Bacillota; class Clostridia; order Christensenellales; family Aristaeellaceae; genus UBA11524. The sequence continues at coordinate 129,110 of JAGBBA010000047.1, read as the reverse complement.
CCGATGCCGACGGCGTGGAGCATGTGACCTACAACTTCACCTATCTGGACCGCGTGATGGACTACTACAAGGAGCAGGGCATCAAGCCTTTCCTGGAGCTGGGCTTCATGCCTGCAAAGATGGCCAGCGGTACCCAGACCATTTTCTACTGGAAGGGCAACACCACACCTCCCAAGGATGATGCTGCCTGGTGCAACATGGTGAAGGCTACGCTGCACCACCTGGCAGACCGCTATGGCGAAGAGGAAGTGTCCACCTGGCCCTGCGAGGTGTGGAATGAGCCCAACCTACCCGGCTTCTGGGAGAATGCGGACAAGGAGAAGTACCTCCACCTGTATGAAGTGACTTCCCAGGCGGTGAAGGAAGCCCTGCCCAACATGCGTGTGGGCGGCCCTGCGGTTTGTGGCGGCAGCACCACCCCGGACTGGATCCGTGACTTCCTGACCTTCTGTCAGGAAAAGAAGCTGCCCCTGGACTTTGTGTCCCGTCATTGCTACATGGGCGAAACGCCCGAGCACAAGGGCAAGTACCTCTATCACACCATGCGTTCGGTGGAGGACGTGTACAGCGAAATGAAGGGTACCCGTGATATCATCGACAGCTTCCCGGAATACAAGGGCATGGAGATGCACATCACGGAGTTCAACACCTCCTACAATCCCTTCTGCCCCATTCACGACACCAACCTGAATGCGGCTTATATCGCTGGCATTCTGGCTTGCTTCGGCGATGTGGCGGCCTCCTATTCCTACTGGACCTTCGGCGATGTGTTCGAGGAAATGGGCGTGCCGGTGCGGCCGTTCCACGGCGGATTCGGCATGATCGCCAATCAGTTGATCGCCAAGCCCACCCTGTGGACGTTTGCGTTCTTCAATAACCTCCAGGGCGAGTGTGTGTACCGCGACGACCACATGGTGCTGATGCGCCGCAAGGATGGCTCCTATGAAGGCGTGGCCTGGAACATCTGCCGCGAAGGTCGCGAGCAGCTGGATATCGACCTGAATGTGCCTGCCGAGGGCACGGTGGGCCTCCTGACCCGCACGGTGGACGAGAAGTGCTGCAATCCCCTCAAGGCCTGGCATGATATGGGTGAGCCTGCGTCCCTGACCAATGCCCAGCTGGATTTCCTGCGCAAGGCTGGTCAGCCGCTGTGCCAGTCCACCAATGTGGATGCGGACGACGGCTGGGTTGCTGTGAAGCTGCACCTGAATGAGAACGCTGTGGTGCATTTTGAGCTGACCTCCATCTCTGAGGAAAGCGACTACGGCTATGATTACCACTGGTATCGCAAGCACAGCTGATGCCGCAAAAAAAGAACGCCCGGATGGGCGTTCTTTTTTGATATCGCTTAGGTGTTGAACAGCAGCTCTGCATAGGTGGGGAAAGGCCAGTATTCCGCACCAACGATGGTTTCCAATTCATCGGCGGAAGCACGCACGGCATTCATGGCAGGGATCACCACATCATGCTGGTACTTGGCGGCGGTGAAGGCATCTGCGCTGTGGTTGGCGTTGGTAATGGCCTCCTGCAGGGCGTCGATGCTGTCGGACAGGCGGGCGGTTTCGGTGGTGAGCTGGGTGAGCAGCTTCTCCTCGGGCAGTGCGGTGAGCACAGGGGAGAAATCCTTGATAGCCTTGGCCTGGCGGGCCACGTCGCCGGTAAACTTCATCACAGCGGGCAGGATCTCGCGCTTGGCCATCATCAGGGCGGTTTCGGCTTCGATGTTGATGACCTTGGCGTATTCCTCCAGCTTGATCTCAAAGCGGGAGCGGATCTCGGTTTCAGAGAACACGCGGTGATCCTCGAACAGCTTGATGTTCTTCGGCTCGATCATCCGAGGCAGGGCGTCGATGGTGGTGCGCAGGTTCAGCAGGCCGCGCTTTTCTGCTTCCTCCACCCAGGCGGCAGAGTAGCCGTTGCCGTCGAAGATGATGCGCTTGTGGTTGCGGATCTCCCGGACGATCAGGTCGTGCAGGGCCGCGTTGAAGTCTTCAGCGGATTCCAGCTCATCGGCAAACTGCTTGAGGGACTCGGCTACGGCTGTATTCAGCACCACGTTGGCATCGGAAATGGAAGCATTGGCACCCAGGGAGCGGAACTCGAACTTGTTGCCGGTAAAGGCAAAGGGCGAGGTACGGTTGCGGTCGGTGTTGTCCTTGGGGAACTTGGGCAACACATGAACGCCGATGGTCAGGTCGCTATGCTCACGGCTGTGGTAGGACGCGCCGGACTCAAAGGCATCCAGGATCTCGTTGAGCTCCTCGCCCAGGAACATGGAAATGATGGCCGGGGGAGCCTCGTTGGCACCCAGACGGTGATCGTTGCCTGCGCTGGCCACAGAGGTGCGCAGCAGATCCTGATAATCATCCACGGCCTTGATGACGCTGACCAGGAACAGCATGAACTGAGCACTGTCATAGGGACTGTCGCCGGGCTCCAGCAGGTTATAGCCGGTGTTGGTGGTCATGGACCAGTTGTTGTGCTTGCCCGAGCCGTTCACGCCCTCAAAGGGCTTTTCATGCAGAAGGCAAACCAGGCCGTGCTTCTTGGCCACGCGCTTCATGGTTTCCATGGTCAGCTGGTTGTGGTCGCAGGCGATGTTGGCGATGGAGAAAATGGGGGCCATTTCATGCTGGGCAGGGGCGGCCTCGTTATGCTCGGTTTTGGCCAGCACACCCAGCTTCCACAGTTCTTCGTCCAGCTCGGTCATAAAGGCCTTGATGCGGGGCTTGACGGAGCCAAAATAGTGGTCGTCCATTTCCTGACCCTTGGGCGGCTTGGCACCGAAAAGGGTGCGGCCGGTGAAGATCAGATCCATACGGCGGTCGTAAAGCTTCTGATCCACCAGGAAGTACTCCTGCTCGGGGCCGACGGTGGGGATGACACGGGTCGCGTCGCGGCCAAAGAGCTTCAGCACGCGCACAGCCTGCTTGCTCAGGGCTTCCATGGAGCGCAGCAAAGGTGTCTTGGTGTCCAGGGCTTCGCCGCCGTAGGAGCAGAAGGCTGTGGGGATGCACAGCACATTATTCTTGATAAAGGCATAGGAGGTGGGGTCCCAGGCGGTGTAGCCGCGGGCCTCGAAGGTGGAACGCAGGCCGCCGGAGGGGAAGGAGGAAGCATCGCTTTCGCCGCGGACAAGCTCCTTGCCGGAGAAGGTGAGGATCATCTGGCCGCCGTCCTTGGGGCTGATGAAGCTGTCGTGCTTCTCGGCGGTGATGCCGGTCATGGGCTGGAACCAGTGGGTGTAGTGGGTCACGCCCTTTTCCACGGCCCATTCCTTCATGGCGTGGGCAACAACAGCGGCCAGGGCGGGATCGAGCCGGCGGCCGTCGTCGATGGTCTTCTTCAGTGCTTTGTAGGTATCCTTGGGCAGACGTTCCTGCATCACAGCATCGTTGAATACGTTGCTGCCAAACAGATCGTGCATCTTCGCCATCGGGGTTCCTCCTCCATAACGCAAAGGGTGCCGCGAGAGCCACTCTCACAGCACCCGGCTGATGGGGAGAGTATAGCCCTCAAAGCGTTATTTGTCAAGGGTTTTGTGCAAGTTTCATCCTGGCATGGAATGTGACGGAAAAAACCATACCACATCCGACAAAAGATGTGCTTTGTAAGGTTAATTCCTGCTGGTCAGGCCGGGAAAAACGTGATATAATAGATTCGTGCGGTAAAGTGCGAGAGTACGGCTCATGCACGAAAGGAGTGGCGTTATGATCGAATCGAAAATCAAGAGCGAGCAGGCCGACCTGTTTATGAAGGCGGTGCTGAAACTGAATACTGTCGAAGAAGCCTATTGCTTCTTTGAGGATATCTGCACCATCCCGGAGCTGCGCAGCATTGCCCAGCGGCTGGAGGTGGCTGCACTGCTTCGCAGCAAGGTGACCTATCAGGAGATCGCCCGGCGCACGGGTGCATCCTCTGCCACCATTAGCCGGGTGAACCGCGCGCTGCTCTATGGCGCGGAAGGCTATAACCATGTGCTGGACGAACTGGCCAAGGACGGTATTGATATCAAGTAAGGTTGCTCCAAATATAGAAAGTTTGAGGTAAATTTATGGATCTTAGTATGCTCAACCCACAGCAGCGGCTGGCTGCTGAAACGCTGGAAGGCCCGGTGCTTATTCTGGCAGGCGCGGGCAGCGGCAAGACCCGCGCACTGACGTGCCGCGTGGCGAATTTGATGGATCACGGCGTGCAGCCCTGGTCCATCCTGGCACTGACGTTTACCAACAAGGCTGCCAAGGAAATGAAGGAGCGTATTATCCAGCTGGTGGGCGACCAGGCCGACGATGCCTGGATATCCACCTTCCACTCCACCTGCGCGAAGATCCTGCGCAGGGATATCGAAAAGCTGGGCTATACCCGTTCCTTTGTGATTTATGATGATGACGACCAGGGCGCGGTGATCAAGGAAATCCTCAAGCGGTTCAATATCGACGAAAAGTTTCTGCCGCCCCGGGAGCTCAAGGCAAAGATATCCGATGCCAAGAACAAGCTGATGTCCCCGGACGAGTGGTTTGCCAAGAGCGAGCGGGACTACCGCTGCCAGATGATCCACGAGGTTTTCGTGGAGTATGAATCCCGGCTGAAGGCCCTGAACGCCCTGGACTTTGATGATCTGCTTGTGAAGACCCTGACCCTGCTGGCGGACCATCCGCCGGTGCTGGATTATTATCGCAACAAATTCCGTTATGTGCTGGTGGACGAATACCAGGATACCAACTACGCCCAGTACATGCTGGTGAAGCTCCTGACCGACCACAGCCGCAACCTGTGCGTGGTGGGCGACGACGACCAGTCCATCTATGGCTGGCGCGGCGCGGATATCCGCAATATCCTTGATTTTGAGAAGGACTACCCCGATGCCAAGGTGATCAAGCTGGAGCAGAACTACCGCTCCACGGCCAATATTCTGGATGCGGCCAACCAGGTGATCGCCCACAATGCAGGACGCAAGGAAAAGGCCCTGTGGACGGAAGCTGGCGAGGGCGAGGCTATCAAGCTCTATGTTGCTGGTGACGAACGGGAAGAAGCCGCCTGGGTGGCGGACCGCATCCGCCAATTGAACCGTCACGGCGAACCCTATGGCAATGTGGCGGTGCTGTACCGCACCAATGCCCAGAGCCGCGTGGTGGAAGAAATGCTCATGCGCTCCGGCATCCCGTACAAGGTGTTCGGCGGCATGAAGTTCTACGACCGCAAGGAAGTGCGCGATGTGATCGCCTATCTGCGCGTGATCGTGAACCCGGCGGACGACGTGTCCCTGCGGCGCATCATCAACGTTCCCAAGCGTTCCATTGGCGAAAGCACTGTGCAGGAGCTGGTGAACCACGCCCGGGACAACGATATGCCGCTATACAGCGCGCTGAGCGATATTCCCGAGAGCCTCAGCTCCCGTCCGCGCAAGTGCGTGGGAGATTTCTTCATGCTGATGACCATGCTGGTGGCCATGAAGGAGGCTCTGCCCCTGACGGACTTCGTGAAGCTTCTGATCGAGAAAACCGGGCTGATGGAGCAGTATCAGAAAGAGGACACTGACGAAAGCCGCGCCCGCGTGGAGAACATTCAGGAATTCATGGGCGCAGTGGAAGAATTTGCCCGCGCCACGGAGAACACCACCCTGGAAGACTACCTGGAGAATGTGGCCCTGGTGACCGACCTGGATCAGCAGGAGGACGACCGGGGATATATTACCCTGATGACACTGCATTCCGCCAAGGGCCTGGAATTCCCCACGGTGTTCATGACCGGCCTGGAGGAGGGCATCTTCCCCTCGGCCCGCAGCCTGATGGATGAGAACCGGGTCGAGGAAGAACGCCGCTTGTGCTATGTAGGCATCACCCGTGCCCAGAAGCGGCTGTTCATGTCCCGGGCCAGCCAGCGCATGCTGTATAACCAGGTGAACCATAACGCGCCCAGCCGCTTCCTGGATGAGATCCCCGAACGGCTGCTGGAAGACGAGTGGGGCCAAAAGAAGCAGCAGGCCTTCCGCAACGCCCCCCAGCAGGCGCAGCCCCGGGGCTATGGCTCCAACTATGGCATGCGCTCCACGCCTGCCATGGCAGACCTGGGCAAGCCCAAGCTGACCCTGGGCGGCAATGCGCTGGGCATTCCCGGTGTGCAGAAGGGCTTTACCCCTTCTAAGGCCCGTGAGTTCGCAGACAGTGCCATGCAAAGCCTGTTCCAGCGCGGCGACCGGGTGATGCACCGCAAGTTTGGCGAGGGCGTTGTGGTTGCCCTGCATGGCCACGGCGCGGAAGCACGCATCCAGATCGAGTTCACGGCATATGGCGTGAAGGAGTTTGCGCTGTCCATTGCCCCCATTGTGAAACTGGAGGATTGAACATGACCGATTATGTGGCGCAGATGCGCCCGCTGATCGACCGCTTGAACGAAACCGCCCACGCGTATTACGTGCTGGGCGAGTCCGTTATTTCGGACATGCAGTGGGACGCCATGTATGACCAGCTGGTCGCCCTGGAAAAGGAGAGCGGCGTGATCCTGCCGGATTCACCCACTCAGCGCGTGGGCGGCGAACCCCTCAAGGGCTTTGAGGAGCACACCCATATTACCCGGCTGTGGAGCATGGACAAGGTGCAGTCCATTGATGCATTGGAGGACTGGATCCGACGCACGGAAAAGCTGGCAGGCCGCACCGAGCTGCAATATTACGTTGAGTACAAGTTCGACGGCCTGACCCTGAACCTGACCTACCGTGACGGCCAGCTGGTGCAGGCTGCCACCCGTGGCAACGGTGTGACGGGCGAGGCGATCCTGCCCCAGGCGAAGACGGTGCGCGCCGTGCCGCTGAGCATCCCGTACAAGGGTTTGCTGGAGGTGCAGGGCGAGTGCATCATGCGCCTGAGCACCCTGGAAAAGTACAACCAGACGGCCAAAGAGCCGCTGAAGAATGCCCGTAATGCTGCCGCCGGTGCCCTGCGCAACCTGGACCCGGCAGTGACGGCCTCGCGCAAGCTGGATGCGTTCTTCTACCAAATCGGCACCATCGAGAATGCCCCCTATGCCTCTCAGCCGGAGATGCTGGACTTCCTTCGGAAAAACGGGCTGCCCGTCAGCGACTATCTGGGCAAGCCCCATAACCGCGAGGAACTGATCGCCTGCATCAAGGAAATTGAGCAGGCCCGAAGCAGCCTGGATTTCCTGATTGACGGCGTGGTGATCAAGGTAGGGGATTTTGATCTGCGCGAGCAGATGGGCTTTACGGAGAAATTCCCGCGGTGGGCTGTGGCCTACAAGTTTGAGGCGGAGGAAAGCGTCACCACCCTGCAGGAAGTGACCTGGGAGCTGGGCCGCACCGGCAAGCTGACGCCCCTGGCCCACCTGGAACCCGTGGATTTCTACGGCGTCACTGTGCGCAAGGCCACGCTGAACAACTGGGGTGACATCCAGCGCAAGCGTGTGGCCATCGGTGCGCCGGTGTGGATCCGCCGTTCTAACGATGTGATCCCCGAGATCATGGGACGCGTGGGCGAGCCGGGGGAGAATGAATCCGCCATTGTGAAGCCGACGCAGTGTCCTGCCTGCGGCAGCGAGCTGATCGAACGCGGTGCACACCTGTTCTGCATGAACCGGCAAAGCTGCAAACCGCAGGCAGTGGCCCGCATCAGCCACTTCGCCAGCCGCGACGCCATGGATATCGAGGGCTTTTCTGAAAAGACCGCCGTGCAACTTTACGATCAGATGAACGTGAAGGATCCGGCGGATCTGTACCACCTGACCAAGGAAGACGTGCTGGAGCTGGATGGCTTCAAGGAAAAGAAGGCCACCAATCTGATCAACGCCCTGGAAAAGAGCAAGGACTGCACCTTGGATGCTTTCCTGTTTGCGGTGGGTATTCCCAACGTGGGCCGGAAAACCGCCCGCGACCTGGCTAATGCCTTCGGTACGCTGGAGAAGGTGGCTGCCGCTACTCAGGAAGAGCTTGTAGCCCTGCCGGACATCGGTGATATCGTGGCCCAGAGCGTGACGGAGTTCTTCTCCTTTGACGAAAACCGGCAGTTGATCGACCGGTTGCTGGCCATCGGCGTCAAGCCCCAGGAATCCGCAGGCAAGGCGGAGGGCGTGTTCTCCGGCAAGAGCATTGTGGTCACGGGCACGCTACCCACTCTTGGCCGTAAGGATGCGGAGGAGCTGATCCGCCAGCACGGCGGCACGGCGGCTTCTTCCGTCAGCAAAAAAACCGCCTTCGTCGTTGCTGGCGAGGCGGCTGGCAGTAAGCTGACCAAGGCTCAAACGCTGGGCATTGAAGTGATCGACGAGGCGGAGTTCCTGCGCCGCTGCGAAGGTTAACGGCGGCGGCTCCGGGTGGCATATGTATAGGCTGCCTGGGACGGCGACACGCTGGCCGAGGTTGCGGCACTGTCGGAGGCTGATTGCGGAAGGTTCCTCTGGGCATTCTCCAGGGCTTCCAGCAGGGCAGGCACTTGGCCGGGGCGGTAGTTGGGCAGCAGGAAGGTAACAAACTTGATGGAGAAAATGTCGCAGACCACATAGTGCAGGTTGATTTCATCAAACAGCACAATGAACTGTGATGCAACGTCATAGAGGTAGCCTTCGCGCTGTTGCAAGCTGCCCGTGCCCATAAAGAAATCCACGATCACATATTTGCCGATGTTTTCCTGCAACACCTGTTGCATGGATCCGGCAAAGCTTTCTGTATCAAAGTTTTCGGCACTGGGGACGACGAAATCCTGCGAGTTGCTGGTTTCACTCATTGCCATGACCTCCTTTATGTTTCTGTGTCAGCCTATGCGACGGAGCAGGCTGAAATGATATGTTGCAAAGGAAGCGACCGTGATGGATGAGCTTTTTCTCAAGCGGACCTGGATCGACATTGATCTGGACAAGCTGACGGCGAATTACCGCACAGCCTGCGAGCTGGCGCCGGATGCTCTGGTGACCTGCGTAATCAAGTCCAATGCGTATGGGCATGGTGCGGTTCGGATCGCCCAGGCTTTGCAGGCAGCCGGTTGCATGAGCTTTGCCGTTAGCTGCGCCCGGGAAGCCCTTGAATTACGCAAGCATGGCGTTCAGGGGGAGATCCTCGTCATGGGTCTGACGGAGCCTGTGATGCTTGAAAGCTGCATTCGAGCTGATATCACGCTGACGGTTGCCTCCGCTGGTGAAATGCTGGATGCGGAAAAAGCAGCGGCAAGATTGCAAAAGGATGCCCACCTCCAATTGAAGGTGGACACCGGATTCCACCGCCTGGGCGTTGCTTGCACAGAAGAGGCGGCAGCAGAGCTTGCCAAAACCGCCAACGCACTGCATTATGCCCGTCTGGAAGGGATGTTCAGCCACCTGGGTCTGGTAACAACGCAGCGTGACGAGATGCAGCACGATGCCCTGATGCAGATGTATGCCTGGCTGAAGCAATCCGGCGTGGAGATCAAGGATGTGCACATCTGTGACAGCATCGGGCTGGTGCGCTATCCCCAGTGGCACCACAGCCGTGTGCGCGTGGGTGCGCTGTTGTTCGGTGTTCGTCCGGCCAGGAGCGAGCATATGCCCTATAAGGACGAAGAAACCCTGGTGTTCCGGACTACCATCAGCCGCATTCATGACGTGAAGGCTGGCGAAGTGGTGGGCTACGGCGATGATATGATTCTGGACTACGATGCGCGCATTGCTACCCTGTGCGTTGGCTATGGCGATGGCTATCCGCGCTGCCTGTCCAACGGGCACGGCAAGGTGTGGCTGCACGGCAAGCTGGCGCAGGTAGTTGGCCTGGTGTGCATGGATCAGATGATGGTGGATGTAACGGACATCCCCGAAGCGCAGGTGGGCGACACGGTGGATCTGCTGGGCGGCGGCGTACCCTATATGGACTATGCAGACTGGGCTCATACCAACCGGAACGAAGCCATTTCCATTTTGTCGCGGCGGCCGGTGCGCGTGTATCATCAGGGCGGCCGTGTGGTGACTGTGCTGGACAGCATGCTGGAAGAAAGAAGGGACTTCGATTGACCATGACCTACTGGCAGGAGCAGCTTGCCGATGTGATGCCCCGGGTCACAGAGCTGCGGCGGTGGCTGCACCAGCATCCGGAGCTCAGCGGCAGCGAGGTGGAAACCAAGCAGCTGATCATTAGGGAACTTTCTGCCCTTGGTATTGAGGTGCACACCTTTGAAGATTGCCACGGCGTAATGGGTATTCTCCGCAATGGTGAGGGGCGTTGCGTTGCCATCCGTGCCGACATGGACGCGCTGCCCGTTACAGAACCCGGCGAAATGCCCTACGCTTCTACTGTTGAAGGCGTGATGCATGCCTGCGGCCATGATGCCCATATGGCACTGGCGTTGGGCTCCGCTATGTGGCTGAGCCAGCACAAGGATCAATGGCAGGGCACGGTGAAGTGGCTGTTTGAGCCTGCGGAGGAAACCTTCGGCGGTGGTAAGCTGATGGTGGAGCAGGGCTGCCTGGAGAATCCAAAGGTGGACTGCGTGATCGGCCAGCATATGAATCCCCGGTACGAGGCCGGGACGCTCTTTGCTAAGCCTGGCTTTGTCAGTGGCTCCAGCGATGAATTGCGCCTGACCATCCGCGGACAGACCTGCCACGGGGCCTATCCGGAGGCCGGTGTTGACGCCATTGTCATCGCCGGACAGGTTGTTTCCGCCCTGCAAAGCCTGGTGGCAAGAACCATTTCGCCCTTCGACCCGACGGTAGTGACCATCGGCACCATTCAGGGCGGTACGGCCAACAATATCATTTGCGGCGAAGTGAAAATGGTGGGCACCATGCGTACTCTAGCTGCTCAGACCCGGGAGAAGCTCAAGGAACGGATCGTTTCGGTGGCCCAGGGCGTGGCGCGCGGCATGGGCGGCGATGCAGAGGTGACCATTACCCCTGGCTACGGCGCAGTCTACAATCATGATGGCTATTATGCCCGGGTGGAAGCCCTGGCCAAGCAGCTGGTGGGCGAGGAGAAGATCGTCCGCCGCGATGCACCCAGCCTGGGCGTTGAAAGCTTCTGCTATTTCCTGAAGGACACGCCCGGTGTGTATTATGACATTGGCAGCGGCGTTGGTACGGCTCTGCATACGGCCACTTTCTGTGTGGACGAAGCCTGCCTGATGCCCGGCGTGGCGCTGCAGTGTGCCAGCGTACTTGATTTACTGAAGGAGGAATAAGCATGATCCGCAAAATCTTTATGTCGTCTGATATCGAAGGCACCTGTGGCATTGCCCACTGGGACGAAACCGAGAAGAACAAGGCTGATTATCCTGCCTTCTCCACCCAGATGAGCCGTGAAGTGGCAGCCGCCTGCGAGGGCGCGCTGCAGGGCGGTGCAGAGGATATCTTCGTGCGCGATTCCCACGATTCCGCCAGGAATATCCAGCCTGGTCTTTTGCCGGAATGCGTCAAGATCTTCCGCGGCTGGGGCCGGGATCCTTACTCCATGATGAGCGGCATCAACGAGAGCTTTGACGGCGTGATCTTCACGGGGTATCATTCTGCGGCCAGCTGGGACGGCAATCCTCTGAGCCACACCATGAACACCCAGAACAATTATGTGAAGGTGAACGGCGAATACTGCTCCGAGCTGATGATGAACAGCCTCACGGCCGCCATGTTTGGTGTGCCCGTGCTGATGGTTACCGGCGATCAGATGCTGTGCGAGTGGTTCCATGAGCAGGTGCCGGAGGCCGTGACTGTGCCGGTGAGCTACGGCATTGGCAACGGCAGTGTGTCCATCCATCCGGATAAGGCGGTGAAGCTGATCCGCGAGGGCGCAGAGAAAGCCGCCAAGCTGAACAAGGCTGAGTGCATGTTCCCTATGCCGGAATACTTCACGGTTGAGGTCAACTACAAGCTGCACCACAAGGCTCGCTCGGCCAGCTGGTATCCCGGTGCGCACCTGGAAAACAGCACCACGGTCGTCTACGAAAGCGACAGCTGGATGGACGTGCTGACCTTCTTCCACTATTGCCTGTGAGGTGTCTGAAATGATCATTCCCAAGCCCCTTTTGCCTGGGGATACAGTGGCCTTGGTGGGCGTTTCCGGCTGCATCCACGAAGAGAATATCGACGAATTGGTTCAGCAGGCGGTGCAACGCCTGGAAGGCCTGGGTTTCAAGGTGAAGCTGGATGCAAGCTGCTCACGGCGGTACGGCTATCTGTCCGGCACGGATGAAGAACGCGCTGTGGCCCTGATGAACGCCTTCGCTGATGACGAGGTGGACGGCATCTGGTGCATCAAGGGCGGATATGGATGCATCCGCATGTTGAACCTGATCGACTGGGATATGATCGCCGCCCATCCCAAGGCGTTTATCGGCTTCAGTGATATTACCACGCTGCATACGGTGCTGCATGAGCGGTGCGGCCTGTGCACTTTCCATGGGCCCATGCCTAAATCGAACCCCATGGCCCCCGGCGCGACCACGGACAGCCTGATGCATGCCTTGGCAGGGCAGCCCGACAGGGAGATTCGCAACCTGAACGGTACGCCGCTGAAGTGCATCCACGGCGGCGTGGCGGAGGGTATGCTGGTTGGCGGCAATCTGACGCTGGTAACGGCAGGCACCGGCACAGCATACGACCTGGATGTGCGCGGCAAGCTGCTTTTCCTTGAGGATGTGGGCGAGCGTACCTATGTGTTGGACAGGTATTTCCATCAGCTGTACCATGCAGGCAAGCTGACGGAGTGTGCCGGTATTATCCTTGGCGGCTTCACAGACTGCGAGATTGAGGACCCCAACTGCGGCCTGTCTCTGGAAGAAGTGCTGCATGATGTGTTCAGCAAGGTTGATGTGCCGGTGCTATCTGGTCTGCAGGCCGGACACATGCGCGAGATGGTCACCCTGCCCCTGGGCAGGCGGTACCGTATGGATGCGGATAGGGGAAGCATCACCCTGGTTGACTGATATGGTGGACAAATTGATGAAAAGAGGTTTGTCATGTTTTATTCTCTGACGGCGCGGCTCCAATCCTGGATCAATTTTCTGACCACGGATCCGCTGGGCTTTGTTGTTTATGTGTTTTACACGGCTGTGACCATTCTTATCAGCCTGATCCTGCACGAGGTGGCCCACGGTTATGTGGCTTACCGCTGCGGCGATCCCACGGCCAAGTGGATGGGCAGACTGTCGCTGGATCCCCGCAAACATTTGGATCCCTGGGGCACGGCGTCCATGATCGTGATCGGCGTGGGCTGGGCCAAGCCGGTGCCGGTGAATCCGCGCAACTTCCGCAATTACCGCCGGGATGACTTCCTGGTGTCCATCGCTGGTATTGCCACCAACCTGACGCTGTTCATTCTGTGCACGGCACTGAGCGTTGGCATCAACGGCCTGATGTGGAACCGTGAGTTCCTGACGGAAATGCGCAGCTATTACGGTACGCTGGAATACCTGATCAGCCCCTACTACATGGTGGGCAACGGTATTGCTTACGGCGAACTGGAAAGCATGTGGATTGAGCAGATGAACGCACCCTGGCTGATGTATGTGCAGCGGTTCCTGCTTCTGATGGCGCAGACCAACCTGGCCCTGGCTGTGTTCAATCTGCTGCCCATTCCGCCGCTGGACGGCTATCACCTGGTGAACGATACCCTGCTCAAGGGCAAGATTCAGCTGGATCAGCAGACCTTCCGCATTGCGCAGATCGTGCTGATGGTGGTGTGCTTTTCCGGCGTGCTGTCCAGGCTGCTGAGCACGGTGAACACCACGGTGTACAGCGCGGTGCTGAATCTGTTCCTTAAAATGACCGGCGGAGCGTGAGAATAGCCTATGGCCATGACATTTCAGCTCAAAGACTTTGACGGCCCTCTTGACCTGCTTTTGCACCTGATCACCAAGGCGCAGGTGGACATCAAGGATATCTTTGTCAGCGAGATCACGGATCAGTATATTGAGTCCGTCCGCAATGCGCCCGACCTGGATATGGACGACGCGACGGACTTCCTGGTGATGGCAGCTACATTGCTGGAAATCAAGAGCCGTGCTATGCTGCCCAAGCCGCCCAAGCTGGACGAGGACGAAGAAGACCCCGAGCAGGCGTTGATCCGCCGTTTGGAGGAATACAAGCGTTTCCGTGAAACGGCTACTGCCATGCAGGAGTTTGAGAAGGCGGCGCAGGATATCTTCACCAAGCTGCCGGAGGAATACCCCCTTCCGCCCCAGGAAACCGAACTGGTGGGCCTGACGCTGGAAGGCCTGACGGAGGCGTTTCTGCGCATCTGGGCCCGGAAGCCTGCGGCGGATGAATCCGACGAGGTGAACCACTACGCGCCCCGGGATATCCACCGGGACGAGCATACCGTGCAGGAGTGCATGCTGACGCTGCTCCACGGCATCCGTAAAAAGGGGCGTATGCGCTTTGACGAGGCGTTCAGCGATGCCCCTACCAAGGAAGAAGTGGTGACCCTGTTCCTGGCCATGCTGGAGCTGCTCAAGCTGGGCGAAATGCACCTGGAGCAGGAAAACGTGTACAGCGAGATCATCCTCCTGCCCGGACGGCGTGAGGAAGAATTACCCGAGGAGATGTTGATCGATGTGTGAGGAAGGAAGCCTGAAGGGGCGCATTGAGGCCATCCTTTTCGTGGCAGGCGAAGCCGTGCGCGTAGAGGAACTGGCGAAGGCACTGAATATATCCATGCCGGAGCTGGAAGCTGCGCTGAACGAGCTGCGCGACGAATACGACTTTGCCCAGCGCGGCTTCTGCCTGAAGCGGTTCGGCCATCAGGTGCAGCTGGCGACACGGGCACTGTACTCCACCGATGTGGTCAGGCTTTTGCAGCCCGTGCAGAAGCAGAGCCTGAGCCAGGCCGTGATGGAAACCCTGGCCGTGGTGGCCTACCGTCAGCCGGTAACGAAGGCCGAGGTGGAGCAGATCCGCGGTGTGAAGTGCGATTATTCCATCCACTCACTGACCGTAAAGAACCTGATCCAGGAGGTTGGCCGCAAGGATACGCTGGGCCGGCCCATCCTGTATGGCACCACGGAGGAATTCCTGAGCCATTTCGGTATTTCCAGCCTGGAGGAACTGCCGCCCATGCCGGAGATATCCAGCGAAGAAAAGTTTGACGGCCCTGTGCCGGAGCTTGTGAATTAAGGAGGAAGTAAACCATGGAGAAGAAAATGCTGATCGAAGGTATGATGTGCGTGCGCTGCAAGGCCGCTGTTGAAAAAGGCCTGGGCAAGGTGCCTGGCGTGACCGCCTGCGTGGTTGACCTGGAAGCCAAGACGGCCACCATCACCCTGGACAACGACGTAGCCGACGCTGTGCTGATGGACGTGGTGAAGAACCTGGACTTCAAGCCGATCAAGATGCTGTAAACCCTTATGTACGAAAAGAACCGCCCCAATGTGGAGCGGTTCTTTTCATTGGTATCAGTGGCCGCAGCCGCATCCGCAGCCGCGGTGGCAGGACGTGCCGCCGGTAGACTGCACCGTTCCCTCGTTGCATAGGGAGGCAGGCGGGAACAAGGGAAGGCTGAAAAACTCATCGCAGACCGAATCGGCAAACTCTTCGGCCGGGGGAATGGTGCAGAAGCCGTAGCTGGGAATAAGGATCTCCACGTTGGCCAGCACCTTCATGATGATGGTGACGCACACGGTCATCTTGAACTGGTTGTTGCCCAGGTAGGTGCCGGAAACACAGATCGCGCTGACCATGGCTTCCAGCGTGTAGGGGACGATGGACTCGTCGGGGATGGACAGGAGCAGATCCTGCTCCACGGACACAACGCCCTTACCGATGTACTCAACGCAGCGGCTGTCGGTGAACAGAATGTCGATGGGCACGTCGATGGTGGCGCGCACCCGGGCAAAGCAGGGCCGGTCGCACAGGCGGTCTACCGTCAGGTTGCGGATGGTGCCGTCGGTAGTGGTGGAGCGGCAGCTCTCAAAGGTGATGGGGGGCACGGGCGCAGAGGTGGGGGGAACAGTGTCTTGCACCTCCTGGCAGCCGCAGGCGTTGCACTGGCAGGTGTTGGCCACCTGGGCGTAGCTGGTGATGGTCACGATCTGGTCATCCAGCTGCTTCTGGGTCAGGCCGCTGTCGTACACGCGCTTCACCTGCACGCACACCTTTTCCTGCAGGCCGTCCAGGGCACTGCCGGAGATGTTGCCGGGGCAGCAAGAGGGGTTGGCATTCTTGTAGGAATAGAAGCTCATTCTTCCGCCTCCTTGTTTTTCGGCTCCTTGGGGAGCCTTCACCAGCAATGTATGAGGAGGATAAAATGATGTGCAGCGAATCAGATGATTTTTGCCTGGCTGCCGCCGGTGTGGTCCTTGGTAACGACGATCTGCCTGTCGATGCGGTCCTTCAGCTCCGCCACATGGGAGATGATGCCCACCAGGCGGTGGCCTTCGCTCAGGTCGTTCAGGGCACGGATGGCCTGGCGCAGGGATTCTTCGTCCAGGGAGCCGAAGCCTTCATCCACAAACATGGTATCCAGGCGGATGCCGCCGGAGGTGGACTGGATGTCATCCGCCAAGCCCAGGGCCAGGGACAGCGATGCCTTGAAGGACTCGCCGCCGGACAGGGTGCGCACGCTGCGGACAGAACCGTTGTAGTGGTCGATCACGTCCAGCTCCAGGCCGGTCTGGCTGCGGTTGTTGGCTGCTTCCTTGCGGCGGCAAAGCTCGTATTGTCCTCCGGACATGACCATCAACCGGGTGTTGGCCCGGGCGAGGATGCGGTCGAAGAAGGTCATCTGAATGTAGGTTTCCAGCATGACCTTTTCCTTGCCGGTGAGTTTGCCATTGGCCGTATCGGACAATGCACCGAGCCAGGCAAGCCTTTTCTCCTGCTGGATCAGCTCTTCGCTTTGCTGCTTGATCCGTTCAAGAGCAGAGGTGTTTCTGTCCAGCCGGATGCCGAGCTGCTGCAAGCACCTGGCATTGGCCTGGCGCAGGGCATCGGCTTCGGCGTAGGCAGCTTTTTCGAGCGGGAGATCAACTGGTTCAGCGTTGGCAAGCTGATTCTCCCGGGCTTTGATCTCGCCTTGCAAAACGGCCTTGCGCAGCGTTTGCTGCTGATGTGCCTGCTGAGCTTGCTCGGCTTGTTGACGAATGGCGGCAGCCTGTGCATCAAGCGCAGCGATTTGCGCTCGCACATCGCTGACGCTGGCGAAGGGCAGCGTTTCGGTCAGTGCTGCGATCTGCTCCTTCAGCTGCTGCTGTGCGGACTGAGCGGCCGCATTCTCGGCTGACAGGCTATGGAGTGCATCCTGCAGGGCGGCAAGTTGCTGCTCATGGACGGGAAGCTGTTCTTTCAGTTCCAGCGCAATCCGGTGGTTTTCCTGGGCCGCAGCAAGCTTGTCGGCGGTTTCCCGCTCTTGCAGCTGAACGTTTTCAATGGCTGATGCAAGGGTCGCAGCGAGGTCATCCAGCGTTGCGTCCAGGAGGGCAAATGCTCGCTCTTCAAGCTGGGATTTAGCCTTCTGCATTTGTCCGATCAACTGGTGTACCTGTTGATCTGCTGCGTTTTCAGCGGCGCGCGCCTGTTCAGCAAGCAGGCGGGCGGCTTCAACATCGGCCTCTTTGGGCGCATCCAGCGGAAGATAAGCTGGCTGGGGATGGTTTGTGGAGCCGCACACGGGGCAGGGAACGCCGCTTTGCAGCTCCTGGGCCAGTATGCCCGACTGCATGCCAAGCCAGGCGCGGTTGAGCTGGATATAAGCGGCTTGCTTGCGCTGTGAATCGTCGGCACGATTCTGATAGGCAGCGTAGTAAGTCTGATAGTCCTTTTGCAATTGATCAAAATGCAGCTGATCCCTTTGCAATTCGTTCAGGTTGGTCAGCTGCTGATGAAGCATCTGACGCTGATGTGATAGCTTTTCAACATCTGTTGCTGCGTCACCAAAGACGGCAAGCTTGTTCTGATGGGATTCAATGTACTGCTTCAGGGTGTCTGCCTGGGTCGCGTTCTCCGTCAGCTGCTTTTGCAAAGCAAGTGTACGTTGCTGCTCTGCCTGAAGCTTTCCCTGCCAGGCTGCAAGCTGCTCATATTGGGGCAAGCTGGCTGATAGTGCAGCGGATTCAGCCGCCAGGCGTTCGGCATCTGGTAAGCATGCAGTGGACAGTGCCAGGGTTTCGCTGGTCTGGCGGATCGTATCTTCCAGCGATGCAAGCTCGCTGGCTGCCTGTTTTTGCGCATCAAGCAGCTTCTGCTGCACCTCGCCCTGGTGGATACGGCCCGAGATATCGTTCAGGCTGCGTTCAATGCGCTGCTGCTCCTTTTGCAACAGGGCCTGTTGCTGCGTATCGGCAGCAATGATTTCAGCCAGCAAGTCCAGGGTATCTTCCAGGGGCATTTGTCCGGCATGGGCTTTTTCCAGCTGTGATGCATACGGTTCATCAGGGTGAGCTGCACCATCAATATACTGCTTGATGCTTGCACGCAGGCCTGCACAAACCTGATACAAATGATTGGCATCGTCGCGGATGGCCATTTGCAGGCTGCGATAGCGGTCGGTGGCGAACAGCTGACGGAAGATGGTCATGCGCTCTTCGGTGGTGGCAAGCAGCAGCTTGAGGAAGTCGCCCTGGGCGATCATGGCGACCTGGGTGAATTGCTCCCGGGTGATGCTCAGAATATCGCGGATGGCATTGTCCACATCACGCACTTTGGTGATGACGGAGCCATCCGGCAGGGTCAGCTCGGCGTCGGCACGCTGGAGCGTCATGCCGCTGCCACGCAAAGCAGGGCGGGTGTACTCGGGGATGCGGCGAACGGTGTACTGCTTGCCTTTGCAGGTGAACAGCAGCTCCACAAAGGTGGGCGTATCGGCTGAGGCATATTTGCTGCGGAACATATCGCTTTGCCGTGCGGTACCGCTGGCGGCTCCATAAAGGGCAAAGGTAATGGCATCGAAGATAGTCGTTTTACCGGCACCGGTATCACCGCAGATCAGGTACAGGCCGCTGTCGCCCAGATCGGAAAGCTGAAGAACTGTCCGGCCTGCGTAGGGGCCGAAGGCGGACATGGTGAGTTTGATGGGTTTCATGAATGTCCCTCCCACAGCTGTCGGACGAGTTGATCAATGTAGTCCGCCTGTTCTGCGGACATGGGCTGGCCGTTCTGCTTTTCGTAGAATTCACCGAACAGTGACTGGGGTGAACGCTGCTGCACTTCTTCGGCCTGGGTGAAATCAGCCTGGGTGCGGGTGCGCCGGTTGTCATAGTCCAGCTTCATCAGGTTGGGATAGATCACCCGCAATTTGGCTGCTGCGTCGGGAATATCTTCCTCGTCCGTCAGGGTAATGTGCACATAGCTGCTGGTGTCCAGATTGGCATAATAGCTGCGGGCGGTGAGCTCGTTATAGGTGCCGCGAAGCTCCAACATGTCCCGAAGGGGCGTAAGCGGTATGCTGCGGATGGACAGGCTGCCCTTGCTGGCCAGTTCCACCATGGTGACCGATTTATGGTGTTTCGCCTCGGAAAAGGAGTACTTCAGCGGAGTTCCGCAATACCTGATGCGCTCGCTTTTGATATTCTGCGGGCCGTGGATATGGCCAAGAGCCACATAATCGAAGGCATCAAAAACGGAGGCATCCACCTGATCAGTGCCGCCGACAGACAGTTCCTCAGATTCGCAACAGGCAGCTCCAGTCACAAACTGGTGAGTGATCAGCACGTTGCGACGGTCAGACTTGATATTCATATGCCGGATGGCACAGGCAACGGCATCGGTATAGGTGGCGATCTCTTCATCAGGGAAATAACGGCGGACATGGCTGGGCTTGATAAAGGGCAGCAGAAACACATCCACAGGGCCGTGGTCATCTGTTAAGGTGTTGGGTTCAACGGTGCCGCCGTAAACCGGGGCCAGATACACACCGCTTGCAGAGATCAGCCGCGCGCCGAAGGATAAACGCTCCGGCGAATCATGATTGCCGCTGATGATCATCACGGGAATATGTAATGAAGAAAGCCGGGCAAGAAAATCGTCCAGTAGGGAAACAGCTTCTGCGGGGGAAACTGGCTTGTCGTAGAGATCGCCCGCGATCAGAACAGCGTCGGGGTGTTCATCCTGCGCGATGTGCACAAGCTGGTGCAAAATATACGCCTGATCCTCCAGCAGCGAGAACTCGTTCAGCCGCTTGCCCAGATGCAGGTCGGAAAGGTGCATGAGCTTCATGGTGGTTCCTTTCATGATGTATCATGTGCGTTGATGCGGGGCAAACTGTGCAGGACAGAATACCGCCATAGAAATATGGTAACCTTGCGGCAAGGAAAAGTCAAGGTAATGGTGTTTGGAGAAAGGAGCGGGTTTGAATGAAATTCACGGTGAATGATCGCTGCATCGGCTGCGCGCTGTGCACCAGCATCAATGCGGAGGTATTCGAAATGAGCGGCGAGGGTGTGGCCTTTGTGAAAAAACAGCCCGACGAGGGCGTTTTGACGGCCAAAGCCACAGAAGCCATGGAGGCTTGCCCGGTGGATGCCATCGAGAAGCACTGATGCAAAGCATGCCGTTTCCGCGTGAAGCGGCTTTTTTACTTGACGAAATCGACCTTTGCGGCTTATACTACCATAGATGAAAGGAGAGATTGCAACGTGCGTAAGGGCGATGAAAAACGCCAGGAAATGCTGACGGTGGCAGAGCGGCTGTTCTGCCTCAAGGGCTACGAGGCCACCAGCGTGCAGGATATCCTGAATGTGCTGCACATCAGCAAGGGTGGCTTTTATCATCATTTCGCCAGCAAGGAAGAGCTGCTGAATACGCTTTTCTACCAGCGGGCAGAAAAGGCCCTGGCACAGGTGGAAGAAAAGCTTGCCAAGGACAGCGATATCATGTCCCGGCTGAATAAGCTTCTGTACGGCTATCTGCCCTTGCGGCAGGAAGAAGCCGATTTTGTGGCCATGCTTCTGCCCATGATGGAAAAGCCCGAGGGCCGGGCTCTGCGGCTGTGCTATCAGGAAGCACTGATGGAAACCTTTCTGCCTGCATTGCAGCGCGAACTGGCTTTGGCGCAGGACGCAGATGTGATCCTTCCGGCAACAGCGGATGTGGAAGATGTCATCCTGCATTTGCTGAACCAGTGCTGGGGTGATGTGGCTTCACTGCTGCTGGCATGCGCAAAAAAAGCGCAGAAGCCCGATGCTGCTGCGCTGCTGAGTATATTGCATAAGTATCGCCGGAGCGTGGAGCGTTTGCTGGATGCTCCCTTCGGCAGTGTGGAAATCATCCGCCTGCAGGAGTGGGACGAGGTATCAGAGGAGCTGATCCGTCGATTGATGCTCTCGGCGCAGGAATGATCAACGCTTTTTCGGTTTGGCTTTGGCCCATTTGGACGACCGCTTGACCTGGGGCTTCTTCTGATCAGAAGCAACGGGACGGGCGGTCGTTTTGCGTTGCTGCGGCTTGTGGGTATCAGCCTTGGCAGGGCGGCGGGCATTTTCCGGCGGCACAAGGCATTCATGGTCGAAGCCGATCAGGTCATCACGTCCGGCTAAACGCAGGGCCTTGCGCACCAGGGGCTGATTCTTTGGCGCACGGTACTGCATCAAAGCACGCTGCATGGCCTTTTCCTCAGGGGAACGGGCTACAAACACGCTCTTCATGGTGCGGGGATCAAGCCCGGTATAGAACATGCAGGTGCTCAGCGTGCCAGGGGTTGGATAGAAATCTTGCACCTGGTCGGGATAGAAGCCGGTATCACGCAGATAGCAAGCAAGCTCGATGGCCGCATGCAGATCGCTGCCGGGGTGGCTGCTCATCAGGTAGGGAATCAGATACTGCTTCAAACCAAGCTTGGTATTGAGGGTGGCATACTTTTGCACAAAGGCGTCATACACATTGCGGCCGGGCTTGCCCATCTTGTCCAGCACATAGGGGCAAACGTGCTCCGGGGCCACCTTGAGCTGGCCGGAAATGTGGTGCTGGCAAAGCTCACGCAGGAAGGTGGGATCGTGGTCGGCCATGATGTAGTCATACCGCAGACCGGAACGGATGAAGACCTTCTTCACCTTGGGCAGCGCGCGAAGCTGGCGGAGGATATCCACCAATTCAGCATGGGATACATTCATGTTTTTGCAGGGCCTGGGGTATAGGCACTGCTTGTTTTTGCATGCGCCGCACTTCAGCTGCTTATCGCAGGCAGGCTGACGGAAGTTAGCCGTCGGGCCGCCTACATCATGGATATAACCCTTGAAGTTGGGCAGCTTAGTCAGCAGCTTTGCTTCCTTCACAATGGACTCAGGGCTGCGGGACTGGATGATCCGTCCCTGATGGAAGGTGATGGCACAGAAGCTGCAGGAGCCGAAGCATCCGCGGGTGGAGGCAATGGAGAATTCAACTTCCGCCAGGGCAGGCACGCCGCCATCCTTGTCATACATGGGATGCCAGCGGCGGGTGTAGGGGAGTTCGTACACTGCGTCGAGTGCCTCGCGGGTCAGGGGGAGACTGGGTTCGTTCTGGATGAGATAGCGGTCATCGTCCTGCTGCTGGCAAAGACGCTTGCCGCGGATGGGGTCCTGCTCCTCGTACTGGGTGAGGAAGGCCTCGGCATACTTACGCTTGTCGGAGGATACTTCCTTATGGGATGCCAGATGAACACAGCTTTCGTCCGCCGTTTTGCTCATATAGCAAATGCCCCGGATGCGCCGCAGTTCGGCCGGGTTCATGCCGTCGGCTACCCAGTTGGCGCATTCAAGAATGCTGGTTTCGCCCATGCCGTACATCAGCAGCGTTGCGCCGGAATCCACCAGGATGGAATGGCGCACCTTGTCATCCCAGTAATCGTAGTGGGAGAAACGGCGGAGGCTGGCCTCCACGCCGCCGATGAGGATGGGCACGTCCTTGTATGCCTGTCGGATGCGGTTGCAGTAAACGATGGTGGCTCGGTCAGGCCGCATGCCGCCCTTGCCGCCGGGGGCATAAGCATCCTCGCTGCGGCGTTTTTTGGCAACAGTATAGTGGTTGACCATGCTGTCAATCACGCCGGAGGTAACCAAGAAACCAAGCCTCGGCTTGCCAAAACGGGTGAATGCAGTGGCATCCTGCCAGGGCGGCAGGCAGAGCATGGCGACGCGGTAGCCCGCTTTTTCAAGAATACGGCTGATGATGGCATGCCCAAAAGACGGGTGATCCACATAGGCATCACCGCATACATAAATGAAGTCAGGCACATCCCAGCCGCGCTGGGTGACGTCCTGCCGGGTCACGGGGAGAAACTGCTGGTTCAAGTTGATCCCTCCAAACATACAAACCTATTGTAGAAGAAGGGAGCGCGGCTGTCAAGCGTGGAGGTTTTCAATCAGATGCTTGCCTGTTAAGTTTGGACATGGTATAATGAATTCAGCCATTTCGTTGAAAGGAGAATATGCTTATGTGTCCTATTCCTACGCCTCATATTACCGCCAAAGAAGGCGATTTTGCCCGCACCGTGCTGATGCCCGGTGATCCGCTGCGCGCCAAGTTTATTGCCGAAACCTTCCTGGAGAACGCCGTCCTGGTCAATAACGTTCGCGGCGTGCAGGGTTATACCGGCGAATATCACGGCAAGCGCGTTTCCGTGATGGCCTCCGGCATGGGTATGCCGTCCATCGGCATTTATTCCTACGAGCTGTTCAACTACTACAATGTGGAGAATATCATTCGCATCGGCTCTGCCGGTATGCTGAACCAGAAGCTGAAGGTGCGCGACATCGTGGCAGGCCTGAGCGCCTACACCAATTCCAGCTTCGGCAAGCAGTTTGGCTTTGACGGCAACCTGGCCCCCTGCTGCTCTTACGAGCTGCTGAAGGCCGCCATGGATGCTGGCGAAAAGCTGGGCCAGCTGCCGGTGCCTGGTGCGCTGTACTCCTCCGACACCTTCTACGACGAGTCTGCTCCGCTGGGCAAGTTGCAGAAGCTGGGCGTTCTGGCCGTGGAAATGGAAGCAGCCGCCCTCTATCTGAACGCTGCCCGGGCAGGGAAGAATGCCTTGGCCCTGTGCACCATTTCGGATAATCCCTTTACCGGTGAAGAGCTGAGTGCCGAGGAGCGGCAGAACACCTTCACCAAGATGATGGAGATCGCCCTGGAAATTGCATAAGCATGTTAAACGCCGATCCTGCACGGTTGCCGGATCGGCGTTTTCATATGCCTATCAGAGAATGTGCGTTGCGTTTTCAAGCATATCCCTTGACCTGATGCGCTTCTTCATGCGGATCAGCGTGCCTTTGCCCGGTGCTGATTCGACAGAAAGCTCATCCATGAAGGTTTGCATCACTGCAAAGCCCATGCCGCTGCGCTCCTGCTCGGGGCGAGTGGTGAAGAAGGGCTCCATGGCCTGCTGGATGTTGGCGATACCCTTGCCCTGGTCACTGATCTCAATGGACAAGAGTGCATGGTCGTGGATTGATGCCCGAAGAGTGACCATGCCGCGTGTACCCTCATAGCCGTGTACGATGGCGTTGGTCACGGCCTCAGAAACGGCTGTTTTGATATCGGCGATTTCGCATACCGTCGGGCTGAGCTGCATGGCAAAGGCAGCGATCACAACGCGGGCAAAAGCCTCATTTTCTGCAACGCTGAGGAATGTGGTCTGCATTTCATTGTTTCGCATCATCGTACAGCCTCCTGCTTCCTGTCCAGCTGGCGGATCACCTTGCCCATGCCTGACATGTGGAATATTCGCGCAATGTGGTCGTTCATATGAATGACGGATACCCCGCCCCCACGCTCCCGCAGGATGCGATAGCGGCCAAGAATCACCCCGATGCCGGAGGAATCCATAAAGGTCAAACCTGAAAAGTCAAGGATCAGCTGGCGGATGGTTGGATCAGCAAGCTGACTGTCCAGCTCCCGGCGGATGCTTTGCGCGCAAAAATGATCCAGCTCGCCATCCAAACCTACCAGCAGCTTATCCCCGTCGCGGATGGAACGTAACATGTGTTGATGCCTCCTTGAAAATCGTTCAAGCGTAGCATTCAACCTGGTGGATGGCTTGTCCTTCGTCGAAAAAACAGGGCTTTTGCGATATGCAAAAAAGCGTTCGACAGGCCATGCCGAAACGCAAAGAATACCGACGGTCGGTCGGTTATTCCGTTGGATTATGCGGTTTTCCACTTCATCAGCAGCACACCACCCACCATCAGCCCCACGCCCAGCAGCTTCTGCCAGGTGAAGGGGAGTTTTTCTGAGCCCATGATACCAAAGGCGTCGATCAGGGCTGCAACAGTGAGCTGGGAAAGCAGAATGGTCGAAATGGCTACCGTGGGCGATAACCCGGCAATGGCCAGCATGACCGTAACGGTGATCACAGGCGCGAGAACACCGCCCAGCCAGCTATACCATGGTGCTTGGGGCAAAAGTCGGATATCCCCGCGGCCGAAAATCATGGCAACAGCCAGTGCCAGCGCAAAGCCAACCAGCTGAACAAAAGCGTTGGTTTCCAATACACCCACCTTGTCACCAAGGCGTGTGTTCATGACACCCTGAATACTCATGGCTGCCCCGGCAACCAGCGCATACAAAAACCCCAGCATAGCCATCATCCTTTCGCTATGAATAGTATGGCATTATGCTGGGGGAATATGCACTTATTCGTTTCCTTCCAGGGCGTCCACCTTGTCGTGGATGGTTTGCATGCGCTGATCAAGAATCGCAATGTCCGATGCGGTTTGAAGCAGCTCTTCTGAAATCTCCTCGGGGATATTCCCGGGTGCTTTGTAGCGAAGCGAATGCTCCAGCGATGCCCAGAAGTCCATGGCAATGGTACGGATCTGGATCTCCACAGGCACCATGACGCGTCCTTCGGACAGGAATACCGGGATCTCCACCACCAGATGCAGGCTGCGGTATCCATTGGCCTTGGGCTGCTTGATGTAGTCCCGCACCTTCAGCACATGAATGTCATCCTGCCGGGTCAATAGCTCAGCAACGGTGTACACATCCTGGAGGTAGGAGCAGATCACACGAATACCGGCGATGTCCGTCAAATTTTCTACGGCGGAAGCGATATTTCGCTGGGCATTTTTGCGGGCCAGCTTTTCCATCATGCTCTGGATGGATTTCATCCTGCTCTGCATGTGATGGATGGGGTTGCGCTTGTGCCGCATCTGGAATTCGTCATCCAGTATTTCCAGCTTGGTCTGGATTTCTCGTATGGCAGACTGATACCGGCACTGGACGGTGAAAAACTCATCCACCATCTGCTGAAAATCCACCTGCAATTGCTGCTGCGATTTATCTTGCGTCATGTTGTGCTCCTTTGGCTGCATTGAGCTGATAGGGAAGACGAATGCGGAAGGTGCTGCCCTCATGCAGCACGGAACGTACCCGGATTTCACCATGCAGGATGTCAACAATACGTTTCACAAGGCACAATCCAAGGCCTACGCCCTCTTTGCTGCGGGAAGTATCGCCCTGATAGAAGCGGTCGAAAATGCGTTCCTGGGTTTCCTGGGTCATGCCGATGCCGTGATCGGCGACCGTGATCTCAGCATGATCAAGTTTGGTAACAGAAACTTCGATCTCGCCGCCGTCGTGGGAAAATTTGATAGCATTCTGAAGCAAATTGGTCCAGACCTGCATCAGCAGTTCAGCATCGGATTCAATGGTCACTGGCTCCAAATTCAGCTGCCAATCAATTTGCTTGGCCGACCAGGAAGGTTCCAGCTGCAGGATCACCTGACGGATCTGCTCGTCCAGTTGGAAGGTCGAAAGGGAAGCCGGGGTCATCTGCTGCTCCAGTGCGGACAGCCTGAGCAGTGTTTCGGACAGGCGGGACAGCCGGTCACCTTCCTGGGCGATCATGCTGATGTATTCCTGACGGGAGGTTTCATCCAGGCCGGGCATTTGCAAAAGCCTGGTAAAGCCCTTGATGGAGGCAATGGGCGTGCGGAACTCGTGTGAAACGCTGCTGATGAAGTCCTTTTGCAGGTAGACGTTCCGGGAAAGCTCCTCGGTCATCTTGTTGAAGGAACGCATCAGCTCGCCCATTTCACCGGGTTTTTCCTCCGGCAAACGGATGGAAAAGTCCCCTTCTGTGATCTTCCGTGTGGCCTGGGTCAATTGCGTAACGGGCCGAGAGATCAGAAAGGAAATCAGAATAGACAGAATGGCAAAAAGGATCAGCGACAGGAGAATGGTGAAGCCCACCCGGGGCAGCACACTCAGAAAGGTGTTGAAATCACGGGATGGATGGATGGAGATGATCTCGTCGCGCAGCTTCAGATAGGTGATGGGCATGACCGTGAAGCCGGAAGTTTGCGTGATCAACTCACCGCTGCGCAAACGGGAAACATCCTCGGCGGACAGGTGCCATTCAGGATGCTCAACGATATT
Organism: Clostridia bacterium; assembly: GCA_017938695.1. Taxonomy (GTDB): domain Bacteria; phylum Bacillota; class Clostridia; order Christensenellales; family Aristaeellaceae; genus UBA11524. The sequence continues at coordinate 101,861 of JAGBBA010000047.1, read as the reverse complement.
TCCCACCAGCTCTTCGTTGGTGGTCATCACAAGCATATCAGCAGGGGACAGCTCTGTCTTTTGTTCCAGACTCAGCAAGTAAACGGCAAGCTCATGCTCGTTTGACTTCATCTCGTTGCCGATGGCACCGATGCCCATCATAAAAGAGCCTGCGGCGGAAATGACACAGGCTGCAACGGCTGCCAGCAGCAGGAACAGGAGCAAACGCCCGCGGAAGGTATAGGGTCTGATGTGAAAACGCTTATCCATTTCGCTTCTCCACCTTGTAGCCCAGACCGCGCACCGTCATGATCTCAAAATCAGGGAAGATCTCACACTTCTCGCGCAGACGCTTGATGTGCACGTCCACGGTACGCTCGTCGCTCTGGACATCCATGCCCCAGATTTCGTCCATCAGCTGACGGCGGGTGAAAATCTGCTTGGGGTTGGACAGCAGCTTGAACAGGAGATAAAACTCCTTCTTCGGCAGCGTCAGGGATTCCTTGCCGCGGGTGATGGTCAGGGAGTCGTAATCCAGCAAAGAATCGCCCACCGTCAGTTGATGGCTGGTCATGGCCTGGGAACGTCGCAGCAGTGCACCCACGTGCAAAAGCAGTTCGTCCAGATCAACGGGTTTGGTGAGGTAATCATCTGCGCCGCTGGTAAAGCCGGTGCGCTTGTCTTCCAGGGTGGTTCGGGCAGTGACCAGCATGATGGGCATCAAGGGATACGCCTGGCGCAGCTCGCGGGTCAGCTCCCAGCCGTCCATCACGGGCATCATCACATCGGCAATGACCAGATCGGGCAGAACCTTTTCGATGGAGGCGAGGGCTTCCTCGCCGTTGGAGGCAGAAACCGTCTGGTAGCCGTTCAGCCCGAGAAAGGCGCACATCATGCGCTGCAGGGGAAGATCGTCCTCAACAACAAGAATCGTAAACATGATGTGCTCCTTTCACTTTTGTACTGTTTCTATCAGTATTATATCACATGCTGCGCAAAGCATCAATGGGGTTCAGACGGGATGCTTTGCGGGCCGGTGCCCAACCGAACAGGATGCCCACCGTGGCCGAGAAGGTGAATGCCAGTGCAATCGCCCCTGTGGACAGGGTGAAGGTCATGCCGATCCAGCCGGCGATCAGCATGGACAGGATGATACCAAGCACAATGCCGATCAAACCGCCCATCAGGCTGAGCATCACAGACTCGATCAGGAACTGGGTCTGGATCAGCGAGGGCTTGGCACCCAAAGCCTTGCGCAGGCCGATCTCGGTGGTGCGCTCGCTGACGGAAACCAGCATCATGTTCATAATGCCGATGCCGCCCACCAGCAGTGCGATAGAAGCAATGCCCGCCAGCATGGTGGTCATCATGCCGGTCATGGTGTTCATGGTGTCCAGCAGGCTGTCCAGGTTGATGATCTGCCAGGCGTTATCGCGGTAGTTGAATGCGGCGTTGAGCACTTCCTCCACATCGGAGATCGTGTCATCGGTGAAGGCGGTATCCTGAATGTACAGCGTCAGGCTATTGACGGAGTTGGAACCGGTGATGCGCAGCGCGGAAGGATAGGGGATGATGGCTAAGCCACCACTGTTGCCGCCAGTCATAAGGGACATGGCGCGCATCACATCGTTGTCGTTTTCGTCGCTGAGCATGCCCACGATGCGATAGGAGATACCGGAGATCACCAGCTCTTTGCCGATGGGGTCTTCATTGGGGAAAAGATTGGCATTCAGCTCAGTGTCGATCACGCAGACGTGGCTGTAACGATCCATATCCATTTCGGTCAGGCCGCGGCCTTTGCCGATCAGACCGGCGTCGGTGAAATAAGCTGCGCTGCGACCTTCGATAGACACATCCTCGCACAGCGTGCCTTCACTGGCTACATGCTGCTTAAAGGAAACGCTGGGGTCAACGCCGCTGATGTTGTCAATGCGGCTGATGCGCTGGATATCGTCTTCTGTCAGGCCGCGCTTAAGGGGCGTGCCGGAAACAGATACATTCACCTTGCCAGCACCCAGTGCAGTGAACTGGCTGGTGATCTCGTTGGTGGCACCCTCCACGGTGGTGATCAGCGTGATGATAGCCGTTACGCCGATGATAATGCCCAGCGTGGTGAGGAAGGTGCGCATTTTGTTGCCCTTGATGTTCTGCCAGGACATGCGAAGACATTCTTTAAGCATCTTCCGCCACCCCTTCCGTAAGGTTGCCGTCCAGGATGCGGACGATCCGCTTGGCGTGACGGGCAATACCGATGTCATGGGTGATCATGATGATGGTATTGCCGTCTTCATTCAGGTCGTGGAACAGGGACATGACCTGCTTGCCTGTCTGCTGATCCAGCGCGCCGGTGGGTTCGTCTGCCAGGAGAATGGTGGGATGATTGGCCAGTGCCCGGGCGATGGCCACGCGCTGCTGCTGGCCGCCGGAAAGCTGGTTGGGATAATGGTACAGCTTATCGGAAAGGCCCACGCGCTCCAGCATTTGCTTGGCGCGCTGGGTGCGGTCATGGGTGTGCATGCCGCTGTAAACCAAGGGAAGCTCCACATTCTGCATGGCATTCTGCCGCTGCAGCAGCTGGAAGGACTGGAAAATAAAGCCGATCTCCTTGTTGCGGACGGAGGAAAGCTCTTCTTCATCCAGGCTGCCCACATCACGCCCGTGAAGGATATAACTGCCGGAAGTGGGGGTGTCCAGGCAGCCGATGATGTTCATCAGCGTGGATTTGCCGGAGCCGGAGGGCCCCAGCACTGCTACGAATTCGCCCTGCTCCACATCCAGGTCGATGCCGCGGAGCACGGTCTGCATTTCATCGCCCATACGGTACTGCTTGGTTATGCCGCGCATGGACAGGATCACATTACTCATACTGATATCCCTCGCTTACCGCAGCATCATGGGGAAGTTGAAGGACGGGGGAAGCAGCACCACTTCGCCGGAACGGATGCCGTCCTTGATCTCAACGATGCTGCCGTCGTTGATACCCAGCAGCACGCTCTGCTCAACGATCTCGTTATTGCGGTTGTAGCAATAGACGAAGGGCTTGCCGTCCTTGTCATACTGGATGGCGTCCATGCTCAGGGTGGTCACGTTCTGTGCCTTTTCACGGGGCACAACGACCTCGCAGGTCAGACCCATGACCAGCGTGCCGTCCTGGGGCAGATTGATGATAACCTCATAGTAGGCCAGGTCATTGCTGACGGTGGCTTCCTGGGCGATACGCTTCACAGAGCCCACCAGGGTGCGGCCGGTGGCATGCACCTTCACGGTGACCAGCATGCCCTTCTGCAAGGCGGAAACGTCGTATTCATCCACCTTGATCTTCACCAGGGGATGCTCGTAATCAGCCACGCGGAACAGGGGATCGCCGATGTTGAACTCTTCGTCGGCATCCACGTAGATATCCGAGATCGTGCCAGCCATCGGTGCTTTGACCTGGTTGCCGTTCTTGGCGATCATGGTGATCTTGTCCTTTTCCACCTTGTCGCCCTCTTCAAACTTCCATTCGCGCACGGTGCCGCGCTGGGTCGCATTCACGATACGGGCACTGTCGGCCTCTACATTGCCGGAGAATGTGTAGAAGGTTTCGATGTCCTGGGTGCGGGCGGTTTCTTCTTCAAAGGCGAAGTTGCTTTTCTGCGTGGTGGTATAGTAGTACATGCCGCCGCCGATCAAAGCCAGGATCAGGAGCCAGATAAGGATCTTACGGAACTTCTTCTTTTTCATGTTGGTTATACCTCCTGTATTTTACCTGGTTATTATACGCTCCTTTTATGAACTTCACATGAATAATTGTAAAAAACCGGCAATCAAATTGATTGCCGGTTTTTTACAAAATCATTCTTCGTCCCAGGCTTGGTAGGATTCATCTTCCAGCAGATAATCGAACTTGCCGTCGGTGACACGGGTGAGCTCGTCCATCACCATGGCTGCATCTTTTTCACGAATGAGCAGGGTGAAGGTCACGGCCGTGGTGAACTCGCTGCCAGCCAGTTGAACGGGCAAAGCCCTCATGGCGTGCTGAACCTTGTCCCACAGGGGATAGGATACCTCGCAGATGTACCGCTGGCTGGGTTCCATCACCACGACTTGGGCAGCCTTGAGGCCTACCACACAGCCCTGGGTATAGGCGCGAACCAACCCGCCAGCCCCCAGCAGCACACCGCCGAAGTAACGGGTGACCACCACGCAGCAGTTGACCACGCCCTGGGCCTTGATGACCTCCATCATGGGCAGGCCTGCGGTGCCACCGGGCTCGCCGTCGTCAGAGTAGCGCATAATGCCTGCGTTCTGGCCGATGACATAGGCGTAGCAGTTGTGGGTGGCATCCTTGTGCTTGGTGCGGATGCTCTGCAGAAAGGCAAGGGCTTCTTCCTCGGTTTCAACAGGAGCGGCGTAACCAATGAAGCGGCTCTTGTTGATGATGAACTCGTCTGAGGCAGACTGCCGCAGGGTCTTATAGGGCGCGCTCATTTCAGGATCAGGCGGCGGAAGCCCTTCTTGCCCTTCTTCAGCATCAGGCCGTCTTCGCCGAACATGTCGGCAGTGACGGTCACGCCAAAGTCGGTGACCTTCTCATCAGCCAGGGACACAGCACCAGCCTTGATCTGGTTGCGGGCGTCGGACTGGCTCTTGCACAGGCCGGAGAGTACCAGCATGGTGGTCACGCGGGCATCCTGGGCCAGCATGTCGGCAGTCACCTCGAAGGAGGGGACGTCAGCACCGTTCATGCCGCCTGCAAACAGGGCCAGGGCAGCATCGGCAGCCTTCTGGGCTTCTTCTTCGCCGTGCACCAGCTTGGTGACTTCGAAAGCCAGCACCTTCTTGGCTTCGTTGATGGCACTACCCTCCAGGGCACCCAGACGACGGACTTCGTCCATGGGCAGGAAGGTCAGCAGGCCCAGGCACTTCTCCACGTCCTTGTCGTCGATGTTGCGCCAGTACTGGTAGAAGTCGAAGGGCGTGGTCTTGGCAGGATCCAGCCACAGGGCACCCTTTTCGGTCTTGCCCATCTTGCGGCCGTCATGGGTCAGAAGCAGCTGGAAAGTGCAAGCGAAGGCCTTCTCCTGCTCCTTGCGGCGCACCAGGTCAGCACCGCCCAGCATGTTGCTCCACTGGTCATTGCCGCCCATCTCCAGCCGGCAGCCATAACGCTTGAACAGCTCCAGGAAGTCGTAGCTCTGCATGAGCATGTAGGTGAACTCCAGGAAGCTCAGGCCGTTCTCGGACTCCATGCGGGCCTTGTAGCAATCGGCGCGGAGCATGGTGTTCACAGAGAACATGGAGCCGATGTCGCGCATGAACTCGATGAAGTTCAGGTTGCGCAGCCAGTCGCCGTTGTTGACGATGATGGCCTGGCCCTCGGAGAAATCCAGGAAGCGGCTCATCTGCTTCTTGATGCACTCCACGTTGTTGTCGATGGTTTCCACGGTCATCATCTTGCGCATGTCGGTCTTGCCGGAGGGGTCGCCGATCATGGCGGTGCCGCCGCCCATCAGGGCGATGGGCTTGTGACCGGCCTTCTGCATGTGGGCCATGGCCATGATCGGGATGTAGTGGCCGATGTGCAGGGAGTCGGCAGTGGGGTCAAAGCCAACGTAGAAGGTGGTGGGCTCCTTCAGCTGCTCGTAGAGCTCCTCGGGGAAGGTCATCTGGGCAAGGAAGCCGCGTTCCTTCAGGATGTCAAGAATGTGCTGTTCCATGGTGGGGATTCTCCTCTCTATTGTGTGCGTTGTTTTACTTGGTAGCGTCTTCGATCAGCTCGCGCAGGATCTTCATGCCTTCGTGGATCTGCTCGATGCTGCTGTTGGAGAAGTTCAGGCGGAAGGTATTGTCGTGACCGCCGTCGCAGAAGAAATGGGTGCCGGGTACATAGGCCACATGGCGTTCCACAGCCTTTTCCAGCATGGCCTTGGCTTCGATGCCCTCGGGGAGCTCCACCCAGATGAACAGCCCGCCCTCGGGCTTGGTATATCGGGTGCCCTCCGGGAAGGTGGCCAGCTCGTCCAGCATGGCGTTCATCTGGGCCTTGTAGCTTTCGCAGATGGATGCAATGTGGGCAGGCAGCAGGTCTTGCCGCAGGAACTGATCCACAATGGCTTGGTTCAGGTTAGCGGTATGCACGTCAGCGGACTGCTTGCCGATGGTGCACTTGCGCAGGATGCGGGGATCGCCGACCATGAAGCCCACGCGCAGGCCGGGGGAGATGATCTTGGAGAACGAACCCAGGAACACCACCCAGCCTTCCTTGTCGTAAGACTTGATGGAAGGGATAGGGGAGCCTGCATAGCGCAGATCGCGGTAGGGGTCATCCTCGGCCACCACCATGCCATACTTGGCGGCCATTTCAGCAATGGGCTGGCGACGGTCGGCAGCCAGGGCCTTACCGGTGGGGTTCTGGAAGGTGGGAATGGTATAAAGCATCTTGGGGTGATGCTTGATAATGGCCTCTTCCAGCTTATCCAGCATCAGGCCGTTCTCGTCGCTCTCCACGGGCACCAGCTTGGCCTGATACAGGTTCATGCACTGCAGATTGCCCAGGAAGGAGGGATTCTCCACCAGGATCACATCGCCGGGGTTGATCAGTGCTTTGCACAGAAGATCCATACCCTGGGTGGAGCCTGTGGTGGGCAGGATGCCCGTCACTTCGCAGCCCAGCTGCTTTTCGGCGTAGGCTTTCAGGCTTTCCAGGAAAGGAGCGTAGCCTTCGGTGGCACCATACTGCAGAATGGCTTTGCCGTTCTCCCGGAGCACCTTCTGGGCCAGTTCGGCCACCTTCTCGTCCGGTAGGGCAGAAGCCGCAGGATTGCCGCCGGCGAAGGAGATCATGCCGGGCTTGGCGATCATCTTGAAGATCTCACGGATTGCACTGCCGCTGACGCCGTCGAACCGGGACGCGAACTGAATGGAATCCAGATTCATGGTTCATTCCTCCTTAAAAATAGAAAAACCCTCCGGAGCACAATGCTCAGGAAGGTGACAATGTCACGGTACCACTTCCATGTTCAGCCTTATAACAGGCCCTCAGCGGGGGATCAAACAATCCTCCTGCGCTGTAACCGGCGCACCGGATGCCGCCTACTGATGGATACGTTCAGCGGATGGCTCGGAGCTGTACTTCGCTGCATCGTGGCCGCTTCTTTACACCAACCAGAAGCTCTCTTTGGGCCGGGTGAACGCAGTTACTCGTCTCTTCATTGCCGTGATAGGGGAATTATACTTTTGAAATGCTGAATTGTCAAGGGTCGTGGCGAAAAAACATGGTAAATCAATGTCACATCTGGTTAGAATGTTGACGCATCAACATAAATGGCAGTTTTCATGAAAGAATCACGAAAAAGTCCTTGCTAAACGGCATAAAATCCTGTATACTACATAATGACCCTGACTATGGGTGTCTTTGGCATGGCTTGTAAGCTGCGCCAAAGTTCCGCCTCAAAGGCAATCCCGCACAAGGAGGTTGGATCAACCATGGAATGCAAGATCAAGAATGATATCGGCACCATTTCCATCACGGAGGACGTGATGCTCAAGGTTGTTGGTTATGCCGCGCTGGAGTGCTATGGCATTGTGGCCATGTCTTCCCGCCGCGCCAAGGACGGCCTTGTGGAATGGCTGGGCCGTGAAAATCTTTCCAAGGGTGTGCAGATCCGCAATGCGGGCGATATGCTGGACGTGGATCTCTTCATCATCGTGGAATACGGCATCTCCATTGCGGAGGTGTGCAAGACCATTGTGGACACCGTGCGCTATAAGCTGGAAAGCATGACCGGCATCAAGGTGCGCAAGGTGAACATCTCTGTCGAAGGGATTCGCATCTAAGCAGCGATACCAACGCTCGTGAACGGAGGAAAAACTCTTGATTCAGTTTAAGACGATTGACGGCTTGCTGCTGCGCGACATGGTGGTCGCCGGTGCGGCTTTGCTTGAAAAGAACCGTGAAGCGGTGGATGCGCTGAACGTGTTCCCCGTGCCTGACGGCGATACGGGTACCAATATGTCCCTGACCATGCAGAGTGCCACCCGCGAGGTGAACAGCAAGGAGTTCCTGCGCGCTGACGAGGCTGCCAACGCTGTTGCCAAGGGTGCTCTGCGCGGTGCCCGCGGCAACTCCGGCGTGATCACCTCCCAGCTGCTGCGCGGCTTTGCCAAGTCGCTGAGCGGCCTGGATAAGGTGACTCCTGTGCAGTTCGCCAACGCCCTGAAGGCTGGTTCCGACCAGGCTTACAAGGCCGTGATGAAGCCCAAGGAGGGCACCATCCTCACCGTGGCCCGCGTGATCGCCGAAGAAGCCCTCAAGCAGGTTCAGAAGGAACCCGAGGATTACGAAGGCCTGATGAACGTGATCCTGAAGAGCGGTGAAGCCATCCTGAAGCGCACCACCGAAATGCTGCCTGCGCTGAAGCAGGCTGGCGTGGTGGACTCCGGCGGACGCGGCCTGCTGCTGATCTACACCGGCTATGCTGCTGTGATGCGCGGCGAGGACATTTCCACTATCGCTCCCGACATGGAGAGCGACGGCGTGGCTGTGTTCGAAGACAACCACGAAGCCATTGGCGAGATCAAGTTCGCTTACTGCACCGAGTTCCTCATTCAGAACCTGAAGGAGGACTGCAACGAGCATGACGTGGATTCCTTCCGCCGCCGTCTGAACCGCATTGGCGACAGCGTCGTTGTGGTGAACGACATGGACGTGGTGAAGGTGCATGTGCACACCAACAACCCCGGCAATGCGCTGGAATACGGCCTGGAGCTGGGCGAACTGGTGAACCTCAAGATCGAGAACATGGTGGAACAGCGCCGTGAGAACGAGCGCAAGGAAGAGGAAGCCAAGGCCAAGGAAGCCCCCAAGGAGCCCGAGAAGGACTTCGGCATGGTGGCTGTGTCCCTGGGCGAAGGCTTCAGCCAGATCTTCCGCGATCTGACGGTGGATCACATCGTCGAGGGCGGCCAGACCATGAACCCCTCCATCAAGGACATTCTCGATGCCATCAACGCTGTGAATGCCAAGTGCGTGTTCGTGTTCCCCAACAACGGCAACGTTACCATGGCTGCCCAGCAAGCTGCCGAGCTGGCCGAGAAGGAAGTCTATGTGATCTCCACCAAGAACGTGGCCATGGGTATCGCTGCGGCTGTGGCCTTCCAGCCTGACGTGAGCGGCGAGGAAAACGCTGCCCGCATGGAAGAAGCTGCCCAGCGTGTGAAGACCGGCACCGTCACCTATGCTGTGCGCGACAGCGAATACAACGGCGTGCACATCAACGAGGGCGATATCATCGGCCTGCACAACGGTGCCATCGAGTATTCCGGTACCAGCGTCCATGACGTTGTGATGGAAATGATGAAGGCTGTTGTTACTGACGACGATGAACTGATCACCGTGTACTACGGCCAGGAAACCACCGAAGAGGATGCTCAGAAGATCACCGAGGAGATCGCTGATGCTTATCCCAACTGCGATGTGGAGTGCCACATGGGCGGTCAGCCGCTGTACTATTACCTGATTTCTGTGGAGTAATTATGGAGCTTTCCACGCTCAAGGGCATTGGCCCGACCAGACTGGAATCCTTACGCGCAATGGGCATCGTCTCATTGCGCGATTTGTTATGCTATCTTCCTGTTCGCTATGAGGACCGGACGAAGATTACACCATGCTCGTTGGCCTTTGGCGGCGAGGTGATGGTGATGGGCATCGTGCCGGACAAGCCCAAGCTGAGCCGCTTCAATGGCTTGACGAAGGTCACTGCCAGCATCATGGATGAATCCGGCAAGCTGCCGTTGGTGTGGTACAATCAGCCCTGGGTATGCCAGCAGCTGCCGGTGGGGCAGAGCATCATGCTGTTCGGCCATGTGGTGGAAAAGAACGGACGCAGGGTGCTGCAAAACCCGCAAAGGGTAACGGAACCCTCCATCCAGCCGGTATACCGGGCGGTGAAGGGGATTCCGGCCAAAATATTCCGTGAAATGATGCAGACTGCCCTGACCCAGGTGGACGACTGCTGCCCTGAAACGTTGCCCCGCTCGCTGCGGCTGCGGCATCAGCTGTGTGAGCGCAACTTTGCCATCCGCCAGGCCCATTTCCCGGATCAATTGGATAACCTGCGCATTGCCAGAAGACGCCTGGCCTTCGAGCAGATGCTGATGTACCAGGCAGCCATTGGCTTGGCGCGCAACCATCAGGAAAATGGCATTGCACTACCCATTGCCAGCGATGCTCCGGATGCATTCTGGCAGCAGATGCCTTTTCCGCCTACCGGTGCCCAGAAGCGTGTGCTGGAGGAGATTGCCGGCGACATGCGCAGAGAGCGTGCCATGAGCCGCCTTGTGCAGGGCGATGTGGGCTGCGGCAAGACCGCTCTTGCCTTTGGTTCCATTGCTATGGCTTGCAGTGCCGGATATCAGGCAGTCATGATGGCTCCCACTGAGATCCTGGCACGGCAGCATTACGAGTCAGCCAAGGCTCTTCTGGAACCCATGGGCATCACCTGCGGCTTGCTGATTGGCTCCATGAAGGCGAAAGAGAAGCGCACTGCCCATGCTGCCGCTGCTGATGGAACCTGGCAGGCGGTATTCGGTACCCACGCGTTGATCAGCGAAGGCGTGTCTTATCAGAAGCTTGGCCTGGTGGTTACGGATGAACAGCACCGCTTTGGCGTGCGGCAGCGTTCCACCTTACAGGAAAAAGGGGCCCAGGACAACCGTGCGCCTCATGTGCTGGTGATGTCCGCCACACCCATTCCACGAACGCTGGCACTGATCCTGTACGGTGATCTGGATGTGTCGGTGGTGGATGAGCTGCCCCCGGGACGCACTCCGGTGAAGACTCGCATCGTCCCTGAAAGCAAGCGCAGCGATATGTATGGCTTTCTGCGCGAAGAGGTCGCTAAAGGTCGGCAGGCTTATGTGGTTTGCCCGTTGGTGGAAGACAGTGAAGCCATCGAAAACGTGCGATCCGTCAAGGCGACGTTTGAGGCACTGACCAGCGGTGAACTGGCGGGCTTACGCGTGGGACTGACCTGGGGTGCACAGCCTGCGGAGGAAAAAGCGTCCGTTTTGCATCAGTTTGCCCAGGGTGAACTGGATGTGCTGGTATCCACCACGGTGATCGAGGTGGGCGTGAACGTGCCCAACGCCAGCGTAATGGTGATCGAGAATGCCGAGCGGTACGGCCTGTCGCAGCTGCATCAATTGCGGGGCAGAGTGGGGCGTGGCACGGCGGAAAGTTGGTGCTTCCTTCTGGCAGATGCCAACGAACGCCTGCGCATCCTGAGCCAGACCAATGACGGCTTTGTGGTGGCGCAGAAGGACTTGGAGCTGCGTGGTCCCGGTGATCTGATGGGTACGCGGCAATCTGGTGAAATGATGGCTGACTTTCTGCTGGACGGCGACGTCCGCATGCTGGAAGAGGCTTCGCGCTGCATGAAGCAGCTGCGGGAGGATCCTGCGCTGGCAGATGAACGTGCGGCCGTTGAAGCAGAAGCCGAGCATTATTACCGGGATAAATTGCAGCAGGTCGCACTGAATTAATACTGAAAACATTGTGCCTATAAAATAAAAGAATGTCAGGTTTTTGAGCATTACCTACGGCAAAATGGTTTTATTTCGAAGCTCGAGGATGATAATAATGCATCCACGCACAAGAACGGGAGCTGCAATGCAGCCCCCGTTCTTATTAGTCGTCCATCAGTTCAACCAGAATTGCATTCTGCACATCCATGCCACGGCGCGTCAGCGTCCAGCTACCATCCCGATGGGTCAGCAGCCCCCGCGTCTGCAAAGAATGCAGCTGCTGACCGTAGCGTTGTTCAAGGGATGTACCATGCCGTTGCAGAAACGCCGCTTCAGACACCCCAGCGTTGGTGCGAAGCCCCAGCATCATGGTTTCAAACATGGCTTCGCGTGGCGTGATGGAGATGCATTCTCGTTGCGACCACTGCTGTTGCTGAACCATGCTGATATACGCGTCGATGGCAGCGGGGTTTGTTTCGCGGGTGTAGGCACATCCGGGAGAGTCCGTCAGCATGGAACTGGCGGAAGCACCCAGGCCAAGATAAGGGATTTGCTGCCAGTAGCCCAGGTTATGTCTGCAAGCGCAGCCGGGCAAGGCAAAGTTGGAGATCTCGTACTGTTCAAAGCCATGCCCTGCCAGAAGCACAAGGGCATCGTCGTACATGGTTCGTTCAGTTTCTTCATCGGGCAGAGTCAGACGGCCTGCATCCAGATCGGCCTTAAGGGGTGTGCCATCCTCGGGGATCAGCCCGTAGCAGCTCAGGTGTTGCGGATGCAGCGTAAGGGCAGCATGCAGTGTTTCCAGCCATTGGGCACGGGTTTGTCCGGGCAGTCCGAACATCAGGTCTAGGCTGATGTTGCTGATCCCTGCGGCGCGTGCCATGGCCACAGAACGTTCGACCTGGGTAAAATCGTGGATGCGGCCCAAGGTACGCAACAATTCCGGCTGATAAGCCTGCATGCCCATGGACAGGCGGTTGACGCCATGACAAACGGCAGTTTTCAGCCAATCTTCCGTCAGGGTGCCGGGGTTCGCTTCGGTGGAAAATTCTACATCATCTGCAAACAAAAACAATTGGCGAATGCCAGTCAGTAGCCGATCCAACAAGGGAGCAGGCAGCAGCGATGGTGTGCCGCCGCCGATGAAGACCGTGTCCATTGGAGGATGGTGCAGCCTCTCAGCCTGCACAGCAGCTTCACAGAGCAGCGCATCCACATATGATGCCATTTGATGTTCGCATCCGGCATAGGAAGCAAAATCGCAGTAGCGGCACTTCTGTGCGCAAAAGGGGAGATGAATGTATAATTCCATGGCATTTCCTCAAAATAGTAGATGCAATTTCAGCAAAAATCGTGTACAATGGTGAAAAGCAAAACTGCAAAAGAATCCAGGAGGTCAAAATGGAAGCGGTTGTTCATTTTCTGGAAGATATCGTTCGCTACTCAGCGGAGGTCGGCATTCGCCTGGTGGAACTTGCCGGTATCCTGGTGCTGATGATTACAGCAGTCCAAGGGTTGATCGGCTACTTCAAGAAGGATCCACACATTCGTTTGAAGCTGGCGCAGGGCATTGCACTGGCTCTGGAATTCAAGCTGGGCGGCGAGGTACTGCGTACCGTTATCGCCCGCGACTGGAATGAGCTGGCGGTACTGGGCGCGATCATCGCGCTGCGCGCTGCGCTGACGGTGTTGCTGCACTGGGAAATCAAGAACGAAGAGCAGTACGTGGAAGGCGCGATTCACGAAATCAGACGGAAGTAATTCTTTGGCAAAAGGCGGTACAGGCATCCGGCATGGCTGTGTTCAGAAGGGGAATTTCCTGCTTCATGGCATAGGCGGCCGTGGATGCGGTGCCGCCTTTTGCATTGGTCAGGTAGCAGACCACAAAGGATGAACGATCCACCATGAAGCGGTTGCGGACCATCATGCAGCCGGAAAAGTAGAATGACGACAGAACATGGGTTTCATCAGCTGCATAGATGATCTTTTCGTACCGCTGACCTTCTGCCACAGGCCAGGACTGGGTCTGCGTGGCGCAGGGGAGTGCAAGGATCAGCGAAACGTCGGCGCAGCGGTTCCTGAGCTGAATAACTCGTTCGGCTGCCAGCAGATCAAATCCCATGGCACCGCCGCTGATAAAGCGACGATAACCCATCTCATACAATTTGTTTAGCACCTGATCCAGCCGCATGACAAGAGCAGGCAGCTCATTCTGATCGAGCTGCCTGTGTCCTGTGAAGCATGCAGTTTGGGGACGCATAAGCGTTTCCCGGCTGGTCAGCAACATGTTGTACCTCGTTAATCCATCTTGAGCACGGCCAGGAAAGCTTCGCTGGGCACCTGCACAGTGCCGAATTGGCGCATGCGCTTTTTGCCTTCCTTCTGCTTTTCCAGCAGCTTCTTCTTACGGGTGATGTCGCCGCCGTAGCACTTGGCCAGCACGTCCTTGCGCATGGCCTTGACTGTTTCGCGGGCGATAACCTTGCCGCCGATAGCTGCCTGGATGGGAATTTCAAACATCTGGCGCGGAATAACATCCTTCAGCTTTTCGCAGATGCCACGGCCGCGGCCATAAGCCTTTTCGCGGTGGACAATAATGGAGAAAGCGTCGCAGATATCGCCGTTGAGCAGGATATCCATCTTTACCAGGTCGCTTTCGCGGTAGTCCTTCAGCTCGTAGTCGAAGGAAGCATAGCCACGGCTGCGGCTCTTGATCTGATCGAAGAAATCGAAGATGATCTCGTTCAGCGGCATGTCGTAGTTCAGCTTCACGCGGTTGCCCTCGTACTGCATATCGAGGAAGATACCGCGCTTTTCTTTGCACAGATCCATCAGCGTGCCCACGCTATCCTGCGGGGTGTAGATGGTGGCATGGACGAAGGGCTCTTCCATGCAGCTGATCTCGTCCACCTTGGGCAAGTTGGTGGGGTTGTCGATCATCAGCACGCTGCCGTCAGTCTTGGTGACGCGGTAAATAACGCTGGGGGCGGTGGTGACCAGGTTCAGGTCCCATTCGCGTTCCAGACGGGTGGTGATGATGTCCATGTGCAACAGACCCAGGAAACCGCAGCGGAAGCCATAGCCCAGGGCGACAGAGGTTTCGGGATCAAAGGACAGGGAAGCATCGTTCATACGCAGCTTCTCCAGGGCGTCCTTGAGGGCCGGGTAATCCGCACCGTCGGCAGGGTAGATACCGCAGAACACCATGGGCGTGACCTGGCGATAGCCGGGCAGAGGTTCGGCGGCAGGGCGGGCTGCATCGGTGATGGTATCGCCCACACGGGTTTCGCGTACGTCCTTGATGGAGGCAGCTACATAGCCTACATCGCCGGGACGTAGGGCATCGCAGGGCTGATAGCCAGGTGCAAAGGTGCCAACCTCAACAATATCGAACTCGCCGCCGGTGGCCATCAGGCGCATGCGCATACCAGCACGCAGCTCGCCTTCCTTCACGCGAACAAAGCAGATGGCACCACGGTAGTTATCGTAGAAGGCATCGAAGATCAGTGCCTGCAGGGGAGCAGTCACATCGCCTTTCGGGGCAGGAATGTGCTGCACGATGGCTTCCAGCACGTCCTCAATGTTCAGGCCGGTCTTGGCGGATACGCAGGGCGCATAGGAAGCATCCAGACCGATCACGTCCTCGATCTCCTGGCGCACCACCTCAGGCTGGGCGGAGGGCAGGTCGATCTTGTTGATGACGGGGATGGTTTCCAGGTCATGCTCCAGGGCCATATAAACATTGGCCAGCGTCTGGGCCTCAATGCCCTGGGTGGCGTCCACCACCAGCAGCGCACCTTCGCAGGCAGCCAAAGCACGGCTGACTTCGTAGGTAAAGTCAACGTGGCCGGGAGTGTCGATCAGGTTGAGGGTGTAGGTTTCGCCGTCCTTGGCCTTGTAATTCATACGAACGGCTTTGCTCTTGATGGTGATGCCGCGCTCCCGTTCCAGCTCCATGCTGTCCAGGATCTGCTCCACCATCTCGCGGCGTTCAAACACGCCGGTCTTTTCCAGAATGCGGTCAGCCAGCGTGGATTTGCCGTGGTCGATATGAGCAATAATGCAGAAATTGCGAATTTTGGAAAGTCTGTCGGACACAGCGTATTCCTCCAAAGCCCGTTTGGGCGAAATTACTTGACCTTCTGGCCGATTTTGCTCTCGGTGCCGTTGAGCAGACGGGTCACATTAGTGCGGTGGCGGTAGATGCACAGGCCAGCCATCACGATGGCCCACAGGATAACGATCCAGTCGCCACCGGAATAGAACAGGCATACCAGAATGGCGTACAGGGTCAGCATGCACATGCTGCCTAGAGAAATGAACTTGGTGCTGGCGATAATGGCGATGGCCACCACATAGCTGATCAGCGCAGGAATGGGGAAGCACACGATCATCATGCCGCAGGAGCTGGCCACACCCTTGCCGCCCTTGAACTGGAAGAAAACCGGCCAGTTGTGGCCCAGAATGACGAAGAAGGAGGCCCACAGCGCGCCGTAGTGACCCAGAAGCCACAGGCCGATCAGCGCAGCCAGCAGGGACTTGAGGCAGTCGCCCACAAAGGTGAGCAGACCACTCTTCAGGCCCATGGTACGCAGCACGTTGCTGGCACCGGTATTTTTACTGCCGACTTCACGCAGGTTGGGGCCGTCGAACATTTTGGCGATCAGAAGGCCGGTGGAAATGGAACCCATCAGGTAGGCAACAACAGCAACCAGGATGTAGGTCAGAATCGTCATAGGCAATTACTTCTCCTTTTTCTTTTCGCGCAGAATAAAACGGATGGGCGTACCTGTGAAATCGAACGTCTTGCGGAAATAGTTTTCCAGGTAGCGTTCGTAGGCGAAGTGCATCAGGCTTTCGTCGTTCACGAAAAACACAAAGGTAGGCGGACAGGTGCTCTGCTGGGTGAGGTAGTAGATCTTCAGGCGGCGGCCGTTGGAAGCCGGGGGCTGGAGATCGGCAGTGGCGTCAGCCAGAACATCATTCAGCACGCCGGTGGGCACACGCTTGGAGGCCATGGCCCAGACCTGATCCACCGTATCCAGCACGGTATGTACGCGCTGGCCAGTGAGGGCGGAGAGGAACAGCACGGGGGCGTAATCCATGAACTTCAGGTCGTCCAGGATCTGCTTGCGGTACTTTTCCAGGGTGCCGGTGTCCTTTTCGATGGCATCCCACTTGTTGACCACGATGATCACGGCCTTGCCTTCGTCGCGGATCAGACCGGCGATCTTGGTATCCTGCTCGGTCACGCCGTCGTTGGCGTCGATCAGCAGCAGGGCTACATCGCAGCGGCGGATGGCAGCGATGGAGCGCAGCACACTGTAACGCTCCAGGGTTTCTTCCTCCACCACACGCTTGCGGCGGATGCCGGCGGTATCAATGATGTTGTATTCCGTGCCGTTGGAGGCGGTAAACTTGGTGTCGATGGCGTCGCGGGTGGTACCGGCGATGTCGCTGACCATGGTGCGCTCCTGGCCCAGGAGCTTATTCACCAGGGAGCTCTTGCCTACGTTGGGTCGGCCCACCACAGCCAGCTGCAGCACATGCTCATCCTCGTCGGTTTCGCCTTCTTCCTGGGGCGGAAGATTCTTGCAGATCTCTTCCAGAAGGTCGCCCAGGCCCAGCATATTCACCGCACTGATGCCGATGGGATCGCCGATGCCCAGCTCGTAGAACTCATACAGAGCATCGTTCAGGCCCATGTAGTCCACCTTGTTGACCACCAGCAGTAGGGGCTTGCGGGTCTTGCGGAGCAGGTTGGCCACTTCGCGGTCGTCATCAGTCAGGCCGTCGCGGGCGTCTGCAAAGAAGCAGATCACATCAGCGGTGTCCATGGCGATCTCCGCCTGGTGACGCATCTGGGACAGAAGCACATCGTCGCTGCGGGGATCAATACCGCCAGTGTCGATGAGGGTGAACTTGCGGTTCATCCATTCCACGTCCGCATAGACGCGGTCACGGGTCACGCCGGGGGTATCTTCCACAATGCTGATGCGCTTGCCAGCGATTTTATTAAAGAAAGTTGACTTGCCCACATTGGGGCGGCCAACGATCGCAACTAAGGGTCTTGCCATTGATCAATTATCCTCCAATCCACTGATGGCGCGCCAGAAGCCTTCGCCAGTGTTTTCAACGATCCGCAGAGGGGCGGGGAGTGCTTGGCGCACCTTTTCCAGGGGCATATCGTCCAGGAACAGGTCGCCTTCGTTGCGGATCATATTGCGGCAGATCAGTATTTCATCGCACTGCACACCTTGCAGCTGTTCCACCAAGTCGCCGCCGGTGATCAGCCCCGTTACCGTAACAGATTCCCCGAAGAAATGGTTGACGATGGGGATCACCTGCACGGTGGTGCCTTTGGGTGCAAACTCGTTGCACCACTGCTGCATCTGCGCAGCGATGGAAGTACCGCAGGCGATCACCAGGTGCCGTGGGACAGTTTCTGTTACAGGGTAATCTTCCACTGCGTAGCGCAGGTCGGTTTCAAACATGCGCAGCATGCCCACGCCGTTCTCGATCTGCGGATAATCCTCATACTCTTCGTCCTGGGGCAGGGGAAGGCCGCTGAGGCAATAAAACTCGTCCGCAGGAAAGACAAACCGCGTCCCCAGCTCCTTGAGGAACTTCTGCTGCATGGGCTCGATCATGTGGATCAGCTCGGCAGCGGATTCCTTGGTGTAAGGCTCGATGGGATCAAGACCGTCGCGGTGCCTGGTCAGTCCCACGGGCACCAGAGCAATGGAGCAGGCAGCGGGTGCAAGGCTTTTCAGGTCGTTGATGGAGCGCAGCAGTACGTCGCCGTCGTTCCAGCCGGGGCAGAGCACCAGCTGGCAATGGAAACGGATGCCATGCTCCTTCAGCCTGCGGAGCTTGTCCATGATCTCGCCCGCCCGGGGATTGCGCAGCATTTTCACGCGCACATCCGGGTCAGTGGCATGGACGGACACATATAGCGGGCTGACCTTGCGGCGGATGATCCTGTCGAACTCATCATCGCTGATATTCGTCATGGTGATGAAGTTGCCCATCATCAGGGACAGTCGCCAGTCGTCATCCTTCACATACAGGGTGTCGCGCATGCCACGGGGCATTTGGTCGATAAAACAGAAGATGCAGTGGTTTTTGCACGGCCTGGGCTTGGACACAATGGACTGATCCAGCGTGATGCCCAGCGGCTCCCAGTCTTCCTTGTTGACATGGAAGGTCATGGGCTTGCCGTTACGGGTGATTTCGATATCGAAGGATTCCTGTGCCGTCAGTGCCTGATAGTCGATCTGGTCGATCACAGGTTCACCGGCGATCTTTTCCAGCACATCGCCAGCCTGCAAGCCGATCTTTGCCGCAATGGAGCCCTTTTGAACGTGCGTTACCGCGCTGGACACTGTGCCATCATCCTTCCCGTGGGCAGATTTGCGCAAACTCCCACTTATGCCTATTATGCGCAAATATCGCCCAAAAGTCAAGAAAACATCGTGTTTTTCCAGCATGGGATGCACATCTTTTGCGCAAAATGATGCGCAAAGGGAGGTTGCATCATGGCGACGTATCGCATCAGGCATTGTGAACAGCTTAGCGGCGAGGTCAGCATTCATGCGTCCAAGAACGCAGTTCTACCCATCCTTTGTGCGGGACTGTTGACCAGTGAGCCCATCACCATTGAAAAAGTGCCGCTTCTGACCGATGTGGAAACACTGGTGGATATTCTGACAGAATGCGGCGTTCATACCAGCAAGCATCAGGATGCGCTGATCCTTTGGTCGGATGAACCGAGATCGCCGGTGTCAGAGAACCTCCTGAGCCGGATGCGTGCTTCTGTGCTGGTGATGGGCCCACTGCTGGCCCGAACAGGCTATGCACGGGTCGCACTGCCGGGCGGATGCGCCATTGGCCAGCGTCCTATCGACCTGCACATCAAGGGAATGCAGGCACTGGGCGCAGAGGCCCAGCTGACACCAGGTTCCGTCACTTTGCAAGGAGAGCTGAAAGGCGGTAATGTGTATCTTGATTTTCCCAGCGTAGGTGCCACGGAGAACATCATCCTTGCTGCCGTGCTGGCCAAGGGCACAACGCGCATCGAGAATGCTGCCAAGGAGCCGGAAATCGTCGATCTGTGCGCGTTTCTCACTGAGATGGGTGCCAAGATATCCGGCAGCGGTACAGGAACGATCCTGATCGAGGGTCAGCGGCAGCTTCACGGCTGCATCTACAAGCCTATTCCTGATCGTATCGAAGCAGGCACGATCCTCTGCGCCGCAGCCATGACGGAGGGCAGCGTGCTGCTGCGCGGCGTACGCCCAGACCATATGAGAGCTGTGCTATTCAAGCTGGTGGAATCAGGCGTCAAGCTAAAGGAAACAGGAGCAGGTTTGCGATTGTCTGGCAAAGCCAGCCAACCCATTCAGGTGCGGACACTGGCTTATCCGGGCTTTCCCACCGATATGCAGGCCCCGATGATGGCACTGGCTTTGAAGCTTCGGGGAACTTCGGTTTTCCTGGAAACGATCTTCGAGAACAGGTTTATGCACGCCAGGGAGATGGCGCGGCTGGGCGCGTCCATCCGCATTGAGGATCGCATCGCGCTGGTCAATGGCGGGCATGTGCTGGCAGGTTCAACCGTCAGTAGCACAGACCTTCGCGGGGGAGCAGCGATGATCCTGGCTGGTCTTGCGGCAGAGGGGGAAACCGTGCTGAAAGACCCCGATGGACATATTGCCAGGGGATATGAAGATTTGCCTGGGATGCTGCGCACCCTGGGGGCTGATGTGACCATGGATGAATGGGACAGTGCCGATGCCAACGGCTGATATAGTACAGTAAAAAAACAGTTTGGCTGCTTGACAGGGCCTGTGGTTGCTGGTAAAATTCACATCAGAAACGCCACGACGGGGAGAAACGGACGTACATCCGCCTTCAGAGAGTCTGCGGTTGGTGCAAGCAGACGGGGAGTGCATCCGGTACTGGCCCTTGAGCGGCTGGCACAAAGGCTTATGCTGAGTAATGTCAGACGGATTCCACCGTGAAAAGGAGAGGCATTCACAAGATGCCGGAGAGGGCGGCTTGGCCGTCAACAAGAGTGGTACCGCGGAAGATATGTAAACACATGCTTTCGTCTCTTGCAGTTTCCTGCCGGAGATGAAAGCATTTTTCTTTTCCGGCACATAAGACAAGGAGGTCTTGCTGGTATGAAACTCGCATTTTCCACCCTGGGTTGTCCTGATTTTTCCTGGTCTGATATTTATTCCATGGCCAAGGACTTTGGCTTTGACGGCATTGAAATGCGCGGCCTGGGCAATGATATTTTTTCCGTGCGTGCACAGCCCTTCCGTCCGGACCAGATTGATAAGACCATCGCCAATTTGAAGCGTATGCGCCTGGAAATTCCCTGCCTGTCCACCGGCTGCGTGCTGAAGGACGAGCACTGCTGGCCCGAAACCAAGGCGGAGATTGAAGAATACATCCGTCTGGCGGAAAAGCTGGGGGCTAAGTATATCCGCCTTCTGGGCGACCGAAATGCGGATATCGAAGGCGAAGTGGACGACGAAGTCGTGCTGCGCGCCCTGAAGGATATTGTTCCTTATGCCGAGGAGCACGGCGTGATCCTGCTGGTGGAAACCAACGGCGTATATTCTGACACCAACCGCCTGCGTGACCTGCTGGTGCGCGTGGAAAGCGACTATGTTGCTGCCCTGTGGGATATGCACCATCCTTATCGTTTTGCCGGTGAAAAGCCCGAAACCACGATCCAGAACCTGGGCGTGTACATCAAGCACATCCACATCAAGGACTCTGTGATGGTGGATGGCAAGGTGCAGTACAAGATCATGGGTGAGGGCGATATGCCCGTTGAAAGCATGATCCGTGCCCTGCGCTCGGTGAATTATGAAGGCTACATCAGCCTGGAGTGGGTCAAGAACACTGCGCCCGATCTGCAGAGTGCCGGTATTGTGTTCCCGCACTTTGCCAATTACATGGAGCAGTTCATGGGGGCGGATCATTCCAGCCACCGCCTGCAGGACAACGCCCGCAAGACCGGCAAGTATGTGTGGCCCAAGAATCATCTGATCGACCTGACTTTCCCCCAGGTGCTGGACCGCATGGTGGAAGAATTCCCTGATCAGTATGCCTTCCGCTACACCACGCTGGATTATACCCGTACCTACGCTCAGTTCCGCGATGATGTGGATGAATTCGCCCGCAGCCTGATTGCCATGGGCGTAAAGGCCGGCGATCATGTGGCCATCTGGGCTACCAATGTGCCTGCGTGGTACATTACCTTCTGGGCGACGGTCAAAATCGGTGCGGTGCTGGTGACGGTGAACACCGCCTATAAGATTCACGAGGCTGAGTACCTGCTCCGTCAGAGCGACACCCACACCCTGGTGATGGTGGATGGCTACAAGGACAGCGACTATGTCGGCATCATCAAGGAGCTGTGCCCGGAGCTGCAGGGCCACGACCAGTTCCAGCCCCTGCACACCCGCAAGTTCCCCTTCCTGCGCAATATCATCACCATTGAAAGCCAGCAGGAAGGCTGCCTGAGCTGGCAGGATGCCCTGTCCATGGCCAGCAAGGTCGATCCTGCGGAGGTCACCCGCCGTGCCAACGCCATCAGCAAGCATGACGTGTGCAACATGCAGTATACCTCCGGCACCACGGGTTTCCCCAAGGGCGTTATGCTGACCCATTACAATGTGGTGAACAACGGCAAGGCTATCGGTGACTGCATGGATCTTTCCACTGCCGACCGCATGATGATCCAGGTGCCTATGTTCCACTGCTTCGGCATGGTGCTGGCGATGACCGCTTCTATGACCCACGGCGTGACCATGAGCCCCATTCCGGCCTTCTCGCCCAAGCGCGGCTTGGCCTGCATCAACCAGGAAAAGATCACCTGCTTCCATGGCGTGCCCACCATGTTCATCGCTATGCTGGGCCACGATGACTTCGACAAGACCGATTTCAGCTACATGCGTACCGGCATCATGGCTGGCAGTCCTTGCCCCATCAAGGTAATGGAGGAAGTCATCCAGAAGATGCACATGGACGAGATCTGCATCACCTACGGCCAGACGGAGGCCAGCCCGGCCACCACTATGTCCAAAACCACGGACAGCATCGAAACCCGTGTGAATACCGTGGGCAGTGCCATCTTCGGCGTGGAATGCCGCATTGTTGATCCTGAAACCAACCAGCCCCTGCCTGATGGTGTGGACGGCGAGTTCGTGGCCCGCGGCTATAACATCATGAAGGGCTACTACAAGATGCCTGAGGCTACCGCTGCCGCCATCGACCGCGACGGCTGGCTCCACACCGGCGACCTGGCCCGCCGCATGCCTGACGGCAACTACAAGATCACCGGCCGCATCAAGGATATGATCATCCGCGGCGGCGAGAACATCTACCCCAAGGAGATCGAGGATTTCCTCTACACCCACCCCAAGATCAAGGACGTGCAGGTCATCGGCGTGCCTGATAAGCAGTACGGAGAGGAAATCATGGCCTGCGTGGTGCTGAAGGAAGGCGAAACCTCCACCGAGGCTGAAATGAAGGAATACGTCATGACCCACATGGCTAAGCACAAGACGCCCCGTTATGTGGCCTTCGTTGAGGATTTCCCCATGAACGCTGCCGGCAAGATTCAGAAATACAAGATGCGCGAATGGGCCGTGGAGTACCTCAAGCTGCAGGAAGCCAATGCCATTGTTACCGCCTAATGAAACAACAAAAGGGGAGCCGCTTATCCGAACGGCTCCCTTTAATTTATGATTTTGCGGCCTGTATTTGCTCGAACTTGTCTTGCAGATACATCCAGCGGTCCATAGCCTCGTCGAGCTTTTGCTGGGTTTCCTCCTGCTCCTGCATGATGGCACTGACCTTGCTGTAATCGCTGCTGTTGGCATCCAGGTCTTTGGCCAGGGCTTCCAGCTTTTCTTCCAATCCGGCAATGGTTTCTTCGATGGTATCGAAGTCCCGCTGCTCCTTGAAGGTGAATTTCAGGCTATAATCCTGCTTAGACCGACCGACCGTCGGTTTTTCTGCAGTCTTTTCCGACTTGGGTCGACTTTGCGTTTCGTCCTGATGTGCATCCAGATAGCTCTGATAACCGCCGATGTAGGGCACCATGCTGCCGTTTTCAAAGGCAAACAGGTGCTGGGTGATGCGGTCAAGGAAGTATCGGTCGTGGCTGACAGCAATGATCGCTCCCTGGAAGCTGTCCAGGTAGTCCTCCAACACGTTTAGGGTTTCCAGGTCCAGGTCGTTGGTGGGTTCGTCCAGGATCAGCACGTTTGGCGCGGCCATCAGAATGCGTAGCAGGTACAGCCTGCGCATTTCGCCACCGGAAAGGCTGGAAACCTTCTGATACTGCATGCCGGAGGGAAAAAGGAAGGCCTCGGCCATCTGGGATGCCGACAAATCGCCGTCGGGGGTGTACACATGCACGGCCACATCGCGCACAGCATCAATGATGCGCGTATCAGGGTCAAGCTTGGGGCAGTGCTGGGTAAAATAGCCAATCTTGACGGTATCGCCGATCTCGATGGTGCCGCTTTCCGCAGGGATTTCGCCGCACAGCGTCCGCAGCAAGGTGGTTTTGCCTGCGCCGTTGCCGCCAATGATGCCAACGCGGTCATCCCTCAGCAGGGTATAGGAGAAGTCCTTCAGCAGCGTTTTGCCGCCGATGGCTACGTTCAGATGCTCCCAGGCAATGATCTTTTTTCCCAGACGGCTGGCCACGCTCTTCATGGCCAGAGCTTCCTCCGGCGGTGCTTCGCGGATGGCCTCTGTCAGGGCATCGAAACGGTCAATACGGCCCTTTGCCTTGGTGGAACGAGCCTGAGCACCACGGCGGATCCAAGCTAGCTCCTTGCGGTACAGGCTCTTGTTCTTGCGCAGGGTGGCAGCTTCCATTTCTTCGCGCTGGGCGCGTTCTTCCAGGTAGCCGCTGTAATTGGTCTGGTAGCTTTCCACACGGCCGCCGCCTACGTTAAGAATGCGGTTGAAGGCACGTTCAAGCAGATACCGGTCATGGGTGACCACGATCAGCGTGCCGCGACGGGCCATAAGGCGGTCTTCCAGCCACTGCGCCATGTCCAGGTCGATGTGGTTGGTGGGCTCATCCAGCAGGAGCACATCGCTTTCGCGGCAAAGAACGCCAGCCAAGGCGACACGCATGCGCTGGCCGCCGGACAGGGTGCCGACTTTGGTGTTCAGATCGGTAAAACCGAGCTGCGTCAGGATGGTCTGTGCCTCAAAGGCGGCAGCTTCTGCAATCTCGCCAGGTCGTGCAGGCAGATACGCCAGCGCAGCCTGGGTGATGGTGTCATCATCCCGGAGCAAGGGTGTCTGCGGCAGGTATGCAATGCTTAGGTTGCGCCGCACCGATACTTCGCCCAGGTCGGGCTCTTCGGCACCGGCCAGCAGACGCAGCAGCGTAGACTTGCCTGCACCGTTCCGGCCCACCACGCCAATGCGGTCGCCGTCGGAAATGGTCAGGTTTACATGGTTCAACAGATCCTTTTCGCTGTAATGCAGCGATACATCCATCAACTGAAAGGCACAAGCCATGAAAAAATCCCCCTTTGTGTCGGGAGATATTGTATCACATATTCTCTTGTTGCGCCAGCTTTGACGTGTATGTATAATGGCAGTGAGGTGATCATGATGGTTTATGAAGTCCACGTTCCTGCCCAGAAGCGCGCTATCGCCACCCGTGTGCTGGCGGATTTGCCGGAATGGTTCGGTATTCCTGAATCCACGGAGGCTTATATTGCCGAAAGTGAGCAGCTTCCTTTCTTCGCGGCTGAGGTCGATGGTGAACCTGTCGGGTTCATTGTGCTGAAGGAAACCAGCCCTGCCACAGCTGAACTCTGTGTGATGGGCGTCATGAAGAAGTACCATCGCCATGGAATTGGGCGCGCTTTGTTTGATGCTTTCAAGCAAGCCGCTGTCCAGCGTGGCTATCAGTACGCTCAGGTTAAAACCGTGGCTGGTGGATACTATGACAATTATGACGATACCCGTTTGTTTTACGAAAGCATGGGCTTTGCGCCCCTGGAAGTATTTCCTACGCTGTGGGATGAGCACAACCCCTGTCTGATCCTGGTGATGAAGCTCTGATCATGTTTGTGCATAGGATGCTGCCGGATTATAGAAGCAGTGGTCGCCAATGCGGATGACAAAGTAGCCTACCGATGAGGGAAAATTATTCCGACAGGTAGGGGAATAGGGATTGTAAAACCAAAGTGCTTGCCACAGATTGGCCAGCCTGCCGCCATTGATAGCCCAATTGGCAATATCGTAATGCACCTGACCGGGCGTCATGTTGTAAACATTCTGGTAGTTGGGTTTGCCGCCCAGCTCCGTTCTGGCACAGTTGAACTGGCCAGTCTGGTAGATCACATCCCGGATGGTATTGTACCGCCCATACTCTCCGGTGCGCGTCTTGACCCGGTTCATCACCACTGACGCTACCGCGCGCATGCCGTTATCGCCTTCGCCGCCGGCTTCGCACTGGATCAAACGGGCGAACAATTCCAAATCAGTCATAACGTTTCACCTCCGTATGGAAAGGTATGAACAAAAAAGACGGCGCATTCCACACAGGAATACGCCGTCTTTCTTATTTGGTCTGATTAACGGTTCCAGCCGCTGCGACCGTCGCCCAGCAGGTGCTTGACAGCTCCAAGGTCTTCCAAGGCGCGTCCGCACCCCATGACTACGCTGGTCTGGGGATCATCCGCCACGCCGCAGGGAACCTTCAGGGCGGCGTAGATCGCCTCGGACAAGCCGTTCAGGGCAGCTGCACCGCCGCTGAACACGATGCCGTCCTCAAAAATATCGGATGCAAGCTGCGGGGGAGTGCGCTCGATCACCGCCTGAATGGCTTCGATCAACTCACTTACCGGATCCTTCAGAGCCTCGAAGATATCCGCAGAGGTGATGGCCTGGGTCTTGGGCATGCCAGAGATCAGGTTGCGGCCGGTCACGTCCATGGTGATCTCGCTGGCCATGGGGATCGCACAGCCGATGTTCACCTTGATCTCTTCCGCCGTGCGCTCACCAATGAGCAAATTATGCTTCTTGCGCAGGTAGCGGATGATGGCATCATCGAAGTAATCGCCGCCGATGGGTACGCAGCTGGCGACGACCACTTCGCCCATGGAGAGCACTGCAATGTCCGTTACGCCTGCGCCCATGTCAACGATCATGGTGCCGTAGGCTTCCTGGAACTGCAGGCCCACGCCCAGAGCGGCGGCGACAGGACGATCCAGCAGCTGAGTGCGGCGCATGCCGGCGTCAAACATGATGCTGATGATGGACCGCTTTTCCACCTCGTTCACGCCGGAGGGGACGGAGATCACCGCGCGGGGGCGAGAGAACATTCTGCGACCAACCACATTGCCGACAAAATAGCGCAGCATGGTGCTGGTCAGTTCAAAATCAGCCACCGTGCCCTGGCGCAGCGGACGCACCGCCAGCACATTGTTAGGGGTACGGCCGATCATCCGATAGGCGTCGTTGCCGACGGCCAGCACCTTTTTGGATTCGCGCTCAATGGCAACCACTGCCGGTTCACGCAGAACGATGCCCTTGCCTTTCATATAAATCAGCACATTGGATGTGCCCAGATCAATGCCGATATCGTTTACTTGCGCCATGTAAATAACCACCTGTCTTTTTGTTGGGAATCAAAACCAGATTATTATAACATTCTTCTCCAGCGGCGTAAACTCCTTTTTCCTGCTGAAATGTTACGAGTTACCCCTGCATAGGTTGATAACAGGGGGTGTGGGCTATGCACGAATCAAGCTTATTTCCGCCAGAGCTGATAAGCGATGTGCCAAAGATCACCATGACAGGGCAAACGCTGATCCATCTTGAACAGCACAAAGGGCTGCTTTCCTACCAGGAAGATCGTGTGACCTTTCAAACGTCGTTAGGTGCTGTGACGATCAGCGGCCAGCAGATCCACATTAAGCAGTATAGCGCATCCGAAGCGGTTCTGTCGGGGACTTTCAGCAGCATTTCCTATGGAGGCAAGCCATCATGAGAGGGATATTGCGTTCATTTCGCGTGGAAGGACTCAATCTTGAACGTTTTCTGCGTCAGGCAGCTGACATGGGGCTGTCTGTCAACTCCATTAAGCGCAAGGGGAGAACGCTGACAGCTTGCACCATGGAAGAAAACCTACCGCTTCTTCAAAACATCGCAGATCAGGGCGGTTGGCGGTTTATTACAGGTGTCCGTCACGGATGGGGCAGGTCGCTTGACAAGCTGCGTGCACACAAGCTGCTGGCTGCTGGCGTGATCCTTGTATTGGCACTGCTGATGCTATCCACGCAGTTTGTATGGCATGTTGACGTATCTAGTGCTGATCTGTATGCAGCTGACACGAAAGCTTATTTGGCACAGCATGGTATCCGTCCCATGATGCTGAAGCGCAGCATTGATCTAAGCATGCTGCGGGATGCACTGGAATGGCGTTATCCCAATATTGCATGGGCAGATTGCGGCTGGCGAGGGGGAATGCTGCGGATTCAGTTCATCGAGGGTACACCCGTCGGCGACACGATTTCACATCAAGGGTCAGGCAATATCGTAGCTGCGTGCGACGGCATTGTGGAAAGCGTCATCACATTAGCTGGCACAGATGTGGTCAAACCCGGCGATGTGGTTCATAAGGGACAGGTGCTGATCCAGGGTGTTGAACGAATGGCAGGGGACACAACCATACCTGTCATGGCCCGGGGCCAGGTTTATGCCCGGGTGTGGGAAAGTGCAACAGCCCGTATTCCGGTGCATGCGACAGAAACGCACTACACTGGTCGACAGACAGTTGACTGGATGATTACCGGTCCCTGGTTCGATTGGTGGCCCATGCAGGATCGCGTCTACGAAACCGAGGATGTCAGGCGAAGTGAAATGCCGCTTGCAGGCCTCTTTCTTCCACTGCGCTATGTCGTGGAAACACACATGGAAGCAGAGCTTTCCAAATTCAGGCGAAACGCAGACGAAGTACAGGCGGAAGCAAGTGCAGCCGCCCTTCGTCTGCTTGCTGAAAAGGCCGGAAAACGTGATGATTTAGTTGACAAATGGGTAGATTGTTGTATGATAGAAGATGAGGAAATAGAGGCTATTGCCACAGGGGAGTGGATCATGGATATCGCTCAGCCTGTAAGATACGAGCCTTAGTGCCTCTCCGGCATGGCTGCTCCGGAAATTAAGCAGCGAGAAAGGAAGGAACCTCCTTTTGCCACATGTCAAGAAACTGATGCTCTCTGTTGATTCCATGGATGCCTACATGTCCCTGTTTGGCCTGAACGACCAGAACGTAGCCCTTATTGAGCAGGAGTGCGGCGTGACCATCGCGCTGCGCGGAGCTGAACTGGCCATTACAGGCGAAGAAAACGATACTGAACTGGCCGCCAGCGTGATCGAAAAGCTGGTGGATATGATCCATCGCCATGAGTTGGTGGACCGCACGCGGATCCGTTATGCCATTGCCCTGGCCCGAGAAGGCAAGGTGGATATGATCGACGAGATCCTGCGCAGCGTGGTGGCCATTACCCACCGCGGCAAGCAAATCCGTTGCAAGACCCTGGGCCAGCAGGAATATGTGCAGGCCATCCGCGATCACGATCTGACCTTTGCTGTCGGCCCGGCTGGTACGGGTAAAACCTATTTGGCGATGGCTTTGGCCGTTGTTGCGCTGAAAAACAAGGAAATCGAGCGGATCGTTCTGACCCGTCCTGCGGTGGAGGCTGGCGAAAAGCTGGGCTTCCTGCCCGGCGACCTGACCCAGAAGGTCGATCCCTATCTGCGCCCGCTGTACGACGCCCTCTACGATTTCATGGGCGTGGATTCCTATCAGAAAATGGTGGAGCGCGGCGTGGTGGAAGTGGCTCCGCTGGCCTATATGCGCGGCCGCACTTTGAGCGATTCCTTCATCATCCTGGACGAAGCGCAGAACACCACCTCTGAACAGATGAAGATGTTCCTGACGCGCCTTGGCTTTAATTCCAAGGTCGTGGTCACGGGTGACATCACACAGACCGACCTGCCTTACGGCAAGAAGTCCGGCCTGGCTGAAGCCATTGAAATTTTGAAAGATATCCCTGCCATCGGCATGGTGAAGCTGACCCACAAGGACGTGGTTCGCCATGAACTGGTGCAGCAGATCGTACAGGCATACGACGCTTATTACAGCAACGAAAAGGAGAATCATCCATGATGCGCCCGAAATGGAGTGAAAAGGGAAAAAGCAAGTCTGGCGGCATCCGGCACCTGATGACATGGTTCCGCGGTGTTGAAGCCCGGTGCATGCTGATCGTTCTGGTTGGCACGCTGGTTCTGTTTGCCATTTTTGCCGCTGCCTGCGCTCCCCAGCGATACAACCTAAAGGTCGGCGCGATCTCGCACCAGACCATCACCGCCACCAAAGATGTGGTGGATCAACTGACTACCGAAGAAAAGCGCAAAGCTGCTGCCAATGCAGTGGAGCCTACCTACCATTTGAAGGAAGGTGCAACCGAGCAGGTTATGGGCGACCTGAACCGGCTTTTCACTCAGCTGCGTACTGTGCAGCAATACGGTCTGACCCTGCGTGAAGAGGGCCAGACCGCCGAAAGCCTGCGCTATCATACCTTTGAGGATTCCGCCATTGAATACGCCCAGAACCTGGTAACCGACCTGGAGCTGAGCCGCTATCAGGCGATGACCCTCCTGCGCACCGACACAGAGGACTACGACGAAATGGTGTCCGCTGTGACCACGGCCGTTTCCAATGCCCTGAATACCACCATCCGCGAGGGACAGGTTAATCAGTCCATCCAGACGATCCTGCAGATCGTAGGCTACAAGGTCGAAATTTCACTGTTCCAGAACATTGTGCAGAGCGTGCTGCGCTCCTGCGTGCAGCCCAACATGGTCATCGAACAGGAAGCCACCGAAGCCGCCCGTGAAAAGGCTATGGCGGCAGTCGAACCGGTTATGTTCCTGCAGGGACAAAACATCATCCGTGAAGGCGAGCGTGTCACCTCCAATCAGCTGGCTATGCTCCGGGAGCTGGGCCTGCTGGAGGATAACAACTACGATCTCTCCATTTATGGCGGCGCAGCACTGCTTGTTGTGACATCAGTTTTGTTAATGACCTTCCTGCTGGCCATGCTGACACCGGAAATCCTTCATGATATCCGCCGCATGTCTGTGATCATGCTGGTTATGGTCATCAATGAAGGGCTTGCCGTGCTGATGGTGAAGCTGTTCCACATCTACCTGGCTCCCATCACCCTGGGTGCGATGCTGTTGACCGGTCTAATTGGCCCCCAGGCTGGCATTGCGGCATCTGCTAGCCTGTCGCTGCTGATCAGCGGCCTGGTAGCGGGCAGCAATACGTCTTTCACTGCTGAGATGATCCATCTGCTGATGACCGGCCTGGTGGGCGGTGTGATCTCTGTCAGATTCCTGAAGGGCAAGCCTCAGCGTCTGCGTATCGTTGTATGCGGCCTGCTGGCGGCCTTGAGCAATGTGATGATCATGCTGGCTGTCGATCTGATGACCTCCAGCGACGCTCAGGGCATGTTGACCAATGTGATCTGGTCCATCGGCGGAGGCATACTTTCCGGCGTGCTGGCAGCTGGCCTGCAGCCCGTGTTTGAAACGGCCTTCAACCTGGCAACCCCCAGCAAGCTGCTGGAGCTGGCCAACCCCAACCAGCCGCTGCTCCGCCGCTTGCTCCTCGAAGCACCTGGCACCTATCATCATGCTATTGTTGTGGCCAATCTTTCCGAAGCCGCTGCCGAAAGCATCGGTGCCAACCCCTTGCTGGCCCGTACCGGTGCCTATTTCCACGACATCGGCAAGCTGAAGCGGCCCCTGTACTTCAAGGAGAACCAGATGGGGGAGAATCCCCACGACCGGACGGATCCCTATGTTTCCGCAGCGATCCTCACCACCCACACCCGCGACGGCTTGCAGCTGGCGCAGAAGTACCGACTGCCGCCGGAAATCCAGCGTATCATCGTGGAACACCACGGCGATACGCCCGTGATGTACTTCTACCACAAGGCACTGCAAATGGCCGACGGCAAGCCCGTTGATATTTCTGATTTCCGCTACGACGGCACCCGTCCCACCACCAAGGAAAGTGCCATCGTTATGCTGGCTGATACCATCGAGGCTGCCGTCCGTTCCATGCCCGATCCCACGCCGCAGGCTATCGAAAAGTTCATTGAGCGTCTTGTCCGCGGCAAGCTGGAAGACGGCCAGCTGAGCAATTCTCCGCTGACCCTGCGGGACATCGACGGCATCTGCGAGGCATTCTGCACGGTGCTGAACGGCGTGTTCCACGAGCGCATCGAGTACCCCAGCGTGAATGTGCCCGGGCATAACACCGTGCTGCCTCCTAAGCCAGAGGAAGCACCTGCACAGCCCGAAGAAAAAGCTGCTGAAAAGGCTGGCGTTGAAGAAAAAACTGTGCAAGAGGCCGAGGTTGCTACTCAGGATGATGTCCAGGAGCGAACCGAGGAAGTATCCGCTTCTGCGGAGGTACAATCCTTGGCCAGCGATGAAGCATCCAGCACAGCCGACATCACCCCGAAGGAGGAAGAAGCATGATCCTTCTTTGGGAGATTGATACGCCGATCGACCCTGCTTTGTTATCCCTCATGCAAGCAGCAGCCGACTGCGCCCTGCACATGGAAGGTGTCACGCGCCCCTGCGCCGTTTCTGTCCGTCTGTGCGACGATGATGCCATCCATGTCATCAACCGTGAACATCGCGGCGTTGACAGGGCGACGGATGTGCTTTCGTTCCCAACGGTCAGCTATCCGGAGGGCGTCACCGCAGGGCAAGCGGACAAGCTGCTCCGCATGGAATGGGACGACGAGCTCGACGCCTGCATGCTGGGTGACTTGATTCTCTCTGTGCCGCATGTGCTGGCCCAGGCAGAGGAGTATGGACATTCGCCCCAACGGGAGGCGGCATATCTTTTGGTTCATGGCATTTGCCACCTGATGGGCTATGATCACATCGAAGAAAATGACAAACGGAGGATGCGCGCCATGGAAGAAAAGATTCTCAATGCCGTCGGCATGAGCCGCGACGAGCAGGCTTCCATTTCCGATGAAACGTTGCTAGCTTTGGCCATCAGTGCCCGTGAACGCAGCTATTCGCCTTATTCCGGCTATGCTGTTGGTGCAGCACTGCTTTGTGCTGACGGCCGCGTATTCCAGGGCTGCAACATCGAAAACGCCTCCTTCGGGCTGACCAACTGCGCTGAACGCACAGCTATGTTCAAGGCCATCAGCGAGGGCGCAACCGAGTTCACCACCATTGCCATCGCTGCTGAAAAGAGTGCCCCTTGGCCTTGTGGTGCATGCCGCCAGGTACTGAACGAATTCGCGCCGGACATCCGCGTGATCGTCACCTGGGACGGTCATGTGGATCAGGCACCACTTGCTCAACTGCTGCCCCACGGCTTTGGCCCCAAATCACTTGCTGAATAAACAGGAGTAATCAAGATGACTGATACCAACAAGAATTTCCGTTCAGGCTTTATCACCATCGTCGGCCGCCCCAATGTGGGTAAATCTACGCTGATGAATGCGCTGGTGGGCGAGAAAGTCGCCATTGTTTCCAATCGTCCGCAGACGACCCGCATCCGTATCATGGGCGTCATGACCCGTCCGGACTGCCAGATGGTTTTCCTGGATACCCCCGGCATTCACAATCCGCGCACCCGTCTGGGTGAGTACATGATGCAGTCTGTCCGCGATGCCATGGATGGCATGGACGGCGTGCTGGTGCTGGTTGACGCCACCCAGGTAGGGGAGCACGACAGGAGCATCGTGAAGGAAATGGCAGGCAAAAAGGTTCCGAAGATCCTTGCGCTGAACAAGATCGACCTTCTGCCCAAGGAAAAGCTGCTGACGCTGATTGCCTCCTTTGCTGACCATGGTTACGATGCCATTGTGCCCATCAGTGCCATGACAGGCGACGGCCTGGAAGAGCTGACCCAGGCTCTTATTGCCAAACTGCCGGAAGGCCCGAAGTATTTCCCCGATGACATGATGACCGACCAACCCGAACGGCTGATCTGCGCAGAAATGATCCGTGAGAAAGCCCTTTTGCACCTGCGTGACGAAGTGCCTCACGGCATTGGCGTGGAAATGATGGCCATGACCAAGGAAAGCGACGACTTCATGGAGATCCATGCCACGATCTACTGCGAACGTGATGCGCACAAGGGGATCATCATCGGCAAGCGCGGCTCCATGCTGCAGGTAATCGGCAGCGAGGCCCGCAAGGACATCGAGCAGCTTCTGGGCATGCATGTTAACCTGAAGCTGTGGGTCAAGGTGCGCCCCGACTGGCGCAACCGCATGGATGACCTGCGCAATCTGGGCTACGAAAGCAAGTGAAATCAATGAAGCGTATCCTTGTAACAGGCGGAACAGTGTTTGTCAGCAAGTACACGGCCCAGTGGTTCGTGCAGCATGGATATGAAGTGTATGTCCTCAACCGCGGCAGCCGCTGCCAGGTTGACGGAGTGCATCTGATTTGTGCCGACCGCCACGATGCCGGACTTGCGCATCTGCTGAAAGGCATTCATTTTGATGCAGTTTTGGACATCTGCGCCTATAATGCCGAGGATGTGACCGACCTGCTGCGTGCGCTGCATCACTTTGATGATTACATCCTCATCAGTTCTTCGGCTGTCTATCCCGAAACGAATCCACAGCCTTTCCAGGAAACGCAGCCCGTCGGCTCCAACAGCGTCTGGGGAAAGTATGGCACGGATAAGATCGAGGCAGAACAGGCATTGCTCGCCCTTTGCCCTCAGGCATATATTCTTCGGCCGCCATATCTATATGGCCCGATGCAGAACGTATACCGCGAGCCTTGTGTGTTTGAATGCGCACTTAAGCATCGACCGTTCTGCATTCCGCAGGATGGGAGCATGCCTCTGCAGTTTTTCCATGTGGAGGATCTTTGCCGCGTGATGGAAGCTATTCTGCTTCATCATCCGGAGGATCATGTGCTCAATGTGGGCAATCCTGAAACGGTGACCATCAAGGAATTCGTCGAAGCATGCTATGCGGTGGCAGGCAAGCCTTTGCAACTGGTCAGCGTATCGGATGCCATTCCGCAACGGTCTTATTTCAGCTTCCATAACTATGCCTACAAGCTGGATGTTACCCTTCAGGCAACACTTCTGCCGGAAACCGTTCCATTGGAAGAAGGCCTTGCAGATTCTTTCCGCTGGTATATTGATCATCCAGACGACGTGATCCGCAAGGACTACATTGATTTTATTGATAAGAACATACTCAAAACCGACTGTTGATCGCAAAAACCGACCTGAGTTCAATATGAACAAAGGTCGGTTTTTGAATTGGCGGGTCAGTTTTGAACCGATGCACACATCGCACTGCCGCCGCATAGGGTAAAGCAGGCCATGAAAAATATCTCATGGCTCATGAAGGAGGATAATGATATGCGTGGTTTGGGTTATGCGCTGATCCTTTTCGGCATTATTTCTGCCGTGATTATTCTGCTGTACGGCACCGTAATCGGTTGGTCTGGCCTGACTGGCTCCATCGTTGCGGTGATGACCGGCGTGGGCTTCCTGACCCAGTGCGGCGATGGCTGCAAGGAAAACAACAACTGCAATTGTAACCGTTACTAACGAGTCCAATTTCGTCCCGGGAGTGCTCCTCCCGGGATTTTTCATATCCTTCATTGACACCCCAACATGAATCCGATATAATATTTTCGTGGTTCCGAAAACAATTTAGCGGGGTACATTAACATGAGCTGGAATGCAAAGGTTACCGCTGTTCTGGAAAAACTTCTTACTTATTCCGTTGCAAAAAATCTGATTGAGGAGATCGACCGCCCTTATTACCGCAACCTTCTGCTGGATGTCATGGGTATGGATGCTCCGGCAGAGGCGGAGGCATCTTGCTGCAAGGTGCCTGCTACCGCCACAGCCTATCTGAATGAGCTGTGTGAGCTTGCTGTCGAAAAGGGGATCATCGAAGATCTGCAATATGCCCGTGATCTTTTCACCACGCGCATCATGGGTGTGCTGACGCCTTCTCCCAAGGAGGTACGGCAGGCTTTCACTCAGCAGCTGGATGCTGGCCATCCTGATCAGGCAACGCAGCAGTTCTACGACATGTGTCGCAACTGCGACTACATCAAGGTGGATTCCATTGCTCAGAATATCCGTTACTTTGCTGAAAGCCCCTGCGGCGAGCTGGAGATCACCATCAATTTGTCCAAGCCGGAGAAGGACCCCAAGGAGATTGCCAAGCTGAAAAACGCTCCCAACGTTGGTTATCCCAAGTGCATGCTTTGCGTTGAAAATCCGGGCTATGCTGGCCGCAGCAATTTCCCTGCGCGGCAGAATCACCGCATTGTTCCCATTAAGCTGGCAGAGCAGGATTGGTACCTGCAGTATTCTCCTTATGCTTACTATTCCGAGCACTGCATCGTGTTCAACAGCCAGCATATTCCCATGAAGATCGACCGCGGCACCTTTGAACGTCTTTTTAGCTTTGTGGGCCAGCTGCCGCACTATTTCCTGGGCAGCAATGCCGATCTGCCCATCGTGGGCGGTTCTATCCTGAACCACGATCATTTCCAGGGCGGACGGTATGAATTCCCGATGGACAAAGCCGGCATCAAAGCTGAACTTGTTGCCCCGGCTGAAGGCCTTGAAGCACACATCCTTGACTGGCCTATGTCTGCCGTTCAGCTGGTGAGCGAAGATGCTAACATTCTGATTGACGAAGCGGAGCGCATTCTGAACGCCTGGCGTGTGTACAGCGATTCGTCCTGCGACGTGCTGGCCGAAACCGACGGCACGCCCCACAATACCATCACGCCCATTCTGCGCAAGATCGGCAGCCGCTACCATCTGAATCTTGTGCTGCGCAACAACCGCACCAGCGAGGAGCATCCTCTGGGCATTTTTCATCCGCGTGCTCCGCTGCACCACATCAAAAAGGAGAATATCGGCCTGATCGAGGTAATGGGGCTGTTCATCCTGCCTGGCCGCCTGAAAACAGAGCTTGCGCTGCTGAATGACTATCTCACCGGTGTTAAGCCTCTGGTCAAACCTGATGAAGATGATCCGAGCTACAAGCACTTCGACTGGATTGCCGAGATCGTGGCTGCCAACGGCCTGTGCAGCTCCAAAGATGAAGCAGACGCACTTCTTCGCAGTGAAGTCGCCAAAGTATGTGCCCAAGTTCTCGCCGATGCCGGCGTTTACAAGCAGGACGAGGCTGGCTTAGCTGGATTCAAACGGTTTATGGCTACACTGGGGTACAAGTAAATCAAAAAGGGCAGGGGAGTTCGCTCACTCCTCTGCCTTTAACATTTCATTCACTGAATGATGCAGCCAGCTGATAAATGCCTGCCGATCTGTTTGGGTTATGACTTGCCCCATTTCTTCTATGGTCATTTCGGATTTGTATTTGCCCAGTTGCGGAAAATAGGTCAGGCTATCCAGCGGCCAGCCTGGCAGCCGTTTGTCACACGGTTGATCAAGCATTGTGCGAGCGTGTAGTTCCAGCTTTTCAAAGGGGTCTTCATAGGTCCAATAGCAATCAGGCGATGAAAGCAAACACCAGGCATCGGCCCAGGCAGCACGCAACTGGCCGCCGTGACGATGGATGATGGCTTGATACCACGCCAGCATTTCGTCATCAGTCATCACATGCCCCGCTGCACGACGGACATGAACACCCGGCTGATCGGGATGATCAAGTGGCAAATCAAGAAATACAAGGCCGGAATCCTCGGTGATCACCGGCAATCCGGAAACAGCATGCCACGCTTTCGCCTTCTCTATGGCGTTGCCGATGGCAGTGCGAGCCCCTTCGGCAGGGATATCATCAAGACCAAGGCTCCCGGGGGAAACAACTTGCACATCATACGGCGCAAGATAGCTGCGGATGATCTCCAATTTACTTGGATTGTTGGTACCGATCAACAACGTTTGCATCGATTCAGCCCCTCGTATCATAGCAAGCCATCATCCCAGCAAACCTTTTCGCACAGAACGCAGCACAGGGCAGCCAGCCCGTCGGCGTCTGCTTGGGTGAAACGGTCAAAGTCCGGGCTGTCAATATCCATAACGCCAACAAGCCTGTCATCGACGATCAAGGGCAGAACAATTTCGGAATTGGATGCACTGTCACAGGCAATATGCCCAGGGAACTGGTGAACATCGGGTACAAGCTGGATTGCACGGCTGCTTGCAGCGGTTCCGCATACACCTTTGCCCATGGGAATCGTTGTGCAGGCAACTTTGCCCTGGAACGGGCCGAGATACAGCGTATCATTCTTCAACAGATAGAACCCCGCCCAGTTGATATGATCAAGATTCTGCCACAGCAAAGCTGCGCAATTGGACAAAGCAGGCAAGGGGAGTGCACAACCTTCCAACAGGGATTCCATTTGCGCACACATCAGCTTGTACATGACGAAAACTCCTTTTACAGAACATACATATAAATGGAGAGGAAATGCAAGAAGGTACCGATCAGACAGAAAATATGGAAAACCGAGTGAAAGTATTTCCGTTTTGAGCCCAAACCATAAAGAACGGCACCCACCGTATACGCAACACCACCCCAAATCAGCAGCGTCATGCCGCCGGCGGGTACTGCGCTGACCATATACTTGTAGGCAAATACGATGATCCAGCCCATGATCAGATATAAGGCGACGGAAAGCTTGGCGAATCGCTTCAGGCTGATAGCGTTGAGCACAATGCCCAGCACAGCCGTGCCCCAGATGACTCCAAAGACCCACCAGCCGATGGTCGGCCGCAGGGAAACCAGCGTGTAAGGCGTATAGGTTCCGGCAATCAATAAGAAAATGGTGCAGTGGTCGATCACGCGAAATACTCGCTTGGCCTTGTTGACCTTCAGCGCGTGATAAAGGCAGGACATCAAATAAAGGATCATGATGGTGGTGCCAAAGACCGCGCTGGATACGATTTTGTAGGTGTCATGCGCCTGGACGCTTTTGATAATACACAACACCATGGCCACAAGGCCGAAAATAACGCCGATCCCATGGGAAATGGCATTGGTGAGTTCTTCGCCCAGGGTGTATTTCGGAATAGAAATGCGATGACGCGGCTGGATAGATTGATCAGACATCGAATAAGTGCCTCCAATAAGATAAAATTGCTTTATTTCACCAGACGATAAAGAGAAATAACCTTGCCCAGAATGGTCACTTCATCGGCATAAATGGGTTCCATGGTGCTGTTCTCAGGCTGCAGGCGGAAACGGCCGTTTTCCTTGTAAAAACGCTTTACGGTAGCAGAATCGTCGATCATGGCCACCACGATTTCACCATTGTTGGCCTCCGTCTGCTTTTTCACGACAATATAGTCGCCGTCCAGAATACCGGCTTCGATCATGCTGTCGCCGCGAACAAGCAAAATAAAATGTTCACCTTCACCCAGCATAACCTCAGGAATAACAACGTATTCCTCCAGATTTTCTTCTGCAAGGATGGGAACGCCAGCCGTCACGCGGCCAACCACTGGCACGGCAGTAGAATTGTTGCGCGCAAAATTGGGGTCGCCAACGACTTCCATCGCGCGGGGCTTCATGGCATCGCGGTGGAGCAGGCCACGCTTCTCCAGCCGCTGCAGATGGCCGTGCACGGTAGAGGTGGACTTAAGGCCCACAGCATTGGCAATTTCACGGACAGACGGAGGATAACCCTTCAACTGAATTTCAGCCTTGATAAAATCGAGAATGCGCTGCTGATTATCGCCACGGGGACGCTGCATTATATCGCCGCCTTTGCTTGTATAGTTACAGATATTATAGCATAAAGCAAACAAAAAATCAAACACATGTTCCCAGTTTGTTGCGTAAAATGGGAACATGTGTTATACTATGTTCAGGAGATGATTTCAATGGCTTTGAAGAAGCAATGCGTCCTGGAAGACCGCGAATGCATCGGCTGCGGCGAATGCGACCGCTGCGACCTGGATCCCAACAAAATCTGCGATAACTGCATGAAGTGCGTCAATTCTGATGCGGAATATCGCGCTGTGATGGTTGATCATTTTGCCTTGGAAAACGAATTGAACGCCCCTGCAAACGTCCATCATCATGATCATGACTGCGACTGCGGCCATCACCATCATTGATCAGGTCACGGGCTTATCCGGTTTGACGAAAGCAATATCGGGGGAGTCGGGTTCCTCTGCATCGGTGCCAGGCAGCTTGACATATTCAGCAGCCATGCGGCGGCGGGCGTCGGTCATATCGGCATAGTGCTTGCGGGTCGTATCCACAGAGGAATGGCCCAGCACATCGGCCACCAGATAAATGTCACCGGTGGCATTGTATAGGTTGGTAGCAAAGGTGCTGCGCAGCTTGTGGGGGCTGATTTTCGGCTTCAGCGGAGCCGCTACCATGGCATATTTTTTGACCAGATTCTGCACAGCTCGCTGTGTGATACGCCGCTTTTGCAGCGACAAAAACAAGGCATCCTCATGGCCTGGGAGGGTGTCTATTTTCTTGCGCTCTTCCATATATTCCGCCAAAGTGGTCGCAACTTCGGCCGGAAAATACAAAACGACCTGATTGCCACCTTTTCTTGTGACAAGGAAGGCATTTTCTTCCAGGTTTACATCAGACAGATTAATGCCAACACATTCAGATACGCGAATGCCTGTTCCCAGAAACAGCGACAGCATCGCATAGTCGCGCTTGGCTGTCAGTTTCTGGTAACGCTTCTGGCCGTCGGTCATGCCTTCGCCGGTTTCTGCCTGATTCAGCATCTTGATCATTTCATCACGATTCAAGCGCAGGATCGGCTTCTCGTGAATCTTCGGCAGCGGCACAAGCAATGTCACGTTAGACGGCACACGATGATTCTTGAAAAGAAAATCATAGAATGACCGGATCGAACACAGCTTGCGTTTGATGGCCAGATCATGATTGACCAGTGCCTTGACCGGCTGATCCGACGATTCGTCGTCAGACTTGAAATAGTACGTCAGATATTCGATATACGCCGTCAGATCGCTCTGAGACACGCGGGAGAGGTCTTCATCCGACCAAAGGGTCAAATTCTTGTCTGAAAACGCGACACGTTCCGTTTGTAGAAAATGAAAGAACGTGCGCAGATCGATGGCATAAGCCAGCCGTGTGAACGTGCCGGTGGTCACCGCAATGCCGCGCAGAAAATCAGAACAAGCCTGAGGAAGCTCGCGCGTGATAGAACGAATCTGCAAAATGCGTTTGGCGTCGATTTGCTCACGGTAGGCTGATTCAGACATAGATACACCTCCCGGCAGTATTTTACGGGCGCAACTATTCGTGAAACTGTGGTTTAGCGAATAGTTGCAGAAACATGGATAAACGGGTGAGCGGTTCTCGCCCACCCGGGCTTGGCAGTCTTGTTACTCTTCGTCGTCCTTGGGTGTGTTGATCCTGCGGTACTCTTCGATGGCCTGACGTGCCAATTCATCACAGCGATTATTCTGCGGATGATCCGCATGCCCCTTCACTTTGATGAATTTCACATTGTGCTTCTTCGTCTGCGCCATCAGGATGAACCAGAGATCCTGATTCTCCACCGCACTCCCCGACGAGGTCTTCCACCCCTTCTTCTTCCAGCCGTCGATCCAGTGATCGTTAAACGCCTGAACCAGGTAGTTGGAATCAGAATACAAATTTACGTCGCAAGGCTCCTTCAGTGCGCCCAGACCGCTGATGGCTGCGAACAGCTCCATGCGGTTGTTGGTGGTGCCGGCCATATAGCCGCTGAGTTCCTTGCGGTGCGGGCCAAATTCCAGGATCACGCCCCAGCCGCCAGGGCCAGGATTGCCCGAGCATGCACCATCCGTATAGATATTCACCTTTTTGCGAGGCGCGGTTTCCATGTTGAGATTACTCCCCTTTTACTTGGACATTTGACGGGATTTTTCGGCGCAAACGCCCATAGCGTCCATCACAGCGGCGCGGAAGCCCTTGCGTTCCAGTTCTTCAACCGCTTCAATGGTAGTGCCGCCGGGCGAACACACGGCGTCCTTCAAACTGGCAGGATGCGTACCGGAAGACAGCACCATCAACGCGCTGCCCAGCACGCTCTGGGCGGCCATTTCATAGGCGCAGGCCCGCGGAATGCCTTCTTTCACGCCAGCATCTGCCATGGCTTCGATCATCATGTACACGTAGGCCGGGCTGGAGCCGCTGATGGCAATCACACCGTCAAACAGGCGTTCCGGCAGGATAACGGTACGGCCCACAGCGTCGAAAATGCCCTTGGCGAAGGCAAAATCATCCTTTGAGAAGGTGGAATCGTCGCAAAGCGCGGTCATACCCTCGCCTACCATAGCAGGCGTATTGGGCATCACGCGGAGGTAGGTAGCAGATGTGCCTTCCAGTGCCTCCGCCAGCATGGCAACCGTCCAGCCAGCGGCAATGGAAATCACAGCCTTGCCAGCCAGGGCATCCTTCACATCGTCAATAACACCCTGAAGGAAGTACGGCTTCACAGCCAGGATGATCATATCGCACTGTTCCACCAGATCAATAGCAGTGTCGCAATAGGTCACGCTGGGGAATTCTTCTGAAAGCTCCTCCATGCGGCGGCGACTGCTGTCGCACACCACCACCTGGCTTGCTTTGACATAATTGGCGTCCAGCATGCCGCGCAGGATCGCGCTGCCCATGTTGCCAGCACCGATCAGACCGAGTCTCCTCATCTGATGATCCCTCCATCTGCATTGATTGTATCCATTATAGCATGAAAAATGCCGCCTGCAAAGGCTTTTCGGCTTGACAGACGGCAAAATTTGAATCTTTATAGATCAGATGGCATGATTATAGACCTTGAATCCAATGCGTTGGTATACTCGGCCGGATGCAGCATTGTTTGCTCTGATCGTGAGCAACTCCGCACCTTCGTGAAAGGCATCTTGGGCAGCCTGGGCGCAAACCGCAGCAGCATAGCCACGGCAGCGAAACGCCGGGAGCGTTGCCACAAGCTCCAATGAGGCAATCCCCTGCTGTTCCAGCACCATCACGACAGAAGCAGGCTCCCCTTCTGCATAAAGGATGTACGGCTTTGCTTTGCCGTGCTCAACCAGCGAAAAGTGATGAACAGGGTGCAGGTCGGTGCGTCCGTCTGCGAGCATATTGTTAGCGATCTGTGCAAACACCGCAAACTCTTCCGCCGATTGTACGCGGCGTATCTCCCACGGCCCTTCAGGCATGGCGAGTTCATTCGGGAACATAGCCAGATATTGCTCATCCTCAAACTGGAATACCGTTTGCCCATGCAGCTTGTCATGACCAAAGAAAAGGCGAAACACAGCGTCAGAAGCTGTCAGGTCAAGCCAGAAGGGATAACCCGTAGACTTGATTCTCTCGGCCACGTTCTGCTGCTGCGATAATGGAAGGTCTTCGACATGAATATCATATATGAAAGAGATACCTTCCTCGCCTTCTTTGGGCTTCACATAAGAAAAATGATCCTCTACATGGTTTTCCATGTGCGGTGCTTCGCCGAAAAGACGAATACAGTGCTTTGCACCAGCATCAATGTGACGAAGGATTTCTGCATCTGTCATGCCGGTAGCTCCTTACAGGATGAATTTCTTCATATCCATAGGCTTATTCTCCCCATGCAGATGCTGCCGCACGTACTCGCCGTTGATCTTCAACTCCACGGGCGGCATATCCTCGTCGCCAGCATTGAAGGCAATGTCCTCCAGCAGCTGTTCAAACACCGCATGCAAACGGCGTGCGCCGATATCCTCCGCCGTTTCATTGGCGGTGAAGGCTGCCTCGGCAATGGCTTCGATGGCGGACTCCTCAAAGTCCAGTAGAACCTTGTCCACAGCAAGCAAAGCCTTGTATTGCAGGGTCAGAGCATTGTCGGGCTGGGTCAGGATGCGCTGGAAGTCCTCCCTGGTCAGGCTCTTGAGCTGCACATGCACAGGGAAGCGGCCCTGCAGCTCAGGGATCAGGTCGCTGACCTTGGCCACATGGAACGCACCGGCGGCTATAAACAGCATGTAGTCCGTCTTCACGGGGCCATACTTGGTATTGACCGTGCTGCCTTCGACGATGGGCAGAATGTCGCGCTGCACGCCTTCACGGCTCACATCAGGCCCGGAACCAGCGCGGTGCCCAGCAATCTTGTCGATCTCGTCGATGAACACAATCCCCTGCTGCTCTGCGCGGCGGATGGCCTCTTCCTGCACGGCATCCTGGTCGATCAGCTTGTCGGCCTCTTCCTGCATCAGGATCTTGCGGGCTTCCTTCACCTTAACGTGGCGAAGCTTGGTCTTCTTGGGCATCATGTTGCCCATCATATCGCCGATGCTGATGGAATTGCCGCCCACCTCCAGGGAGGGTGCAGCCTCCTCTACCTCGATCTCCAATTCATGTTCTTCCAGTTCGCCGCGCATCAGCTGCTGGCGGAGCTCCTCACGCTTGCCAGTGAGCTTCTGCTGCTCTTCCTGAGAGGGTTGTTCTTCCTGCTTTTTACCCAACAGGAAGTCCAGCGGATTGCCGCTGGGCTTCTTGGGCGGATGCACCATCAGGCTTACCAGCCGGTCTTCTGCCAGCACCTGGGCCCTGGGCTGCACACGCTTCATGTGCTCGTCCTTCACCATGCGGATGGCATTCTCAACCAGGTCGCGGATGATGCTCTCCACGTCGCGGCCAACATAGCCGACTTCGGTAAACTTGGTGGCTTCCACCTTGATAAAGGGCGCGCCGACCAGCTTCGCCAGGCGGCGGGCGATTTCGGTCTTGCCAACGCCGGTGGGGCCGATCATCAGGATGTTTTTGGGGCTGATCTCGTCGCGCATGGCTTCGTCCACCTTGGAACGGCGGTAGCGGTTGCGCAGGGCGATGGCGACGGATTTCTTGGCCTCATCCTGGCCCACGATATAACGATCAAGCTCCCGTACGATTTGCCGGGGCGTTAATTCTGCCATGATGCTGCCTCCTTACGCTTCATCCACGATGATATTGTCGTTGGTAAACACGCAGATGGACGCTGCAATGTGCAGGGCCTTTTCTGCGATCTCCTTGGCGGAAAGGTCGGTGTTCTCCACCAGAGCCCGG
The DNA here is from genome assembly GCA_017938695.1 of Clostridia bacterium. Taxonomy (GTDB): domain Bacteria; phylum Bacillota; class Clostridia; order Christensenellales; family Aristaeellaceae; genus UBA11524. The sequence continues at coordinate 57,240 of JAGBBA010000047.1, read as the reverse complement.
GCAGCAGCCAGTGCATAATTGCCGCCGGAGCCAATGGCCGCCACGCCGTCATCGGGCTCGATCACTTCGCCCGTGCCGCTGAGGATCAGCATATTCTCCTTGTTGGCCACGATCATCAGGGATTCCAGCTGACGCATGGCCTGATTGCCGCGCCAGGACTGGGCTACCGCCACAGCCGCGCGCTCCAGATTGCCGTTGCACTGGGTCAGCTTTTCTTCAAACATTTCGCAAAGGGTAAAGGCATCGGAAACGCCGCCGGCAAAACCCACAAGCACTTCCCCACCATAAATGCGGCGAACCTTATGGGCATGGCACTTAAAGATGGTCTTCTCACCCATGGTGACCTGGCCGTCGCCAGCAATAGCAATACAGCCGTTGCGCTTTACACCGCAGATGGTCGTACCGCGAAAAGGACTGCTCATATCTGTCCCTCCAATATGTGATGTATTACGGGTATATCATAGCATGAAAGAATGAAATCAGCATGAACCTTCGTCTGAAAACATGTTTTCTTTGATCCATTCCCTCATAAAGTCGAGCGAACGCTCCGAAATGATCTCATAACGCTGCTGCTTGTTGCGGATCTTCTTGTGCTGCTTGTCCACCACAAGGCCGTCGATCAGGCCGAAGGAGCAGTTCATGGGCTGGAAATTCTTGTTGGGCGACGAAATATACCGGCCCATGGCACCCATGGCGGTGATGCCAGGGAACTCCACCGTCCCCAGCCCGCGCAGATCACGGCCCAAGGAAAGGCCGCACAGCAAGCCGCTGGCTGCGCTTTCCACATAGCCCTCCACACCGGTCATCTGACCGGCAAAATAGCACTGCGGACGGCTGATCATCTCGAAATGAGCATTCAGGAAGCCCGGAGAATTGAGGAAAGTGTTGCGGTGCATCACACCATAACGAGCATAGGCTGCGTTTTCCAGGCCGGGAATCATGCCAAACACGCGCTTCTGCTCCGGGAATTTAAGCCGTGTCTGGAAGCCAACCAGGTTGTACAGCGTACCAGCTTCATTGTCTTGGCGCAGCTGAACCACGGCATAGGCTTCCTTGCCGGTGCGGGGATCACGCAGGCCCACGGGCTTCATAGGGCCATAGGCCAGCACCATGCGGCCACGACGGGCCATGGATTCCACAGGCATGCAGCCTTCGAAGACCTTCTTTTCCTCAAAGCCATGAATCTCCGCGGTTTCTGCCTCCAGCAGCGCATCCACAAAGGCATTGTACTCTTCTTCCGTCATGGGGCAGTTGAGATAATCATCGCCCCGGTCATAACGTGACTGGCGGAAAATCTTGTCCATGTTCAGCGATTCCAGGGTAACAATGGGTGCCGCAGCATCATAGAAATTCAGCGTACCCAGCCCCGGCAGAGCTGCGATAGCCTCGCTCATAGCATCGGAAGTCAGCGGACCCGTGGCAATAATCACCGGCCCGTCAGGAATCTCCGTCACTTCCCTATTCTCCACCGTGATTAGCGGATGCTCGGTCAGTGCCTTGGTGATATACCCGGAGAACGTATCACGGTCCACTGCCAGCGCACCGCCAGCAGGCACCCGGGCAACCTCTGCGGCCTTCATCACCAGGGAATCCAGCAGGCGCATCTCTTCTTTCAGCAGGCCCACGGCGTTGGTCAGCCGGTCGGAACGAAGGCTGTTGGAACACACCAACTCGGCCATCAGCGGCGAATGATGCGCAGGCGACATCTTATCAGGCTTCATTTCAATCAGCGTGACGTGAATCCCCTGCTTGGCCAGCTGCCAGGCGGCTTCGGTGCCAGCCAACCCGGCACCGACCACCGTTGCATGTAATTCAGGCATTACTCTTCCTCCGCATCCTCTTCCTGCTTCACTTCCACACGATAGCGGCAGGTTTCATTGGCGCACAGGTGGAGCACTTCACCCTTGCGGCCGCGCTTTTCCACCATGTAGCCGCCGCATTGGGGGCACTTGTCCACCACAGGCATCTCCCAACTGACAAAGTCGCACTCGGGATAATGCTCGCAGCCGTAGAACTTGCGGTTTTTGCGGCTGGTCTTTTCCAGCAGACGGCCGCCGCACACAGGGCACGGTGCCGCAATGTAGTTCAGAATCGGCTTGGTGTTGCGGCAATCCGGGAAGTTGGGGCAAGCCAGGAAACGGCCAAACCGGCCCATTTTATACACCATCATGGCACCGCACTTATCGCAGGGAACATCACTGGGTTCGTCCTTGACTTCCACCTTTTCGATCTGCTGCTCGGCCACAGCCAGCGTTTCCTTAAAGGAGGGATAGAACTCCCTCAGGATCTGCTTCCAGTTCACCTCGCCGTCCTCCACGCGGTCAAGGCGTTCTTCCAGGTCGGCAGTGAACTCGGTATCAACAATGTCGGCAAAGTATTCTTCCATCATGCTGGTGACCATGCGGCCCAGCTCCGTGGGATAAAGCCGCTTCTTCTCACGGCTCACATAGCCGCGGGAAATAATTGTCGTGATGGTGGGCGCATAGGTCGAGGGACGGCCGATACCCTTTTCGTCCAATGCGCGAACCAGGGATGCTTCGGTATAGCGGCTCGGCGGCTGGGTGAAGTGCTGTTCGCTTTCCACGTCATTGACGGTCACAGCGTCGCCTTCCTTCAGCGCAGGCAGATTGACCTCGCTGGAGATTTCGGCGTCATCCACGCTTTCCTCATACACAGAGGTGAAGCCAGCAAACTTCTTATGCTCGCCATAGAAGCGCAGGCCAATGCCGTCGCCGCTGATCTCAGCTGTCATGGTTTCGTACAGTGCAGGCATCATCTGGCTGGCCAGGAAGCGGTTGTAGATCAGCCGGTAGAGGTTGTACTGCTCTTTGGTCAGCGAGGCCTTGATGGCTTCGGGGGTACGGCGCACATCCGTGGGACGGATGGCCTCATGGGCGTCCTGGGCGTTCTTGCGGCCCTTGTACTCAATGGGCTTTTCAGGCAGATATTCCTCGCCAAAGCGTTCGGGAATATAGGCACGGAGCGCAGCCATAGCCTCGTCGCTGATGCGGACGGAGTCGGTACGGATGTAGCTGACGATACCCTGCGTACCCTCGCCCTCCAGGTCAACGCCTTCGTAGAGCTGCTGCACGACCTGCATGGTCTTGGCCGTGGTGAAACCCAGCTTGCGGCTGGCTTCCTGCTGCAGGCTGGACGTCGTGAAGGGCGCAGCGGGCACCTTGCGCTTCTCGCCAGTCTTTACGCTGGTCACGGCAAAATGAGCCTTTTCAATGCGGCTGACTGCCTTGGCAGCTTCATCAGCATTGTTGATCACAGCCTTCTGCCCGTCGATGGTGTTGAGTCGCGCCTGGAAGAAGCTCTTCTTGCCGCGGCTCTGGGGCAGCTGTGCCTTAGCCGTTACATCCCAGTATTCTTCGGGAATAAAGGCTTCGATCTCCTCTTCACGGGTCACCACCATACGGGTCGCAACAGACTGAACGCGTCCGGCAGAAAGGCCCTTCTTGACCTTCGCCCACAACAGCGGACTGATTTTATAGCCCACCAAGCGGTCCAGCACACGGCGGGCCTGCTGAGCATCCACCAGATCCATATTCAGCATGCGCGGATTCTTCAAAGCCTGCTGAATGGCCTTCTTGGTCACCTCATGGAATTCAATGCGGCAGGGCTTGGAAATATCCATGCCCAGCACCTTCGACAGATGCCAGGAGATCGCTTCACCTTCGCGGTCCGGGTCAGTTGCGAGATAAATCTGCGAGGCATTCTTCGCTTCTTTACGGATGCGGGTCAGGATATCGCCGCGGCCGCGGATGGTGATATACTTCAGCTCGAAGTCGTTATCCGGGTCAACGCCGATCTGGGACTTAGGCAGGTCGCATACATGGCCCTGGGACGCCTCAATCTTATACCCTTTGCCCAGGAATTTGCTGATGGTACGCGCTTTGGCAGGTGACTCCACAATGATCAGTTTCTGTTTGGTAGCAGCCATAGTCAGCTACGCCTCCAATAATCAAATTTGAAATATTACGCTTTCTGGAATGTTTTACCTGGCAGTGCTTTGACATACCCCAGAATCGTCAGCATGGTCAATTCGCCGGACAGTGTTGGGGCATCGAAGCCGGTGGATGCAGCCAGCTCGTCAAAGGACATTTCCTGGTGGCACAGCAGCGCATAGATCTGCCGCTGCTTGTCATTCATAGGTGGAAGGCTTTCCTTTTCCTTCGGTGTTGGCGCAGGTGCTTCACTCTCCCAGTGCATGTCTTCCAGAATGTCCTGGGCACTGGTGAAGTACAAGGCACCTTCTCGCAGCAGCTGGTGTGCGCCCTCTGCCCATTCCGAGCCGATGTTGCCGGGATAAGCATAGACATCCTTGCCCTGATCCAGCGCGTGTTGCACTGTCAGCATGCTTCCGGAGCGAATGCGGCCTTCCATCATCACAACAGCTTTGCCAAGGGCAGCGATCAAACGGTTGCGGAACTGAAAATGCCACGACAGTGCCGGACATCCCGGCGGATACTCGCTGAGCAGCACGCCGCCCTGCTTGATGATCTCCTTCTTCAGCGGACCGCTTTCGATGGGATAATCCACATCCAGGCCGCAAGCCATCAGGCCGGCTGTCGGACTGCTTCCCTCCAGACACCCTTGATGGGCTGCCGAGTCGATCCCTACCGCCAGTCCGCTGATGATCGTTACTCCGCTGTTGCTGAGCTCTCTTGCGATCTTTCGCGTTGCCTCAATGGTATTGGGCGACGCCTTGCGCGTGCCAATGATGGAAATGCACTTCCCCATCAGGCAGTCAGGATCACCCTGGTAAAACAGAATGGCCGGCGGATCATTCATTTGCCGAAACGCCTCGGGATAATGGATATCATCCATACCCATCACGCCCATCTGCTCACGCTGCATCACGACCATCATGTCGTGCATGGCATCCGGTGCAGCTCTTTCCCTCAGCAAATCAATCTGTGCCTGTGGTAAATATGGCCGAAGGCACTTGCCCCTATCCTTCATCATTTGGTCATAGACCTTTTCGGCCGTGCCGAAGGAGTCTAAGATGCTACAAAGGATATCCGGCCTTGCCTGGGCATAGGTGAGCCATGCACGACAGCCGTCTTCGCGTGTGTAGCGCATGATTCACCTCCATATGGTAACAATTACCATTGACAATCAATTTGCAAAGATGCTTAAGAAAAACTCAATCGGGTTATATGCTATCATATCTTTCTGAAAAAATCAACATATAATGAAGCCTCTGTTCAGCTTGCACAAAACAAAAACAAAACTGCCTGTTGATCACAGACAGTTTTGGTGCACCCTCGGTCATTTATCGCCAGTACTTTCCATCCAATTCACGGTACTGGATCGCCTCGGCCACATGGGGTGTTGCAATGCGTTCCTCCCCGGCCAGGTCGGCAATGGTGCGTGCAACCTTCAGCACACGGCCATAGGCACGCATGCTCATACCCATACGGTCAACAGCCATATGCAGCACCTGGGTAGCTTCCGGCGTCAGCTCGCAGTAACGTTTACTGAGCTTAGCATCCAGCTGAGCATTGCAGTGAATACCATCCTGCCGATACCTGGCCTGCTGCACTTCACGGGCCTTGCGCACTCTTTCTGCAACCTGCGCAGAGGATTCAGCGGGCCGCGACTGGTTGATCTCCTTCACCGGCACCGCATCCACCTCGATCTGGATGTCGATTCGGTCAAGGAGGGGGCCAGAAACTCTGTCAAGGTACCGTCTGATCTCATGCTGTGAGCATCTGCATGCCCGCTGTTTGCTGCCATAATAGCCGCAGGGACACGGATTCATGCTGGCGACCAGCATAAAACTGGATTGATATTGGGCCTGGTTTTGCACCCTGGTCACAGAAACGATACCGTCTTCCAAGGGCTGGCGCAGTGCTTCCAGTGCATTGCGGCTGAATTCCGGCAATTCATCCAGGAACAGCACGCCGTTATGCGCCATGGAGACCTCGCCAGGCCGTGCATTGGTACCGCCGCCGATCAACGACGCCACCGAAGCCGAATGATGCGGCGCACAGAAGGGGCGAGTTGCCATCAGTCCCTGTCCTGCGGCTACTTTTCCTGCGATGGAGTGGATGCGCGTGGTTTCCAGTGCTTCTTCAAAGGTCAGCGGCGGCAGGATGCCGGGAAGGCACCGGGCCAGCATGGTCTTGCCGGAACCGGGTACACCGATCATCAGCATGTTGTGTCCACCGGCTGCGGCGACCTCCAAAGCACGCCGCGCACCAAGCTGACCTTGCACCTGAGCCAGATCGACCATGCAGCGTGTTTCGCTCAGAATTTCATCATAGCTGCGCTGCACCTGTGCAGGAATATGCTCGCTGCCCTTTAAATGCGCAATCACCTGGGCCAGATTTCTTGCCGGATAGACGCGTATCCCCTGGATACATGCTACTTCCGCTGCATTGCCCTCGGGTAAGATGACCTCCTGGATGCCCTCTTCGCTGGCACTGATCACCATGGGCAGCGCACCTCTAACCGGCTGCAGTGACCCATCCAGCGACAGTTCGCCCAGCAGCAGGGTTTTGCTTAGATCCATGGATTCCAGCTGCCTGGAGGCCATCAGCACGCTGACGGCAATAGGCAGATCAAAGGCAGGGCCAGCTTTTTTCATATCGGCAGGGGCCAGATTGACCGTCAGCCGTGCGATGGGCATGGCAAAGCCGGAATTGACGATGGCTGCGCTGACGCGATCACGGCTTTCCTTCACGGATGCATCCGGCAGACCGATGATTTCCAGCGCAGGTATACCGTTGGCAGCATAGACCTCCACCTTCACAGCAAAGCCATGAACGCCATTCAAACCATATCCCAGGGTGCGTGCCAGCATGAGGAACTCCCCTCTCGTCAGATGTAGTATACCCGCAGGAACCGCTTCATCACATCAAGCCACCAGGTCGGCGTCATGACGCCGCTGGCGTAGGGATAGTAAGCCACGAAGAAGAGCAGGCAGGTCACAAGATAGGCTATCAGCAGAATCCTGCATGTTCTGGGCCAGTGCAAGCGCAGCCAATGGAACAGCAGCATTACGGAAAGGATCAGGAAAGGTACACTGGCAAAATAATGGTAGATGTAGGTTCCGCGGGGTACCAGCACCCAGGGCAGGAACTGCGCCAGGAAGCCGATCAGCACAAAGGCCGGGGCAATATCCCAGCTTGTGCCCTGCAGGTGGATCCACTGCGTTTGGTCAGCCAGCGTGTACATATGCTTCCGGCTCCACTGCCACAGCGTGAATGCCAGACCCACCAGGCCCACCAGCCACACTGCCGGATTACCAAAGCAGAAGATGGAGAAATCATATCCTTCAGGTGCGAACTGACCCATAGCGTAATACATGGGACGGATGATCAGCGGCCATTCATACCAGGGCGAATAGAAAGGATGATCCATGCCGCGGCCGGGCTCGCTGTGGTAATCCAGCATACCGTAGGTTTCACCAAAGTTGGCTGTCCACACGCGCTGCAGGAAATCACCCAGATCCTCAATATGCGCATATGCAAAATACGGCACATAGGACAGCAGATAAATGCCCAGCGGGATCACCACAAAGAACAGCACGCACCACAGGCACAGGTAAAACACTCGCTTCCATGTGCCATGGGCTCGCTTCTCCAACTCCGGAGTGCCCTTGCCCTCGCCTATCAGAATCTGCGCCTGATTGGCAAAGCGCAGGTGACGCACGCATGTCCAGAAATACAGCACAGCCAAGCCCACACCTGCATAGGCACCGATCCACTTGCTGGCCACGCTGCACCCCATGAAGAAGCCGCTCAGGGCCAGATCAGGCAGCACCTTCTTGATGGGCTGCAAAACGATATCCCTCTGCATAAAGCGAGCCATGAACAAATAGCTAAGGATGATAAACAAAACCGGGAAGCTGTCGATGGTAGCGATGCGCGTCTGAGTGAAATGCATGCAATCCAGGGACATGAGCGTCATGGCAACAAATGCCATGTCGGTGCGTTTCGTCAGTTGCTTGCCCAGCACATAGATGGCAGGCAGCATCAGAATGCCGGCCAACGCCCCGGCAAAACGCCAGCCGAAGGGCGTCATTCCGAAAATGCCCACAAACCAGCTCATGATCACCTTGCCCAGCGGCGGGTGGCTGGTTTCATAGGGCGACATACCGTGCAGGTGCTCGTAGGCCGTGCGCGCATGGTAGATCTCATCAAAGTAGGTACTGTTATACCAGCTGGGTTCGCCGTCCAGGGTATCCTGTTCATCCAGGATATTGGCCGGGTCAGAGTAATTGGCCGATTCCTCGTTGGCATTCAGCCGGTCAATGACCTTGGCCGTCGTGATCGTCTGATGCTGGCAGTCGCGGAAGATCACCTCATTCAGCACCAGATTGATCTGCTGCGCTGTAATGCGCACATACCGGCCGGACAGCCGCTGCACATCGTCGTAATCCGACACCGAATAGTAGGAACGGGTTCCGTCATCCTTTTCCCAGCTGGGCGCAAGGTATTTCCAGCGGAAGCATTGTCCCTGCGCCATTTCGGCCCACTGCTCACCCGACCAGGTTTCCCCGTCGTCACTGACGGCTACGGAGAAGTCATGGTGGCTCACACGGCAGAAGTACAGCATGCTGAAATTTTCATATCTCTGCCCCAGGTCAACGATGATGGATTCGTTATAGGCGGTGGATGTCCAGGCATTTTGCGGTGCTTTCGTGCTGCCCAGATTGCACAGACAGACAACGGAATAGACCGCCGTTACGATCAGCATTAGAATCCAATCCACAGGCCGCCAATGCAGCTTGTGGTCGGTGGTGTAATGCTGCACGGTGCAGGGCTGCTTTTCGTAATGCTTCACGGGCAGCACCGGTGCCTGCTGACCGAGCTTCTCTTCAGCGTTTTCAACGCAAACGGAATAGGCCGTCCATACACCCCAGCCTGCACAGAACACATTAACGCAAGCGATCAGCATATTCAGGAACTGGGTATCATTGTTCAGATGGCCCATGGAAGACCCCAGCCGCAGAGAATTATCCAGCACAATGCCTTCGTTGATCAGCATAGTGCAGCTCAATGCAACAAAGAGCCCCAGTATCTTCCGATCGCGGTGGAGGATCATGGCCAGGGCCAGCAGCAGCAAAGCCGGGAACAGATACCGTTCATGCATCTTGATACCAATGACATACAGCAGCATAAACAGCACCGCACCCAGCAGAGGCACATGCCGCACATTGCCAGAACGGATGTACATCGGCAGCACAATGGCGAAGGCAAGCCCCATGGTGGCATAGCCCAGAACCGCCCAGCTGCTGCCAGCAAAGGCCATCACGAGATAGGCCACGGCCCAGATGCCCATCAGGCAGGGTTCAAGCCAGAAAAATGCTTTATTCCTGCGGCGAAGAACCATCACCGCGCCCCACCCGGCGCAGGCTGCAGCCAAACAAATCGCGGCCAGCCAATGTGCTGTTTGCTCGATACCAACCCAGTTAGCACCAAAAAGGTAATAGAAATTCGCTGTGTTGACCGTCGCATAGGGATAGGACGACATGGTGGTCGTGTATTTTTCGATCAGCCACCCAGGCTGCTGGTTGACGGAGAACGGCAGGATAACGACCAGTGCCACCACTGCCGAGAGGCCCAGTCCGATCAGCATGGGCTTTGTATCTTCCTTGGGATGCTTGATCCAATCCAGGACGATGACCAGCAGCCCCAGCGGGCCCAGCATCAGTGCCTGGGGTTTGATCAGCGCGCACAGAACATAAACAGGCAGCAATGCGCTCCATTGGCGTTTCACCGCCAGCCAGGCCACGATCAGCAGCCCCAGGCAGAGCACGCTGTCGATCTGGCACCATGCGGCACTGTTGATAAACATAGCCGGATTGAACGCAACCAACAGGCTGAGCAATTCCGCTTGCCTGCGGCTGAATTTTTCATGTCTGGCAAACAGGTAAATCAAATAAGCACCGATGATATCGCACAGGACAGGCACCAGCTTGTGATAGAATGCTTCCATCAGCTGCAAGCCAATGTGTCCGCCCATGTCGGCCAGCCAGTCTGCAAAGCCCATCACATAGATATACGCAGGGGTATAATCGCAAAAGCTGGTGCTCTGATAGAACATCCCCGGCCCATAGGTTTTCATGGTATTGCCCCAGGAACGGAAGCAATTCACATCCACCTGGTAGCCTTCCACCACGCTTGCAATCATAAGCCGCGTCGCCAATGCGGCGATCAGCAGCAGACCATATCCGATGGTTGGATACTTGCTTTCTTTCAATTCATGCTTGTCCTGCATTATGTGGCCAAGCATCCACACAGCAATAGCAGCATAGACCGCCGAAATCACCAGAAGCCAGGGCCAGAAGGGCTTTGCTTCAGTGGTATCGTCCTCTTCCACGGGCGCAACGGCTACGGGCTGCTGAATGCGATACCAGGCCTCTGCCTGATATCCCGCAGGCACTGCATCGACTTCACGCAGGGAAAGCGCATCAAAGTAAGCCTTGCCCTGGCTCTCGCCGCTGTATCCGCCGACACGGGCAAAAACAGTCACTTCATACTGGTCTTCGTCCGTGGTGCCGTACATTTCAACATAGTGCCACTGATTGTCCGCCTCAAAAACGCTTTCAGAAAAAACATACAGATTCTCAATGGACAGATTGGCTCCCCTGCCGCCATCCAGCATGGAATCCACCTTGATCCAGCCGGAAAGGCAGTACGTGCCGCCAGGGATCACATCCACAGTCTGGGCAAAGCGGGCATCATTCAGGCCGAAGTTGTTGATCACGGCGCACTGTTCGCCCTCATAAGCATCGTCGCTGATGCCGTATGCCGTATAGCCGTCGTCCTTGATATAGGCCTCGGTGTACCAGCCCAGTGGCAGGCCGTCGTCATCAATCTGTTCAAAGCTGCCGTTGAACAGAAGGTTATCTTCGCCCTCTGCAACAGCCGGGGACAACACACATAACATCATGATCGTCATCAGTAGAGCAAAGATGCGCTTCTTCACCATCATGACACCTCGTTTCACCAAAGATTGCCCGGATCAATACCACCCAGGCGTAAAAGCATGCGGAACGTGCAGGATACCATCGCTGGTAATCTCCACCACATCAAAACGAACCATACGGTCCATCCATTCCCGTTCCAGCAAAAATTGCTGCGCGGCATGCAGCATACGTTTCTGTTTGGCAGGCGTGACCGCCATAAGCCCGGCACCTTTTCGGGCACCGGGACGATACTTCACCTCGACCATCACAACTGTATCACCATCCAGCATGATCAGGTCGATCTCCCCGTCCTGGCCGCGATACCGCTTCGATACATTCAGCATGCCCTGCTGGCGAAGAAATTCTTCGGCCATATCTTCGCCCGTCAGGCCTTTTTCGTATTGCTTCATGGCCAGAAATTCTTGATAAAGCTCCTGCGGTGATAAGGACAGGGGCCGTATTCCTTCAGTGCGGCGATATGCTCGGCCGTGCCGTAGCCCTTGTTGCGCGCCAGGCCATACTGGGGATAAAGCTTGTCCAGCTCCATCAGTTGATGATCCCGAACGACCTTGGCCACAATGCTGGCCGCAGCAATGGAATAAGACGTGGCATCGCCCTTGATGATCGGTACCTCAAGGCCTTTCAGCCCCAGGTTGGACACAGCGTCCACCAGAAACACATCTGCCGGGACTTGTCCGGCAGCCTGGCGCATGGCTTTCTTAGTAGCCTGCAAAATATTGATCTCGTCGATCTCCTGGGGCGTTGCCTGACCGATGCCGATATGCAATGCCGTATCCAGGATTTCCTGGTAGACTTTCTCCCGGCGGCTTTCGCTGAGCTTCTTGGAGTCATCCACCCATTCGATCAGCGGCTCCCTGGGCATCACAACACAGGCTACGACCACATTGCCCACCAAAGGGCCCCGGCCAACTTCGTCCATCCCGGCCACCACAAGGCCCTGGGCCCAGAAGGGCTCATCCGTGGCAGCCAGAAGGCGCACCTTTTCTGCACGATCAATCTTCGGCATGGGGTGCCTCCGCTTGCTTCGCGCCAGGGATCGTCAGGCGGTTCTTTTCGTTTTTCTTAGGCATTTCAAGGGTGATCCTGCCCAGCTTGCCAGCACGGAATTCATCCAGCACAACCGAGCAGCAGCGATCATAATCGTACACGCCGCCCTTCATCAGAAAACCGCGGCCCTTGCACACGGCTTCCAGCAGCTCTTCCCCGCGCAGCGTAGGATCGTTGAATCGGAACCGCTCCATCACGGCTTCCGACTTAACGTCCAGCATATCCTGCAAAAGATGGATGGTCAGCATGGCCAGATCCACCACGTCATCTTTCACCGTGCCGATATAGCACAGGCGGCGGGCGGCCACCTGGTCATCCAGCCGGGGCCAGAGCAGACCGGGAGAGTCCATCAGCTCCAGATAGGGATTGATCCGCACCCACTGGTTGGAACGGGTCACGCCGGGGCGGTCGCCCGTTTTGGCGATGCTGCCGCCGTGCAGCTTGTTGGTGAAGGTGCTCTTGCCCACATTGGGCACACCGACTACCATCGCCCGCACTGTCTTTTTGATGCCACGCTGGGCGGCGCGCTCCACAGTTTCACGGGCAGCACGCTCGATGACCGCCATAGCATCCTTGGCCTTGCCAGCATTGGCATTGTAGCTGACCACATCCAGCCCCTGCTTGCGGAATTCATTCAGCCAGGCACTGGTCGCCTGCGGATCAGCCAGATCCGCTTTATTCAACAGCAAAACACGCTTTTTGCCGCTGATCAGCTTATCCAGGTCAGGGTTACGACTGGCGTGGGGCAAACGCGCATCACATAGTTCCAGCACGACATCCACCCGGCCCAATTGATCAGCCAGCAGTCGTTTGGCTTTCGCCATATGTCCAGGGTACCAGTTGATCTCCATAAAGCACCTCTATACGCATATTCATACGAAAATATCATACCATTGTTTTCAAAAAAAACCAAGTAATATTTTCGGTGTACACCTATTATCTTCAATGCGGCCCGCCAAGACTTCGCATGTTGTAAAACCTTGCCTCCCATGCCGAAAAAACTATGGAAATTCTGCTGCTTTTGTCATATAATAAAATAATCGCGTGAAAGGAGGCTGGTTCTGTTGATGAACAACCAATATGAGCGGAAATTTCGCACGCAGTCATACCCCACCGCAGTCCCGCAGCAGCAGCCCGCCCGTCGGCGTCGCGCCAAGCCCCGCAGACGTCATTCTTTGCTTTCCACTATTCTGATGATCATCGGTGCAATTACCGTATTGGTACTGTTGATGCGCTATGCCATCGTGCCGCTGCTGGTCATGCTGCCCCAGTGGCTGGGAGGTGCCGCATGAAGCCGTTTTTCCGTTGGCTTGGCAAGATCCTGGCCACTGCCCTGTGCATTGTGCTGATCGTGGTGCTGCTGCCCTACGCATCCAAGCTTGCTTCTGCTGTTCTGCCGGATCTCAGCGGCGCAGCACTGAATACCTCGCTGCTGCTTTCCCACAAGATGGAAAGCAGTGCCCGGCTGGAAACCGGCATCGTGGAGGATGAAGGCATCCTCAACTCCACCACCAATGCCATGTTCATTGGCCAGGTGCAGAGCGTGACCATGAAGTATCTCTACCGCGCCAGCATCGGCATCGACCTGAGCAAAGTGCAGATGAACGTGCGCGGCAACACCATCACTCTGACGCTTCCCCATCCGGAGATTCTCAACGACAGCATCACCCCCCAGCAAGTAGAAAAGGATGATTTCTGGTATCCCCTCACGGAGGAGCGACGGCAAAAGCTGCTGGATGACGAGATTACCCTCTGTCGCCAGCGTTGCCTGAGTGAATATGCAGCCTCGCAGGAAGCCTGGAACAACACCGTAGCGGCTATGGAAAACACCGTGGCCGGGTGGCTTGGCATCGCCAAAGCCGGTGTCACGGTCCAATATGAGCAGGCTCCATCCAACTAACCTTCATGCCTGACGAATGCCATGCTGTTCGTCAGGCTGATTTATGTCAAACAAATGTTGTATTTCCCCAGTTTTTTACTTGACAAAGCAGTGATACGGTGTATAATATCTGCATATTTATGCGTACTATCGCATAAGCAAGGAGGCTTACCATGGCGATCAAGGTTTTTATTGATGGCAAAGAAGGTACCACAGGGCTTCGTATTTTCGACAGACTCGCTGGCCGAAGCGACATCACCATGCTGACGCTGGACGATGCCAAGCGAAAAGATCCCGCTGCCCGAAAGGAATGCCTCCACGAAGCTGATATTGCAATCCTGTGTCTGCCCGATGCAGCGGCCCGGGAGTCCGTCGCCCTGGCAGAAGGCAGTAAGGCCCGCATTCTGGATACCTCCACGGCCCACCGCATCCAGCAGGGCTGGGCATATGGTTTCCCCGAGCTGTCCCTGCACCAGCGCGAGGCCATTACCATCGGCGACAAGGTGGCCGTACCCGGCTGCCACGCCAGCGGCTTCATCGCACTGGCGGCTCCCCTGGTCAAGATGGGTATCATCCCCAAGGATGCCCCGCTGACCTGCTTCTCCCTCACTGGGTACTCCGGCGGCGGCAAGAAGATGATCGCTGAATACGAGGCAGACGGCAGGAACGCCGAACTGGACAGCCCCCGACAATACGGCCTGACGCAGCTGCATAAGCATCTGCCCGAAATGCAGCATGTGTCCGGACTGGATATCACCCCCATTTTCGCTCCAATTGTTGCTGATTTTTACAGCGGCATGGAGGTGACCATTCCCCTCTTCGCCAGCCAGCTCAACTGCGGCGACGATCCTGTGGCCGAAATCACCCAGAGCCTGAAGGAACACTACTTCGGCAGCCCCATTGTGAAAGTGCTTGACCAGGCGGAAGTAGCTGAAATGAACGGTTTCATCCCGTCGAACAAGCTTTCCGGCCACGATGGCATGGAGCTGATGGTCATCGGCAACAAGGAACGCATTCAGCTGGTTTCCCGCTTTGACAACCTGGGCAAGGGTTCCTCCGGTGCGGCACTGCAGTGCCTGAACCTGATGATGGGCCTGGACGAAACCTTCGGCCTGAACCTTGCATAAATACAGCATATTTAAGGGAGGAAATTTCCATGGAGCATATTTCCGGCGGCGTGTGTGCCCCTAAAGGATTCAAAGCAGGCGGTGTGCACTGCGGCGTGCGCAAGAACAAGTCCAAGCGCGACCTGGCGATGATCATCAGCGAAGTCCCTGCATCCGCAGCAGCTGTTTATACGCAAAATTTAGTGAAGGGCGCGCCCATCTATGTGACCCAGCGCAATATCGCCGACGGCGTGGCACAGCTGGCCATCTGCAACAGCGGCAACGCCAACACTTGCAACGCCAACGGCGAAGAAGTCGCCTGGGAAATGTGCAAGCTGGCTGGCGAAGCCACCGGTATTGCCCCTGAAAACGTCATCGTAGCTTCCACCGGCGTCATCGGCCAGCCCCTGCCCCTGGAGCCCATTGCCAACGGCATCGCGCCCCTGGTAGCTGCGCTGAACAACGATGGCAGCCAGCAGGCCGCCGAGGGCATCATGACCACCGACACACGGCTGAAGGAAGTTGCTGTTTCCTTCACCGCTGGCGGCATCACCTGCAAGCTGGGCGGCATTGCCAAGGGCAGCGGCATGATCCACCCCAACCTGGCCACCATGCTGGTGTTCCTCACCTGCGACGCTGCCATCTCCCCCGCCATGCTGAAGAAAGCCCTGTCCAGCGATGTGAAGGACACCTTCAACATGGTTTCTGTGGATGGCGACACGTCTACCAACGATATGGTCTGCATCATGGCCAACGGCATGGCCGGGAATGCTGTGATTGACGCAGAGGGCGCGGACTTCGATGCCTTCTGCGCCGCGCTGAACGAAGTGACCACCACCCTCTGCCGCATGATCGCCAAGGACGGCGAGGGTGCCTCTCACCTGCTGACCTGTTATGTCACCGGCGGCAAGACCATCAAGGATGCCAAGCTGGCCGCCAAGTCTGTGGTGTGCTCCAGCCTGCTGAAGGCCGCCATCTTCGGTGCTGATGCAAACTGGGGCCGCGTACTGTGCGCCCTGGGCTACAGCGGTGCTGATATCGACGTGACCAAGGTGGATGTTTCCTTCCGCTCCTGCAAGGGCAGCATTTCTGTGTGCGAGAATGGTGCCAGCGTGGATTTCTCCGAGGAGATCGCCAAGGAGATCCTGCTGGAGGCCGATGTGGATGTGGTCATCACCCTGCACGACGGCGATGCCTCCGCCACTGCCTGGGGCTGCGATTTGACCTACGACTATGTGAAGATCAACGGCGATTACCGCACCTGATACATCTGACGGAGGGATCAAACAATGACCAAGGAATTCAACAACAGCCAGCGCGCACAGGTGCTGGTGGAAGCCCTGCCCTATGTGCAAAAATATAATGGCAAGATCGTTGTAGTGAAATACGGCGGCAACGCCATGATCAACGAGGAACTCAAGCACGACGTTATGCGCGACATGGTGCTTTTGCACCTCATCGGTGTGAAGGTGGTGCTGGTGCACGGCGGCGGCCCCGAGATCTCCGCCATGCTGAAGCGCGTGGGCAAGCAGAGCGAGTTTGTCAACGGCCTGCGCGTGACTGACGAAGAAACCAGCGAGATCGTGCAGATGATCCTGGCCGGCAAGATCAACAAGAGCCTGGTTGCCAAGCTGGACAACCTGGGCGGCCGTGCCATGGGCATCTGCGGCATGGACGGCGGCCTGATCAAGGCCAAAATGATCGACGAACGCCTGGGGTATGTGGGCGAGATCACCAAGGTGGATCCTCAGCCCGTCCTGGATCTGCTGGAAAAGGGCTACATCCCCGTTGTGTCCACCATCGGCTGCGACGAAAACGGCCATGTGTACAACATCAACGCCGATACCGCTGCTGCCGCCATCGCTTCCAGCCTGAAGGCGGAAAGCCTGATTTCCATGACGGACACCCCCGGCCTTCTCCGCGATCCCGCTGATCCTGAGTCTCTCATCCGCCGCATTGACCTCAAGGGCATCGAAGAGCTCAAGGCCGACGGCACCATCTCCGGCGGCATGATCCCCAAGGTGGACTGCTGCGCCAAGGCCATTATGGATGGCGTGCGCAAGGTGTTCATCATCGACGGCCGCATCCCCCATGCCCTGCTGATGGAAACCCTCACCGACGAGGGCCTGGGCACCATGTTTAAGAAGGAGCTGGTATAACATGAATACCAAGCAGGCGGACCTGGCTTATGTGGCCAATACCTACGGCCGGTTTGACGTTGCGCTGCACAACGGTACCGGCGCAACTTATACGGATGAAGACGGCAAGAAGTACATCGACTTCGGCAGCGGTATTGCTGTGAATACCTTCGGCTCCTGCGACCCGGAATGGGTGGCTGCTGTGACTGCCCAGCTGAACAAAATGGGCCATGTGTCGAACCTGTACTACTCTGCGCCCCAGGTGCAGCTGGCACAGATGCTGTGCGAGAAAACAGGCATGAAGAAGGTCTTCTTCGGCAATTCCGGTGCCGAGGCCAACGAATGCGCGCTGAAAATTGCCCGCAAGTACGGCGAAGCCACTGGCCGCAGCACCATCGTTACGCTGAAGAGCAGCTTCCACGGCCGTACCATCGCCACCCTGGCTGCCACCGGCCAGGACAAGTTCCACGAGCACTTCGGCCCCTTCCCCGATGGTTTCTGCTATATCACCCCCGGCGATGAAGCCGAATTGACCCATGTGCTTACCTCCGGCAAGGTCTGCAGTATTCTGATGGAAGTCGTGCAGGGCGAGGGCGGCGTGAATGTGCTGGACAAGAGCTATGTGCAGCTGGCCCACAAGCTTTGCCAGGAGAACGATGTGCTCTTCATGATCGACGAAGTGCAGACCGGCAACGGACGCACCGGCAAGCTATATGGCTACATGCACTACGACGTGCAGCCGGATGTATTCACCACCGCCAAGGGCCTGGCTGGCGGCCTCCCCATGGGTGCCTGTGTGATCGGCGAAAAAGCAGAAACCGTTCTTGGTAAGGGCGACCACGGCTCCACCTTCGGCGGCAATCCTATTTGCGCTGCTGGTGCGGTGAATGTCCTCTCCCGTTTGACGGATGAGCTGCTGGCCGACGTGCAAGCCAAGAGCGAGTACATCCGCAGCGAGCTGGAAGGCTGCCCGGGCGTTAAGAACATCACCGGTTTGGGCCTGATGCTTGGTATCGCCACTGAAAAGTCCAATGCGCAGATCGCCGCCGATTGCCTGAAAGACGGCCTGCTGGTGCTGACCGCCAAGGATAAAGTGCGACTACTGCCTCCGCTGAATATTTCTTTTGACGAACTCAAGCAGGGAATTGCCATTCTGAAACAGAATCTATAATCAATGACAATGCGCGCTGTTGCCAGCGCGCATTTTTTCGGAGGAACCGTTTTGAAAGATCTGGTTGAATACCACCGTCAGCTCCACCCACTTATGGAAGCCCAGGACGTGGTGAAGCTTGTGTTTCAGGCCATGCTGGGCTGTGGCCATTTGCTGGGCGATGAAGCACTTGTTGCCCGTCGTATCGAGCAAGAAATAGCCTCCCTCACGCCTGACACAGAGGAGCCGCTGACGGAACCATTAGGGCCTGACTATGTGCGGCTGAATCTCCGCCGCGCCCTTGCCGATGGACTTGATGCCCTTCGGATCGCCCGCCTGATGAAGCTTTCCCCTGCCAGCACTTATACCCGGCAGGATGTGGTCGATGTACTCTCCGGCTTCGGCGAAGATGTCACTCAGGCCGCTAAGCGGTTTCTGACCGAACCCGAGTGGTTGCCCAGTCACACACCGGCTTATCATGCGGCTTACGCACCGGCCTACCGGGTCATTTCGACCCAATGCGCAACCCTCCTGCCTGTTCTGTGTGCCATAGCTAAGCTAAAGCACAAGGAACGGCTGCTCATATGCATCGACGGCCCCTGCGGCAGCGGCAAAACAACCGTGGGCAATCTCCTGCAGCAAGTTCTGGATGCAGCATTGATCCCCATGGATGATTTCTTTTTGCCCCATCCCCAGAAAACGCCCGAGCGGCTCGCGCAGCCTGGCGGCAATGCTGATTGGGAACGCGTCGTGAGCGAAGTGCTGGTGCCCTGGGCAAGTCAGCAGCCCGTTTCTTACAGGCCTTACGACTGCCATGCCAGCGATTTCACAGCACCTGTCAACGCGCCTCCGCGTCGCATCACGCTGATCGAGGGCAGCTATTCCCTCATGCCGGCCATACGGCAGTATGCGGATATCAGCGTTTTTCTATCTATCAGCCACGAGTTGCAGCATACGCGCATCCTTCACCGTAACGGCGAAGCCGGGCTTGATATGTTCATTCGCCGCTGGATTCCGCTGGAGAAAGCATACCACACCGCCTTTACCCTGCCGGATGAGCAATGCATCGTTCTTGAACAGCCTCAGCAGTCGATATAAGCATTGGCACGCTTCTGTGCCTGCTTCATGCGGGCCAGTACAGCGTTATATTGGCTGCGATGCGTCCGCGTCGGTTGTAGACTCACGGTCGGTTTTGCATCATCAGAAACCGACTCCGACCACTCGTCAACATTAGTCGGTTTTGCAGGTTCGATTGTTTCCACCGTTTGTTTCTGGCTTTGCCAGCATATCCATTGTTCTTTTTGCTGCTGGCTGGTCAAAGCTGCAAAAGGCGATACGGCAGACGGCTTATCCATGCTCAACTCCCC
The DNA here is from genome assembly GCA_017938695.1 of Clostridia bacterium. Lineage (GTDB taxonomy): Bacteria > Bacillota > Clostridia > Christensenellales > Aristaeellaceae > UBA11524. Next base: position 37,605 of record JAGBBA010000047.1, on the reverse strand, counting down.
TTTCCGTTGTTCTTCATCCTATGCAATGCTTCAAACTTTTGATACAAAAGGAGTGCGTGCTATGAACATCACAGGGCTCAGCAAGGAAATTCAGGTTGAGGGGCGCAAGCTGACCTTTTTCAACCAGCGCAACAAAGACTGGACACACCCTTATGCCTATCACAACACAGAAACTCTGTCCTCTGCGGGTTGCGGCATCTTTTCACTTTGTCATTGTGCGCAGTGGTTGACCGGGCATGTGCAGATCCCTGAAAAGTGGGCTGATTTTTCCTGCGCCAACGGCGGTCGCGGTGACGACGGCACAGATCGTCCTGTCCTTCTCCATGCGCTGATGGCAACGGGGATGAATGTTCACCTCGGTTTCCGCTATGAAGAGGATGGCCTGCGTAATGACCAGGACACGCTTTATGATTTCCTGCTTCACAAGCGTGGTGTTGCTTTGTGCAACCTGCGGGTCGGCCACATCGTCAGCCTGGTGGCTGCCCGGGAGAAGGACGGCATTAAGCAGGTGCTTGCCATTGACAGTTACAGTGAAAGCGCGTCTGAAAAGGTACGTGACCATGTGCTGGAGGTCATTCCAGGCAGCGAAGTGATATATACCGTCAAGAACCAGCAAGGGCTGCCTGTTGGAGAGAATACGGCCTATGCTGCTTTCTGGGTCGAAGCATCCCTTCCCCGAGATTTCAATTTCCTGCATTCGATTTGATAAGGAGGAATTCATATGGCAAACATTAAGCTTTCCTATGGCCAGTGCACAGCAGAGGTACAACTGCGCGGTGCACAGATTGCATCCTTCAAGGCTCCTGACGGCCGTGAGGTGATCTGGCAGGCTGATCCCGATGTTTGGGCACAGCATGCACCCGTTCTCTTCCCCATTTGCGGCTCAGTCAAGGATCAGCAAATCAAGATCGCCGGCGTAACTTATCCCATGACGAAGCATGGCTTCACCCGCAATCCTGAGTTTGAAATTGCTAAGCAGGGCGAAGATTTTGTCGAGCTGATCCTCCGGCCCACCGAGGAAAGCAAGCCCATGTACCCCTTTGATTTCGTTTTCCACGTCACCTATACGCTGCTGGAAAACGGCTTCACCACCACCTTCCTGGTAGAAAACCGTTCTGATACGGTGATGCCCTTCTGCGTGGGCGGCCATCCCGGCTTCGTTTGCCCCATGGAGGACGGTGCCAAGTTCAGCGATTATCAGCTTGTGTTCCCCCAGGTTGAAGAAGGCGAGAACGCACTGGCTCCCGGCGGCTATCTGATCGACGGCAGCGAGTTCCTGCCGGAGTTCCATAACAGCGATACGCTGCCCCTGCGCCACGAGCTATTTGACGAGCGTGATGCGCTGATCTTCACCAAGCTCAAGAGCCGCAGCGTGAAGCTTGTGCACAAGGATACCGGCAAGGGCATCAACTTTGCCTTCCCGAAGATGGAAGTTCTGGCTGTGTGGACCATGCCCAACAAGCATGCAGATTATCTCTGCCTGGAGCCCTGGCATGGCATGCCTGGGCAGGTCAGCGAAAGCGGCAACTTTGAGGATAAGCCCTTCGTCACCCTGCTGCAACCCGGCCAGTGCTACAAAACCTGGTTCACCACCACCCTGATCGACTAACCATTGCACACAAAAACGCCCTCCGATCGGAGGGCGTTTTTCAATGACAATTATTCGTTGGTTTCTTCGGTCTGCTGAACTTCTTCAACAGAAATCACAGGAGCAACAGGCTCGGCAGGCATTTCAGCCTCAAGGGACACTTCAGCCTCGGCGGCCTCTTCAGGTTCATCCACAACGATGGTGGGAACAGCGGCCTCTTCCTCAACCTTCTCGGCCCTGGCTTCTTCTTCGGTCTTGGGCTTCATGGCCTTGGTCAGGGCTTCGATACCGCCCTCGATCTTGCTGCCCAGCTTTTTGAAGGTAGCACCCACCGCATCGACAGCATTGTCAAACTTTTCAGATACCGTGTTCTTGGCGATTTCCACAGCATCCTCAGCCGTATCTTCAATGGCGTCGGCCACGTCTTCCAGCATGTCTTCGGTGGCAGCCAGAACGCTTTCCTCTTCCTTTTCTTCCTTGGGCTCTTCGTCGGTCTTCACACCGGCCAGTTTCTCAGTGCGGATAGCATTCAGGGCCTCGTCAAGCTCGCTGAGCTCCTTCAAAAGAGAATCAAGCGTTTCGGGGAACTTCTCGCCCTTCTGCCACAGCTCATAGGCCTGGGCACCAAAGTCAGACAGGATCTCCCGGCGGCGGTTGACGATGTTCATCTCGTCCACCTTATACTTGGTGTTGCTGGCAATATTGGACGCCGTATTGCTGATCGCTTCCATGCTCTTCAGCCAAATGCCTTTCAGGCTCTTACCGATCTCAGCCATGATTCACACACTCCTTCAAACATCATGCTATTCTATTTATTTCGATTCTATGCGCTCTTTTTCCTGCCGCAGAATGAAAATTACCAAAACAGCAGTAATTTTCCTGGCATGACCTCGAATTCAGCCTGGTCGAGATAGAGGATCTCGCCATCCACATTCAGGTGCATATCCTTGGATGCAATGGTCATGCTTCTGCACCGCTTATGCGTGGTAATCTTAAACTGGTCGATCTTCCCCATCAGCAGCCCGGGAAGGTAGAAGGGAATCTTCCATCGGGGCTTGGTTTCCACGATGACCATATCCAGCATACCGTCGTCCGGCCTGGCATCCGGGCAAACAGGAATGCCGCCGCCGATAAACCGTCCGTTGGCAATGGAACAAAGCAGCACATCGCGCTCCTGAGTTTCACCGTCGGCCGTAAACTGAACATGCACAGGCTTGTAGGAGAAAATCGCGCGGACCAGGCCAATCAAATAGGGAAAAATCCCACGGACATACTTCTTGGCCGCCTGAGTATATTCCAGCGTCTGCACATCAAAGCCTGTGCCGCATACATTCAGAAACATACGACCGTTCAGCCTGCCAACGTCCACAGGCCGAGCCTGCTTGTCCAGGATGGCCTGCAATGCATCCAGGGGCTTCTTGGGGATGTCCACCGTTTTGATAAAATCATTGCCCGTACCAGCCGGGATGATGCCAAACGGAACGCCGCTGTTCATCAGTCCGCACGCTACCTCATAGGCAGTGCCGTCGCCACCCACGGCGATCACGCCCTGGCAGCCGTCTTTCGCAGCAGCCAACCGGGCTAACTCGGTTGCATGTTCAGGATGTTCCGTATGCAGAAATTCATGCGCAACATTCATTTTATGCAGCTGCTCTGCCAGCAGGCGTTCTGTTTTCAGCGCATGCCCGTTTCCGGCCGCCGGATTAACGATGAATGTATACATCCCAAGCCTTCTTTCGTAACTGATTCCTATCTATGCTACCGCATTTTCCTTAAAAAGTCAAAGCATTTTATCATACTAATAATATGATGCTCACACCGACTTATCCGATTCGGTTTGATTCGTTCCATATTCACCATGCGTGAATTTTTATGCAAATTTCTTGTGAAAATCTATTGACTTTCCACTTTATCCGGCGTATAATCACATCAATCTCAAATTTGAGGAGGCAAACTACTATGAAGAAGTTTCTTGCTATGATCCTGGCCATGGCCATGATGCTGGGCTGCACCGCCGCCCTGGCCGACGAAACCATCATCGTTGCTACCAACCCCGAGTATCCCCCCTTCGAGTATGTTGAGGGCGACGCCATCGTGGGCTACGACGTGGATATGTTCGACGCCATCGCCAAGAAGGCTGGCTTCGAGTATGAATTCCTGCCCATGGACTTCGACGCTGTGGTGAACGCCGTTGCCACCAACCCCAACACTGTGGGTCTGTCCGGCATCTCCATCACCGACGAGCGTAAGCTGAGCGTCAACTTCTCCCTGCCCTATGTCAACGCCGGCCTGGTGGTCATTGCCAAGACTGGCAGCGGCTTCACCACCGTTGATGACCTGAAGGGCAAGATCATCGGCGTGCAGCTGGGCACCACCAGCGACTTCAAGGCCGAGGAAATCACCGGCATGGAGAACGTTGCCCAGTACAAGACCTTCCTGAACGCCGTGATGGAGCTGCAGGGCAACAAGATCGACGCTGTGATCATCGACGAGCCCGTTGGTCTGGCCATCCTGGCTTCCCTGAATGACCCCACCCTGGAGATCCTGGACATCGAGATCCTGGCTGACTGGTACGGCATTGCCATCAACAAGGACAACGCTGAGCTGCAGCAGAAGATCGACGATGCTATTACCGAGCTGCAGAACGAAGGCTACTTCGATCAGCTGGCTCAGAAGTACTTCGGCGGCGGCGAAGAAGCTGCTGAGTAATCCCCTGCTCTGATCTAATTTGCCGTAGAGAGTTTTTCCTCTCTACGGCCTTTGTACTCTTAACAAAATCGTGTGGAGGGAAACCCGTTGAACGGCGCAGTTGAAAGCATCTCCATCTTTGAGCAATGGTGGCAGAATATCCAGCCCGGTATTCAGGCCAATACGCTCAATTTCTGGGAGAATCTCTATAAAGAGATCTACATGAACATCATCCAGGGCGACCGCTGGCTCCAGTATCTGAAGGGCCTGGGCGTTACGCTGGAAGTATCCTTCTTTGCCATTCTGGTTGGCCTGGCTCTGGGCACCATTCTGGCCATCCTCCGCCTCCCCCAGGTGCAGGGCATCAGCTGCAAGGGCAAGGGCTTCTGGGCGAACCTGGGTGCCATTGTTGTGCGCGCCCTGTCCAAGTTTGCCGGATTCTACATCAACCTGATGCGTGGCACGCCTCTGCTGCTGCAGGTGCTGATCATCAACTTCGGCATCTTTGGCACCGTGCGTATCGACAAGGTCATCATCGGCGTGATCGCCTGCGGCCTGAACAGTGCTGCTTACGTGGCTGAGATCGTCCGTGGCGGCATCATGTCTGTGGAAAAGGGCCAGACGGAAGCCGGCCGTTCCTTGGGCCTGAGCTCCCTGCGCACGATGATCTACATCATCCTACCCCAGGCTGCCAAGTCTGCCCTGCCTTCTATGTGCAACGAGTTCATCTCCCTGATCAAGGAGACCTCCATTCTTTCCTACATCGCCCTGACCGAGCTGACCAAGGCTGGCGACTACATCCGCTCCCGTACGTTCTCGGCATTTACCCCCTACATCGTGTCCGGTCTGCTCTATCTGTCCGTTGTGCTGACGCTGACCTGGCTCATCGGCAAGCTGGAAAGGAGGCTGCGTAACAGTGACCACTGATACCATCATTTCTGTTAAAGGGCTGGAGAAGCACTTCGACGAAGGCAAGCTGAAGGCCCTGCGCGGCGTTACCACCGACATCAAGCGCGGTGAGGTGGTCGTCGTCATCGGCCCCTCCGGCTCCGGTAAGTCCACCTTCCTGCGCTGCCTGAACCTGCTGGAAGTCCCTAACAAGGGCACCGTTACCGTGGAGGGCGTGGACATCACCAACCCCCGCGTGAACATCAACAAGCACCGCGAAAAGATGGGCATGGTGTTCCAGCACTTCAACCTCTTCCCCCACATGACTATCCTCAAGAATATGACCCTGGCCCCCATGAAGCTGCTGAAGAAGAGCAAGGCCGAAGCCGAGGAAAAGGCCATGACCCTGCTTAGGCGCGTGGGCCTGGCGGATCGTTCCAATGCCTATCCCAGCCAGCTTTCCGGCGGCCAGAAGCAGCGTATCGCCATCGTGCGCGCCCTGTGCATGGAACCCCAGGTAATGCTCTTCGACGAGCCTACTTCTGCCCTTGACCCCGAAATGGTCGGCGAAGTGCTGGACGTTATGAAGCAGCTGGCCATGGAAGGTATGACCATGATCGTTGTCACCCATGAGATGGGCTTTGCCCGCGAAGTTGCCGACCGCGTGATCTTCATGGACGAAGGCCATATCATTGAGGAAGGCACCCCTGCTGAGATCTTCGAGAATCCCCAGCAACAGCGTACCCAGGACTTCCTGCGGAAGGTGCTTGTGTAATGTCTGCCGCTGATATCAAGCCTGGTATTTACCGGCATTTCAAGGGAAATCGCTACGAAGTGATCGGTATCGCCAAACATTCCGAAACCCTGGAACCCATGGTAGTCTATCGCGCTTTGTACGGCGACGGCGAATTATGGGTGCGTCCGGCTGCCATGTGGAACGAAACCATCCAGCGGGATGGCAAAACCTTTCAGCGGTTCACCCCTGAAACTGAAGAATAATTTTGATGCCCCGACCTGGAATGGCTTGCCATCCGTCGGGGCATATGTTATGATATAGAAAAACATGGTTTTTTCAAATTTTTTGAATTTATGTGATGAAAAAGCCCTTTTCCTTCGTCTTATAAGTAGGAACCCATTTCTTCAGCGGGAGGTATGAACATGCAAAACAACCAGACCACTATTCGCGGCTACTCCCCGCAGCAAAACACTGACCGGATGAACACCTTGCCCTATCAGGTGCAGGCACCTGTGCAGTCCAGCCCGGTCGATCGTATCAAAGCCATTTGGGCGCAGCTCGACCCCTGCGCTGTCATGCTCCTGTGCTCGCTCATTCTCGGGCTGGCTTATGCCCTGTATGCAACCATTTCCTTCTGGTGGCTGTCCAAGCTGCTCCCCCATTTGATCCTGGTCTGGCTCACTGCGGTAATCAACGGCGTTGCTTTGTTCACCGGCAAGCAGGATATTTCGTTGATTACCGCTGCCGGCTATTTGGTATCGCTCCTGTTGTTTGTCAACTACTTCTACCTGCTTCTGCCGCAGGCTGTCCTCTGTGCGATTGCCTGGTGGAATGCAAAGTAAATAGCCTTATACGAAACGCTGCGGATCAATGATCTGCAGCGTTTTCTATATCCAGCTCCATGTAGCAGTATCGCGTTTTGAACCCCAAAGATTCATACAGACTCACAGCACCTTCATTGAACGCCCATACATCCAGTTCGACGCGGTTAAGTTTGCGGCGTCGGGCTTCCGCCTGTACCCATTGCATCAGCTTTCTGGCAATGCCCTGGTTGCGGAAAGCCTCCCCCACGCCCAGTTCCTTTACATAGCAATAACGCTGCTCGGGCGCATAGGCGTTGGCCGGGCGGATCACATAATCGGCACAAACAAAGCCTGCAATGGTTTCGCCTTCGTCCCATACAATCAAATCTTTGTTTTCATCCGCAAGCATCTCCAGGCTGGTTGCTTGCATGGGGATCAGCCTCGCTTCCGGCGGAACATCATGAAAGATATCCGGCCGGGCTGCGCTGTGCATGCTCGCGACCTCCGCACGCATCAGGTTGACCTGTGGTAGATCATCTCTGGTTGCTCGTCGGATCATGTTGATCGCTCCTTAAACAAATGCGACGCTCCCTAGCATGCAAGGAGCGTCGCAAATGATTGTATCTTAGGCGTTCAGGATCTTCTCAGCAATCTGAGCACCGGTCAGGCCGTATTCAACCAGCAGGTCAGCAGGCTTGCCACTCTGGCCGAATTCGTCGTTGATGCCGATCTTCTGGAACTTCTCCAGACCCATGCCGCAGATGGCGGAAGCTACGGCATCGCCCAGGCCGCCGATGACGGAGTGCTCTTCCACGGTGAACACCTTGCCGCACTTGGCAGCGTATTCGCGGGTCAGCTCCTCGTCGAAGGGCTTCAGGGTGTGGTGGTTCACCAGAGCAGCGTCGATGCCCTTGGAAGCCAAAATTTCGATGGCCTCCAGGCAGTGCTCCAGCATAATGCCGCAGGTGAAGATGACCAGGTCCTTGCCATCCTTGATCACGTTGCCCTTGCCGACCTCGAAGGGACGCTCCTCATACACGGGAGAAGGCAGACGAGCGGTGCGGATGAACACGGGGCCTTCGATCTTGGCAGCGGCTTCCACGCACTTGTAGCACTCGTTGGCGTCAGAGGGAACAAACACGGTCATGTTGGGCAGCACGCGCATCAGGGCGATATCTTCGATGGCCTGATGGGAACCGCCGTCCTCGCCCAGGGTGATGCCAGCATGGGAGAAGCCGAACTTCACATTGAACTTGGGATAGCACACACCGTTGCGGATCTGGTCGTAGTTACGGCCAGCGAACACCGCGAAGGTGGAGCAGAAGGGCACCAGGCCCATGGTGGACATACCGGCAGCCATATCGACCATGTTGGCCTCGGCAATGCCGCAATCGTAGAAACGGTCGGGATAGGCAGCCTTGAAGCCGTTGGTCATGGTAGCAGCAGCCAGGTCAGCATCCAGAACAACAACCTTATCGTTGGTTTCGCCCAGCTTCACCAGGGCCTCGCCATAAGCAACACGAATAGCTTTCTTTTCCATTGCTTAATCCTCCAGTTCTGCAAGAGCCTTAGCGGTCTGCTCAGCGTTGGGAGCCTTGCCATGCCAGCCAACCTGGCCTTCCATGAAGGAAATGCCCTTACCCTTGGTGGTGTGCAGGTGGATCAGGCGGGGCTTGCCGGGGCAAGCAGGAGCATGCAGGGCATCCAGCACCTGCTGCATATCGTTGCCGTCGGCCACTTCGATCACGTCATAGCCGAAAGCACGCCACTTGGCACCGATATCGCCCAGGGACATGACTTCGTCGTTGGTGCCGTCGATCTGCATACCGTTGTGGTCGAAGATCACGGTCAGGTTGTCCAGGCCGTAGTGAGCAGCGGCCATGGAAGCTTCCCAAACGAGGCCTTCCTGGCTCTCGCCGTCGCCGACGATGGTGTACACATGGCAGGGATTGCCGGTGTGCTTGGCACCCAGAGCCATACCCACAGCAATGGAGATGCCCTGGCCCAGAGATCCGGTGGAGGCATCAACGCCGGGGCACTTCTTCACATCGGGATGGCCCTGCAGAATGCCGTGGAGCTGACGGAACTTGTCGAACTCCTCACGGCCGAAGTAGCCGCGCTCGCACAGGGTGCCGTACAGCGCAGGGGCAGCATGGCCCTTGGACAGCACAAAGCGGTCACGGTTGGGGTTCTTGTCGTCCTTGGGGTCGATGCCCTTCATCACATCGAAGTAGAGGGCAACCATTGCCTCAGTGCAGGAAAGAGAGCCGCCGGGATGGCCTGCGCCTGCCTTGTTGGTCATGGTAATGATGTTGCGCCGCACCTGACGGCACGTGGACTGGAGAGCCTGGATGTCCATCAAAGTACCTCCTTTTATGCCTTGTCACCGTATTTTTCAGGTGAAAAACAATTTTGTCCGTACAAAGAAAATTATAGATGGAAGAAGCTTCCTTGTCAAGATAATGGCATGTTTTAACCAGTAATTCAGCAGGTTTTGCATAAAAAATGTCCGATCTTCACCAATCATGAAGACCGGACGGGAAATTACTTCACTTCGTACACGCCAACCTGGTCGGAGTAACCGATGCCCATCACTTCGCTGGTGGGGCGGGAGTTGGTCTTGCCGCCGTCGTAGGCACCGATCTGGTTCAGCTGCTTGCCCATAAAGACGACCACAGCCGTCTGGCCGCCATCCAGGTTGAAGGCCACTTCGCAGTTCTTGGCACGCATCAGCTTGGCCAGGTAGCTCATGGTCACGCCGCTGGAACGCTTCAGGCGGCCTTCGCACATGATAGCCACATAGTGGCCAGGCTCCACCATGCCCACAGCAGCACGAGGATTGCGCGTGTCAGAGGTATCATAAGCCTTCTCAGACAGCTTGCCATCCTTGATCAGATACGGGCCGAAGGAGAACACATCATACGCGCCGCGGTCGATATAATCCTGCGCCGTCAGCTCGTAGGAGTGATGCACGCTCAGCGAGCCATCGGGATAGAAGGCCAGCGTATCCAGGTTCGGGAACAGGGAATCGCTGATCTGATGGGCCTCGTAGCGATCGTCGTAGAGGATCTTGCCGTCACGGATGACCACGCCAGTCTTACGGGAATTGTTCACAGACACGCGATAGGTGTAGTAGTCCGTGTTCATGGCGAACACCACACCGTGCTTCTTGGCGGTTTCCGTGGCATCCACGCGTACCTTGCCCATCTTTTCGGGATCATTCTGGATGGTCTTCAGCACTTCCCCGTTTTCTACATCGCCCCACAGCTCGCACTCGAACCAAGTCAGGGGCTGGGTAGCGTCATACTTGCGCTGAATGATCACCTTGGCCGTCTGATCCACGAAGATCCACAGGCCTTCCTCTTCGCTGGAATAGATGAACTCGCCTTCGTCAATAAAGCCCTTCTCGTTCAGCGGAGGCATGATGGACACATACGTGGGCACGGGCGTAGGCACAGGCGTGGGCACGGGCGTTGCCGGCACCTCCTGGAAGGAACCAACGGAGTCGTAGATGTTCTCAAGGAAGTCGTCCTTGCGCACATCCTCGCCCACCGTGGTAAACGCCAGACCGAACACGCGGTTGTCATACTCCGCACCGGTTTCTGTTACGGACATGCCGGAGGTTGCCTGGGTCTTGTGCAGGTCGTAGGCTTCTTCAGCAAGCTCCAGGCCGGTAGAGCCGTTCATGGATACCAGCGGCACGTTCCAGTCGAAGACGATCTGGTTTTCAGGCCACAGGTGCAGATAGAGCTTTTTCACCTGCCAGGTGCCGTACTCCGTAAAGGAGTCCATGTACTGGCCTTCAGCCGCGGCATATTCCACGCACTCCTGAGCAGCTTCGGCCACCAGGCGGTGCTGGTAATGGCCGTATTCGCCGTCCTTGTCCTGGGTTACAACCACCTCAGGCTGATAGCGGCGGTACAGGCCGGTCATCCACTCCATCACCTTTTCCCGGCCGCCAGCTGCCTTGTAAGCAGCCTGCAGGTTCTTGGAGAAGGTATCCTTAAAGGTGCCGATCACCGGATAATTCTTCACACCCATGTGCCACAGACCATTGAGCAGCTCAGACTGCCGTGCCACATTGGAGCTGGAGAAATACGCCACTACCACCTTGCGCTGCTGCTCAGCCGCATAGGTGGGAATCGCGCCGCCGAAGAAAATCAGTTCATCATCGGGATGGGTGGAAATAAACAGAATGTCGGCCTTGTCGTGAGTGGGTTCCCAACGCTGCACCCAGGCAGGAACATCACCTTCGGACAGGACATAGATCTCGTTGATGCTCAGGGCGATCTTCTTGGTAGAGGTCGCCACAATGCGCACCTTCTCCGCACCCTCGGGGATGCTCACATAGGTGTGCAGGAAGCGGGTGTCGCCCGGCTGATAGGTCATCCAGTCGTTGCCGTCGGACACCTGGATCTCCCAGGTTTCCGGCACGGTGGCAAAGCAGATATACAGACCATGGATCGGCATGCCGGCCGGAGCCGTAATGGCCAGCCAGGGTGCCTTAGCCTTGCCGCTTTCCCAGCGGGTGGTGAACTTTTTGTCATACATCTGAGAGGGCTTGCGCTGATTATAGGAAGCCTTGAACTTGCATTCTTCCGTAATGTCCAGTGCTTCAGCTGCAAAAGCACCGACGGCAGCGCAGGTCATCAGCAAAACGAGAACGAGTCCAGTCAGCCATTTTTTCATTGGTAAGGACGCATCCTTTCATTTAAACATATCAAATGAAGGATAGCATATCAACGTGAAAAAGTCAATCAGCGCAAGGTTTTTCCATGCTGATCAGCACCTTGCAGGCCTGCGTCGGATCAGCCCAATAGGCATTGAACACCATGCTTTCATCCGCCTGCCCCAGCACCCTGTATGAGCCCGGTTCCACCAGCAGAAACATGGTATACCGTCCAGGAGCGAGCAGCCTGATCACCGCACCAACCGGCAGTTGTGCGTCCACAGCCACCCAGTAGCATTTGGCATGTTGCTTCTTTTCAAAGCGTATTTTTCGATCCATCAGCTGGCGTAGTTCCGCCATTGCCGCCGTGGTTGTCCCGGCAGATGCTGCGTAAATCAAAAAGCAGCCTGCTATGCTCATGGACAGGTTCCACCCGCCATCATGCATAGAAAACCACACATTCAGGCCAATCAAGCTGATCCCCAGCAAACTACCGATAATTCGCATGATTTTCCTGATTGTACCGTTTTTCAGCCGCAACCCCAGCAAGAGGCTGAGTATCCGACCTCCGTCCAAGGGAAGCGCAGGCAGCAAGTTCAGGCAAGCATACAGCAGATTGCATGCAAAGCAAATCCGACCAACGTTCACAGGGAGTAAATGCCATTTGGTCAAAACTATGGCAGTTCCGCACAGCAGCAGGGACATGGCAGGCCCTGCCAGCAGCACAGTGAGCCGCTTCCCTGGCGACAGCTTTGTATCGTCCTCAAGCCGCATCAACATGCCCAAAGGCGTCAGCTCGAGTTCCTGGGGCGGTGCCCCCCACAGGGCTGACACCACAGCATGCGCCGCCTCGTGCAAGCAGATTGAGAGCATGGAAATCACCAGCAGCATGCCCTTGCCCACCAAACCCCAGTATAATGCAAACAGCAGCGTTGCTGTATGAATATAAACCGTCGTTGTCCCCACACGCAGCAATCTTCTGCACATCATTGCACATTGCCCATATATCGCAAGGGATCAACGCTTATCCCGTCGAGATGAATTTCAAGCACACAATCCTTCTCCATCGGCAATTGACCAATGCGTTCCCCTATCTCCACCCGCTGTCCCTCCTGCACATACACCTCCTGCAGATTGCCGTATGTGCACACGATGTCATCATGCTTGATCTGCACGATCCGTTCTTCGTCCAGCCCATGATAAACACCCATAACAACACCGCCGGAGGAAACCACTTCCCTGCTTGCAGAACGCCAGGCAAGGTAGGGCTCGCTTTCACTCCAGGCGTGCACAACGCTGCCGCCGCTCACCGGCAGGATAAGCTCCCCTTCCTGCTGCTGACCAAAGACCAGCGTCGCCTCCGGAAAGAGCTTGCTGACAAAGGAGAGCTTGCCCAACTGATCATCAATGATGGTATCATCGGTTACAGCCGTCACCACCGCATCCGTCATGTGTTCCATGCCAGGCACAGCACCGGTTTTCAGCATGATGGCGCAAATCACCAGCGATGCTGCCACTGCAAGGTTTTTCATCAGGTCTGCGCCCGGTCTTTCCTTTTGATCGGTATACCACACCACTTGACTTTTCTTCTTACCCATACAAAAACACCTTCCTCGGCAAAAAGTATGCCAAGGAAGGTGTGATCATGCCCTGGATTATTCAATGGTCAGCGCACCCACGTCAATCATGCGTTGTAATGCCTGCCCCAAAGCGATCCGGCCGTGAGCATAGGTCAATCCACCCTGCAAATAGGCCGTGAAGGGTTCGCGCATGGGCGCATCCGCGCTCAGTTCCACCGAGGCACCGGATACAAACGTACCCGCGGCCATAACCACCTGATCCTGATAGCCGGGCATATCCCAGGGTTCAGGCAGAGCCATGCTGTCGATGGGCGACGCCATCTGAATGCCCTGGCAGAATGCCACAAGCCGCTCCGGCGTGCGCATCTGGATGGCCTGGATGATATCCGCCCGGGGCTCGTTGGAGGCAGGCGTGGTGGTCATGCCGAGATCTTCAAACACGCGGGCTGCCAGGCAGGCGGTTTTGATCGCCTGGGCAACAGTGTGCGGTGCCATAAACAACCCCTGATAGAAGGGCTGATAGCTGGCCGCGTAGGAACCGACTTCCAGGCCGATGCCAGGTGCCGTCAGCCGATAGGCAATGCGGGTCACCGCCTCCTGGGTGCCGACCACATAGCCGCCCGTGGGGGCCAGTCCGCCGCCGGGATTCTTGATCAGGCTGCCCACGCACACGTCAACGCCGTAGTGGGTCGGTTCCTTCTCGCAAACGAACTCGCCGTAGCAGTTGTCCACCATCAGCCGGACGCCGGGATGCTTGCGGTGCAGCATATCGGCCAGCGCAGCAAAATCCTGGGGCATCAGCGAAGGACGCCAGGCGTAGCCGCGACTGCGCTGGGCGATCACCAGCTTGGTTTCCGGGCGGATGGCACGGTCGACTGCATCCACATCAATACTGCCATCCTCAGTGAGCTCCACCTGGCTGTAACTGACGCCCATTTCCTTCAAGGAACCCACAGGCGTCTTGTTTTCGTCCCAGCCGATGATCTCCTCCAGCGTGTCGTAGGGCGTACCCGTGGCAGACAGGATGTGGTCGCCCGGCAAGGTCAGGCCGAAAAGGCACAGGGCAATGGCATGGGTGCCGCTGGCGATCTGCGGACGAACCATGGCTGCTTCGGTACCAAACAAGTCGGCAAACACACGCTCCAGGGTGTCGCGGCCCACATCGTCGTAGCCATAGCCGGTAGTGGGCGCAAAGTGACGGTACGCGATCTGATGGTTCTGGAAAGCCTTCAGCACCCGGCGGGTACCGCATTCTTCCATGGCATCAATACGAGCAAAAACGTCTTTCAATGCAGTTTCTGCCCGGGCAATTCTTTCTTCAATGGCAGTCATAGCTTTTCTCCTTGTACAAACCAGTGTTCCAGTTGTTCATAAGCATCCGGCTGCAGGCTATCCACCCACAGCACATCCTCTTCACGGCGCATCCATGTCAGCTGACGCTTGGCATAGTGCCGTGTTCCCAGCTTCAGCTCATATACCGCTTCTTCCAGTGTCCAATTGCCAGAGAGATACGGGATCAGTTCCTTGTATCCCAAGCCTTTCAGTGCCTGAGCATCAGCCGGAACGCCCGCTGCCAGCAGCTGGCGGACTTCATCCACTAAGCCTGCTTCCAGCATCAGGTCAACACGCTTTTCGATCCGCTGATAGAGCAGTGTTCGATCCATGGTCAGCGAAGCAACGCGGTATTCAAAGGGTGGCTCGGCTTCCACCTGAGGCTGCTGCGAAAACGGTACACCCGTCAGCCGGTACACTTCCAGGGCTCTGACAACCCGCCGCACATCGTTCACATGCAGACGAGCCGCCGTTTCCGGATCAATTTCTTGCAGCTGCTTGTGCAATAGATACCGACCGTCGGTCTGTTCTGCAATCTGCTCAAGCTCAGTACGGATCGTCCCATCCCCCGTGACCATACCCATGGCCATCGGATGCCGCAACGCCCGCAGGTACAGGCCCGTACCGCCCACATACAGCGGTTGTTTCCCTCTGGCAATGATATCCGCTGCGGCCTTTTCCGCCATTTCCTGATATTGAGCAACACTGAAGGGTTCACCAGGATCAGCAATATCCACCATATGGTGCGGAACGCCGTCCATTTCCTCTGCGGTGGGTTTGGCCGTGCCAATGGTCATGCCGCGGTAGATCTGCATGGAGTCCATACAGATGATCTCACAGTTATGCTCCTTGGCCAGGCGAATGGAAAGGGCTGTTTTGCCGCTGGCCGTCGGACCAGCCAGCACCCAGCAGAACGGTTTCTGTTCCATAGCCCCTCCTTACTGAATGCGCTTGAAACGCTTGTCCAGCTCCTGATGGCTTAGGGAAATCACCAGCGGACGGCCATGGGGACAGGTGGGCGTCACCTTCTGATCGATCATCTGGGTGACCAGGTGGCGGATTTCATCTTCCGACAGGGCATCGCCACCCTTGACTGCCTTTTTGCAGGCAAGTTGCAGGATGGACGCTCTGCGCTTTTCCATGGAAATGGTGCCGCGCTCGCTTTCCAGCTGCTCCAGGATATCATGCAGAAAGTCCTTCGCCTGGGGATTGCCCAAGATCATCGGAATCGACCGAATGGCCATTTCCTGGTCGCCGAAGGGCTCCACATCCAGGCCGATGCGCTCCAGCATATCGCGGTTTTCCATTAGCAGCTCCTGCTCGCGCCGTGTGACCGTAACGATCATGGGGATCAGCAGCTCCTGCCCGGCTTCATGCTGGTCATAGGCCTTCATCAGCCGGTCAAACAGCAGCCGCTCATGGACGGCATGCTGGTCGATCATCAGCAGGTGATCCTCATACTCCACCAGAATAAAGGTGTTGAACGCCACGCCCAGCAGCTTCAAGGGCTTGGGGGCATCCGGCAGGAAGGACGGTACCTGCTCTGCTTCCGGTTCCTTAAAAGCGACCTGCGGTTTCTTCTCGCTCGGTACCGACTCAGGTCGGTTTTCAGGCTTAACAACAGGCTTGTCGTCCCAACCCTTGACGGGCTCCCGGAGCACTGCAGGCTGGGGCGCAGGCACAGGCGGACGCATGGGCTGCACGGCAGTGACCATTGCTACCTTCTGAGGCAGCTCCGGGATCGGTGCCTTGGGCTGAACAGACGGAACTGTCGTCGGCACTTGCCGCACTTGCGTTACAGTAGCTGGCTTCTCCTGCACCGGTGTCACCGTTTGCCGCACAACCTGGACAGGCGTAACAGCCGGTTTTTCCGGCGTCAGCTTGATCTCCGCAGGACGCTGCAGGGCATCGCGCTCCACCAGTGCATCCTGCACAATGGCTTCCACAGCGGCAAACAGTGCCGTTTCATTCTGGAAGCGGACTTCCAGCTTGTTGGGATGCACGTTCACGTCCACGGTTTCATAGGGCATGGTCAGGTGCAGCACGCAAGACGGGAACTTGCCGATCATCACACGCTCTCGGCATGCGCTTTCCACGGCGGCAGAAAGGATGTTGCTCTTCATATATCGTCCATTGATGAAAAAGGACTGATGGCCGCGGTTGCCTCGCGCACTTTCGCCAATGCCCACAAAGCCCTTGATCATCACGCCGCTCTGATTGCCTTCCACCTTGCGCATGCTTCGCAGCATTTCACTGCCGTAGATGCTGAACACCGCGGATTCCAGCTTGCCGTCACCGGCGGAATGGTACAGCGTCTTTCCCTGACTGATGTAGCGGAAGGACACATCCGGCCTGGACAGGATCAGCCGCATCATCAGGTCGGATACAAAGCCGGCTTCTGTTGCGGGCTTCTTCAGGAACTTCAGGCGTACAGGCGTATTGTAGAACAGGTCACGCACCACAAAGGTGGTGCCCTCAGGGCAGGCCGCTTCCTCAATGGAGGTAATCCGTCCTCCGTCGTTCTGCACCTTGATGCCGCTGGCATCCTGCTTGGTACGGGTGGTGCAGGTCACATGGCTCACCGCTGCAATGGAGGCCAGTGCTTCACCACGGAAGCCCAAGGTGGCAATGGAGTGCAGATCCTGTGCTTTGGTGATCTTGCTGGTGGCATGCCGCTCAAAGGCCATGCGTATATCCCCGGAAGGTATGCCGCTGCCGTTATCCGTCACGCGAAAGTAGCTGATACCGCCGTCGCGGATCTCCACCGTTACCGCGCTGGCACCGGCGTCCAGGCTGTTTTCCACCAGTTCCTTGATGGCAGCAGAGGGCCGCTCCACCACTTCGCCGGCAGCGATCTTACCTATGACCTCGTCTGCAAGCAGTTGAATCTTTGCCATGGGCAGCCTCCTCTCTTACAGCTTTCGCGCCTTCTCGCGCAGAAGGAACAGCTTGTTGATGGCATCCATGGGGGTCAGGGCCATCACGTCAATGTTCTGCAATTCGTTGATGATCTCCGTCTTGGCATAGTCGAACATGTCCACCTGCTCGCTTTCACGGGCCGGGCCGTCTTCCAGAATGTTCTGGCCGATGGTGTTCTGGTTGATGTTGCTCACTTCCAGGCGGGCCTGGATCTCATGAGCGCGCACCAGCACAGGATGGGGCACGCCTGCCAGCCGGGCCACATGAACGCCGAAGCTCTTGTCTGCGCCCCCGCGGACGATCTTGCGCAGGAAAATCACGTCCTCGCCATGCTCCTTCACCGAGATGCAGTAGTTTTCCACGCCCTCGATATGGCCCTCCAGCTCGGACAGCTCATGATAGTGGGTGGCAAAGAGCGTCTTTGCGCCCACCTTGCTCTTGTCGCACAGGTGTTCCACCACGGCCCAGGCAATGGACAGGCCGTCAAAGGTGCTGGTGCCGCGGCCAATCTCATCCAGAATCACCAGCGACTTGGCCGTAGCATTGCGCAGGATATACGCCGTTTCGGACATTTCCACCATGAAGGTGGACTGGCCGCTGGCCAGGTCGTCCGAGGCACCCACGCGGGTGAAAATGCGGTCGATAATCGGGATCCTTGCTTCCCTCGCAGGCACAAAGCAGCCGATGTGTGCCATCAGGCTGATGAGTGCTACCTGGCGCATGTAGGTGCTCTTACCGGCCATGTTGGGGCCCGTGATGATCAGCATGCGCTGACCGTCGCCGTTCATGTGGGTATCGTTGGGCACAAAGCCACCGTCCTGCATGGTCTGTTCCACCACAGGATGACGGCCTTCCACAATGTCCAGCGTACCGTCTTCGGTGATCTCCGGACGAACATAGTGGTTGGCTACCGCTACCCGTGCCAGGGAAAGCAGCGCATCCAGTTCCTTCAAAGCCATGGCCGTGCGCTGGATGCGGCTGATCTGCTCTGCGATCTTCTCACGGATCTCGCCGAACAATTCCAGCTCCAGCCGCACAGACTGCTCCTGCGCGCCGACGATCTTCCGCTCGATCTCCTTGAGCTCGGGGGTCACATAGCGTTCACAGTTGGCCAGGGTCTGCCGCCGCTGGTACCGCAGGGGCACCAGCTCGTAATAGGACTTGGTCACCTCGATACAGTAGCCGAAAATCTTGTTGTAGGGAATGCGCAGGTTCTTGATGCCTGTTTCTTCCCTCTCCTTCTGCTCCAGTTCCAGGATCCACTGCTTGCCGTTGGCAGAGGCTTCGCGGTATTCGTCCAACAGGGCTGAATAGCCGTTGCTGATGATATTACCCTCGCTGATGGTGATGGGTGCATCCGGGTTGATGGCCCGCTGCAGCAGCTCCGTCAGCTCCTCCAGGGGATCAAGCTGGGCGCAGATATCCCGAACCGCCTGGCATTTGGCATTGGCCAGCAGCTGCCTGATGCCGGGCACATGGCTCAATGAAGTGCCCAGGGCAAGGCAGTCGCGGGCGTTGATGCTCTTATAGGCCACCTTGCTCAGCAGTCGTTCGATGTCGTATACGTTCTGCAGCTCTTCCGCCAGGGTCATGGTCAGCACATGCTGATCGGTAAATTCCTCCACGGCATCCAGGCGGCGCAGGATCTTATCCCGGTTGATCAGCGGCTGCTCGATCCAGGATCTCAGCAGTCGGCCGCCCATGGCAGTAGAGGTCTTGTCCAGCAGCCAGAGCAGCGAACCCTTTCTGGAACGGCTGCGGAGGGACTCCGTCAGTTCCAGGTTACGGCGGGTGTTGCGGTCCAGGAGCATGGTTTCGCTGCCCTGGTAAATGCGCAGCTCCGTAATGTGTTCCAGGGAGTTCTTCTGCGTTTCGCTGAGGTAGCGCATCAGCGCACCTGCTGCACAGGCTGCGATGCGGTATTCCTCGTTTAAGCCCAGAGGCGAAAGGTCATTCAATTCAAAATGACGGCACAGCGTTTCCGACGCATTCTGGAACTGGAACCAGGTCTGTGGCTGTTCAGAGGCCGAGGAATCCTCCCGGTTCAGGCAGGTGCGCAGACGAACCAGATCATTGCAGATGATCTCAATGGGCTGAATACGGGCGATCTCGTCCGCCAGCTTCATTTCCGGCTTGTCGACCTCGTGCACAGAAAATTCGCCCGTGGAAACATCCGCCAGGGCCAGGCCCACCTTGTCGCCGTTGAAGCACACCGACAAAAGGAAGTTGTTGGTACGCTCGTCCAGCATAGTGGGTTCGATCACCGTACCGGCGGTGATGATGCGCACCACGTCGCGCTTCACCAGGCCCTTGGTGGTAGCCGGGTCCTCCAGCTGTTCGCAGATGGCGACCTTGTAGCCCTTGGCGATGAGCCGCTCCACATAGGTGTTGCAGGCATGGTAAGGAACGCCGCACATGGGCGCGCGTTCCTCCAGACCGCAGTCACGGCCCGTGAGCGTCAGTTCCAGCTCGCGGGATGCGGTTTTGGCGTCGTCAAAGAACATTTCATAAAAGTCGCCCAAGCGGAAAAACACAATGCAGTCCTTATGCTCAGCCTTGATGTTCAAGTACTGCTGCATCATGGAAGTAAGTCCAGCCATGAATGGCCTCCTCTTCTGGGTATCGGAATCGGTGGATTAGTGGCAGCCGCCGCAGGTGGAGCAGGAGCCGCTGCAGCCGCCGCAATCGCCGCCGCAGTCGCATTCTTCTTCCGTTTCGCCGGTGATCACCAGGCGCAGGATGCGGTTCACGTTCTCCATCATCTGGGTGAATTCCTGGCGGGCTTCCTGCATTTCGTGCACCAGGGGCACAGCGTTCAAGGTCTTCTCCGCTTCTTCCATGGCCTTGCCAGCCTTGGCCAGCTCTTCATGATCCAGGTTGTTGGAAGCCAGCAAATTCTCCACCGTCTGCCGCTTCTCCACAAAGTCGGAAACAGCCTTCACGGCAGCCTCGTCCTTATTGACCTGCAATTCAGCGGCGTGCATGCGCTGGTAAACGTTGCTCTCCAGGATCGCCTCAGCCAGTTCCTGAGCCTTGTGCATAACATTCTGCATAGATGATACTTCCTTTCTTAAATGCGCTCAGCCATGAGTGTGTTGTTTTTGATTTCAGTAACGCGGACTCGGATGATCTCGCCGATGTCCTTTTCGCTGCCGGGCAGTGTGATGCTGACGCCGTGCCTGCCCTTTCCGGACACCGCCGTGTTGCTGCGGCGTGACAGGCCTTCCACCAGCACTTCTTCCTCCATGCCGACGAAGCGTTTCATGGCCTCGCGCTGGCATTCCTCCTGCAGGGCGATCAGCCGCTGGATGCGGTCGGTGGCCACATCCTCGGGGATCTGTCCTTCCATGGCGGCGGCCTTCGTGCCAGTGCGGGGCGAATAGATGAAGGTGAATGCCGAGTCGTACCCCACTTCCTTCACCAGGGACATGGTGTCCTGGAACTGTTCCTCGGTTTCACCGGGGAAGCCCACGATAATATCTGTGGTCAAGCCAATGCCGGGCACCGCCTCCCGCAGCGCACACACCCTGTTCAGGTACTGCTCACGGGTGTAGCGGCGGTTCATCTGCTGCAGGATGGCATCATTGCCTGCCTGCACCGGCAGATGGAACTGGGGCAGGATGTGCTTGCTCTTCCCCATCACCTCGATCAGTTCGTCCGACAGATCCTTGGGGTGGCTGGTCATGAAGCGGATACGCGGAATGTCCATGTCATCCAGCCGGCGCAGGAGCTCTGCGAAGGTCACATGGCCTTCCAGCCCCTTGCCGTAGGAGTTCACGTTCTGGCCCAGCAGCATGATCTCCTTCACGCCGCTGTCCTTCAGCTGCTGTGCCTCTGCCAGAATGGCTTCCATCTCGCGGCTACGTTCACGGCCGCGGACATAGGGCACAATGCAGTAGGAGCAGAAGTTGTCGCAGCCGTACATGATGGTGATGTATGCCGCATCTTTGCGCAGCCGCTTCACAGGCAGATCTTCAGCAATGGTGTCCTCATCCTCAACCTGTACCACGGCCCTGTCGCTGTTCAGCGTCTGGTGGAGAAGCTCCGGCAGCTTATACAGGTTGGTGGTGCCAAAGGCAAGGTCCACAAACTTATATTGCTTCAGTATCTTTTCAGCCATACCCGGCTGCTGGATCATGCAGCCGCAGACAGCAATGATCAAGTTGGGGCTGCGCTTGCGCACTTCCTTCAGCCAGGTCACATTGCCCAGGGCACGACGCTCGGCGTTGTCGCGAACACAGCAGGTGTTGAAGATCACAAAATCCGCCTGCTCCCTGTCCGGTGCTTCCTCCATGCCCATGTCGCTGAGCATGCCTGCCAGAATTTCGCTGTCGTGAGCGTTCATCTGGCAGCCGTAGGTCACCACAAAGTAGCTGCGGGGACGATGGGGCAGGCTGCGGATCTCCTGCATGTACTGCCGCTGCTCTTCCAGCTGTTCCGGCGTAATGATCACAGGCTTTCTATCAGCCATGTTGTTCCTCCTCGGTTTGGTTTTCCCTTCCGCTGCCTCGGCATGCACGGCACGGGCGCGTCCACACGTCGCGCAGCGTAGCCCGGCTCTTCTTCCTGGTCATTTCGATCAGCCCCAGTGAGGTAAAGCCATGCACCACGGTTTTTACACGGTCTGCCTTCAAGGCGTCGTGCAGGGCGTCCAGTACCTGCTGGCGATGTTCCTCAGCTTCCATGTCGATCATGTCGATCAGTATGATACCGGCCAAATTCCGAAGCCTGATCTGCCGCGCAATCTCCTTGCAGGCCTCCAGGTTCGTCTTGAGGATCGTCTGCTCCAGGTCGCGCTTGCCGGTGAATTTTGCGGTGTTCACGTCGATCACCGTCATGGCTTCGCAGGGGTCAATCACCAGCGATGCGCCGCTGTCCAGCCACACATGCCGCTGCAACGCCTTGTCGCGCTGATGATCCAGCCGGGCAATGGTCATCATTTCATCCTTGGCGATGGTCACCGGTGCAATGTGCTCCAGCGTTTTTGCCAATGCAGCATCGTTGGTCACGATCCGGTCGATGCCCCTGGGCTGATAATCGTCCAGCAGGCTGTCCAGCTCCGTGCGCGGACGATGCACCAGCGACGGTGCATGGGCCGTGGGAGCCCGATGCTGAATTTCTGTCCAGACGGATGTCAGTTCATCCACCTCATTGCGGATATCCTGCTCGCTGGCTTCCGCTGCCCCGTGTCGGAGGATCAAGCCGAACTGCCCGTCGGCAATCCCCTTGCCCAAGGCGACCAGCTGCTTGCGAGTGTCCTCATTTTCAATGCGTGAAGACACGCCGATATACCGGTTCATCGGCATCAGAATCACCTGCTGGCCGCAAAGTGTGACATCTCTGGTCAGGAATGCACCTTTGCTCCCCTGGGCAGTCTTCTTGATTTGCACCAGCACCCGGTCGCCGGTTTGCAGCTTGGTGACCGCCGCCGTCTGGCTGCGCTCGTCCAGGGGCAAAAAGCCGTTCTTTTCCTGGCCGATGTCCACAAAGGCGGCTTTCATGCCGGGCACAATGCGTTCCACTTTGCCCAGATAAATGGCCTCTGTGCTGGCATCGCCGGTTTCATCCAGCAGGTATTCGCACAGCTTGCCGTCTTCCACCAGGGCGAGCTCGCGCTGCGCACCGTTTTTGATGTATATCTCGCGCATCACAAAAGCTCCAGGCGGGTCAATTCGCCCTGTTCGTTGTGGCCAAGCAGTGCGTTGCGGGTAACCAGCACGCGAGGCACCTCGCAGCCGGCGAAATCGCACAGGGCCTTCAC
Organism: Clostridia bacterium; assembly: GCA_017938695.1. Taxonomy (GTDB): domain Bacteria; phylum Bacillota; class Clostridia; order Christensenellales; family Aristaeellaceae; genus UBA11524. The sequence goes on along the minus strand of JAGBBA010000047.1, from coordinate 14,641 downwards.
CAGCATATCAGGCTTGCAGGACATGTGCTCCGTCAGCGTCATGGTAGCGTAAATATGCTCGCCTTCGCCGCGCAGCTCGAACAGCAGCGGACGGATATCGCACTCCTTGATGCCGCTCTTGGTCTTGCGCATGGCCATGATGCTCTCCTGCTCCAGGAATGCCGGAATGGCCGCCACGCACTTGGCCGCCGTATCCGCATCCAGCAGCTTCAGGTCATACTCCGCAGCCTGAACCATGGCCATCAGCGCAGGATGCTTGTCGTCCAGTGCCTTGGCGGATTTAAGCTGCATATCCGGCGGCATGGCAGCGTTCATGGCGGAAAGGAAGGTTTCCGGAGAAACCTCGCTGTCCAGCGTAACGTCCATGATCTCGTTCTTACCCACCGCGCCCGTGGACAGGGCCGAGGCAAAGGTGATCAGAATATGGGGATTGAAGCCCTTGGAGTAGCTCACCGGCAGCCCGGAGCGACGCAGCGCACGCTGGGTGGAGCGCATGATGTCCAGGTGGCCGATGTGGCGCAGGCGTTCACTCTTTTCAAACACAGCCATCATTCGCAAAACGAGCACACCCCCTTAAATCGCTGCAGGCCGCAGCCGTTGCAGCCCTGACGGCAGTCACGGGTCACTTCAGCGCGGTCAGCCTTGCACTTCTCGCGCCACAGGAATTCCTTGCTGATGCCGCTATCGATGAAATCCCAGGGCAGGATCTCGTCCTTTTCGCGGCGACGATAGGCATAGAATGCAGGATCAATGCCGCACTCCTTGAAGGCATCCATCCACGCATCGTACTTGAAATACTCCGTCCAGCCGTCCAGCATGCAGCCCTTCTCAAAGGCAGAGAGCAGCACCTGGCCCATACGGCGGTCGCCGCGGGCAAAGCAGGCTTCCAGGAAGCTCAGGCCGGACTCGTGGTAGTTGAAGTTCACACCCTTCACCTTGCGCAGGGCGTCACGCAGATGCAGCTGCTTGCCCTGCACCACATCCAGGGTGTCCTGAGGCTCCCACTGGAAGGGCGTAAAGGGCTTGGGCACGAATACAGAGGCAGAGCAGGTCACGCGCAGGCCCTTGGCGCGCTGCTCCTTGGGCACAGCAAAGTAGGCAGAAACCACCTTGCGGGCCAGGTCGGCAATGCCGTCCAGGTCGTCGTAGGTTTCGGTGGGCAGGCCCATCATGAAGTACAGCTTCACGCTGCTCCACCCGCCCTGGAAGGCATCGTTCACCTTCTCGATCAGGTCTTCCTCCGTCACGCCCTTGTTGATCACGTCGCGCAGCCGCTGGGTACCAGCCTCCGGAGCAAAGGTCAGCGAAGTCTTGCGGGTCTTCTGGGTTTCTTCCAGCGACTCCTTCAGCACACTGTCAATGCGCAGGGAGGGCAGGCTGATGGACACGCGCTTCTCATTTAGACGCTTCATCAGTTCGCGAATCAGCTCCGGCAGGCAGGTGTAATCGCCGCTGGACAGGCTGGACAGGCTGATTTCCTCATAACCGGTGGCACCTTCCAGCTTTTCAGCCAGCTCTACCAGGTGTTCCAGGCTGCGCTCGCGCACAGGACGGTACAGCATACCGGCTTCGCAGAAGCGGCAGCCACGGGTGCAGCCTCGCATGATCTCCAGCATAATGCGGTCGTGGATGATCTCCGTGTAGGGCACAGGGATCTCCGTGGGGAAGAACGCCTTGTCCAGGTCGGTGACGATGGCCTTGACCACCTTTTCCGGCGCTTCGGGACAATTGGGCGCAAAGGAGGCAATGGTGCCGTCCTCGTTGTAGCTTACATCATAAAGGGAGGGCACATACACGCCGCGCACCGCTGCCAGCTTTTTCAGACAGGCTTCACGGGGCTCGCCGGACTTCTTCCAGTCGCGGATCACAGCGTTCAGCTCCACGATCTGTTCTTCGCCGTCGCCCACCATGAAGGCATCAATAAAGTCTGCCAGGGGTTCCGGATTGAACGCGCAGGGGCCGCCAGCCACCACGATGGGATCGTCCTGCCCGCGGTCGGCGTTCTTCAGCGGAATATTGCCCAGCTTGAGCATGGCCAGGATATTGGTGTAACTCATCTCATACTGCAGGGTGAAGCCCACCACGTCGAACTCGTTCAGCGCGCGGCGGTTTTCCAGGGAGAACAGGGGCACGTTCTCCTCCTGCATCAGGGCCATCATGTCCACCCAGGGCATGCAAACGCGCTCGCACAGGCTCCAGGGCTGCTGATTGATGACCGCATAGAGGATCTTCATGCCCAGGTGGGACATAGCTACCTCATAGGTATCAGGAAAGCAGAAAGCAAAGTGCAGATCCGTTTCGTCCCAGCTCTTCAGCTTGGTGTTCATCTCGCCGCCAGTGTAGCGGGGAGCCTTCTGCACCTTCTCCAGCATCGCTTCGATCTTCTCAGAAAACAAAGGGGTTGCCTCCTTATAAAAGCACTCTTTATAATGTACCATTTTGGCGGCGGATGGTCAACTGTTGCAGGGCGCAGGAGGCAAAATTTTTGCTTTCGGTACGAACTGTGTATTTTTTGATCATCCACATGTATCCTTGGGCTGGAATTTCTTCACATTCGGCCTGCAATGTGGTATGATACCATCATCGCAAGATAACGAAGGAGGACATCGTCATGGTTAATGTCAAGGGCAAGTGGGCCCTGATTACCGGCGCAAGCCGCGGCATCGGTTACCTGACCGCATTATTCATGGCCGAGCAGGGCTGCAACCTGATCCTGCACAGCCGCAAGAAGGAGCACTGCGACAAGGTGCTCAGCGAAGTGAAGGCCAAGGGCGTGGAAGCCGTTGTGGTGGAGGCCGAGCTGGTGGACCTGGATCAGGTGCAGGCTATGCTGAACACCATCGATGAAATGGGTATGCAGGTGGATATCGTGCTGAACAACGCCGGTGTGCAGATCGCCTACCGTAACGATTACTGCGCGACCCCCGTCAGCGACTTTACCCAGAGCTTCAACATCAACACCATTGCTCCAGCTATGATCTGCTATCACTTCCTGCCCAAGATGGTGGAGCGCGGTTTTGGCCGTATCCTGAACACCACCAGCGGCATTGCGCTTGATCCCCAGCAGGCCGGTTATTCCGCCAGCAAGGCCGCCCTGGATAAGTTCACCATCGACCTGGGCTCCAAGGTGCAGGGTACCGATGTGATGATCAACCTCACCGATCCCGGCTGGTGCCGTACCGACCTGGGCGGCCCTCACGCCCCCAATGCACCGGAAAGCGCCATTCCCGGCATCGTTGTGGGTGCCTTTGTGGATGACAAGAAATCCGGCCGTTATCTGAATGCGCCCCACTTTACCGGCATGACCCTGGAAGAAGCCGTGGCCCATGCCGAAGCCAATTTCAACAGCCCCTACTAATTTCTTAAGGAGGTACCCATGAAAACCAAAATGAAAGCCGGGATGATCGCGCTGATCTGCGTGCTGGCCGTGGTGGTTCTGATCGCCTGGGGCGGTTTCTACCGCGTGGGCCAGGGCGAAGAAGCCCTGGTGCTCACCTTCGGCCGCGTCACAGCCACCCATGGCCCGGGCCTGTACTGGCACTTCCCCCTGGTGCAGGATATCATCAGCGAGTCCGTCACCACCATTCACACCAAGGAGTACGGCTTCCGTACCACGCGCCAGGGTTCCTATGGCCAGGCTGCCAAGTACGCCGACGAAACCGACGAGGGCGTGATGCTCACCAACGACAACAGCATCGTGTCCCTGGAGGCCATCTATCAGTACACCATCCGCGACGTAAAGCAGTACGCCTTTGACGTACATGACCCCGAGGGCACCCTGCAGCTGGCCTTTGAGGCAGTGATCCGCCGCAACATCCAGAACCGCAGCCTGGACGACGCCCTGCTGAACAAGGAGGAAATCGAGCGCGAGGTGCTGCCCGACTTCCAGGCCCTGATCGACAGCTACGAGATGGGCGTAAAGATCAACGACGTGCGCATCCAGAACATCACCGTTCCTGCTGAAGTTGCTTCCGCCTACGAGGACGTGAACAACGCTAAGAACGAAAAGACCAAGCGTCTTGACGAAGCCGAGCGTTACAAGAATAACGTTCTGCCCACCGCCCGTTCCCGCGCTTATGCGGTGCTGCAGGAGGCTGAAGGCTTCAAGGCCGAAACCATCGCCGCCGCCGAAGCCGACGTGGCCGTGTTCAAGGCTGTGTACGAGAAATATCAGGCCGCGCCTGAGATCACCCGTACCCGTCTTTTGATTGAAACACTGGAGAAGGTGCTGTCCAACTCCAACAAGCTCTACCTTGTTGACAGCGATACCGGCACCACCAAGCTCCTGGACTTGAACGGCTCCCCTGCTTCCGCCCAGGATGCAGCTGCCGTGGCAGGAGGTGAATGATCATGGATTGGAACAATAACAACAACACCCAGCAGAATACTGCTTACCAGCAGCCCATCAACATCAACGAGGTCAAGGCCAAGAATTTCGTTAAGAAGCATGGTGCCCGCACCGTGCTGATCGCCGTCATCGCCGTGATCGCTCTGATCCTGTTCAGCGAAAGCGTGTTCATCGTCGGCGAGGCCGAGCAGGCCATGGTCAGCCGCTTCGGCGTGATCAAGCGCCTGATCGTCAACAGCGACAATCAGTTCCACAGCGAGTATGCCGAGCAGCTGAAGGACGAGATCACCACCTCCGGCAGCGTGAAGATCAAGATCGGCAGCGGCTTGCACTTCAAGGTACCCTTCATCGACAAGGTAGAGAAGTACTCTTCCCGGCTGTACACCTACATTTCCGACAGCGAAGTGGTGAACACCCTGGAAAAGAAGCAGTACTACATCACCACCTACGCCCAGTGGAACATCACCGACCCCGCTCTGTTCAGCCTGAAGCTGGGCAGCATGACCGCCGCCGAGAACCAGCTGGATAACATCATCCACCCGGTCATCGTGCAGCTGATCAACCGCATGCTGGCTGATAACTTCATCAGCAACAAGGATGCGCTGAATACAGCCCTGCAGGAAGGTCTGCGCACCATCAACCAGGATATGTGCGTCCGCGGCATTGAAGTGGTGGATATCCAGATCCACCGCACCATCCTGCCCACCGGCAACATCGAATCCACCTACGCCCGCATGCAGGCCGACCGTGCCAAGGAAGCCCAGCAGCTTCGCAGCGAAGGCGACGAGGAATACAACAAGGTCGTTGCCGCCGCTGATCTGGAAGCCCGTCAAATCGAAGCTGAGGCCGTCAGCGAGGCCGGTACCATCCGCGGTGAAGCCGAGGCTATGGCCGCCGAGATCTATGCACAGACCTACAGCGTTGACCCTGACTTCTACGCCTACTGGCGCAGCCTGCAGGCCCTGGAAGCCGCCATTGGCGAAAACGCTACCCTGGTGCTGGATCAGACCAATCCCCTCTTTGCCGACCTGATGCAGTACATCAAGTAAACCCATGGAGAGCAGTCGAAACGGCTGCTCTCTTTTCTTGTCAGTATGGCAGGTGGTATGACGGTTCACCCTATTGCCGAGGTGAGCAAATGCGCTATTTTCTTATTGGTGCAGCTGGATATCCTTTGCTGGAAATTGCCTGGCGCGGCAGAACACATTACAGCATGGCCATTGCAGGTGGACTGAGCACCGTGCTCCTGCATCGCATCAGCCGGACAAAGCTTCGGCCCTGCATGCAGTGTGTCCTGGCCGGAATGAGCATCACGGCAGTCGAAGCCATCTGCGGCCAGATATGGAACAAGCATCACCAGGTCTGGGACTACCGCCGCATGCCACTGAACTGGCGCGGACAGGTTTGTCTGCCCTATTCCCTGCTGTGGTGCGGACTGGCTGCCATTTGGTTACACCTTGACAAAGCCTGCTCAGACGCATAAAATAGATGACGTATACGCCAAAGATGAGGAGGGCATGCACCCATGCGCTGCCGCCGGTTATTCACCTTTCTTTTGCTTTTATGCCTGATGTTATTTGCCGTTGTTCCTGCCCATGCCACGGGCTTTTCCATCGTCAACACCCGCGAAACCGATGCAGAACGTCTTCTCCGCGGCTGGGATGATGAAAAGGGCTATATCTACATTGGCTTTGGCAATTATCCCTACACGGCTGAAGGCGACATCCGCCCTGTAACCTGGAAGGTGCTTGGCATCGAAAACAATTATGCCTTTCTGCTCACCCAGTACGTGATCGACTTCGCGCAGTATCACCACGAGAAGGTCACCATCGAGGAGTGGAAGCTCAACGATATTTATACCACGCTGAACTTCACCATCCGTGAAAAGATGTTCACCGAGCAGGAGCTGAAGGCCGTCCGTTACTCCGAGGAAATGGGCTGGCTGTTCTACCTGACCAATAAGCAGCTGCGCACCGAAGCCTATGGCTTCAAGCCCTGGCAGCTCCGCCCTCAGAAGCCCCGCGAGTGCGCCCCCACCCCCTACGCCATGACTCATCCCGAAGCCTGGCAGGATCGCGGCAACGGCAACACCTGGTACTTCTCCACCGGCGTACCGCGCCGCGGCTTCCATAACCTGATCGGCTATGACGGTCATACCTCCACCGCGGCCAACAACCGCTATGGCGGTGTGCGACCCGGCTGCTATGTTGATCTGGCCATGCTGGACAATGTGACCGGTTCCGGCACCATCGAAGATCCGTATCTGTTTGAGGTCGTTGACCCGTAACAAAAGACCGTGCAGTTGAATGCTGCACGGTTTTTCTTAACTATGGGGCGGGTTTTCATGGTCATCCGGCTTTTTTCCCAGCAAGCCGCCGGTCATTTCGCTCATATGTCGGCCGACCTTCCGCATGCCGCCCTTGAATGACCCGGTTGAAGCAATCCCAAAGGCGATCACACCAACCACCAGGATGCCCACCACCCACGCAACGCCGCTGCCTGCGCCCTCGTTGCTTTCAGAAACAGGCGTGTCTGTGGCACCGGGCGTGATGCGGTCGTCACTTTTCTTGTTCTGCGCATCCGACACGCCTGCTGCACCTGTAATACCACCATACATGGTACGGTAGATCACGTCGCCCATCATGGGCATGCTGGCCAGCACCTTCTCTTTGCTGAGCGTATAGGTGCCGCATTCCAGCAGGACGCTGTGAGGTGCAAGATCCTGGTTGTAGGTCCCTTTGCCCATGTAAATATCTTTGATCAGCCCCGGATACACCTTATCTGCCACGGCTTTAATCTTCAAAGCGAAAGCCTTGTTAGCCTCCATGTTCTGGTTGCCCCGGCCCACCAGCAGCCTGACCTTGGAGCACGCCTTACCGCCAATGGTCACGGCGTACTCATCAGGATCAGGAATACCGTCCCGGTGGATATCCAGCAGTGCATCCGGCATGGCCTTCAGCAGCTGCACTGCGGTCTGCCTGGACCGGCGGTAAGCCCCGGCATCATGAGGATGATGCAGTGCATCCGAAACCTCTGCTTCTGCGCCCTTATCCTCCAATGCATCAGCCAGTGCCTCTGCAACCTGATAGATCGAGCCGCGCTCCTCGTCGCTGTACTTGCCATCCGAGGGTTCGTAGCTCTCATCGCTGTGGGTGCAGTACAGGGCGATCAATCTGTCCTGCATCGCACTTACCGGAAGCGCAGCATCTGCGTCTATCCAGCTGACGTCAGGCAGCTCCACCCTCTCTTTCAATGCAGCAACAGCTGTATTCTCATCAACACGCACTACTTCATAAAGCTGGTTGTCGCCGGAGATATACTGATCCCCCACTTCCGGCTCGTAGCATATCTGTGTCAGCAGGTGACCGTCCTGTGTCGTCAGGTGCCACACCGTTTCTTCTGCATCTGCCCAGGCAGGCAGCAGTAACACGCCAAGCAGCAGCGCAAGATATCTCTTCATGCGTTTTCCCTCCCGTGCTTCTTTCTTGCAAGGCGTTCTGTCACTTCGCCGATCAGTTCAGCCAGCAACACCGCCAGCACGCCGCTGATGACCACCGTATCCGCCATGCCTGCACCGCCAAGCACCAGCTGCTGGCCGATGCCTTTGCTCCAGTTGACGATACCCACCGCAATGTCCGCCAGAATCACGCCAACAACGCCGCAGATAAACGCTCCCCGGCGGCTTCTGCCCAATATCCAGGCGATTATGCCTCCCGCCAGGCCGTACAGCCAGTTGGGATCGATCCACATCTGTTCCGGTTCGTCCGGCAGCAGCGCAGACAAGCCATACACCACCGCTGCCGTGACTGCAATGCCAACCAGTGTCCGCAGCCGTTCCTTGCCCTCATTAGCCTTGCAGAACAGATAGATGCAAACGCCCAGCGGAATGAGGGCACCGCCGATATTCACTGATACCATACCGATCGTGATATTCGGCAGCAGCGTTCCGACAAACATGGCGGCGATCAGCAGCAGGGCCATCCGATCCGTCAGATACATTCTGTCCAGCACGCGCTGCAACACGCCGAAAAACACCAGGACGGCTACCACCGTCAGCACTACCATACCAACAGACATAAAGCCTCCATGCACCTGTCATGATGGTAGTATCATTTCCATTTCGCTTTCCCTTATACGCAAAAGAGGCGTCGGCCCTTGCCAACGCCTCAAAACCATATGTACTTAGCTGATGGTCACATCGCCGGATACACTGTTTGCATTCACATAGGCCAGCGGAGCACCCACAGGTTCGCCAAAATGGTTGTGCTTATCGCCGCTGACGGAATGCAGCTCCACCGCCACCTGACCGCGCAGTTCCTTGGACAGATGGATGCTCAGATCACCGCTGGTGGTATTGCAGTTCACATTGCGCAGCTCGCAGCCCTGCACATGCATGCTCACATCGCCGCTGACGGTTTTCAAGGCCACGGCCTGCATCACGCCGTTCAGCTCGGCATCGCCGCTCACCGTGTGGAGATTGATGTTAGGACAGTCGCCGTTGTACTCCACGTCGCCGCTCACCGTCTGGACGACCAGGTTGGCTGCATCCGCCTGCACGTCCACATCGCCGCTGGTACCCTTCACCTTGATCTCCTGAGGCTTAACATCGCCAGGCAGCTGCACGGTCACATCGCCGCTGGTGGTTCCGGCTGCGATCGTCGTTGCATTCACGCCGTCAATATCCACATCGCCGCTGGCGGTATGAATATCAAGCTCAACAGGGTGATTTTCCGGCACAGCAATGGTGATTTCTCCGCCGCCCTGGTTGTTGATCTGAATGTTGACGCGCAGCTTGTTCAGCTTTTTGCCAATACTGCTGATCATGTCGGACAGATTCTGCCAGCCGCTTTCCTCTTCCTCGTCATCCTTCTGGGATATTTCCACCTTCACACGGGGCGATTCAGGCTTTTCCACCTCATTCATGCGGTCGATCGCCAGCACGCCGTTGTTCAACTGCACACGAATGTTCTTGAAGTCCTCTTTGTCGTAGTAGACATGCACATTTTCATCCATGGACGTTTCCACGTTGACGTCGTCAGAGGGCAGCGTGACCATCACCTGCTTCACCAGGTAGGCTGCAAACTCCTTGTCCACCTCTGTGTCATCCATGTCGTCATCCATGTCTTCCATATCCTCCAGCTCCTCATGCTTCCGGGGATACTGGGCGATCACCTCTTCCATGCCCTTCAGGCTTTCCACCACAGCAGCGATGGCCTCGTCCTCATTCACGCCGCGGTTGACCAGGTCCTGATAACGCTCCTGGCAGTTGTTCATCACTTCATCCTTGATGGCCTGAACCTCGTCGTTCATCTCGGTATTCTGAAACATGATCTCCACAATGCGGGCAACAGTTTCGTTCATCATACTTCCTCCAATAGCTGGTCGATCAGCAATTTTGTTTCCTGCCATGCTGCGCAGTCCTGGCGCAGACGTTCGTGTCCCTGCGGTGTCAGGGAATAATATCGGCGGCGCGCACCGCTCATTTCATCGCCCCAATAGGAGCGGATGTAGCCAGCGTTCTCAAGCCGCCTGAAAGCCGTGTACAGCGTGGCTTCCTTCAGTTCGAAGCTTCCTCCGCTGATTTCTGCCACGCGCTTGTTGATCTGATAGCCGTAGCTGTCACCCCCGGCCAGCTGCCGAAGGATGATCGAATCAGTATAGCCTCTGAGGATATCCGCTGATAATGCCATGTCCTCACCTCCGGGTATATTCTAACGCAACATACCTCGCCTGTCAATGTATTTCGTTAATCTTAGCAAATTCTAATCTTTCACTTCTCTGTTCTTTTGCTGTTCAAAGGCTTGAAGTCCGCCCCGGCCTCCTGTACAATGGATAGCGACGATTGTATACAAGCCGCAAAGTGGCGCAAAGGAGCGATATCCATGCAGAAAATCAAAATGACAACGCCCCTGGTGGAAATGGACGGCGACGAAATGACCCGTGTCCTCTGGGCGGATATCAAGGACATGCTGATCCTCCCCTTCGTGGATCTGAAGACCGAATATTATGACCTGGGCCTGCCCCACCGCGACGAAACCCGCGACCAGGTGACCATCGACAGTGCCAACGCCACCAAGAAGTACGGCGTTGCGGTCAAGTGCGCCACCATCACCCCCAATGCCCAGCGCATGACCGAGTATAACCTGCACGAAATGTGGAAAAGCCCCAACGGCACCATCCGCGCCATGCTGGACGGCACTGTGTTCCGTGCACCCATTCTGGTGAAGGGCGTCAGCCCCACCGTCCGCACCTGGGAGCAGCCTATCACCATTGCCCGTCATGCCTATGGCGACGTTTACCGCAATGTGGAAATGAAGGTGCCCGGTGCTGGTAAAGCCGAGCTGGTCTTCACCGGCGAAGACGGCCAGGAGATCCGCCAGACCATCTTCGATTTCAAGAGCGCCGGCATTCTGCAGGGCATCCACAACATTGATGCTTCCATTGCCTCCTTCGCCCACGCGTGCTTCCAGTACGCCCTAAGCGTAAAGCAGGATCTGTGGTTCTCCACCAAGGATACCATCAGCAAGACCTACGACCATAACTTCAAGGATATCTTCCAGGAGATCTACGACAAGGACTACAAGGCTGCCTTCGAGGCTGCCGGTATCACCTATTTCTATACCCTGATCGACGACGCCGTAGCCCGCGTTGTGCGCTCCAAGGGCGGTTTCATCTGGGCCTGCAAGAACTACGACGGCGACGTGATGAGCGACATGATCGCCACCGCCTTCGGCTCCCTGTCCATGATGACCAGCGTGCTGGTATCCCCCGACGGCAAGTTTGAGTACGAGGCTGCCCACGGCACGGTGACCCGTCACTACTACCGCTACCTGAAGGGCGAGCAGACCGGCACCAACCCTGTTGCCACCATTTTCGCCTGGAGTGGTGCTCTGCGCAAGCGCGGCGAGCTGGACAACCTGCCCGACCTGTGCGCCTTCGCCGACAAGCTGGAAAAGGCCACCATCGACACCATTGAGTCCGGCATCATGACCAACGACCTGGCCATCATGTACGAAGGCGAAGCCACCCCTGTTTACACCAAGCAGTTCCTGGCCGCCATCGCTGAAAGGCTGAACTGACATGAGCCAGTTTGAGGATGATGTGATCCTGCTCACCGACGACACCGGTGAGGATATCCCCTTTGAGATCATCGACACCCTGGAGCTGGACGGCAGCACCTATGCGCTGCTCGCGCCGCTTGACGAGGATGATGACGACGGCGTGCTGGTCTTCCAGATCATCGAAAAAGACGAGGGCATTCAGTATGAGTCCGTTGACGATGAACACCTGATGCAGCGCGTGTTCGATGTTTTCCGTTCCTCCGATGAGGATTATGAATTCTGCGACGCTGAATAACAAAAGAACCCTTGCTGGCCGCTGCGAGTTGTTTTGTCAAGGGTGTTTTCACACTTTTTCACAAAAGGCGTACTGTTAACACCATTGATGTAGAAGCCACCTATTTCGGTAACTCTCCTTTCAATTCGCATACAGAGGCAACAAAATTAATAGGCACACCCCTGAGCGACCGCTTGAGGGTGTGTCTTTCTTTATTTAATTTGTTTCGCTATTTGTTACGATATAGCCTTTGAATATCCCTTCATCAGGCATCACTGTCAACTGAAGCCGCATCCCGTGATTGCAGGTTGTTCTGACAAGCATAAATGTTCCAGAACTCATAGTGTCCTTTTCGCATACTCTGTATAGGCGTTCATCAATCGCATAAGTCTGTTCCGTCGTAGAAAGGAAAGAGCAAACACAACTTGCTCGATCTGATTGATAATGTACAAATGTGAGCGTTAGATAAGCAAAAATAGCTATAGTTATCAGAAAGACGCATCTGAGTACTGCCCGCATTATTCCTGATCCCTCCTGTCATTGTTGTATATGACGATCTTCTTTCTCTTCCTGCGAGCATATTGTAGCGTTTTTGCCGCACCTCCGAAGTCACGAAGAACATAGGCGACAATAATGTCACTTTCAAGTACCATCCATTCATTGCGTCTTGATATGGCGAACTTTTTCGGAACAGATTCCAAGGGGGGATATATGGTTTCATCATACCCGTCTGTTAGAATCGTGCTGTTCAAATAAGGTAATACTAAGATCAGCCGTATGTTTGGATGCTGTTGTTTCAAATCACGAAGCACCGTAGCTGACAGATAGTCAAAGCGGCCATATCCACCACATAGAAATTCATCTGCGCCTTGTGCAATAAGGTCAGAACACACTTGTCGAAGCCAATGCTCTACAGCTTCTGCATCATAGACATCTTTGTGACCACAGAATGTGACTCTCATAGGTATCACCTCGACTTCTTTGCTGACATACTATCACAAAGCCGGCAAACAGTACAGTTACAGGGACCATTTGATTCTTGCGCAATACTAAAATGTTAGTACAGCGACAGGGATGGTGATAGTATGAAGCTGAACCAAGCAATTAGCGAGCGGCTGTCCGAGCTGCTGAAAGAAAAACAAATGACACAGTACCAGCTGTTTATGAAGAGTGGCGTGCCTAAGTCCACGATTGGCAATGTAATCAACTGCTCTTATGATTCAGTTAAGTTGCGCATTGTCCACGAAATGTGTCAGGGACTGGGAATTGATATTCCTCAGTTCTTTGATTCACCGCTGTTTGCGGAAAGCAATCTTGATCCATAATTGTCCCAGCGTGTGGTGCGTTGGGACTTTTTTGACTGTCTCAAATTATCATCATAATGACTATTTGTCAATATAGGGATATTCGGCGTTGTCTCTATAATGGTAAATACGACATTATTTTGCGTAATAGTCATTATAATGGTGCTTCCGCCTCTATATGGATTTCGTATTTTCAGTGTTTATGGATAAAATACGAAGCAGGAGGTGGAACAATGGTAAGCTACACTGTCATTGGCCAGCATATCCATAAAGCCCGTGTGCGTCTGGGATGGACACAGGCAGAGGTAGCTGACCGAATTGGGATTTCCACTGCCTACTATGGTAAGATCGAACGCGGAGTGATCAAACCTAACATTGATCGTCTGGCGGAGATCAGCCAGGCATTGCGTATCCCGTTTGATTCACTTTTCAAAGGGGCGTTTATCCCGGATGCGGAACCCATGGATAATCTGCCTGTCTCCAGTGAGGAGTTCAGTGAGTACATGAACGCATTATCTGACCGGGTAAGTCCTCGCACAAAAGAGATCATCATGCGTATCTGTGCGGAGCTTTCCGGGCTGGATCAGAGTGATGAATAAGAGAAGCGTTGCACGGCGGTGCAGCGCTTTTATAATACAAAAGTGTTGAAACTGCTGTGCTTGCAGCGCCTCTTCTGTTTCGCACCTACCAGCCGCCTTGGCCTTACGCTCAAGGCGGCTGTTTGCATAGTTTCCAGCAGAAAAAAAGATGGTGCAAAGCCTTGGCTTATCTTGTTTTTTGAGGTTCTATTTTGTATAATGATAGTATCCATTATTATGTGGAAATCCATGCTTTGAAATGAGCTGACAGATATGCTGTTTCATGATAAAAACCGACTTGCCAATCTGATTCAAGGGGGAATTACGATGAAGAACCAGACCCGAATCAATAAGATGCTGACCGTGCTGCTGACGCTGTGCGTTTTGTTTGTGTGCATGGCGGGCTCGGCGATGGCGGAGGAGCCTTACATCGACCTGTCCCAATACAGCGACGGCGAAACAATTATAATTACCGAAGCTTGTCGAATTGTTGGCAACGGTAACGAGTACAATATCTCGCTGAATATCGCAGCCGATGCAACCGTCACTTTTGATGTTGGAACAAGTGGTGTGAAGCTGAACGCTCCCATCACCGTGGCTGACGGCAAGACCTTGACACTCCTTGTTACAGGCGATGCAGAGCATACCGTGAACGGCGGCATTTCCCTTGGCAATGGCTCCAATGTGATCATCGAAGGCGACCTTACCAAAGAGAACAACAAACTGACCGTTACGGCTACAGATGGCAACGCCGGTATTGGTGCAAACGGTGGCGTTACAGCAGGTGATATTACCATCCGCAATGCCCGTGTTGATGCTACGGGTAGTTCAAGGGAAGCGCCGGAGTTTTCAACTCCTGCAAGTATAAGCGGTGCTGCTATAGGTACATCAGCTGGATCAATGGGAGATATCCTCATTGAAAATTCAATCATCGTTGCGGAAGGTGGTTATTATGAAAGCACCTCGCATGCACCAGCAATCGGTATAGGTTATGTTGGTAGCACAATGGGTAATATAACCCTTAAAGATTCTCAGATTACAGCAAGAAACAACGGTGACGGCCTTGCTTCTGTAAT
>JAGBBA010000046.1 GCA_017938695.1 Clostridia bacterium | reverse complement strand
TTTCTTTCGGTTAATTCGAGTCCAGTAAGCACCACTCAAGCCTCTGTTTCAGCAGAGGCTTTCATATGGGGCATTAGCGCAGCTGGTAGCGCACAACACTGGCAGTGTTGGGGTCAGCGGTTCGAATCCGCTATGCTCCACGGATAACCTCAGTCGCAAGACTGAGGTTTTTCTTTTGCCCTTGCCCCGCTCCGCCAAAAGTGCTACACTATTCCCGAAAAATCCACCAAAGATCGAGGTCTTTCAACATGTTTCGCAAGCAATTCCATGCTTCCATGCTATATGGCGTCGCGTTCCTGCGCTGGGTGCTCACGGGCGTTGTCATCGGCGCGGTGTGCGGCGTGATCGGCGCGCTGTTCGCCATGGCTGTGGAGGGCGTTACCCACCTGCGGCAGCACCACACGTTCCTTTTGTACCTGCTGCCCCTGGGCGGCCTGGCCATCGCCGGCCTGTACCGGCTGATGAAGCTCCCCCTGTCCCTGGGCACGGATGAGATCATCACCACCGTGCGCACCCAGGGCCATGTGCCGGTGCTCATGGCCCCGGCCATCTTCCTGTCCACGGTGATCACCCACCTGCTGGGCGGCTCCGCTGGCCGCGAGGGCGCAGCGTTGCAGCTGGGCGGCAGCATCGGTGCCGCCGTGGGCGACCTGACCCACCCCAAGTCCGACTCCCGCCGCATTTTTGAATTGTGCGGCATGGCGGCCTTGTTTGCCGCGCTGTTCGGCACGCCCCTCACCGCGGCGGTGTTCGTCATCGAGATCATCGAGGTGGGGCGCATCAACTACCGCGCTTTCCTGCCCTGCGTGGCCTCCGCCGTTACGGCGGCACTGGTGGCCAAGTTCGTGGGCGCACCGGAGGAACCCTGGTTCCTGGCTTCCGGCCTGGAGCAGGTGACCGCCGTTTCCGCCCTGCAGGCCTGCGGGGTAGGCATTGCCTGCGCGCTGGTGGCGATCCTCTTCTGCACGGTGATGCACATTTGCGGCAAAACCTTCCGCAAGGTTGTCCCCAACGATTTCCTGCGCATCGCCCTGGGCGGCGTGGTGGTGGTGCTCATGTCCCTGATGCTGGGCACCCAGGATTACAACGGCGGCGGCATGCATGTGATCTTCGCCGCCCTGGCCGGCGAGGCGTTCCCCTGGGCCTTTTTGCTGAAGCTGCTGTTCACCGCGGTCACCCTGTCCGCCGGGTTCAAGGGCGGCGAGATCGTGCCCTCCTTCTTCGTGGGGGCCACCATGGGCTGCACCGTGGCCGGGCTGATCGGCCTGTCCCCGGCCCTGGGCGCGGCACTGGGCCTGGTGGGTGTGTTCTGCGGCGTGACCAACGCGCCCCTGGCGGCCATCCTGCTGTCGATCGAGCTGTTCGGCGCGGAATACCTGCCGCTGTTCGGCGTGGTGGCGGCGGTGTCCTTCATGCTGTCGGGCCACTTCAGCCTGTACCACGCCCAGCTGTTTGCCGAGCCCAAGCTGGGGCACGAGGAGTGATCCCATGAAAAAAACGCTTGCCCTGATGCTGGCTGCCCTGCTGATCTTCTCCTGCGCCCTGGCCGAGGAGCAGCCCCTGCCGGAGCTTCTCCGCTTCCGCCAGGAGACCCGGGAGCGTGAGTACGTCCACGGCGATGTGTACATCCAGCGCAGCTATGTGGTCACCCAGAACAAGCAGGTGAATGCCGAGCTGCGCGGCGTGGTGGATCTCCTGGTGGAAGAGGGGCGGCCCCATCTCCCCAGGGGCCCCGTGCACCGGGACAAGAGCTACCTGCGCGTGGGCACCGGCGTCAGCCGCACCGGCCAGAGCTGGATGAGCTTCCTCACCCTGGGCAGCGTGAAGCACGAGTACGAGCAGACCCACGTGACCTTCGACGCCCGGGCCTATGACATGGCGACCGGCCGCCGCCTGACCATGGACGACCTTTTTGCCCCGGACAGCCAGGGCTGGGAGATCATGGCCCAGGCCGTCAAGGCGCAGCTGAACGCCTATTTCCCCCACAAAGAATGTGATTCGGCCACCCTGGAGGCCCTCTGCACCCGCGAGGCCCTGGGTCGGGTGCCCTTCACCCTCACCGGCGGCTCCCTGCGCCTGCACTACTGGGCCGATGCCCTCTACCCCGGGCAGAACACCCTGATGCACGTGCGCCTGATGTACCCGGACATCCGCCCCCATATGCGCGAGGAAGCCCAGAAGCAGACGGACAACAGCTGCTACAAGCTCATTGCCCTGACCTTTGACGACGGCCCGGCCCACCGCTACTCCATCAACGTGGCAGAAACCCTGCGCGCCCACGGTGCCGACGGCACGTTTTTCCTGGTGGGCACCATGCTGAACAGCGGCCACTATGTGATGGCCTTTGAGCACGACGCGGGCTTCCCCCTGGCGTACCACAGCTATTTCCACCGGCTCACCGGCAACCTGGCCAAGGGCGCGCCGGAGGAATGGGAGAAGTTCTCCCGGGAGATCGCCCAGATCACCGGCACGGTGCCCACCATCATGCGCGCCCCCGGCGGCGATGAGGGGCCCTTCATCACCGCCAACATCGGCCTGCCGCTGATCAACTGGAACATCAGTGCCGGCGACGGTGCAGACGTCCGTTCCTACGATGACGCGGACATCCACGCCATTGCCTGCAATGTGGGCGGCGGTGCCCAGGACGGCGACGTGGTGCTGATGCACGATTTGCGCCGGGCCTGCCACCAGTACCTGGAGCCCATCCTGACCCGATTGGAGGAGCGGGGCTTCCTGTGCGTTACGGTCGAGGAGCTTTTCGCCAACCGGGGCATTCCCCTTTTGCCCAACACCATTTACTACGAGGCCAGGCCTTCGCTGCAATAACAAAACCTCCGCCGGGACGTCCTGGCGGAGGTTTTGTTGTTACCAGTCTTGCATGACCTGCTTCAGGTCGATAGTGCACACCTGGGCGATGCCGTTTTCATCGGGGTTGGAGAACAGCACCATGTCCCCGGCGCGGTTGAAGGAGGGATGCTGGTGGTCGCTGCCAGTCTTGCAGGAGCCGGTGGTAGCGATCAGCTTCTGCTTGCCGGTGGCGCGCTCGATGAGCACCACGCCCTCCTGCACGTTCACCCCCAGGTAGCTGATGCGGTCGGCCACCAGCCACTTGCGGTCGCGGCTCAGGCAGGGGTGGAGCAGCTGCTCGCTCTCCGCCGCCTGGTCGAAGTGGCGGCCGTCCTTGTCGCCGATGAGGATGCGGCCCCGCAGCTTCATGAAGGCCATCTCCGTGCCGTCCGCCGCCCAGACCTCGTGGGTAATCCACTCGTTGGGATGCTCCACATACCAGGGGCGGACGTACTGCTCCTGCACGTCGCACATCCAGGTGCGCTGGAAGGCGTCGCCCTCGGTTTCGTGGATGTAGAAGATCAGGTTTTCATCCGTGGGACAGATCTGCGCATGGCCCAGGCGGTAGTCGCTGCGGTAGACCACCTGCGCCTCCTTGCCGGGGTCCAGGATCACCAGGGCGTAGATCTTGTTGGCCAGGTGATAGCTGCAAGCGATGCGGCCCGTGTTGGCACTGGTCAGGTGACCGGTGATGCGTCCCCCCGCGGGCAGGTCGCCCACCTTGGCCATGGTATTGTCGTCCAGGTTCACGGCGAACACCTCCGTGCCGCCGCGCACGGTGTAGGCCACGTTCTTTTCCCGGTCCAGGGCAAAGCCGTCGTAGTCGGCAGTGGTCATCAGGGTCAGTTCGCCCGTGGCCAGCTCAGCGCGGTAGCACTCCCGGCCGCCCGCCACATCCTTGTTGAAGAAGAAATACTTGTCGTCCACCGAGAAGTTCTCTGTGGTGAAATACAGTTTGGCGTTGCGCTCCGGGCCCTGGGTATAGCGGCGCACCAGGTAGCCGGTGACCGGGTCGCGATATTCGATCATATAATTCATCCTCCAACGAAAAAGCTTTGTATATCAATTCGATTTCCGCCGCTGCCAAACCTTCCCAAATGCTGGTTGTTTTTGCGCTGTAAACAATAGTTTTTAGGCTGTTTCCGTCCATGGAATATGCTATAATGGTGTAAAGTTATCTGCGTTTTTTGAAAGGAGCATACAGCTATGCCGACCATCTATATCCTGGGCGATTCCACCGTTGAAGACAACAAGCCCCCGTTCCGCGGCTGGGGCTGGGCACTGCCGGAATACCTGGCCGTGGGTGTGAAGGTGGAAAACCACGCCATGAGCGGCCGCAGCACCCGCAGCTTTCTGGATGAAGGCCGCTTTGACCCTGTGAAGCAGGGCATGCAGCAGGGCGACGTGCTGATGATCCAGTTCGGCCATAACGACGAGAAGGAAGACCCCACCCTGCACACCGACCCCCACAGCAGCTATCAGGACATGCTGCGCATGTACTGCCGCACCGCCATGGAAAAGGGCGCGCTGCCGGTGCTGCTTTCCCCGGTGAGCCGCCGCATCTATGTGGGCGGGGGCAGCCTGCTCTACACCCACGGCGAGTATCCTGCCGCCGTGAAGAAGGTGGCCCAGGAGCTGAACGTGCCCTTCCTTGACCTGAAGATGGCCAGCCGCGAGCTGTACCTTTCCAGCACGGAGGAGGACACCGCCAAGCTGTTCGTCCGCCTGGCCCCCGGCGAGAACCCGGACTTCCCCGACGGCCACGACGACAAGACCCATTTCAATGCTGAGGGCGCAAAGAAGATCGCCGGTCTGGTGGCCGACATGATGGCCCGCGAGCCCCGCCTGCAGCGGTACATGAAGCATCCGAAGGGAGAGAACCCCATGAACTACAAAGCCATTGCCGACAAGGTGCTCAGCATGCTCCAGCATGCCGACGGCAACGACCCCTCCAACGGCCATCTGACCATGAACAACTGGGAGTGGCCCACCGGCGTGGCCCTCTACGGCATCTACAAGACCTACCAGCAGAGCGGCGACAAGGCCATTCTGGACTACCTCACTGTCTGGTACGACGATATGCTCTCCCGTGACTGGAAGCCCCACCGCAACGTGAACACCGTGGCCCCGGTGCTGACCCTCACCTGCCTGTACGACGAAACCAGGAACCCCCTGTACCTGGAGCACATCGAATCCTGGCTGAAGTGGGTGCTGGAGGAAATGCCCCGCACCGAGTTCGGCGGCCTACAGCACTGCACGGTGTTCAACAAGCACTACCAGCAGCTGTGGTGCGATACCCTGTTCATGGTGTGCCTGTTCCTGGCCAAGGCCGGCGTGGTGCTTGGTCGCCCCGAGCTGATCGACGAGGCGGAGTACCAGTTCCTGCTGCACGTGCGCTATCTGCAGGATAAGATCACCGGCCTGTTCTACCACGGCTGGACCTTCGACCGCCGCCACAACTACGCCAATGCCAAGTGGGCCCGCGGCAACGCCTGGTTCACCGCCTCCGCCATCGAGCTGGCGGACATCACCGGCCGCCAGAATGCCGCCATGCGGATGATCCTCTCCGCCTGGAAGGACCAGGTGAACACCCTGTGGAAGTACCAGTGGGAGAGCGGCCTGTTCGCCACCCTGCTGGACCGGGAGGACTCCTACCGCGAAACCAGTGCCACCGCCGCCATCGCCTACGGCATCATGAAGGCTGTGCGCATGGGCATCATCAGCGATGAAAAGTACATCGCCATGGCGAAGCTTTCCGCCCAGGCCGTGCTGGATCAGATCGACGAAACCGGTGCGGTGCAGGGTGTGTCCGGCGGCACGGGCATGGGCTATGACCTGCAGCACTACAAGGATATCATCGTGACCCCCACGGCCTATGGCCAAGGCCTGACCTTCCTGATGATCACCGAGCTGATGCAGGGTGTGATCAAACTGTAATTTTTCTCTCCTTCCCGGCGCGGAGCATACCGTGCCGGGGTTTTTATTTGTGCAAAAGGATCTTATGCCGCTGAGCATGAGTGCTGCGCCGCCGGGCTCCCTCAGTCGCCTTCGGCGACAGCTCCCTCCCGGAGGGAGCCTCTGTGCTTACCGCTGCATGTCTCATTTCCTGCTGCTTTTTTGATAATGCTACAAGGAAAGCGACCAAAAGGCTCCCTCCGGGAGGGAGCTGGCAGCCGCTTGCGGCTGACTGAGGGAGAATGCGCGGGGACTGCCCCACACACAAAAACCGGAGCCCTTTCGGGCTCCGGCGATTTTGTTGCCTGTGAATTACTTCTTGGGCAGCTTGGTGGTCTGGCCGTTGTTGTAGGCTTCCAGACGCTCGTCGATGATCTCCTGGTAGCCGGCATCCAGGTATTCCTGGGACAGCTCAGCGTACAGAGCATCGAACTCGGCGGGGTCGCACTTCACCAGCTTGGCGTAGTATTCCTGCCACAGAGACAGCAGGGTGGCGGTGTACTCAGCCTCGGACTCGATAGCCACGGCGAAGATGGGATCGGAGTAGGCGTCGCCACGGTCAGCGATGGCCTTGGTGCCGGTGGTCCAGGAGTCGATCATGGCCTGAGCGAAGTCCTGGGGCAGGCCCTGAGGAGCCACAGACTTGATGGAATCTTCGATGGTGCCCACGACCTTGGAGGCGTGCACCAGGCAGGTCATGTCGATGTTCATGTTGTGGTTCAGCATGCCGTCGCCCATGTAGGCGCCGTCAACCACGGGCAGGCCGTTCTCGCCCATGACGTAGGTGGTGCCTTCGATGCCGTTCTCCAGAACGAACAGGTTCTCGGGCTGGATCATCCACTCCATCAGCATCCAGGCAGCCTTCAGCTGATCCTCGGTAGCGTAGGAAGAGAAGCCAACGATCATGCCGAAGGGGTTGTCAGCACGGTTACGGGCGGTAGCCACGCCTTCTTCTTCCACAGCGTAAGCGGAAGCGATGGCCAGCTCAGCATTGGGGTTGTTCTCGTAGAAGGCCTTCAGCCAGTCCACGTTAGCAGCCATGTAGCCACCGTACTGGTAGATCTTGCCGTTGATGAAGTCGGTCTGCATCTGGTCGGCAGCGGCACCGGCGGTGTTCTTGTCCAGGTCGAACTCAGAAGAATACCAGCCCATGTTGTATTCGGCGTTGGTACGCTTCAGCAGGCGCTTGGTGGGTTCCCAGGTCATGGAAGCAGTGCCCAGAGAGCAGTGCTGCGCCCACTCGGCTTCCACCAGGTCAGCGTCATGATAGGCGAAGTTGGCCACATAAGCGGCGGAGGGGATGCCCAGACCCAGAGGAGCCTGATCGGTCAGACCGGCCTCAATGATCTTGTTGATGGCATCCTTGTGCTCTTCGTAGGAAGCGGGCACATGGTCATAGCCCACAGCACGCAGCCAGTCCATACGGACGAAGGTGAAGTAGGTGTAGTTGGTGTTGTAGTAGGGACGCTCGGACAGGACGAAGAAGGTTTCACCGTTGATGTCGGTGTAGCCCAGCTGGTTGTTTTCCACCATCTTGCCGTAGTAGGTGGGGGCAACAGCAGCGAACTTTTCCAGGTCGATGACCTGCATGGCACCGTCGGTAGCCCACTGGGCAACCTTGGGATAGTCATACTCCATCATGATGGTGGGGGTGTCCTTGGAGGCGATCAGCATGGAATACTTGGTCATCACGTCGCCGCGGGGGATGGCCACGTAGTTCACGTCGATGTTCCACTTGTCGCCGAACTCCTTCTGGATCCACTGGGTCCAGTAGTTGTCGTCAACGGCGGGATAACCGGCCTTGGAACGGTCATACACGGGGACGGTGATGGTCACGGTCTCCTCAAAGGGAGCCCAGGCGGCCATGCCCGTAGCTGCCTCGGCATTGGCCACGGCGGCCATGCTCAGCACCATCATCAGGGCAAGAACCAAAGATACGATGCGCTTCATAGTTTTTCCTCCTAATTAGATTTATGATAATGGCGGTATTGCACTTCCGCCACTATTCCAAAGGAAATGCGGAATTCGGAATTTAGTTTGTGGTACGGGTGAAGCCTCCCCCCGCGTCGCGGCACGACCGTATTCGTGCCGTGACCCCCGGGAAATGTGCATGCCCGGGCATCCCCGAACGGGATTCTTAAGGGCTGAAAGCCCTTAAGCGGGAGTCCAGAGGGCAGAGCCCTCTGGCGGGGATTCTAAAGGGGCAGAGCCCCTTTAGCCCTTCACAGCACCGATCATGGCACCCTTGACGAAGTACTTCTGGACGAAGGGGTAGACCATGATGATCGGGATGGTGGCGAACATGATGGTGGCAGCCTGGAGAACCTCGGGGGTGGAAACCACGGCGGCGTTCTCGGAGAGGCTGATGGCATCGGTGCCAGAGGACAGCACCATGTTGGAGAGCAGGTACTGCAGGGGCTGCAGGGCCTTTTTGGTGATGTAGTACTTGGCGTCGGCATAGGCGTTCCAGCGGCCCACGGCGTAGAACAGGCTCAGCGTGGCGATGATGGGCTTGGACAGGGGCAGCACGATCTTCGTGAGCGTCTGCATATGGGTGGCACCGTCCAGCTTGGCCGCTTCGTAGAGGCTGTCGGGGATCGTGGAGGAAAGGAACGACTTCATGATCAGCATGTTATAGGGCGAGAAGGCCAGGGGCAGCACCAGCACCCACATGGTGTTCAGCATGCCCAGGTCGTTCATCAGCAGATACTCGGGGATCAGACCAGCGGAGAAGTACATGGTGAACATCAGGAAGAAGGCGAAGAAGGTACGGCCCTTCAGGCTCCTGATGGACAGCGGGTACGCCGCGCAGACGGTGACCACCATGCCGATGACGGTGAACAGCACCGTTACCAGCACCGTGTAGCCCATGGAGTAGGTCAGCTGGCCGTCGCGGAAGATGGAGGCGTAGGCGTCAAAGTTGATATCCTTGGGCCACAGGTACACGCTCTTGGACATAACGGCCGTGTTGGAGGAGATACTCTTGGCTGCCACATGGATGAAGGGCAGGATGCAGGTGAGGGAGAGGATCAGGATCACGAAGGCGATCACAAAATCGCTGACGCGAACGCGGTTGATGCCAGTCCACAGGGATGCTTTCTTTTCCGTTACCGGAGCCTTTTGAGTGTTTTGCATCAATGCTTCCTCCTTTCCTTACAGCAGTCCGTCTTCGCCGAGCTTCTTGGATACCCAGTCGGAGCCCAGCACCAGGAGGAGGCCAGTGAGGGACTGGAACAGACCCACTGCCGTGGCACGGCTGAAGTTGCCGCCGGCAAGACCCTTTTCGTAGATGTAGATGGCCAGCTGATACTGGAAGTCCTTCACCTGCACGTTGCCGAAGGCGTCCAGTCGCTCGAAGTTGGAGCCCATCACACGGCCCAGGTTCATGATCAAAAGGGTGACCATGGTGCCGCGGATGCAGGGCAGCGTTACGCTCCAGATCTTGCGCAAGCGGCCCGCGCCGTCGATGGTGGCGGCTTCGTACAGTTCAGCGTCGATGCCGGTGATGGCCGCCAGGTAAATGATGGAGCCCCAGCCCATATTCTGCCATACGCCGATGAGCAGGTAGGTCACGGCCCAGTGCCATTTCTCCGTCAGGAAGGGGATACCCTCTTCGATCCACCCGGCGTTCTTCATCAGGATGTTGATCAGGCCGGTCTCGGGCTTGAACAGGTTCAGCGCCACCGAGGCGATGATGACCCAGCTGAGGAAGTGGGGCAGATACAGGATCGTTTGGCTGATCTTCTTATAGCGGGGGAAGCGCAGCTCGTTGAGCAGCAGGGCCAGGATAATGGGGATCGGGAAGCCCACGCCCAGATCCAGGAAGTTGAAGATCAGCGAGTTCTTCAGCGCGCGATGGAAATCCTTGTCGCGGAAAATCTTCTCGAAGGTTTCCCAGCCCACCCAGGGGCTGCCGTCGTAGCCCTTGGCGGGCTTGTAGTTCATAAAGGCGATGCGCAGGCCCGGATACGCTGCATACTTGAAGATGATCACAAAGATCACCGGGATCATCAAAAGCATATACAGCTGCCAGTTGTTCTTGATATAAATGCCCAGAACCCGTCTTTTTTTGCGGCTGTTGATCACGCCGTTCTGCGCCATCACAAAGCCCCCTTCTATTTGGAAATATTCGTCAATTGCTCTTTATTGCTCAAAATTGTATTTCTGTTGCACTATTTATATTATATAGCAGCGATCCGTATCATTCCAACCGGAAGCAACTCAATACCGCTCAAAAACAACCATTTATTCGCAATTAATGTCTTGTTTTTCTCAGAAATCATGATATACTGGTGTAGGAATAGTCAAAAACGACATTGCACCGGGAGGTTAATGGGCAAATGGCGCGACTGAAAAGAAACATTATCGAATACCGCATTTACGACCTGCCCATGGATTTCCCCCTGCTGTGCCTTGCAGGCGAGAACTGGCGCATTTCCGATGTGCTGCGCGACGCGCTGCACTTCCACAACTGCCTGGAGATCGGCTTCTGCCACACGGATCACGGCACCCTGACCTTCGAGGATGAGGTGATCCACTTCTCCGCCGGCGACGTGTTCATCATCCCCCGTCATGTGCCCCACACCACCTGCTCTGCCGAGGGCTGCAAAAGCCTGTGGAGCTACCTTTTCATGGACCTGGACGCCTTGGTGGCGGATATCATCCCCTCCGAGGAAGCCTATCATTTCAAGAGTTCCTCCCAGGTGACCAAATACATGCACCTGACCAAGGACAGCGACCCCCGGCTGCACTTCCTGTGCAACTGCATGCTGGAGGAAGCCCTGAAGGGCACCGACGAAGCCAATCAATTCCTCAAGATCTACGCCCTGGCCACCGCCGCCGAGCTGCAGCGCCGCCAGGAGGCCGCCGGCAAGCCTGCCTCCAAGAACAGCAAGGTGTTCCCCCTCAAGCCCGCGCTGGAATACATCCACGACCATTACATGGAGCCCTGCGATACCTCCACCCTGGCCAACCTGTGCCACCTGAGCCAGACCCACTTCCGGCGGCTGTTCCTCTCCTGCATGGGCTCCACGCCCCTGCAGTTCGTGATCTCCACCCGCATCTACCAGGCCTGCGTGCTGCTGGTGAACACCAACGAGCCGGTGCTGAACATCGCCCAGGCGGTGGGCATGCCCTCGGTGAGCAGCTTCAACCGCAACTTTCAGCAGGTGATGGACATGAGCCCCCGGCAGTACCGTGCCTCCACCGCCCACCGCAGCCCCCGCAAGGGTCAAATTCTGCCCTTCAAGGGCTGGACGATGCCGGAAAAATGATCCGCAACGCGCCCGCCTCAACCAAACCCCTGGCCCTGCTGCCAGGGGCTTTTTGCTTGCTTCCCTCTGCTGCCGATGGTATAATGTCATAAGCACGAAAGGAGCATCACGCCCATGAAAATCCTGGTTCTCAACGGCAGCCCCAAGGGAGAATACTCCATCACCCTGCAAACGGTGAAATATCTTGAAAAGCACTACCCCCAGCACAGCTTTGAGGTGCTGCACGTCGGGCAGCGGATCAAGGCCCTGGAGAAAGACTTTTCCCCGGTGATTAAGGCGGCGGAGGCCGCGGATCTGCTGCTGTTTGCCTATCCGGTGTATACGTTTATCGCCCCCTGCCAGCTGCACCGCTGCATCGAGCTGATGAAGATCCACGGGGTGAAGGTGGCGGGCAAGTTCGCCACGCAGATCACCACCTCCAAGCATTTTTATGATATTACCGCCCACCGCTATGTGCAGAACAACTGCCAGGACATGGGCATGAAGGTCATCCGCGGCCTGTCCGCCGACATGGACGACCTGCTCAGCGAGAAGGGGCAAAAGGAAGCCCGGGCCTTTATGGATTATGCGGCCTGGTGCGTGGAAAACGGCGTCAGCGAGCCTGCCCCTGCGCCCATGCCTGCCCCGGCCCTGAAGCCCGTGACCGTGCCCGCCGCCGGGGAAAAGACCCAGGGCGATGTGGTGATCGTCACCGACTGCGATAACGACCAGCTGGCAGCCATGATCGCCCGGTTCCAGGCGGTGCTGCCCCGGAAGAGCCGGGTGGTGAACCTGCGCGAGTTCCCCTTCAAGGGCGGCTGCCTGGGGTGCTTTAACTGCGCGGTCAGCGGCAAGTGCGTTTACAAGGACGGCTTTGACGAGTACCTGCGCGGCACCATCCAGACGGGCGAGGCCATCGTGTACGCCTTTACCATCAAGGATCACTCCATGGGCAGCCTGTTCAAAACCTACGACGACCGGCAGTTCTGCAACGGCCACCGCACGGTGACCATGGGCATGCCGGTGGGGTATCTGATCAGCGGCAACTACAGCCTGGAAACCAATGTGCAGACCATTGTGGAGGGCCGCGCCCAGGTGGGCAGCAACTTCCTGGCCGGTGTGGCCACGGACGAATCCGACCCCGACGGGCAGATCGACCAGCTGGCGAAAACCCTTTGCTATGCGCTGGAAAACAAGTATGTTCCGCCGCAGAATTTCTACGGCATCGGCGGCATGAAGATCTTCCGCGACCTGATCTGGCTGATGCAGGGCATGATGAAGGCAGACCACAAGTTCTACAAGGCCCACGGCCAGTATGACTTCCCCCAGAAGAAGTTCGGCACCATGCTGAAGATGTATCTGGTGGGCGCGCTGATCTCCTCGCCCAAGGTGAAGGCCAAAATGGGCAACGCCATGAACGAGGGTATGCTGATGCCTTACAAAAAGCTGCTGGAGGACAAGCAATGAAAAAGCTCAATCTGGGCATGATGGGCGTGATCCTGTCCCTGGCCTGGCCCACCATGCTGGAGCAATTGATGCAGACCGCCGTGCAGTATATCGACACGGCCATGGTGGGCTCCCTGGGCACGGCGGCCACCGCGGCGGTGGGTGCCACCAGCACGGTAAACTGGCTTATCGGCAGCACGGTGTCCGCACTGGGCGTGGGCTTCCTTTCCTACATTGCCAAGGCCTGCGGCGCAGACGACCGGGCGGCAGCGCGGCGGTCGGTGTCCCAGGCGGTACTGGCGGTGCTGGTGGCTGGCATCGCGTTCACGGCCATCACCCTGGGCCTGAGCCAGCAAGTGCCGGTGTGGATGCAGGTGGACGAGGCCATCCGCAACACGGCGGCGCAGTATTTCTTTATCCTGTACCTGCCCATGCTGCCCAGGGCGGCCAGCATCATCTTCGGCACGGTGCTCAGGGCGGCAGGCGACACCAAGACCCCCATGAAGATCGGCGTGCTGGTGAACCTGATCAACGTATGCCTGAACTTCCTGCTGATCTACCCCACCCGGGTGCTGACAGTGTTCGGCCTCAGCTTCACCATGCCCGGCGCGGGCTGGGGCGTTATCGGCGCGGCCATCGCCAGTGCCATCGCCTTCGCCTGGGGCGGCATCCACATCACCGTGGTTTTGTGGAAGCACCCCATGGTGTCCCCACGGGGCCAGAGCATCAGACCGGACTGGTCCATCCTGCGCCCCTGCCTGAAGGTAGCCATGCCCAACATGCTGCAGCGTTTCGGCACCTCCCTGGGCTATGTGGCCTTTGCGGCTATGATCAACTCCCTGGGCGAGGTGTCCACCGCCGCCCACACCATCGCCAACACGGTGGAATCCGCCTTCTACATCCCCGGCTACGGCATGCAGACGGCAGCGGCCACCCTGGCTGGCAACGCCTACGGTGCCAAAGACGGCAAGCGCATGAAGGACCTGGCGCAGATGTTCATCCCCATCGAGATCGGGCTGATGATCCTCTCCGGCGGCGCGCTGTTCCTGCTGGCCCCCAGCCTGATGGGCATCTTCTCCAAGAGCCCGGAGGTCATTGGCCTGGGCACCACGGTGCTGCGCATGGTGGCAGTATCGGAGCCCTTCTACGGGTTCTCCATCATCATCGAGGGCATGATGCAGGGCGTGGGCCGCACCAAGCGTCCCTTCGTGTTCAACATTCTGGGCATGTGGGGCGTGCGCATCCTGGGCACGTTCATCTGCACGCAGCTGATGGGCTTTGGCCTGGTGAGCGCCTGGGCCTGCATGATCGCCCACAATCTGCTTTTGTTCTGCCTGTTCCTGTTCACCTATATCAAGGGGGCCTGGAATCCCCTGCACGGCCTTGAAAACGCGGCGGCGTAACACAAAAAGGAGGATATGTCCATGGAGATCGGCGCACAGTTTTTCACCCTGAGAGAGCAGTGCAAAACCCTCGACGATTTTGCCCTGACCCTGAAAAAAGTGGCGGATATCGGCTACCGCACGGTGCAGATCAGCGGCACCTGCGCCTATGAGCCCCAGTGGCTGCAAGACCAATTGGCGCAAAACGGCCTGCGCTGCGTAATCACCCACACCCCGGCCGACCGTCTGACCGCTGACCCGGCCCAGGTGGCCAAGGATCACGACGTGTTCCGCTGCGAGCATGTGGGCCTGGGCTGGTACTCCTTTGACGAGGAAAAAGGCGACACCTACGAGAAATTCATCAGCACCTATGCCCCCGTGGCCAAAGCCCTGCGCGACAACGGCAAGCTGTTCATGTACCACAACCACGACCAGGAGTTCAAGCGCATCGGCGGCAAGCTGATCCTGGAAAAGCTGATGGAGGACTTCCCGGCGGATATCATGGGCTTCACCCTGGATACCTTCTGGGTGCAGGCCGGCGGCGGCGATCCTGCCCAGTGGCTGGAAAAGCTGAAGGGCCGCATCCCCTGCATCCACCTGAAGGACTACGCCTATGGCCGCAAGATGGCCGTGGTGGGCGAGGGCAACATCAACTTCGACCGGGTGTTTGAAAAGGCCGAGGCTGGCGGCACCCGGTTCATGCTGGTGGAACAGGACGACTGCAACGGCGAAGACCCCATCGAGTGCCTGCGCCGCAGCTATCTCTACCTGAAGGCCCAGGGGTTCAACTAAGGATTTCCCGGCATAGCAAAAGGCGGTTCCGTCAATCGGAACCGCCTTTTATCATTTTCTTACACAACCAGGAACACGCAGGTCTGGGGGGCGATCTCAATGGTGCCGGCCTTCTGCTCCTCGCCGCACAGGCAGGGCAGTTCGTCGTTCTCGCCCAGCTTAAGCTCCCGGCCGTTGAGGAGCATGGTGCGGCTGCGCAGCTTGCCGTTGCCGGACAGGGTGTAGCGCACAGCATCCTTGGGCAGCTCCACGGTGGTGGCCTCGCTGGAGTTGTTGATGATCAGGTACACTACGCCTTCCTTGCCGTCCTTGCGGCTGTGGGCAAACACGTGGGCACCCTCGCGGATCTCCTCGCCCGTGGCATACACGGTTTCGCCCATCAGGCGGTTCCACAGGAGCACCGCAAAATAGTTGGGACGGGGCAGGAAGGTGCCGTGCTTCAGGAAGCCGTAGTCGGAGGAAGCCAGGGTGTTGTGGAAGATCACGCCGTCGGTGACGGTGCAGAAATCGCCCAGCTCGTTCAGGGTGCGGAACACATCCACAAAGGTGGAAGCCCAGGTGTTGCCGCCGCAGCCGGCATCGCCGGACTCGGTGACCCACATCTGGCCGCCGGGGACATACTTGTCGCGGCGGGCGACGTACTGGCGCACAGCTTTGCCGGCCACGGAGAGGTAGTTCTCGGTGAGGGCAGCTTCATAGGGCCAGTGGCCGCCCATGGCCGCGCCGCGCTCGCTTACGCCGTTGTAGTAGTGGTAGCTGAACACATCCATGGGCACCTTGTAATCGCCCAGAAGATCTTCGGTGGAAACGATCTTCATGCCAGCCGCCATGCCGCCGCCAGCACCGTCGTTGCCGATGTTGAACATGGCCACATCGCCCACGGTGCAGGGGCCCACAAACAGGCACTCGGGGTAATTTTCACGCAGCCAGGCACCGAACAGGTCGTGGTCGCGAGCATGATCGGCAGGGGTGTAGCCCTGGGGCAGACCGGACATGGCCATCAGGTTGGGTTCGTTGGTGAATTCGGCGGCAGCGATCGGCACGCCGTATTCCTTGCTGGTACGGAAAAGCAGCTCCGCCTGGTCGAAGGGGATGGGTTCATCCGCGCTGTGGATGCCGGGGCAGTTGGCGATGGACACCAGCAGCTTGCCGTCGATGGCGCGGACGAAGTCCAGCAGGTGCAGCCACTGCTCCTTGGTCAAAAGGTTCTGGAAGCCCTCAGGCACCTTGCCGCCGGTGTGGCCGTCGAAATCGTAATAGGTTTTGTTGGCCCAGGTGCCGGAAACGCGCACCCAGGCGGTGCCCAGCTCGCGGGCCAGCTTGATCAGCCGGGGATTGGTGGTGTCGATGGGGTCATACCACTGCTGCAGGTTGCCCATGTTGCGCCAGTCCAGGATCTGGTCGAAGGGCTCGGTGCCGTCCACCTGGGCCTCGGTATAGGCCTTCCAGAAGGTGCCGCCGGTGACCTCGGTCATTTCCACGTTATAAGAAACCAGACGGGGATCCACCTTGCGCAGTTCCTTCAGTGCTTCGGGATTCAGCTTCACAAACTGAGCCATATCATAACACTCCTTTGATCAGTCATGAAAGTATCATGTGTTGGTTCTATTATAAACCGTCTCCCGCAAAGGCAGATAGAAGAAAAACCAGCCGTTATCGGCTGGTTTTTAGGTGAATTACTTTTCGACCGTCAGCAGGGGCAGAACCTTTTCAGCCTCGGCCAGCAGCACGTCCTCGGCCACCACTTCGGCCAGAGGAGTTTCCTTGGTGCTGATCATCACCAGGATGCAGGAGTCCTGCACGGTGTCGGTGTACATCACCAGCATGCTGGTGCCGGTCTTGTCTTCCTCGGCTGCTTCGATCACGTTGCCCTCTTCGTCCATCTGGTCCACGGTGGTATCCATGGTGATGTAAGCGTAGTGCACGTCATGGCCGCCGATGGTGCCCTGCTTGGCACCGCCGTTCTCGCCGTACAGGCCCAGAACGTTGGTGATCATGTCCGCCGCGGAGGTGTTCTTCACGCCGCTGACGTACAGGGACTCGATGGGAGAAGCCTCATCGTTGGGGGTGTAGTACTGGAACTGGTTCAGGGGGTCGGAAGAACCGGCATAATCGGGATCCAGGGTGTAGCCCTCGGGAGCGTTATACTCGCCCAGCTTGAAATACTTGGGGCTACGGGTGGTGCCGGTGTTGGTCACGATCCAGTTTTCCTCAACGTTGCGCAGGGTGCCGAACCAGTTGGGGATGGAGCCGCCGGGGCCCACGAACCACTTGCAGCCCAGCCAGATGGCCACGATCACCACGATGGCAGCCACCACGCCGATGATCACCTGCTTGCCGTACTTCTGGAAGAACTCCTTCTGCTTGGCTTTCGCCTTGGCATCGGCGATCTTCTGCTGATTACGCTTGTGGGCCTGTGCAGCCCGATAGTCATACTTTTTCTTGGCCATAATAGGGAACCTCCTAACGAAATAAATATGATGTATTATAGCACCTTGCCGCTTATCTTGCAAGTGCAGGCACTTCGTCCAGGGTAATGAAGTAGTCGCTGTTGTAAACGGCGTTCAGGCTTTCCGGGGTGTTGAACTCGTGCTTGGTGATGTGATCCGTGTGCCACACCATGAACAGCGCCCAGGGGGCTGCTGCCTGCTCCATCTGCTCCTGGGTAGGAATGGAGCCGCACTCGTGGAATACGATGGGCATGCCTTCGGGGGCCAGGGCCGCCACCTCGGCATACAGGTGGCCGTTGGCACCGGCGGTGTAGCTGTCCGCGCCGATCACATCCACATAGCTGTCGCCGGGATACCAGGCTTCCATGTTGCCGCCGTTGCCGGAATACCCCAGCACCCAGATCAGGTTATCCAATCCCCAGTGATCGGTGTAGCGGCTGTACATCAGCTGCCACAGCTTCACAAAGCTTTCGCTGCCGCCCTTGGACCACCAGAACCAGCCGCCATCCAGCTCATGGAAGGGCCGCCACAGAACGGGCACGCCCGCGTCCTCCAGCTTTTGCAGGTAGGGCACCGCCCGGTCCATGTCCTTGAGCAGCTTGTTATAGGTTTTGCTGCCGGGGACGAAGGCTTCCTCCCAGTTCAGGTTGTGGTTCAGGCTCTCGTTGTAGCCGCTGGCGAAATCCGAGCCGGTGTGCCAGCAGATGGTGGGGATGCCGCCCTTCTCCCACCAGGCGATGGCGCGCTTCACCACGCCATTGAAATCGTTGTGCATAAAGTCCAGGCCGCGCAGGGCGGGCAGCTTGCCGGTGTGCTTTTCGATGTACTTCATCTCGTAATCCGGCGAGCCCATCCAGGTGGATTCCATCTGGCCGGTAAGGCACTTTTGGCCGTTGATCTCCTGCAGGTAGGCGTACACCACCCTGGCGTTCTCAATGGCCTTGGGGTTGGAAAGCTCCCCCGTATAGGTGTGGATGATCTTTTCCGCCTCCTTCACGCTGTCCTGCCAGGTGAGCAGCTCCCGGGCCACCTCGCCCTTGAGGAAATACAGCCCGGCAATCCGCGCACCGCCGCTGGCGTTGATGGACAGGCCCCGCAGGTCAGCAGGAGCCGCCGCGCCGGTAACGTCCATCATATCCTGAATGGAGATGATCCGCAGCGTTTCCTCCCCGGGCGTGTTGCCAGAGGCGTTGATCTCCATGGACTTGCCGCCGGATTCCACCGTCAGCGTGCCGCTGGAGGCCTTGTCCGTAGCATACAGAAGGGCCAGCAGATCCTGGGGATCGGCTTCCTTGAGGAATTTGATGTTGAAGGCGCGGTACCGCTGGTTCACCACGCCGGAAAACAGGAACTCGCCCTTTTCCAGAATGGCTTGCTGCTGGGCGGCCTTTTCCTCCGCCGAAAGGCTGTTGCGGATGGCCGGGGCCTCCCGGGGCGTCCAGATCTCCTCTGCGCCGGCAGAGGCCAGGCACAGCACCATCGCCAGCAGCAGGGCTGCAAAACGCTTCATTTTTGTCCCTCCAAACGATCTTCTTTGGTCTATTGATTATATCAGCATCCCCCGCCCCTTGACAAGCCGCTTCGTCGTGTTTATAATAACCTTTGCATCGGTTTTTAAAAAACCGATTAGAAGTTATTGTAAATCAAGGTGATATGATGAAAACCATCGCCATCGTGCTCAGCAGGTTTACTGATCCGGTCTCCCGGCTGGTGTCGCTGCTCAACGGCTGCAACTTCACCCACGTGTCCCTGGCCCTGGACACCGATATGGACGCCATGTACAGCTTCACCTTCAAGGGCTTTACCAAAGAAAGTGCCGCGAAATTCAAGCGGCACGGCGTGGAGCAGGTCAAATGCTACCAGCTGCGGATATCCGACGGTGCCTACCAGCAGCTGAAGCAGCGCATCGCCCGGTTTGAAACCCACCGGGAGGACTACCGCTACTCCCTGCTGGGGGTGATCTGCTGCTTTCTGCACATCCCTTATCATGCAGAGAAGAAGTACTTCTGCTCCCAGTTCGTGGCGGAGTCCCTCCAGGCTGCGCGGGCGGTGTATCTGCGCAAGCGGCCTGCGCGGTACCTGCCCGGCAACCTGATGCGGGAGCTCAACGCCAGTTTGCAATTGGCCCGGGTGCAGTATCATCCGCTGTAAAGTTTTGTTCCAT
Organism: Clostridia bacterium; assembly: GCA_017938695.1. GTDB lineage: Bacteria > Bacillota > Clostridia > Christensenellales > Aristaeellaceae > UBA11524. The sequence continues at coordinate 24,984 of JAGBBA010000046.1, read as the reverse complement.
TTTCACCCAAGGAATATGTGACAAGCCTGTCCTTTTGTGCTATACTTTCCGGTAGACACATCAATACAAACCGCAGCGATATACTGCCCGAAAGGTATAGCCATGCTGAAAAAGTTTTTCCCTTATTTTGATACCCGCCGTATGCTGCCCCGATCCCTGAAAAACACCGCAGGCGACCTGCCCCCGGGCCGCGAGATGTACAAGGAATACATCCGCATTGCCGTGCCCTCGGTGTGTGAAATGGTGCTGATCTCCCTCATCAACATGATGGACACGGTGATGGTGTCCTCCATCGGCACCGATGCCGTGGCCGCCGTGGGCCTGGTGGGCCAGCCCCGCATGATCATGCTGAGCCTGTTTTTCGCGCTGAACACGGGCATCACCGCCGTGGTGGCCCGCCGCAAGGGCGAAGGCCGCCAAGCCGACGCCAATGCTACCGTGCGCACCTCCATTATCATGATCCTGGTGCTTTCCGCGGTGCTGATGGCCCTGCTGCTGCCCCTGAGCCGCGCGCTGATGATCTTCGCCGGGGCCGAGGCAGGCCGCACCCTGGAATCCTCCACCGAGTACTTTGCCATCCTGGGCTGGGCACTGCCCTTCCAGGCGTTGTCGATGGGCCTGTGCGCCGCCCAGCGCGGCGTGGGCAACACCCGCCTGACCATGCAGGTGAACATCTCCTCCAACATCGTCAACATCATCTGCAATTATCTGCTCATCAACGGCATCGGCCCCTTCCCCAAGCTGGGGGTGCGGGGCGCAGCCATCGCCACGGTGATCGGCCTGGTGGTGGGTTTCTTCCTCAGCCTGCGGGCCATGTTCCACAGCCACGGCAGCTTTTTGAGCCTCTCCCGGCACGATAGCTGGAAGCCCGATATCCCCAGCGGCAAGGCTCTACTGCAGGTGGGTTCCTCCGCCATGGTGGAGCAGCTGGCCATGCGCATCGGCTTCTTCGCCTATGCCCGCATCGTGGCCGACCTGGGCACCGACGCCTTCGCCGCCCACCAGATCTGCGGCCAGTTCCTGAACCTGTCCTTCTCCTTTGCCGATGGCCTGGGCATCGCCGGTACCTCCCTGGTGGGGCAGATGCTGGGCAAAAAGCGGCGCGACCTGGCCCATATCTACGGCACGCTGGCCCAGCGGTTCTCCCTGGCCATTGGCCTGGGGCTGGCGGCGGTGTGCATTCTGTTCCGCGCGCCGCTGGTGAATATGTTCATCTCCGGCAACGACTCCGAGGCCGTGCGCCACATGGCCGTGAACGTGATGATCGTCCTGGGGCTGATCCAGCCGCTGCAGATGGTGGCTGTGGTGTCCTCCGGTGCCCTGCGCGGCGCAGGCGACGTGAAGTACACCGCCCGGGTGATGCTGATCACCGTTACCTGCATCCGCCCCGTGCTGGCCCTGCTGGGCGTGTACGTGGCCGGAACGGTATTCGGCCGCAGCGACATCGCCCTGGTGGCCGCCTGGAGCGCGACCCTGTGCGACATGACCGTCCGCCTGACGCTGATGCTCCGCCGCTACCGCAGCGAGAAGTGGCACAGCATTAAGGTATAACGGGTGGGATAAGCGTAAAATTTGGCCTGGCATTTCCACCTCATCAGTCGCTGCGGCGACAGCTTCCCCTCAAGGGGAAGCCAAAGAATAGCCGCGACAAAGCCTTCCCCTTGAGGGGAAGGTGGCACGGCGCAAGCCGTGACGGATGAGGTGGAGCCTGCACGCACCGCCCTGTTTGATCAATCCCCATTGCTTCTTCCTCCGGCTCCCCGGCACTGGGGAGCCCTTTTCATACCCCCAGGGTTTTTTCCTTGCATAAAATCCGGCAAACGGTTGCAAAAAATCGCTGTACCCCTTATAATCGAACCGTTACGAAAGGAGCGATCACCATGAAGATCAACCCCTTGAAGGGTATGAAGGACTATCTGCCGGATGAAATGCGCCTGCGCGATTATGTACAGGGCAAAATTCTGGAAACCTACCGCGCCAGCGGCTTTGAACGCATCGGCACCCCCATGCTGGAGGATATGGAAAACCTGGACAAGAGCGACGGCGGCGATAACCTGAACCTGATCTTCAAGGTGCTCAAGCGCGGCGACAAGCTGGCCGCCGCCCTGCAGTCCGGCGAAGAGAAGAACCTGTCGGACATGGGCCTGCGCTACGACCTGACCCTGCCCCTCTCCCGCTACTATGCCGCCAACCGCGCCAGCCTGCCCACGCCTTTCAAGGCCATCCAGACTGACCGCGTGTTCCGCGCCGAGCGTCCCCAGAAGGGCCGCAGCCGCGAGTTTGTGCAGTGTGATATCGACATCCTGGGCGACAGCAGCATCAACGCGGAGATCGAGCTGATCGACGTCACCGCCCGCGCTCTGCTGGCCATTGGCTTCAACGATTTCACCGTCAACATCAACGACCGCCGGATGCTCCGCGGCATGCTGGCCGCCATGGGCTTTGCCCCCGATACCCTGGACAGCGTGTGCGTCACCTTTGACAAGCTGGATAAGATCGGCCCCGATGGCGTGAAGGCCGAGCTGACCGACAAGGAATGCCCCGCCCAGGCCGTGGAGTCCCTGGACGCCTTCCTGCGCGAGGGCGATTTCTCCATCGAGCGCGTTGCCTCCCTGCTGGAGGACAAGACCCTCTCCGACGACCTGATGACCATCATCAGCACCATTCGCCAGCTGTCCGGCGGCCGCTACGGCATTGCCTACGCCCCCTCGCTGGTGCGCGGCCAGGGCTACTATACCGGCGTGGTGTTCGAAATCACCTGCGCCGCCTTCTCCGGTGCTGTGGCCGGCGGCGGCCGCTACGACGGCATGATCGGCAAGTTCCTGGGCCAGGAAGTGCCTGCCGTGGGCTTCTCCATCGGCTTCGAGCGCATCTGCGGCATTCTGCTGGAGCAGGGCCGCAAGGTGCCTGCCGCCGAAAAGCTGGCCCTGCTCTACCGCAGCGACGCTCCCTTTGCCGAGGTGCTGCTCAAGGCTGAGCGGCTGCGTGAGAACTACGCCGTTACGGTGCTTCCTCAGCAGAAAAAGCTGGGCAAGCAGCTGGGCAACCTGGAAGCCACTGGCTTCGCTGCCGTTGCCTTCTATGACAATGAGGATATCAAGGTGTTGGGACAGAAGGCGGAGTAAGCCGGTTATCAGCAAGAACAGCTGCACGTGCAATATAGCGCAGCTGTTCTTTTTTTGGGGATTTGGGGTGGGTTTGATGTGCGACGTGGGGGCCGCTTTCGCGCGTCGAAAGCGGCGCAAAGCCGCCGGGGGGAAGCGATTACGCTTCCCCCCGGACCCCCTCGCTCCTTTTGCGACAGGTCGAGCGGCTGTCATGCGGGGCGGCTCCGTTGCAGAGGATTGCCTGAATTTCCGCTTTCAGCGGAAGCAATCCTCTGCAAAGTCACCGCATTGTCCCTTTGCGGCTTGTGCGACAGCCGCAGGGGCTTGAGGAGGACGTATTGCAAGGAACGTGAACACCCCTCGGCGGGGGGTGCCGAGGGGTGTTTTTTGGGGCAAGGGCCCCGGTGATTCAATTGTGCTTTAGAACAGCAGGCTCTCTTCGGTTTCGGGGTCGAAGAGGTGCACCACCTTGCTGGCGAAGGAGAAGTACAGTTTATTGCCGTAGCTCAGCTGGGCGCGCTGCTCGTCGGTCAGGTCGATGGTGGGCAGGCGCAGGATCACGCGGTCGCCGGCGATGGTGTTCACGTGCAGGTGCAGCTCGCTGCCCATCATTTCGTTCACGGAGATGGTGGACTCGATGGCGTTGTCGCTGCCGTCGAAGCGCACCACGGTGTGCTCAGGACGCACGCCCATGATGACTTCCTTGGTCTGGACGTTCTTTTCCAGCAGCTTCTTGCACTTGGCATCTTCCAGGGCAACAGAGGTGCCCAGCAGTTCCACGGCATACTTGTCGCCGGTGCGGACCAGCTTGGCCTTGAGGAAGTTCATCTGGGGGCTGCCGATGAAGCCCGCCACGAACAGGTTGCGGGGGGTGTCGAACACTTCCTGGGGGGTGCCCACCTGCTGGATGAAGCCATCCTTCATGATGACGATGCGGTCGCCCAGGGTCATGGCCTCAGTCTGGTCGTGGGTAACGTAGATGAAGGTGGTGTCGATGCGCTTGCGCAGCAGGATGATCTCGGCGCGCATCTGGTTACGGAGCTTGGCGTCCAGGTTGGACAGGGGCTCGTCCATCAGGAACACGGCGGGTTCACGCACGATGGCACGGCCGATGGCCACGCGCTGACGCTGGCCGCCGGACAGGGCCTTGGGCTTGCGGGCAAGATACTGGGTGATGCCGAGGATCTCAGCCGCCTGGCACACACGGCGGTGGATCTCCTCGTTGTCCATCTTGCGGATGCGCAGGGAGAAGGCCATATTCTCATACACGGAAATGTGGGGGTACAGGGCGTAGTTCTGGAACACCATGGCGATGTCGCGGTCCTTGGGTTCCACGTCGTTCACCACGCGGTCGCCGATCTTCAGCGTACCCTCGGAGATATCCTCCAGGCCGGCGATCATGCGCAGGGTGGTGGACTTGCCGCAGCCAGAGGGGCCGACGAACACCACGAATTCCTTGTCCTTGATCTCCAGGTTGAATTCCTGCACGGCAACGACCTTATTGTCGTAAATCTTTTTGACGCCTTCAAGCGTAACACTTGCCATTGTTGTTTTTCCTCCTTGTATAGGATTCTTCGATCAAGCAATCATACAGGGCTTTGGGCTGTGCACTCCACCAGGCGCGGAAGTCGCGTAGGGCTTCCAGTGCCATTGGCGGAAATGGGCGCGGGCACTGCCCGCTGGGCTGTGCACTCCACCAGGCGCGGAAGTCGAGCAAGGCTCCCATCGCCATTGGCGGAAAAATGTGACGAAGTCACCCCTTCACGGCACCGCCGGTAACGCCCTCGACGTAATACTTCTGCAGGGCCATGAACAGCACGGTGATCGGGATGGCCACCAGCACGCCGCCGGCGCAGAAACGGGTGAAATAGCCCTGATAGTCGTTGGTGTTCACCCAGCGGTACAGGCCCACAGCCACGTTGTAGCTGGCCTTGTGGCCGAAGGCTACGTAGGAAGCAAAGACGTAGTCGCCCCAGGGGCCCATGAAGGCCATCAGGATGGTGTAGATCACGATGGGCTTGGCCATGGGCATGATGATTTTCAGGAACACCTGGAAGCGGGTCGCGCCGTCGATGCGGGCGGATTCGTCCAGGGATTTCGGGATCGTATCGAAGAAGCCCTTGGAAATGTAGTAACCCATGCCGGAGGATGCGCAGGAAATGAGGATCAGGCCGGGCACGGCACCTGCCTGGGTCAGACCGAACATCTTCAGCAGGTAGTAGAGCACGATCATGGTCAGGAAGCCGGGGAACATGCCCAGCACCAGCACCACGTTCATGATCAGCTTGCGGCCCTTGAAGCGCATGCGGCTCAGCGTGTAGGAAACGGAGAGCACCATCACCGTCTGGATCACAGCGCAGAACAGGGCGATGGTCAGGGTATTCATGAACCAGCGGACGAAGTCGCAGTTGGTGGAGTCCACGCAGCGCATGAAGTTGATCAGCAGCAGCACGCCGAAGACCAGCGCGGCAGCCTTCAGGTTGCCCTTGGTCTTCTCAATGGGGTTCTTGGGCTTGCGGCGCAGGAAGGCCACCATGCCCCAGATGCCCAGCACGTTGGTGATCACCGTCAGGATGATGTTGGGCAGGTCCTTCACCAGCGTCTGCAGGGAGAAGCCCACGCCCTGGAACAGGAAGGCGTAGTTGTCCAGCGTCCACTGCTTGGGGATCACGTAGGCCACCTGGCCGCCGCTCTCGCCGCGGAAGGACTGCAGTACCAGGAACACGAAGGGGCACAGCCAGATGATGCTCATCAGGATCAGGATGGCGTAGATCGCGCCGTTCACGCGACGCTCGTGGCCCTTCTTGGAGCGGAGCTTCTTGTCCGGCTCCACCTCGCGGATCACTCCGGCCTTTTCGTCAACAATGATATCGACTTCCGGAATGTTGTTCTTCTTAGCCATTACTGGAAATCCTCCTCATTCTTGACCGACGGGATGAAGTTATAGACCACCAGGTTGATCACCGCGCAGACGACGAACACCAGGATGCCCATAACAGCGGCCAGTTTGTAGTTGCTGTCGGTAACGGTCATCTTATACAGCCAGGTGATCAGCAGGTCGGTATTGCCTGCGTTGCCGGCCAGGTCCATGCCCAGGGGCTTGCCGCCGGAGAGCAGGAAGATGACGTTGAAGTTGTTGATGTTGCCCGTGAAGCTGGTCAGCAGGTAGGGGCCGGTGACGAACAGCATGTAGGGCAGGGTGATCTTCATGTAGGTCTGGAAGGCGTTCGCGCCGTCGATACGGGCGGACTCGTACAGGTCGGCAGGGATGTTCATCAGGATGCCGGTGGCGATGAGCATCAGGTAGGGAATGCCGATCCACACGTTGATGCCGATGATGGTCACGCGGGCCCAGTTGGCGTTGGTCCAGAAGGGCAGGGGCTCGGTGATCCAGCCCCAGTTCATCAGCATGCCGTTGATCAGGCCGTCAGCCGCGAACATCTTGGACACATACAAAAGGGAGATGAACTGCGGAATGGCGATGGTCATCACCAGGATGGTACGCCACATCTTCTTGAACTTGATGCCCTTCTTGTTGATCATGATGGCCACCAGCATGCCCAGGAAGTAGTTCAGGAAGGTGGCGAAGAAGGCCCAGATCAGCGTCCACAAAAGCACCTGCTTGAACGTGTGGGAGAAGGAGGGCGTGGAAACGTAGAGCCAGCTGGTGGCTTCCAGCGTCACAGGCTCGCCCGCATCGCCGGTGAAGGTGAGGCGGTAGTTGTCCTTGCCCGTTTCGGCATTGGTGCCGATGGTTTCAAAGGAGAACTCTGCGCTGCTGTCCACAGCCAGGGCGTCGGCGGCCTGAGCGGCAGCCACATCCGTGGTATCCACGGTAATGATGTCGCCGTCCTTGGCGGTGATGGTCAGCGTCACGGTGCCGTTGCCCTTGTCGGTAATGTCAACGCCCAGGTCGTTGCTCTCGGCAGAAAGCAGGGTCTGGAAGTTTTCAAAACCCACCCAGGTAAACAGCTTCTGGGGCGGCTGATGCTGGTTGTCGTAGTTGGTGAAGGCAACCAGGATCATGAAAATGATGGGCAGGATGGTGAACATGGTCACGCCCGCGGTGGGGATGGCCAGCAGGGTCTTGTGGAACTGGCTGTCCAGCATGGAGGCCATGTCGTCCTTGGCGGTCTTGAGCTTCTTGCCGGACTTGAGGATCTGCTCGCTGATCTTGTTCTGCTTCACGTTCACATACCAGGTGTACAGGAACGCAACGATGAGGAACAGCGTCAGCACGCCGTAGAGCAGGATCAGGAAGGAGTTGTCGCCGTACACGGTCACGCGGCCCTTCTTGGCGGTCTCCACGGTGCCCAGGTTCGCCAGCAGGGTCACCACGTTCAGGCCGCAAAGGGGTTCGCGGCTCTCGGAGATCTTCAGGATGGGCATGAAGAGATACATGTTGAACAGCGTTTGGAACACAAAGAACATCACGCCGCGTAGCCACTGGCCGCGGGCCATGGAGCCAAAGCCCATCACGGTGTAGGAGATCTTGGTCTTCCAGTCGCCGCGAACGTAGGTCATCACCAGGTCGGCCAGGAAGTGGCCAATGCCCTTGAACAGGTTCACAAACCACATCACCAGGCCCTTCAGGCTGCCCAGCAGCTTGCCGGGAATGCCCAGGATGGCCGTTTTTAACTTATGCAGGAGCTTTTGAGGCTTGGAAAGCCTCAGAAAATCCAGATCGTTCATGCTTTCACCAACCTTTGTTCTTGATGGATGTTATCCGGTGTGCGTAAACGACGCTCCGCCACGCATGAAGCGGTGTGCCGCGCCTCATGTATAGCGGAGAGCAGTGACAAAAGCGGGCTGGAAGATCAAACTTCCAGCCCGCCATAGATCCAGATTACTTGGTGACGTAGCTGCCAGCGGTGGTCTGGAAATTGGTCATGACTTCCAGCAGCTGCTCATCGGTGTAGGCATCATACTTGTCAGCCAGGACGTCGTCGCCCAGAGCGGTAGCCAGGGTCCAATAGTCGCCAGGATACTGACCCTGGCCGATGCAGTACTGCAGCTGGTCAGCCAGAGCGGACAGAGCCACGTCAGCCTGCACAGCGTCGGACTTCTGAGCTTCCAGGTTGGAGGGGCCCCAGCCCACAGCGTCGTAACGGGCCAGCTGCACTTCGCCGGAGGTCAGGTACAGGGCCAGAGCGTCGCAAGCAGCCAGCTTAGCCTCGTCGATCTGGGGCTTAACACCCAGCATCTTGAAGCCGCCGAAGCCGCCCAGCTGATAGCCGTCCACGGTGGGCAGCTTCACAGCAGCGTAGTTCTCACCCAGGGCCTCCTTCACAACGCCAGCATCCCAAGTGCCGTCCACGATGGCGCCCAGGTTGGTAGCATTGGAAGCGGAGGAGCCGTTCACGAAGGCGGGGGACTGAGCCAGCTTGATCATGGACTTCAGGGCCTTCACGCCGTTCTCGGAGGCATAGTTGCAATCCATAGCGACGATGTTGCCAGCGTCGTCAGTGGAGTAGGTCAGGGTGCAGCCAGCGCCGAAGAAGAAGGCGGTCTGGTACCAGCCGGAGTTGATCTCCATGTAGAAGTTCTTGCCAGCCTTCTCGCAGTCAGCCAGCACAGCTTCCAGGTTGGTGGGATCGGTCACAACGGACTTGTCGTAGTACAGGAAGTAGCCGTTGTCGGAGGTCATGGGATAGGCGTACATGGTCTCGCCCATCATAACGGCGGACACAGCACCGGCGTCGTTCTGAGCCTTCACGATCTCAGCGTTCTCGGGCAGCACGTCCACCAGAGCACCAGCGGACACCAGGCGGCCCAGCTGATCCTGAGCGAAGCCGAAGATATCAGCACCGGCTTCCACGTCGGTCAGCATGTTGGAGGCGGCATCGCCTTCGCCAACGGGGTCAACGGTCACGGTCATCTCGGCATACTCGGGATGAGCGGCCTTGAACTCTTCGACCTTGGCCTTGGTGAACTCAACGGTGTTCTCGGCGACCCAGATCTTGATCTCGCCGGAGAAACCTTCGGCGTTGGCGCAGCCGAACATGGACAGCACCATCACCAGAGACAGAACCATAGCAAGGAACTTCTTCATAGGATTTCCTCCTTTAATATTAAGGTGCTTATGCACCTTTTTTTACTTTGACAGGGACAAATCCCCTGCCGATGTGGTTAGTATAACACCTTTTTCTGCATCTTTCAAGAGGAAATTGAAATCGTTTCCATAAATTTTTTGGTCAATTTACGATTATTTTGTGTTAAACAATCATTTCGTGCGGTTCAGCTTCGCATCGTCGATCTTGCCCCACGCGCCGTTGCCGGAGCCGGAGCATTTCACATACATGCCCACGGTCACCTCGTCGCCCTCCTGCGCCTGGATGCCGCCGATCACCGGGGTATCCCACACGTTGTAGGAGGAGATTTTGCTGGGCTTCGTAGCCACGGTTTCGCCGTTGACCTTCACATAGCTGTAAATGTCGATGGTGCCGCCGTCGCCGCCCATGATGCTCACTTCATACCGGTATTCGCCCGCAGGCAGCTCCGTCACCTTTTGCTCCAGGGTGAATTCCACCGTGCCTGCCGCGGCAGAATAGAAGTGGTAGTGCTTGGTGCCGGTCATGGAGTCGGTCTTCTTGTCCTCGATGTACAGCTGCTCGCAGCCGCCGATGTTCTCCGCCGTCCACCCGCCTTTGTCCTCATCCTCAAAGGACCAGTTGCTCAGGTAGTTGTACTCCACCATGGCCACCTGGGCCACGGCAGGCATGCCGTCCGCCACGCCATGGATGGTGTAGGTCTTCACGCCGCCGGCCTTCATGGCCTCGGCGTCGTAGGGATCCCACGCCACCGGCACCGCCTGGCGGCTGTTGTCGTTCATCACGGCGTTCACGGTATCGGGCAGCACCACCTCGCCGTTCAGGTCGATCATCAGGATGGTATCGTCGATGGCGTCGGCCTTCACCTCGGCCTGGTTGCCGCCGTGCACCAGCTTGAACACCTTCAGGCTTTCCAGGGCACGGCCGTTGAAATCGAACAGAGCCTGGTTGTCGCAGGCACTGCCGCCATAGTATTCCCCGGCGTCGTCCGGGTCATACTCCGCCGCGTAGGACGAAGCCCAGCCTGCGCCGTATTTCTCCCACAGGGCAGAATTTTCCTCCCAGCTGGCACCGCCGGCGGGAACCCACGCGCCCTCCCAGTAGAACACGCCGATGCCGCCAATGTCGTGCATGGCCTGGATCACATCCGCCACTTCGTTCACCTGGCCCTGCAGGGTGAAGGGATAGGGCTTTTCATACGCGCCGCCCTCGCCGATGGTGTTGCCGGAGAAGTCGCCGTCCTCCATGGTGTAGGCATAGCTGGTTTCCGCCACCATCACCTTCTTGCCGTAGGTCTGCTGGATGTTGGTCAGCACGGATTTGAGGTTGTCCAGCGTGCCGTGCCAGTAGGGGTAGTAGCTGGTGGCAAACACGTCGTAATCCAGGGAGTAGTATTCAAACTTGGAGGCATAGGTCATGTAGTTGTCGGCGTTTTCCGGGTTGGCAAAATGCACCGCCACCAGGGCCTCGGGGTACACCTCGCGCACCGCCTGGGAGCCCGCCGCCATCAGCTTATAGATGTTCATCCAGATCTTTTCGCCCGCCATGTGACCGTTGGTTTCGTTGCCCAGCTGCACCATGCCCACATCCACACCGGCGGATTTCAGCTGGTTCAGGCAGTCCAGGGTATACTGCTTCAGGGCCGGGGCCTTCTGGCGGATGGTCATGCCCGCCCAGGCCTTGGGGGCCATCTGCTTGCCGGGATCAGCCCAGAAGTCGGAATAGTGGAAGTCCACCAGCAGCTTCATGCCGTTGGCGGTGGCGCGCTTGCCGATCTCGGTGGCGGCGTTGATATCGCAGTTGCCGCCGCCGTAGCCGTTGCCGTTGGCATCGAAGGGATCATTCCACACGCGCACACGGATGTAGTTCACGCCGTTTTCCGCCAGGATGGCAAACAGATCCTTCTCCTGGCCGCCGTGGTCGTAGAACTTCACCCCCGCCGCCTCCAGGGACAGCACGCTGGACACGTCCACGCCCATGATGAAGTCCTCGCTGAGGCCCTCGATGTTCTTCACATACAGGGAGCATTCCTCCGCCATGGCAGGGGATGCCAGCAGCAGCACAGACAGGAGCAGAAGCAGGAATTTCTTCATGTTGGTGTACCTCCTTGTATCATTCCAGGATCACAATGGCATAGGGCGGCAGGGTTAGCTCGGTGCCGTTCAGGGCTGCCGCGCCCTGGGCCACCTCGATATCGCTGACGATGCTCAAGCCCTGGGGCACATCCGCCTTCTGCTCCGCCTTGGGGGAGAAGTTCATGGCGATGTAGCAGCTTGCGCCGTCCTTCTCGCGCTTCATCAGCACCACGCTGGTATCGTGATACACCACGGTGTTCTTGCCCCGGGCGATCAGCGGCGAGCGCAGCCGGGCATGGTTCACGGCCTTGCAGTAATTCAGCAGGCTGGCAGGATCGGCCAGCTGGTCGTCCACGCCGGGATAGGCGTATTCGATCTTCGTGACCCCGGGGGGCTGCTGGGTCATGTCGCCGTCGTTCCAGTACATGGCCAGACGCTTGTTGGGGTCGTCCCCCGCGCCCACCATGCCGATCTCATCGCCGTAATAGGTGAACACATTGCCCGGCAGCATGTTCAGCGCACCCTGGGCAAACTTGGCCCGCTCCGGCAGCTGCCGCGCCTGCAACAGGCCAATGCTGCGCCCCGTATCGTGGTTGCACAGGAAGGGGGCCAGCACCGTATCCGGCATGGCTTCCAGCACGCTTTCCAAATTGGACACATAGGTCTTGGCGTTGGGGCTGCGGCCCAGCATGGATTTCACGATGAACCCCTCCGCCTGGGAGGCCGGGAAGAGGAAGAAGCTGTCCACGTCGCTTTTCGCGTAATCCGCCAGGGCGGTGAGGCCCACCCAGGCCTCGCCCACCAGGTAGGAGCCGGGCTTGGCCGCCTCACACATGGCCTTGAGCTTGTTGAGGAAATCCACGTTCCTGGCCACATCCTGGGCATAGAAGCTGGTCACCGCGTCCAGGCGGAAGCCGTCCACGCCCACATCCGTCAGCCAGAAGTTCACAATGGCGCGGATCTCCTCCTGCACGGCAGGGCTGTCCAGGTTCAGGTCGGGCATGCCGCCGCCGGAGAACTGCTCCTCGTAATACCACTTGGTGCCGCTCAGCTGCACGGACTTGCTGCCTGCCTCCTTGGAGAAGCAGTAGTAGTCGATGTAGGGGCTGTCCTCCTGCCGCTTCTGCAGGGACTCCGCCGCCGCCAGGAACCAGGGGTGCCGCAGGGCGGTGTGGTTCACCGGCAGGTCGATAATGATGCGGATGCCCTTTTCGTGGCATGCGGCCACCAGGTCGCGCATATCCTCCAGCGTGCCGTACTGGGGATCCACATCCATGTAGTCCAGCACGTCATATTTGTGATAGCTGGGGCTGGGCATGATGGGCATCAGCCACAGGCCGGTGTAGCCCATATCGCTGATGTAATCCAGCCGGGACTGCAGGCCTTTCAGATCGCCAATGCCGTCGCCGTTGGAATCCTGATAGGAATAAACAAACACCTCATACCAGTTATAGCTGTCCTCCGCCAGGGCAGACGGCGCAAGGCAGCAGAGGATCAGCAAAAGCGCAAAGAGACGCTTCATGGAATACCCTCCCGTTCAGTTGTCGTTTTTTCTTATTGTAACATGAAAAAAAAGCTCCTGCAAGAATCCGCCGAAAAACCCCGTATGGCTTGTAAAACCAGGTTTTGGCGTGGATTTCTACCTATTAATAAAGCAGTTGACAAATAAATTAGTCCATGCTAACATTATTTTAATATGAAGAAAAGGAAACCTGTCTGGAATCCATCTTTCTTTATTTTTCTGCCGCAGGACGGATCTCCGCCGCCGGCTGTTTCTTTATGCACGGGCCTTTGCCCTTTCAATATCCATATCCATTTATCCGGAAAGGAGCAAGCCATTGAACCCGAAAAAGATGTTCTTTGAAAAATTCCGCGAAGCTGCGGCATCCGTGCTGCCTATTACGCTGATCGTGGCCGTGATGTGCTTCAGCTTTGTTCCTGTGACCACCGATCTGCTGCTGGCCTTCCTTGTGGGCGCGGTGATGCTGATCGTGGGCATGGGCCTGTTTACCATGGGCAGCGATGTATCCATGACGCAGATCGGCTCCCACATGGGTGCCAAGCTGACCAAGAGCCGCAACCTGCCGCTGATCATCTGCGTCAGCCTGGTGCTGGGCATTGCCATCACCGTGGCCGAGCCTGACCTGCAGGTGCTGGCCGCCAACGTGCCCAACATCAACACCCTGGTGCTGATCATCACCGTGGCCATCGGCGTGGGCCTGTTTCTGATGGTCAGCATGCTGCGCATTCTGTTCCGCATCCCGCTGAAGTGGCTGCTGCTGGGGCTGCATGCGCTGGTGTTTATCCTTGCCGCCTTCACTGACCCCGATTATCTCGCCGTGGCCTTCGATTCCGGCGGCGTGACCACCGGTCCCATGACCGTGCCCTTTATCATGGCCCTGGGCGTTGGCGTGGCCTCCATCCGCAGCGACGAAAACGCCCAGACCGACTCCTTCGGCCTGGTGGCACTGTGCTCGGTGGGGCCCATCCTGGCCGTGCTGCTGTTGAGCTTCATCTACAAAAATGCACCGGAGAGTGCAGCCGCCTCGCTGGTAAACAACTATGCCACCACGGTGGAGCTGGGCCTGAGCTACGTCCACGCCCTGCCGGAATACCTGCTGGAGGTCGTTATCGCCCTGCTGCCCATCGTGGTATTCTTCCTGCTCTTCCAGGTCGTGGCACTGAAATTGCAGCACCTGCCCCTGATGCGCATTCTGCTGGGCCTGGTGATCACCTGCGTGGGTCTGGTATTGTTCCTCACCGGCGTCAATGTGGGCTTTTCGTCCCTGGGCTACATCCTGGGCCAGCGGCTCACCTCGCCGGAGCTGCGCTTCCTTTTGATCCCCATCGCCATGGTGATGGGCTGGTTCATCATCAATGCCGAGCCTGCCGTGCATGTGCTCAACAAGCAGGTGGAGGAGCTCAGTGCCGGTGCCATTTCTGAAAAGGCCATGCATTACAGCCTGTCCATTGCCGTGTCTGCGGCCATGGGCCTGGCCATGCTCCGCGTGCTGACGGGCATGTCCATCATGTGGCTGGTGATCCCCGGCTACGCCGTGGCACTGATCCTGGCCTTCTTCGTTCCCCAAACCTTCACCGCCATCGCCTTCGACTCCGGCGGCGTGGCATCCGGCCCCCTGACGGCCACCTTCATGCTGCCCTTTGCCATGGGTGCCTGCAACGCCATGGGCGGCAACATCATGACCGATGCCTTCGGCCTGGTGGCCCTGGTGGCCATGATGCCCCTGATCACCGTGCAGATCATGGGCCTGATCTATGTGCTGAAGGTGCGCACGGTGCAGCAGCAGCCCGAGCTGGAATACGGCGAGAGCGACGTGATCGAACTGTGGGAGGTGTGAATATAGCATGGAATTGAACCTGATCATGGCCATTGTGAACCGCGACCGGCACGAAACCATGGAAAACATCTGCCATAACCTGAAGCTGCCCCTGACCCTCACCATGATGTGCCAGGGCACCGCCACCATGGAGCACCTTTCCCTCTATGGGCTGATCCCCACGGAAAAGGCACTGCTCACCGTGGTGGCCGACCGGGAGCAGACCCAGCGGCTGATGCGTGCAGCCAAGCTGCGCATGTTTATCGACATTCCCGGCAACGGCATTATGCTGTCCATTCCCATCAAAAGCGTAGGAGGCGGCCGAACCATGGCATACCTGACCGATAACAAAACCCCCTCCGGGGACAAGATCAAAATGGAATTCCCCCACGAGCTGATCTACGTGATCCTCAACGAGGGCAACTCCGACCTGGTGATGCACGCCGCCCGCTCCGCCGGAGCCACCGGCGGCACGGTGCTGGCCGGCAAGGGCACCGGTGCCAAGGAAGCCGAGCGTTTCCTGGGCATCTCCCTGGCCAACGAGAAGGACGTTGTGCTCATCGTCAGCGAGGCGGAAAAGAAGTCCGCCATCATGAAGGCCATCGTGGAGCAGGCAGGCCCCCAGACCAAGGCCGGCGCCATCTGCTTCTCGCTGCCGGTGTCCCAGGTGGCCGGCCTGCGCCAGATCGACAAGGATGATGAAGAGGAACCCCCTGCCGAGGAATGATTCTTTCGGCTGATTGCACACAAAAAGCGCACTTGACACCGTCCACAGAGGCGGTGTGCAGGTGCGCTCTTTTTTGCTAAGCGGCAAATATGGATTTAATAATTGAGCACAACCTGGAGTTTCCACCTCATCAGTCGCTGCGGCGACAGCTTATCCGCAACCTCAATCGTCGCCTTCTCGCTACGCTCGAATGCTCGTTTCGGTTGATTCGCTCAGCTCGCTCATTGTCGCCACAGGCGACGCTCGCATCACTCACCCTCAAGGGGAAGCCAGAGAAACTGATCCCGCACAAAGCCTTCCCCTTGAGGGGAAGGTGGCACGGCGCAAGCCGTGACGGATGAGGTGGAAAGTTGCATGAATGGCCTTGTCGCTACATCCAAATCTGTTATCTTCATTTTCCACACCAATCCAAAGAACCGCAAGCCAGCCAAGGCCTGTGGTTCTTTATCCTGCTTTGCAAAAGCAGTTTTCTGTCCAGTTACTGTCCCTTGATGTACCTGGCAAAGCCCGGGCTGTACACGCATTCGCCCTCTTCGGGGATCCACATGGCCTCCACGCCGAATTCGTCCAGCAGCTTCTGACCGTCCTCCACCGGCAGCAGGTACAGCGCGGTGGACAGTGCATCCGCCAGACCGGAATCCGGGGCCAGGATGCACACCGCGCGCCACAGCCCCGTGGGGTACAGCGTCCGGGGATCAATGATGTGCCCGTAGCGCACTCCGTCCACGGTGTAGTACCGCTGATAGTCGCCGCTGGTCACCACGCTCACGCCGTCCACATACACCACGTGGAGGTAGTCATTTTGACTGCCCTCCGGGTCCTGCACACCGGCCGTCCAGAACGCGCCGGTCATGGGGTTCACCCCTGTGCCGCGCACGTTGCCGCCCACCGAGAGCAGCAGCCCGTCAGGCAGGGTTTCGCACACGCGCTCCACAGCATACCCCTTGCCAATGGCCCCCACGTCCAAGCTGGCCGCAGGGTCGGTGATGTACACGGTGGACGCTTCCTTGTCGATGATCACCTTGTCGAAACCGGTGTGCCTGGCAGCCTCCTGCAGGGCGGCAGCCTCCGGGAGATACGCTTCCTCCGGGAAGTCAATGCCGTGCACTCGGGCCTCATGCCACAGGGAGAGCACGCTGCCCATGGTCACGTCCGTCAGGCCGCCGGTCTTTTCCGACATCTCCTGGCAGAACAGCAGCAGGTCGATGATGCGCCCGTCCACCTCCACCGGAGCCACGCCAGCCATATCGTTCACCGTCTTCAGGTTGTTCATGCCCTCATAGGTGTTGTAGATATCGTAAAGCTGATGGTACTCCTCCAGCTCATCGTGGATGCGCTGGGCAACGGCGCGGAACTCCGCAATGTTGTCATCGCAGCCCACGATGATGGTCACGGTGTTGAACAGGTCGAGAAACGAGGCGTTGTAGCGTTTCATTTCCGCCTCGCTCCGGGCCCCCAGGGGCAGGAGCAGCAGGCACAAGGCCAGGGCCAGCAGTCGCTTGAACATGGGATCTCCTTTGCAAAAGAAGGCTGCCTCCCCGGAATGAGGAGGCAGCCGAGGGTACTTGAGGGGTGGCGTCGGAGGGGCCGCAGCCCCTTCGACTGTTATCGTATCCGGCGGCTCCGCCGTACTCGGCCATCACACGGCACAAGGCCGTGCGTTGGCTACACTTCGGCCAATGCTCGCATTGGCCTCGTTAGTCGAGGCATAGCCTCTCCCTCGGGTAGGCGGGGCGTTTCCGGCTTTGCCGGAAACTTTCCTTACGCGAAGGAACGGCCGTGAACGGCGTTTACGCCGGACACAGTGACGGAGCGCAAACTCAACAAAGTGGCTCCGCCACTTTGTTGAAGGCTTACTTGCCGGCCTTTTCGATCAGGGCCTGGAAGTCGGCGATGCCGATGGTGGTGGTGGCGGCCAGGTCAGCGTCGGCAACCTTGCCGTCCACGATGGCGATGCCAGCCACGTCAGCGATGGTCTTGCCGGTCACATAGGCGCAGAAGCCAGCGGCCTGCTCGTACCATTCCTTGCCGATGGAGGAAGCACCCTTCATGCCGTAGCCGTCCTTGATCACGTTCTTGGACAGCACAGCAGCACCCAGGTCAGAGGTGATCTTGCCGGAGGCGTTGAACTTCACGGTAGCCTGCACAGCGTCGATGTAGCAGGAGGTGATGGTTTCGCCGTTCAGGGTCACAACGCCCACATGAGCGTACACCTGGGCCTGGCCGTCGGCGGACTCGGAAGCGTCCTTGGACTTGGAGGCGTTGGCGGTGGTGGTCAGCTTCAGCATGTCGCCCTTCTTGGCACCCAGGTGCTGGGCATTGCGCACAGCGTCTTCCACGCTGGGCAGGAAGTTGTACACGGCCATGGTGCAGCCAGCGGCCAGGTCGGCATCAGCGGGCTTCTGGGCCTCGTCCACGGGCATGGCCTTCAGCTCGTCGATGGTCTTGCCCACGCAGTAGGCGGCGAAAGCAGCGGCCTGCTCGTTCCACTCAGCAGAAATGGAGGAAGCCTTACGCATGCCGTAGGCGTCGCCCAGCTCGTTCTTGGAGGCGAACTCGGTGGCGGGAGCGGTGGTCAGCTTGCCGTTCTCATCGAAGTTGATGGTGGCCTGCACAGCGTCGATCACGCAGGAGTCGATCACGCCGTTGTCGTCCACGGTCACGGCAGCCAGGGTCAGGGTAGCCTGAGCAGCACCGTCCTTGGAGCCGGACACGCTGGTCACAAAGGACAGGCCGGTCTTCACCGCCACGGCTTCCTCGGCCACAGCGGGGATGCAAGCCAGGCACAGGGCCAGGCAGAGGATCAGGGAAATCACTTTACGCATGGGATACCTCCACAGCTTTTCATTCGCATTTCCTTCATTTCGGGAAATTGCTCTGTACTGTTCTCCATGCGCTCCATCAATTCCTTCCCAATTTGATTGTATACAATATATTTTTTCAAAATTTTTTTGCAATTTTCTGGCGCAAAATCATCCGGCACCCCTCAGGATGCCGGACATGTTTCATTTACCGCTTGATATCGTAGTTCATATTCGCCAGGTTTTTGATGGACCGGGCGTCGTCGGTAATGTTGGCGTCGCCGTGGATGGTGTGCTTGATCACGCTGGAGGCCACGGCGAAGTTGATCAGATCCATGGGCTTATACTCGTGCATGTAGGCGTAGATCAGGCCGGAGGCAAAGGCATCGCCGCCACCCACGCGGTCCAGAATGTTGAAGGTGAACAGCTTGCTCTCGAAGGTGTGGCCCTGATACCACATGTAGGCCTTCAGGCTGTTCTCGCTGCCGGAGTGGGCGTAACGCACGTGCCGGGCAATGCACTGCAGGTTGGGATACTTGGCAATGAAGTGCTGGAAGATCTCGTCCTGCTGCTCATAGCTGGGCTGCATGGGCACGCCGTCCTTCCAGTCGCCCTTGGTGTGGTCGTTTTCATCCTTCCACAGATGGTAGGGCTCAATGCCCAGCAGGATGTTCACATAGGGCAGACACTCGGTGCAGAAGTCCCGGGCATCTTCCCAGGTCCACAGGGTGGAGCGGAAGTTGCCGTCGAAGGACACGGTCATCCCTTTGGCATGGGCCACCTTGAGCATGTCCAGGGTAAACTGGCGGCAGTTGGGGGCCAGGGCCGGGGTGATGCCGGACAGGTGCAGCCAGTCGAAGCCCTCCAGCAGCTCGTCCAGATCCACCTTGGAGAAGTCGTACTCCGTCAGGGCGGAATGCTTGCGGTCGTAGATCACCTTGCTGGGGCGGATGCCGTAGCCGGTTTCCAGGTAGTAGGTGCCCAGGCGGTGGGTGGGGGTCTCCTCCGGGGTGGAGAGGATCATGGGCGTACAGTGCACATCATTGGAACGGAGCATGCGCACCGCGCTCTTGCCCAGGGAGTTGTTGGGCACCACGGAGAAGAAGGTGCTGTCCACACCCAGGTTAGCCAGGGCCAGGGCGATGTTGGCCTCGGAGCCGCCGTAGCTGGCGTCGAAGTTGTTGGCCATGCGGATCTTGGCGTAGTTGGGCGGAGACAGGCGCAGCATGATTTCGCCCATGGTGATGAACTTCTTGGGGAAGGGATTATCCTTCGTCAACGGATTCATATGGATCATGTGAAACGACCTCCAGATAGCTTGTAACCATATTATAACATGTTTCGCCCAGGGACACAAGGCCGTATAACAGTGATGTTTCCATCATTATCCAAAACGGTGCAAAGCCTTGCTGCATAACAGCTTTTGCCAGCAATACAGTCCTGATTTGCTGCGTTATGTGGGTGTAAGCTGCCTGGCTTACACAAAGCAAAGGAGGAACCCGAAATGAAACACGTATCTTTCAAGAAGCTGGCGGGGATCACCGCCGCTGCGGCCCTGTCCCTCACCCCTATGATGGCCATGGCCGACACCGCCCAGTCCGCCCTGGTGAAGGGCGGCGCGCTGAACCTGCGCGAAACCGCCTCCCTCACCGCCAAGGTGCTGGGGCAGTTCCCCACCGGCACGCTGGTGGAGATCGTTGAAGCCGGCGACGAGTGGCACAAGGTCGAGGTGGGCGGCAAGAGCGGCTACATGATGGCCAAGTACCTCTCCACCGAGAACAAGGACACCACCGCCACCGTGCGCACCAACACTGGCATCGGCCTGAACTTCCGCGAGGAGCCCAGCATGGAGGGTGCCATCATCACCAGTTACAAGCCCGGCACCAAGGTGACCGTGCTGCAGAAGGGTGCCGCCTGGTCCCGCGTGAGCGTGAACGGCCAGGAAGGCTTCATGGCTACTCAGTACCTGAACTTCTCTTCCGGCAATGCCTCTTCCGGCAGCAGTGCCACCGGTAAGATCGCCCTGGTGAACAATCCCAAGGACACCCAGGTGCTCAACCTGCGCCAGTCCGCCTCCCTGGACGCCAAGGTGCTGGATTACTACCGCAACGGCGTGAAGGTGACCATCCTCAAGTCTGGTTCCACCTGGCATAAGGTGCAGGTGGAGGACGGCAAGATCGGCTACATGATGGCCAAATTCCTCAAGGTCACCGATGAGAAGGGCGAGGCTCAGCCCTACACCGCCCAGCTGATCAACGTCAACGGCGGCAAGATCGTCAACTTCCGCAAGGGCCCCAGCCTGCAGAGCGAGATCATCCGCACTGTGCCCGTGGGCACCACCGTCACCGTGCTGGAGCACGGCACCGACTGGTGCAAGGTGGATGTGGAAGGCGTGACCGGCTACATCAGCACCTGGTTCATGAAGTAACCCAAAACCGACACAAAAGACTCCTGCGATGAGCACATCTTGACCCCGTGCGGCCTGCCTTTCTTTCCGCACGGGGCACTTTTATTAAGAAATTATGACGATTAAGGCAGAAATTTTACAAAAATATCTGTACAAGTCATGATTTTTAGGTTAAAATAAAAGCTGGAAAAAACTATGGATATTCCAAAAGGAGTTTTGTGACGATGAAACGCCTGCTTTGCCTGATCATGACCCTGATGCTTCTGCCCGTCGTTCCTGCCCTGGCCGAGGACAATGCTGCCGGTGCCCTGGAGTGGGAGGAACTGCTCACCTGGGCCAACAGCTATAAGGCCCGCGCCCTGAAGGAGCAGCCCCTGAACGATCCCACCGCCCCCGAAGCCTATTCCGAGGACGGCTATGCCTTCATTTATGAATTTGCCACGCTGTACATGGACCGTCCTGAGATGACCGAGGACAGCGTGTTGAAGAACCTGGTGATCGTCAGTGCCGAGGAGGAGGCCCCCCGGGGCACCAAGGTGGATATGTTCACCAGCGACGTGCTGGCCGCCTATTATAATGAAAACGAAAACCTGGCAGGCGACCGCGGCTTTGCCGCCCTGTACCTGAGCAACACCATGCCCATGGGTGCCATGTGGGGCTGGGTGCAGCGCGACGGCCAGCGCATCATGGCCATCCAGTATGCCGTGCACGACCAGCTGGCCTCCGGCGGCGACGGCTATACCGATGCGGGCCTTCTGTACACCATTCAGGAGAACATGGTGGCCGCCATCCGCGCCTACGGCCTGGACGTGGTCATCGACGAGGCCGACGTGCTGGATAACCTCAGTACCGTGGAAGACGTGATGGCTCAAACTGCCTACACCCAGGTGCCCGTCAGCTATATCGGCACCGACTTGACCCCCTTCCAGGAGAGCGACCTGGCCTTTGCCGGCATCGACTTCCTCACCCTCACCCCCGAATCTGCCCAGGCTGCCTTCGGTGCCCCCCGGGAGGATCAGTGGATGGAGGACGACACCGGCGAGTACATCCGCGCCATGGAGTTCGCCCAGTGCGAATTGACCTTCGTTTATGACAAGAACAAGGAAAACCCCGCCCTCTACGCCATGTCCATCCTGGCCGACGGCATCGAAGGCCCCCGCTGCGTGCGCATCGGCGACAGCTTCCCCAGCGTGCTGAACCGCTTCCGCTATAACGAGGGCCAGTACGACGACGCCACCATGACCGAGGTGCTCTACGGCACCGCCGGTTCCGATACCTGCGGCACCGCCGAATACAGCGAGGACGGCTCCGCCACCCTGCGCTACACCCTGCGCGCCGCCTCCGGCCAGGCCGTGGTGCTGCACATGAACTTCAGCTACATGTCCCTGAACGAAATCATGCTTTACTTCACCCACTGATCTACAAGAGGTGACCTTTCATGAAGATCGACCTGACCTGCCCGGCGGAGCTGTGGCGCTACGAGCTTCCCCAGGAGGATTATGCCGCCTGCGATCTTTTGCTGTACAATCTTTCGGATAAGCTGATCTCCTCGGTGGAGGTGACGCTGATCCTCACCGGCAAGGACGGCAGCGAACTGTCCCGGCTGACCTACCGCGGCCATGACCTGCACGGCGAGCCCGGCAAGACCTTCGGCCTGTCCGTGCCGGTGGAAGAGGACGCGAAGCCCGCCCAGATCGAAACCGTGATCGAAAAGGTCTGGTTCGACGACAACAGCATCTGGCGGCGTGGCAAGGGGCCCATGAGCGAATATACCTCCAACGCCCTGCCCAACAGCCGCTCGCTGGAAAACCTGCGCTATGCCGCCGGGCCCGCCGCCGTGGGCTTCCCCCAGGAGCAGGAGGGCCTGTGGCTGTGCGTGTGCGGCCGCCCCAATGCGGATTACAGCGACCGCTGCATCCGCTGCCACCGGGAGAAGAAGCTGGTCTTCGAGCAGTTCAACCGCGAGGCCATCGAGAAAACCGCCAAGCAGCGCGAGCAGCAGCTGGCCCTGAAGGCCAAGGCCGCCCGCGAGGATGCCTCCCGCCTGCAATTGGAGCGCGAAGCCAAGTACCAGGCCAAGCAAAAGAAGAAAAAGCGCATCACCATCGCGGTGGTGTCCCTGGCCGTGTGTGCCGCCCTGGCCTATGTGGGCGTGTTCCACGCCTGGCCCTATGTGCAATACCAGCTGGCCGTCCGCGACCTGAACGACGGTAACTGGGCCAAGGCCGAGACCGTCTTTGCCGACATGGGCGACTACCTGGAGGCGGAAGACTACCTCAAGCAGTGCCGCTATCTGCTGGCGAAGAACAGCATGACCAGCCAGGACGAAAAGGCCGTGCTGGACGCCCGCAACACCCTGGAAGCCCTGGGCGATTATGAGGATGCGCCCCAGCTGGTAACCGAGGCGGAGTACCTCCGCGCCGGGCTGCTGCTGCAGGGTGGCCGCACCGCCGAAGCCCGGGAGCTGTATGCCGCCCTGGGCGATTATCAGGACAGTGCCGCCCAGGTGACCTACTGCGATTACCTGGCCGCCGACGCCCTTTTGCAAAGCAAGCAGTACGACGAGGCCCGCGCCGCCTTCGAGGCCCTGGGCGATTATGACGACGCGCCGGTGAAGGCCAAGCAGGCCGTGTATCTCCCCGGCAAGGAGGCTCTCGAAACCGGCGAATGGGACGCCGCGCTAACGCTGCTCAAGCAGGTTTCCGGCTTTGAAGACGCCGATGAATTGATCAAGCAGGTGCACTACAAGCAGGGCGAACTGCTCCGCGACCAGGGCGAAATGCTGGTGGCTGGCGAGGAATTCCTGCTGGCCGGGGATTATCAGGACGCGGCCGACCAGGCCAGCCTGTGCTTCTACACCCCCGCCGACGAAGCCATGCAGGCCGGTGACTACATCACCGCCATCGAGCTGTTCAGCAAGATCAGCACCTATCAGGATGCCGCCGCCAAGCGCGACAACTGCATCTACACCCTGGCCAAGACTGCCATGGACGACATGGAATACACCCTGGCCGGTACCTACCTGGCCCAGCTGCCCGATGATTACCAGGACGTGGCCGACCTGCGCCAGGAGTGCATCTACGCCCCTGCCGACGCCGCCTACGACCGCAAGGATTACCAGGCCGCAGTGGACGGCTTCAGCAAGATCCCCGGCTACCGGGATGCGGACAAGCAGCTGAACAAGGCCCGCTACCGCCTGGCCGACAGCCTGATGAACCAGGGCAACTACCCCGGTGCCATCGCCCAGTATGAGATCCTGGGGGATTACAGCGACAGCGAAAAGCAGCTGCGCATCGCCCGCTACAAGCAGGCGGAGATCCTCTTCGACGCCCAGGACTTTGCCGCCGCTGAGAAGCTCTACGCCCTGGTGGACGGCTACAGGGATTCCGCCGACAAGCTGGAGCAGATCCGCTTCACCCAGGCCGAAGCCCTGTTGGCCGCCGGTGATTATGCCGCCGCACGGCCCATCTTCGAGCAGCTTTCCGGCCATGCCGATGCTGCCGCCAGGCTGGCTGCCTGCGACTACCTGGCTGCCTCCGCCCTGATGGCCGAGCAGAAGTACCTGGAAGCCGCCGAGCTGTTCACTTCCATCGTCTCCCACGAGGATGCCGCCCTGAAGGCCCAGGAGGCCTACTACGCCCTGGCCGGTGAAACCAAGGCCGAGGGCCTCACCCTGCAGGCCGCCCGGTACTACACCCTGGCTGGCAATGTGCAGGATGCCCCCGCCCAGGCGGAAAGCCTCTACGACGAATGCTACCAGGCCACCGCCGAGGCCGTCGCCCAGGCCATGGCTGGCGGCGAATACGCCCAGGCCGTGCAGCTGCTCTCCGGTGTGGACCTGACTGACCTGCCGGAGAAATATGCTTCCCTGCCGGATACCTGGCAGGAGGCCAACTACCTGGAGGCCCAGCGCCTGGACAAAGCTGGCTTCCCCTATGACGCGCTGCCCTATTACCGCGCCGTGCCCGGCTACAAGGATACCGCCAAGCAGTTGGACCGCGCCTGCTACCGCATTCTGGGCACCTGGGTGAACCGCGACGGCGAAAGCTTCATCTTCCGCGAGGACGGCACCTGCACCCTGGGCAGCGAGGAGCTGCACTTCTCCATCAGCACCCTGGCCATGAGCACCGGCGACAGCAAGGAGACCCTGCAGCCCACCCACCGCCTAGCCTCCGTCAGCGGCGATGAGGCCGTGCTCTACGACCTGAGGGACAACCGCACCAAGATCATCCGCCTCACCCGCACCGAGGGTGCAGCCGAGTAAAATCTTTTGACCCATAGCCCGTGCTTACGCTGGGCTGCCAAACGCAGCCGAAACGCTTCCTTCGGCTGCGTTTTTCATTGTCAGCCGAAAAGGCGTTATAAAACCCCCAGTTGAACTGGGGGTCAATAAGAAAAACCTACGGAAAAAGGCCTCCTATGCTATACTGAGAGTGGTCTGGCAACCGCAAAAGCAAGCAAAGGAGGCATCATCATGAA
>JAGBBA010000045.1 GCA_017938695.1 Clostridia bacterium | reverse complement strand
GCAGGGGCCCTGCCCCTGCACCCCGCTTAAGGGCTCTGCCCTTAAGAATCCCGCGAAGGGCTTTCAGCCCTTTCGAAACCCATCCTGTGATACCGTTGCAGGGTGGGTTTCCTGTTGCTATGAGGGATAGTGAAAAGGTTGACATGGAGGGCGTTTTGTTGTATGATGAATATACCCCTTGGGGGTATATGAATGAGGTGATCGGATGGAATGTTGTCATAAGACAAAAGAGCGTACACCGGAGGAATACAAGGCCTTGATCCACCGGCTGAACCGCATTGAGGGGCAGATCCGCGGTGTTCGCGGCATGGTGGAAAACAGCTGCTATTGCGTGGATATCCTCAACCAGGTGGCGGCGGTGAAGGCGGCACTGGATGCCTTCAGCCGGGAACTGCTCAGCGAGCATATCCATACTTGCGTGGCGGAGGATATCCGCCAGGGCAAGGACGAAACCGTGGATGAGCTGGTGCAGACCATCCAGCGGTTGATGAAGTGAGGTGGCATGAATGAAGCAATATAATGTGACGGGCATGAGTTGTGCGGCCTGCGTGGCCCGGGTGGAAAAGGCCGTGAACAAGGTGCCGGGCGTTTCGGCCTGCTCGGTGAGTCTGTTGACCAACTCCATGGGCGTGGAAGGCTCGGCCAGCGAGGCGGAGATCATCCGCGCGGTGGAGGACGCCGGGTATGGGGCATCCGTGAAGGGCGCAGCGCAGGCGCAGCAGGCTTCTGCCGATGCTGATGCTTTGCAGGACAAGGAAACGCCCGTGCTGAAGAAGCGGCTGGTGTGGTCGCTGGGCTTCCTGCTGGTGCTGATGTACGTATCCATGGGCCATGTGATGTGGGGCTGGCCGCTGCCGGAGATCATCGCGCGGAATCCGGTGATGATCGGCCTGATCCAGCTGCTGCTGACGGGCATTGTGATGGTGATCAACCAGAAGTTCTTCATCAGCGGCTTCAAGAGCCTGTGGTACCGCGCGCCCAACATGGATACCCTGGTGGCCATGGGCTCGGCGGCGTCGTTCCTGTACAGCGTGTATGCGCTTTTTGCCATGGCAGACGCCCAGGCACTGGGGCAGATGGAGCACGCGGCCCATTATCTGCATGAGTTCTACTTTGAATCGGCGGCCATGATCCTGACGCTGATCACCGTAGGCAAAATGCTGGAAGCCCGTTCCAAGGGCAAGACCACCGATGCCCT
This sequence comes from Clostridia bacterium, assembly GCA_017938695.1. Taxonomy (GTDB): domain Bacteria; phylum Bacillota; class Clostridia; order Christensenellales; family Aristaeellaceae; genus UBA11524. Next base: position 60,495 of record JAGBBA010000045.1, on the reverse strand, counting down.
GAAAAGCCTGATGAAGCTGGCACCCCAGACGGCCACTGTTTTGAAGGACGGCGTGGAACAGACGGTTTCCATCGAGCAGGTGCAACAGGGCGATATCTTTGTGGTGCGTCCGGGTGAAAATATTCCCGTGGATGGCGTGATCCTGGAAGGGCACTCGGCGGTGAATGAATCCGCGCTGACGGGCGAGAGCATCCCGGTGGATAAGAAGGAAGGAGATCAGGTCAGCGCGGCTACGGTGAACCAGTCGGGGTACATCCGCTGCCAGGCCACCCGCGTGGGGCAGGATACCACCCTGAGCCAGATCATCAAGATGGTCAGCGATGCCGCGGCGACCAAGGCCCCCATTGCCAAGGTGGCGGACAAGGTCAGCGGCGTGTTTGTTCCGGCGGTGATCACCATTGCCCTGGTCACCACGGTGATCTGGCTGCTGGTGGGCGAAACCTTCGGCAATGCGCTGGCCCGGGGCATCTCTGTGCTGGTGATCAGCTGTCCCTGTGCGCTGGGCCTGGCCACGCCGGTGGCGATCATGGTGGGCAACGGCATGGGCGCGAAGAACGGCATTCTGTTCAAGACCGCCGTTTCCCTGGAAGAAACCGGCAAAACCGAGATTGTGGCCCTGGACAAGACGGGCACCATCACCAGCGGCGAGCCCAAAGTGACGGACATTCTGCCTGCTGACGGGGCGAATGCGGATGATCTGCTGCATGCCGCCTGTGCCCTGGAGGCCAGGAGCGAGCATCCGCTGGCCAAGGCCATCATGCAGTATGCCCAGGAAAAGCAAATCGCCCCGGATGAGGTGCAGGACTTTGAGGCCCTGCCTGGTAACGGCCTGAAGGCTACGCTGGAAGGCGCAGCGCTGCTGGGTGGCAGCATGAAGTACATCAGCCAGCAGGTGAATGTGACAGAAACGATGCAATCCCAGGCGGATGAACTGGCAGCCGCAGGCAAAACGCCCCTCCTGTTCAGCCGCGATGGAAAGCTGCTGGGCATGATCGCCGTGGCGGATACCATCAAGCCCGACAGCCCCGAGGCTATCCGCCAATTGCGGAACATGGGCATCCGTGTGGTGATGCTCACCGGCGACAACCAGCGCACGGCCGAGGCTGTGGGCAAGCAGGCCGGGGTGGATCAGGTGATCGCCGGGGTGCTGCCCGACGGCAAGGAGAGCGTGATCCGCGACCTGAAAAAGCAGGGCAAGGTGACCATGGTGGGCGACGGCATCAACGACGCTCCGGCCCTGACTCGGGCGGACATCGGCATGGCCATCGGCGCAGGCACGGATATCGCCATTGACGCGGCGGACGTGGTGCTGATGAACAGCCGCCTGTCGGATGTTCCGGCAGCGATTCGCCTCAGCCGCGCCACGCTGAAGAACATCCATCAAAACCTGTTCTGGGCGTTCTTCTACAACAGCATCGGCATTCCGCTGGCGGCGGGTGCGTTCATTGCGCTGCTGGGCTGGCGGCTGAACCCCATGTTCGGCGCGGCGGCCATGAGTCTTTCAAGCTTCTGCGTGGTGTCCAATGCGCTGCGGCTGAACTTTATGGATATCCACAACGCACGGCACGACCACAAGCTGCACAAGAAAAAGCGCAAGACCATTGTGAAAACCATGACCATCGAAGGCATGATGTGCCCCCACTGCGAAAAGCGGGTGCGCAAGGCGTTGGAGGCACTGCCCCAGGTAGCGTCTGCCGAGCCCAACTTTGAGGCAGGCACCTGCGTGGTGACCCTGACGGCCAAGGTGGATGACAGCGTGCTGAAAAACGCCGTGGAGGAAGAAGACTACCCGGTGCTGAAGATCGAGTGAGGAGCGGCCATGACAAAGGAAATGATGCTGGAAGCGGCTCGGCCTCTGCTGTGCACTGCCATCAAAACGGCTGAGCGCGTTCGGGTGAAGGGCGTGGATGTTACCTGCGAAGAGGATATTCCGGCGGCGGTGGAACGTTGCTGGCATGACTGTCTGAGCGATCTGGACGTGGAAGTGTGGGGCGTTGATGCAAGCAAGCTGATTCAAGACATGCAGCTGCTGGGAGCCAGCGTGCAGGGGAACGTGCTTCGACTGGTGACCCGGCAGGGCTTCAGGGCCGATATCATCTGTTATGACGCCGCAGCGGAGATAGAAAACGCAGACGCCTTCTGGTTTATTGCGGTGCAGGCGCTGGGCAAACTTCTGCGCCGGGATTACCTGATCGCGGCGCACCTGTCGCACATGCTGCTGATGGATACGCTGGTGGTGCAAATGGTCCAACGGGATGAAGAATACCACACCAACTACCATCGTTACGGTCATTCGGAAGCCCTGCGCTACCTGCAGGCAGACGATGCAGCGTATGCGGACCTGACGGCAGGTGATCCAACCTACGCCCATATTGCCCGGCAGCTGGTCAGGGCGGCTTTGTGCCATGACGGGGCGGAGAACTACTTTGCCATCTGGCGCGGATATTTGAAGGAGATGGAGTCATGAACATTGTTTTGCTGGAAAGTCTGGGCATCCCGGCGGAATTGCTGGAGAAATATGCCGCGTCCTTGCGGGCGGCCGGGCACAGCTTTACCGCCTATGAGCGGACGGAAGACGAAGCGGAGCTGATCCGTCGCTGCCAGGATGCTGACGTGCTGATGCTGGCCAACATGCCCCTGAAGGGCAGTGTGATCCGCGCCTGCAAGCAGCTGAAATTCATTGACGTGGCTTTTACCGGCGTGGATCATGTGGATCTGGCTGCCGCCCGTGAAATGGGCGTGGCGGTGAGCAATGCGGCTGGGTACTCCACCCAGGCGGTGGCGGAACTGACCATCGGCCAGATGATCACGCTCTTGCGCAACGTGACCCAGACGGAAGAACGCTGCCGCCACGCCGGCACCAAGGCTGGTTTGGTGGGTCGGGAATTGGGCGCGTGCACGGTGGGGATCATCGGCACGGGAGCCATTGGGCAAAGGGTGGCGCAGCTGTGCCGGGCCTTTGGCTGCACGGTGCTGGGCTATGCGCCCCGGCCCAAGGCAGAGGCCGAAAAGCTGCTGACCTATGTGTCCCTGGACGAGCTTTTGCAGCGCAGCGATATCGTGTCCCTGCACTGTCCGCTGAACGACAGCACCCGCGGCATGATCAATGCGGAGGCACTGGCCAAGATGAAGCCGGGGGCGTACTTGGTCAACATGGCACGCGGGCCTGTGGTGGACAGCACTGCCCTGGCGGATGCGCTGAACCGCGGTCATCTGGCCGGTGCAGCCTGCGACGTATTTGAAACCGAGCCGCCGCTGGGCGCGGAGCATCCGCTGCTGCATGCGAAAAACTGCCGCGTCACGCCGCATATCGCCTTTGCTTCGGCTGAATCCATGGCCCTGCGGGCGGAGATCGTGTTCCGATCCCTGGATAAATGGATGCAGGGCGAGCAGATCAACAAAATCATCTAAGCAAGAAGCACCTGGGTTCCAGGCGTTTTTACGTGCGACAAATTCTGCATCCTGCTTCGACGAGCAGGGATCGCTTGCGATGCTATGCTTGTCCAAAGGAAGGATGTGGAAGGTATGACAGAAGAGATCATTACACGAACCCGGAAGAAACCCACGCACCGGTGGATGCCCGGAGAGCGCATGGCGCAGGTGCGGGAGCTGCTGGGAAAAATGCTCAGGATGGCCGTGCAGATTTTGCCGGGATTTCTGCTGAGCTTTGCGGATATCATGGGGATCCCCTCGGGGCTGCAGGCTGCCTGGATGGCTGCCTTGGCGGTGATGGGCGAAAGCCTGCTGCTGCCGGCGGGCGGTTGCCTGCTGGCCTTTGTGATGCGCCTGGTATGGGGGCTGCCCCTGCGGCTGGAAATGCTGGCGACGCTGGGGCTGATGCTGATTTCGCCGCTGGTTTTGTTCCGCAAGGGCGCATGGATCATGATGGGCTGGGCGGCCCTGTCGCTGGTACCCACGGCGGCCATGGGGGTATTCTTTGGCACGGCGGCGGATGGCCTGCGGGGCATCGCCTGTGTGCTGGTCAGCGCCCTGTCGGCACCGGTGATGCTTCGGGGCATCCGGGCGGTGCAGGGCGGCAAATCCCTGGATGGTATGGAAGCCCGGGTGGCCCTGGGCTACACGGCAGGCATGCTTCTGTGCGGCGGTGCGCGCATGCTGCTTTTCGGCGTGAACCTTGGTGTGCTGGGCATGGCGGCGGTAACGCTGTGCCTGGGGCTGCATTTGGGCATTGGCGCGGCTGCGGTGGCTGGCATGGCCGGAGGGCTGGTGCTGGCCATGCAGGGTCTGCCGGTAACCCTCAGCGTGGCACTGGGCGTGGGCGGTTTTCTGTGCGGCATGGTGCAAAGCCTGGGCAGGCGTTGGCTCACCTGTCTGAGTTTTGCCCTGGGCTGCGCGTTGACGATGCTGCTCTCCGGCGCGGCGGCGCAGGGCGGATTGCTGGCGGTGGGAGTGGCGTCTGTTGGACTGGCGGTGCTGGGACGCACGCCTGCGGAAAGCGTACAGCAGTTCTTCCGGCGATTCCTGCCGGACAGGCCCTCGGCAGGGGATGCCTACGCAGCCTCGGCACTGGCCAACTGGGAGAAAACCGTGGAGGCCATGGCCCGGGCGATTCCATCGCCGGTGGAGGCCGAGGAAGAACGCACCGGCCCGTGGTGGAAGGAGCACCTGTGCGCTGCCTGCCTGGACGACGAAACCTGTCCCTGCATGCTGGCGGAGAAGGCTGTGCATCAGGCAGAAGCCGTGTGGGCGGAGCGCAAGGCGGACGAAGAAACCTGGCAGGCGGCCCTGGAAAAGCTGCGGGGTCTGGGCTGCGGACGGCTGTATCAGTTGTGGCAGGGCATGGAAAGCCTGCGCCAGGCGGATGCTGCCCAGGCGCGGCAGGTGCAGAAGGCATGCTACCAGCGGGACATGCTGGTGACACACATGGAAGCCATGGCCGGGGCGGCGCGGAGGTTTTCGCAATTGTCCTCGGGGGAAAGCTGGTGGGACGAGGTTTCGGCCAAACAGCTGCGCAAGCGGCTGTCGGAGCTGGCGTACCCGGCAACGCTGATCTACGCCCGCCGCGTGCAGGGCCACGCCCAGGCGGCCTTTGAATTGCACCGCAGTGCAGAAAGCCAGCAGCAGGCGGAGGAGCTGCGTCAGCTGGCGGCTGACACCCTGGATGTCCCCCTGGATATCGCCCAGGTGGAGGATGACCGTGTGCTCCTGGCTGAAACGCCCCTGTGGACGGTGGAAAGCGGCATTGCGGCCTGCGGCATGGAGGGACGGGGCGAGAACGGCGATACCCACTGGCTGGGACAACTGGGGGACGGGCGTTTCCTGGCAGCGTTGAGCGACGGCATGGGGCACGGCAGACTGGCCCGGCAGGAATCCGGCCAGACGGTGACGCTTCTGCGGCTGTGCCTGGAGGCAGGCTACACCCGGCCCCAAACCCTGACGGCGGTCAACGGCATGATGCTGCTGGCCAGCCGGGGAGAGCGGTTCTCCACGGTGGATCTGCTGACCATCGACCTGTGGACCGGGCAGGCCACGCTGGACAAGCTGGGGGCAGCGTCTTCAAGGTTATTGCGAGGAAGAACCATGACGGAGCTCACGGGAGATGCCCTGCCCCTGGGCATATTGGAAACAGTGGATTCCCGAACGAGCGTGCTGCGCTTGCACGACGGGGACGAAATCGTACTGATGACCGACGGGGTGGAGGATGCCTTTGCCGAGAAAAGCATGCTGGATGACGCCATCCGCGAAGCCATGAGCGAGGCCACGGCCCAGGCGGCGGCAGAGGCATTGCTGCGCCATGCAAGGGATACATCATCCACCGGGCGGAAGGATGACATGTCGGTGGTAATCCTGAAGGTGCATAAGCAAAGCTGAAGATGACAAATGGCGGAGAATGCTGTATAATAGACAAATAATGAAGGGAGTGGACGCTGTGACGAACAGCCTGAAGAAACGGGAAATGCGCCCCGAACGCGTGCTGGCAGGCGGATTCCTGGCATTGATCGCACTGGGTGCGCTGCTGCTGGCCCTGCCGATTGCCTCCAGCACGGGGGAAAGTATCGGTCTGTTTAACGGGCTGTTTACGGCTACTTCCGCTGTGTGTGTAACGGGGCTGGTGGTGGTGGACACGGGCACCGCGTTCTCCACCTTTGGCCATGTGATCCTGCTTTTGCTGATCCAGCTGGGCGGCCTGGGCTTCATGATCTTCGCCACGCTGATCATGGCGGCCCTGGGGCGGCGCATCACCCTGCGCAACCGGGTGCTGATCAGGGAATCCATGAATGTGACCACCATGTCCGGCCTGAACCGCCTGGCCCTGTGGTACGGCCTGCTGGCGTTGGGGATCGAGTTGATGGGCGCGGCATTGCTGGCGTTCCGCTTCGTGCCCATGTACGGCTGGGGAAAAGGCTTGTTTTTCAGCGTTTTCCATGCCATCAGTGCATTCTGCAACGCGGGCTTTGACCTGATGGGCGGGTATTCCAGCCTGACGGCGTTCTGGCGCGATCCGCTGGTGCTGCTCACGGTGTCCTTGATGATCATCCTGGGCGGCCTGGGCTTTTCGGTGATCCTGGAAACCATCAGCCAAAGGGGAAGATGGCGCGGCCTTTCGCTGCATGCCAAAATCGTGCTGGTGGTTACGGCGGCACTGCTCCTGGCTGGTACGCTCTTCTACGCGCTGGTGGAATGGGGCAATCCGGGCACGCTGGCGGTGGAAGGGGCTAACCCGGGTACCAAGCTGCTGGGCGCGTTCTTCCAGTCGGTCACCATGCGCACGGCGGGCTTTAACTCGGTGGACCTGGCCGCCATGACCGACGCCTCCAAGCTGATGAGCGTGATCCTGATGTTCATCGGCGCATCGCCTGCCTCTACGGGCGGCGGCGTCAAAACGACCACTATCAGCGTGCTGCTGCTGATCGTGCTTAGCGTGGTGCGTGGCCAGGAAAATGTGAATGTATTCGGCAAACGCCTGCCCCAGGACCTGATGCGCCGTGCACTGGCGATCCTGTTTATCACGCTGATGGTGCTGCTGGCAGGGGCTGTGGGCCTGGCCCTGATGGAACCGGACATCCCCATGATCGATCTGTTGTTTGAAGCCGGCAGTGCCATCGCCACCGTAGGCGTAACATCGGCCGGTACGCCTGGCATGAGCACGGGCAGCCATATCGTATTGATCCCGATGATGTTCTTTGGCCGTGTGGGTCCGCTGACAATGGCTTTGGCCCTGGCGAATAAACTGGGCAAGGGCCAGAATAAACTGAAATATCCTGAAGAGAAGATCATGATCGGCTAATGGAGGAACTTATGAGAAACGAAACGAAGCAGTTTGTGGTGTTTGGCCTGGGCCGTTTTGGCGCAAGCATCGCCGAAAGCCTGTGCAAAATGGGTCATGAGGTGCTGGCCATCGACGCGGATGAGGAGCTGGTGCAGGAGGTGTCGCCGTATGTGACCCAGGCGGTGCAGGCCGACGCCACCGATGAGGATGCGCTTGAATCCCTGGGTATCAGGAATTTTGACGCGGCCATTGTGTCCATTGGCTCCAACGTGCGCGACTCTATCCTGGTATCCGTGCTGTGCAAGGAAATGGGCGTACCCTATGTGATCGCCAAGGCCATGGATGATCTCCATGCCAAGGTGCTGCGCAAGGTTGGCGTGGACCGGGTGATCTTCCCCGAGCGCGACATGGGCCAGCGCGTGGCGAAATCCCTGGTGATGCCCAATATCCTTGACCTGGTGGAGCTGGCCGACGGCTATGAGATCGCTGAGGTGGTGGCACCCGGCAGCTGGTGCGGCCGCTCGCTGATGGACATCAACGTGCGCCGCAATTATGGCGTGAGCGTGATCGCCATCCGCCGGGGAAGTACGTTCATTGCATCGCCCGGTGCCGATGAATGCCCCCAGGCAGGTGATGTGCTTGTGGTGCTGGGGAAATCCCGGGATATTGACGATATTCACTGAGGGAGGCTGCTATGAAACATCGCGCGGAAGTGGATTTCTCGGCTCCGCAGTGCCAGCCCTTTGAAATGACAGGCAGCAGCCACGGCGTGCTGCTGATCCACGGCTTTACGGGTAGCGCGGCGCACATGCGGCTGATCGGCGAGGAGCTGCATGCCCAGGGCTTTACCGTGAAGGGCATCAACCTGCCAGGCCACGCCACCACCATGATGGACATGGCCAATTACACCTGGCAGGACTGGCTGCATGCGGCCAAAGAAGCCTTTCTTGACCTGAAAGCCCGGTGCGAGCATGTGAGCGTGGCCGGCCTGAGCATGGGCGGCGTGCTGACGCTGCTCCTGGCCGAGCAAATGGACGTGACTGCCATTGCGCCCATTTCGGCCCCCACGGCCACGCAGAACAAGCTGCTGCCCCTGGCTGGCATAGCACACCCCTTTGTCAAGACCATTATGTGGGGCGACGACAGCGGCCGCGCCAAGCTGATGGATATGAACTATCACTACGGCTACCAGGGCTTTCCCACCCGCAGCGGCGCAGACCTGTACAAGCTGATGACCATGGCCCGAAAGAACCTGCATGCCATCACCTGCCCGGTGCTGGCGGTTCAGTCCCACGCGGATGAAACCATTGCCCCGGAAAGTGCAGAGACCATCATGGCCGGGGTCAGCAGCCAACGCAAGGGCGTATTGTGGCTGGAAATGGTACCCCATGTATGCACCATTTCGCCGGAATACAAGCGAATCGCCCAAGAAATCGGCAAGCTATTCAAAGAATCCGAATAAACAAAACAGCGACCACAACCATCTGTGGCCGCTGTTTTCATGTGCATGCGCTGCACCACCGCGTCGCGGCGCATCCGTTATGCGCCGTGACCCCGGCAAAGAGAAAACCCACTTACACAACAGCAAGTGGGTTTCGAAAGGGCTGAAAGCCCTTCGCGGGTTGTCAGGGCAGAGCCCTGACCGGGGTGCAGGGGCAGAGCCCCTGCTTGGGGAGTCCAGAGGGGACAACGTCCCCTCTGGCGCTATTTGCTGAGCTGCTTCATGTCCTTGGGGACGCAGAGGAAGAGGACGAAGCCGATGACAAACATGAGGAGCACGGGGACGATGCCCAGGTAAACCTGCTGGGTGGCACTCCACACCAGGGAGAAGAGGGCGGGGCCCACCACCGCGGAGAACTTGCCGAAAATATCGAAGAAGCCGAAGAACTCGTTGGCGGAGTCGGCAGGGATCAGCTTGCCATAGTAGCTGCGGCTCAGGGCTTGCAGGCCGCCCTGGGCGGTGCCGACCAGCACGGCCAGCACGATGAATCCGGCCAGCAGCGGGCCCTGGCCCATCTGGCGCAGTGGCTCCAGGATCAGCGCAACGAAGCAGATGATCATGTAGGTGCCGATGCCGAAGAGGATCATGCTGCGCACGCTGTACTTCTTGGCCAGCTTGCCGTAGGCGATGGCGCAGGGGAAGGCGACGATCTGCACCACCAGCAGGACGATGATCAGCACGTTGCTGTCCAGCCCCATGTTCTGGCCGAAAATGGTGGCCATGTGGATGATGGTGCCCACGCCGTCGATATAGAAGAAATAGGCCAGCAGGAAGAAGATGAGACCCTTGTTTTTGCCGATGCGCTTGATGACGGCAGTCATGCGCTTGAGCGTTTGCTGGAGCAGGTTGCCGTCGGGCTCGATGTTATGCACCTGATGGACGTTCTTCCACATGGGAATGGTGAACACCAGCCACCAGATGGCGGTGATCATGAAGGAGATCTGGCAGGTCAGGTCGGCAGGCACGCCGAAGGACTCGCCGAAAAGGATCAGGGCCATGCCCATCAGCAGGGGGATGGTGCTGCCGCCGATGTAGCCCAGGCCGTAGCCGTAGGAGGAAACGGCGTCCATGCGGTCGGGGGTGGTGACGTCGTGCAGGAAGCCATCGTAGAACACGCAGGAGGCGTTGAAGCCGATGGTGCCCAGGATGTACAGCAGGAGCATTACCTTCCAGTTGGCGGTAAAGCTCAGCGCGGCGGTGGCGATGATGCCCAGCAGCGCAAAGACGGTGAACAGCTTCTTTTTGTAGCCGCGGTAGTCGCCCAGGGTGCCGAAGAAAGGCGCGAGAATGGCGCAGATGAAGGTGGCGATGCTGGTGGCATAGCCCCACCAGGGGCCTGCAACGGGATCGCCAGCGGTGAGGGTGGAATAGAAATTCGGCAGGATGATGGCTGCGATGATCGCTGCAAAGGCGGAGTTGGCCCAGTCATACATGATCCAGCCGCGTTCTGCTTTGGTAAATTGTTTGAGCATGGTTCGTGCTCCTTTCTGCAGTAAGGGAAGTATATTCATTATAACAGGGGGGAACGGGCTTGGCAAGCATGCACAGCAGGATACACTTGTTCATACAGAAAATGAATAACACAGCTTGGTGTGTTTTTGCAAAATGTGTTGCGTTATCACACAAAAAGCGATGTTTTCACCTTGACACACGAAAATTCATTTGTTATAAAAAACCTGTATATATTTGTAGGACGGTGTGACCTTATGCCAAAGAAATGGAATGAAGATGCAACGCTTGTCAACAGCCTTTCCGGCAATCTGTTTGACCTGCTGCCGCTGTTCCCCAAGCGCGTGATCCATGTGGATGAACTGGTGCGTGTGCATCAGATGCCTTTTTCCCATATCCAGATTCTGATCATGCTGTCCCAGGGCCCCATGTCCATCGGTCAGATCTCCGACCGGCTGGGTATTGCCAAGCCGAACATCACCCCTCTGGTGGACAGCCTGAGGGACGACGGCCTGGTGGAGCGTGTGCGCAGCGAGCAGGATCGCCGCATTGTGAATGTGCATCTGCTGCCCGAAGGCGAAAAACGCCTGGAGGCGATCCGCGAGGATATCGCCAAGCAGGTGACCGAGTGGCGCGAAAGCCTGAGCCGCAGCGAAGCCAAGGAGCTGAACAACGCGCTGGGCAGCATCGTGCGCATTATGGGGACGATCAACAACTGATTTTCAGCAGCAGACATGGTGTCTGCTGCTTTTCTGTTGCAGGAATCGGGCCAGGCGGCGGCGAATGTATGCAGCAAAACAATTGCAAAGGAGATTTGCTCTATGGAACGTTTTGCCTGGAAGGGACGCATCAAGCCTGGCATGCAGGCCGAATACAAACGCCGCCACGATGAGATCTGGCCCGAGATGAAGGAGCTGCTGAAGGCGGCCGGCATCTGCAACTATACCATCTGGTCCGATGGCGATGTGCTGTTCGGCTATTATGAATGCGAAAAGGGCATTGAATTTGCTGAGAAGACCCAGGCCGGCAGCCCCATTGTGGACCGCTGGAATGTGTATATGGAGGATGTGCTGGAGCTGGAGATGGATCCTGTGACCGGCGCGCAGCCCAAGATGATGCAGATGTTCCTGCTGGAATGATCCGGCACTGCAAGCTGTCCGCGGCAGGGGATGGGACGCATCGCCTGCCGCGGACAGCTTGGAAAGTTCATGAAACTTTTTTTGAAAAAGTGCTTGACATTCTGCCTGGAATCGTGTATTATATCCCTTGTCGCCGCTAAGGTGATGATGACGCGGGGTAGAGCAGCTTGGTAGCTCGTCGGGCTCATAACCCGGAGGTCGTGGGTTCAAGTCCCACCCCCGCAACCACATGTGGCTCCGTAGCTCAGTTGGCTAGAGCATTCGGTTCATACCCGGAGTGTCATTGGTTCGAGTCCAATCGGAGCCACGCAAACCTTGAATCTTGATGGTTCAAGGTTTTTTTGTTACCTGCAGAAAAGGGAGGCATCGGCATGATCACTCTGCGGCTGATGGAAGACACCATGGCAGACTACCAGGCGTTGCGCAGCTGGTTTCTGGAGCCGGAATTGCAGCAGTGGGTGTGGTGCGATGAAAAGGGCGAGCCGCCGGTGTCGCTGGAGAGAATCATTGAGAAATACGGCGAACGGGTGAAGCATCCCAAGGACGTGTTCCCGTATTTCATCCTGCATGGGGGCCAGCCCATTGGGTTTATCCAGTACTACATTCAGGATGCGCAGACCATCGGGCTGGATATGTGGATCGGCGCGGTGAAAAACCGCAGCAGGGGATTCGGCTCCGAGGCATTGCGACAGATGGTGGAGGTAATCCGAGAAAAGCATCCGGGTGTCAAGACGCTGTTCATTGATCCTGAGGTGGAGAACAAGCGGGCCGTCCGCTGTTACGAAAAGGCCGGGTTCCGCAGCGAAGGCGTGTATATCGGTGAAGAAGGCGCCCCGTGCCTGATGATGAAGATTCATTTTGAATAATAAGCGCCCCGCAGGCCAATGGCTTGCGGGGCAGCGTTTGTTATGCGGCTTTGGGTTTGCTGACGTGATCCTTCAGCATGCGGTAGATGGCGGTGGTCAGCGGTACGCCGATCAGCATGCCGGTGATGCCCAGCAGGCCGCCTCCGATGGTGATGGCAGCCAGCACCAGGATGCCTGGCAGGCCCAGGGAAGAACCGGCTACGCGGGGATAGATGACGTTGCCCTCGATCTGCTGGAGCACCACCAGGAAGATGATGAAGATCAATGCCTTGGTGGGGTCCACCGAAAACAGCATGATGGCACCGATGCCGCCGCCGATATAGGCACCGGCAATGGGAATCAGCGCGGTGACGCCGATCAGGCAGCCGATCATCAGGGCGTAATCCAGGCGCAGGATCATCATGCCGATGGAGCAAAGGGCACCCAGGATGCAGGCCTCGGTGACCTGGCAGACGATGTAGCTGTGGAAGCTGTCGTTCAGGATGTTCAGGGCATAACGGGCGCGGCTGTTGATTTTCTCAGGCAGGAAGTGGTCCATCAGCTTTTTCACCTGCGCGCCAAGGCGTTCCTTACCGGTGAGCAGGTGGATGGCAAAGACCACGCCCAGGAACAGGGTGATCACGCTGGAAACCACGGTGGAGGTGGCACTGACTACCACGCTCATCACGCTGCCTGCGCCGTAAAGCACGGCGTTGAAACCCTTGGAGATGGTTTCCTGCAGCTTTTCCTGGTTAGCCTGCCATTCGACCATTACCTGGTTAAACAGGCCGGAAATGTTCAGGGTATCCTCAGCCCAGCGGGCCACGGTGCGCAGCGCGTTGGGGATGGCCCCCACCAGCACCTCAAGGCACTCGTACAGCTCGGGGACGATCATGCGGATGATCAGGAAGATCACCAATACCAGGGTGACAAAGGCCAGCAGCATGCACAGGGGCCGCAGGAATTTCAGCGGCTTTTTCGGCTTGATCAGCCGGTGAAGGTTGCGCTCGTAAAAGCTCATGAGGATGTTGACGATAAACGCCAGAATGCCGCCGAACACAAGGGGCGACGCGGCTGCGAAGATCAGCCCCACCACGCCCACAGCCTGATCCCAGTAATGGATGGCCAGGAATAAAAGCAGCGCGGCGATGGCGATCTCGAATAATGTTTTGCGGTTCAGCTTCATGGTGATCCTTCCTTTGGTTGGTTTCAAGGCTGCGGATGGATGCCTGCACTGGAATATGATGCGCTCATAAGGATTCGCAATGCCGTTTTTGCTATGGCCTGCATGGAAAAACATCGGGTACAGCAGGATGAGCCTTTCCTAAGGCACCTGTGATATTATACCACGGCAGGGAATTTTTGAACAGGGAAACGGGTTATTTCTCATCAAAGTTTCATGTTGAATGGCAGGGGAGATTATGGTAAACTGTGCGTGGACAAAAGCAGGACTCGTGTTTATTTTAATTGGAAAGAAGCACTGTCCGGAAGGAAAAATACGATGAAGATCAATCTGAGCGGTGTGTGGCAAGCAGCACTGGATGCCCATAAGCAGGCGGAGCAGCCTGTGGTTTATCCTGACAGCATTCAGCTGCCGGGCAGCACGTCGTATGCCAAGCTGGGGAAAGTGAACGAAGAGCGGCCTGAGGGGTATCTCACCGACGAATATAAGTTTGAAGGGTATGCCTGGTTCCGGCGAAGCTTTGCGGTGACGGAGAAGCATACCTATGCCGTGCTGAAGCTGGAGCGCACTCGTCAGACCACCGTGTGGGTGGACGGCGTGCTGCTGGGTAGCCGCAACAGCCTGTGTGCGCCCCATGTGTATATTTTTGATGGGCCTGAGGCTGGCCAGCACAAAATGGTGATCCGCGTAAGCAATGTGGATTACCCCACGAAGGGCGGCCACATGACTTCGCCCGATACCCAGACCAACTGGAACGGCATCACCGGTGAAATGAGCTTGACCCTGTGCGAAACCATCCTGCAGGATGTGATGATCACGCCTCAGGATGATCTGCAAAGCGTGCAGATCACGGCGCAGGTGCAGGGAGCTCACGAGGGCAAGGCAGTGATCACCGTGGAGGGCTACGGCACAGTGGAGGCTCCGGTAGCCGACGGGAAGATCGACCTGGTATACACCTTTGACCAGCAGCCGCCCCTGTGGGATGAATTCCACCCCAACCTGCTGACCCTGCGCCTGACGGTGGGCGACGCTGAGGCTGTGCGCAGCTTCGGTATGCGCCGCATGACCACTCAGGGCCGCACGCTGCTGGTGAACGGCCGCAGCGTGTTCCTGCGCGGCACCCATGACGGCCTTGTCTGGCCGGAGACCGGCTATGCGCCCACGGATGTGGAAAGCTGGCTGCGGGCCATGCGTACGCTGAAGGAATACGGCATCAACCATCTGCGTTATCACACCTGCTGTCCGCCGGAAGCTGCCTTTGCCGCGGCGGATCAGATGGGCATCTACATGGAGCCGGAGCTGCCCTTCTGGGGCACGGTGGCGGCACCGGGCGAAGAAGGCTACAATGAAACGGAACAGGCCTACCTGATTGAGGAAGGCTTCGGCATTCTGCGCAGTTTCGGGCACCATCCCTCCTTTGTGATCATGAGCATGGGCAACGAACTGTGGGGCAGCCATGAACGGCTGAACGAGATGCTGCGGGGCTACAAGGCTTTTTCGACGGATAAACTGTACGTTTCCGGCTCCAACAATTTTCAGTTTGTGCCCGTGGTGCTGGAGGAGGAAAACCTCTTCTGCGGTGTGCGCCTGGACAGGGAGCGGCTGTTCCGCGGCTCCTATGCCATGTGCGATGCGCCCCAGGGCCATGTGCAGCTGACGGAGCCGGAGTCGGTGTACAACTATGACGCCATCATCGCGCCCAGCGTGGTGAAGGCAGGGGAGCAGCATGCAGGGAAGACGCTGATCCAGTACGGCACCGGCGTGAAGGAAGTGGACACCCAGGCAGGCGATATGCTGCTGCCCCAGGTGCCGGTGATCTCCCACGAGGTGGGCCAGTATACCTTCTACCCCGATTTTAACGAGATCGCCCGGTACACCGGTGCGCTGAAGCCACGTAATTTCGAGGCCTTTGCCGCGCGGCTGAAGGACAAGGGCCTGTTTGATAAGCATGAGGAGTACTTCCGCGCTGCTGGCAGGCTGGCGGTGGACTGCTACCGCCGGGAAATCGAAACCGCGCTGCGCTCCCGGGAACTGAGCGGCTTCCAGCTGCTGGATCTGAAGGATTTCCCGGGCCAGGGTACGGCCCTGGTGGGCGTACTGAACGCCTTTATGGAATCCAAGGGTCTGGTCACGCCGGAGGTGTGGCGCAGCTTCTGCGCGCCCTGCGTGGTGCTGGGCTGCATGGAACGTTTTGTGCTGAAAAGCGGCGACGAAGTGAAGCTGGGCGTGATGGTTTCGGAAACGGATCACGACCGTCAGCATACTCAGGTGACCTGCACGCTGCTGGAAAATGGCGAGGTCATTGCCAAGTATACAGTGCCTGTGCCCAAGGCTACCGAACGCCTGACAGACTGCGGCACGGTGAGCTTCGGCGCGGTGGAGGCAACGAAGCCCCGCTGCCTGACCATCCGCCTGGAACTGGAGGACGGCACCTGGAATGAATACCCGGTGTGGGTGTTCCCGGAGAGCCAGGTGACGATCACCGAAGAGGGCATCCGGCTGGGTGAAAAGATGGTGCGCTTCGTGCCCAGCATTGACCAGGCTCGGCCTGGCGACATCGTCGTGCCGGACAGCACGGACAAGCGGCCTGCGGAATACTGCACGGACTTCTGGTGCTATTCCATGTTCCGGTCGATCTCCGAGTCCATGGGCCGGCCGGTGCCGGTGGGCACCATGGGCCTGTGCATCCAGCCGGAACATCCGGCCCTGCAGGGTTTCCCGGCGGAGAATAGCACCACGCCGCCCTGGTACAGGCTGCTGCAGCATGCCCACTGCGAGGTGCTGGACGCCCCAGCGGACATGGCGGTGGAGATGATCGACAACGTGGAACGCTGCGACCGCATGGGTATTGTGTATGTGAAGGATGGCGTGCTGCACTGCACCATCCGCCTGTGGGAGATCGCCCATGAGCCCGAGGCCCAATGCCTGGCCCAGGCTTTGATGCAAATGAAGGAGAATTAATATGGCTGTTTTGAAATGGCTGGAGTCCATCCGCATGCCCTGGCTGGATGAACTGATGCTGGTTTTGACGGAAATGGGCGATGAAACCGTGTTCATGGTCATTGCCATGGTGATTTTGTGGTGCTGCAACAAGGCCTGGGGCTACCGCTTTATGGTGATGGGCATGGCTGGCACTGCGCTGAATCAGCTGCTGAAGGCGATCTTCCTGGTGCCGCGGCCCTGGGTGCTGGATCCCTCCTTTACCATTGTGGAGGCTGCCCGGGATGCGGCCACGGGGTATTCTTTCCCCAGCGGCCACACCCAGTCGGCTGCAACATGCTTCGGCGGTCTGGCTGCCTGGCAGAAGAAGACCGGCGTGACCATCGCCTGCATTGCGGCGGTGCTGATCGTGGGCTTCTCCCGCATGTACCTGGGTGTGCATACGCCCATGGACGTGGGGGTGTCCCTCGTTACGGGCACAGTGACGGTGCTGCTGATGACCTGGCTGTACAACAAGGGCGGCAAGGTGACCTGGCTGGTGAACATCGGCTCCATGCTGTTGGCTCTGGCCCTGATGGCCTATGTGCTGTTCATGCCTGCCCGGGCGGCCAATGTGGCGGAGTTCGATGCTCACGGCGTGAAGGCTGCCTGGCAGGTGGTGGGCGTAACGGCTGGCGTGCTGCTGGCCTGGTGGCTGGATGAGAAGTACCTGCACTTCGACACCAAGGCGGTGTGGTGGGCGCAGGTATGCAAGGTGGTCATCGGACTGCTCCTGGTGGTGGCGGTAAAGTCCGGCCTGAAACCGGTGTTCACGGCGATCTTCGGCGAGGCCATGTTCGCCCACGGCATCCGCTACTTCCTGATGACGGCAGTGGGCGGCATTCTGTGGCCCATGTCCTTCAAGTGGTGGAATAAGCTTGGCCGGGCCAAGACGGAGGTTTCTGCATAAATGAGTGAAATGACCTGGAAGCTTGGCTCCCGTGAGGAGAAGCGTTCCTTTTATAAGCAGGCGATGCGCATCACCCTGCCCATTGCCCTGCAAAACTTTATGGATGCGGCGGTGAACTCCGCCGACGTGCTGATGCTGTCCTTTGTGTCCCAGGCGGCGTTGAGTGCTTCCTCGCTGGCAGGACAGATCGCCTTTATCCTCAGCAACCTGATTTATGGGCTGTCCTCTGCCTCGGCGGTGATGGCGGCCCAGTACTGGGGCAAGGGCGACCGCAAAACGGTGGAGAAGGTCATGGGCATGGCCCTGCGCATTGCGCTGCTGGTGGGCGCGGTGTTCGGCATCGCTGCGGCTGTGTGCCCGGAGGCCCTCATGCGCATTTATACCGACGACCTGGAGCTGATCAAAGAGGGTGCCGTTTACCTTCGGGTGGTGAGTGCCTCCTATGTGCTGGGTGCCTTTGCACAGATCTACCTGAGCGTGATGCGCTCGGTGGAGCGTGTGAAGATGAGCGCGGCGGTGCACTGTTCTGCGGTGATCATGAACGTGGTGCTGAACGCCTGCTTCATTTTCGGTATTGGTCCGTTTTCCAAGCTGGGCATTATGGGTGTGGCCCTGGCCACCTCCATCACCCGTGCGGTGGAGGTAGCGGTGTGCATCATTGACGGCACGCGCTGCAAGATCATCCGGCTGAAGGTGAAGTACCTCCTGGCCCGGGGCGGCCAGCTGATGCGGGACTTCATGCGCCTGGCGGTTCCGGCGGCGGGCAACGATATCATCTGGGGCCTGGCGTTCAGCGTGTATTCGGTGATCCTGGGCCACCTGAGCAGCGACATCGTGGCGGCGAACTCCGTGGCCTCGGTGGTGCGCAATCTGGGTACGGTGGTGTGCTTTGGCACAGCATCGGCGGCTGGTATTATCCTGGGCAAGGCCATGGGCGACAACCGCCTGGAGGAAGCCAAGGTATACGCCAAGCGCTTTGTGGGCCTGAGTATCATCACGGCTTTGCTGGGCGGCGCGGTGATCCTGCTGTGCCGGCCGGTGGTGCTGGATTTCATGCACCTTTATGTTACCGTGACGGATGTGGTGAAGTCCGAGCTGAACATCATGCTGTTCATCAATGCGTATTACATCATGGGTATGTCGGTGAACACGATGCTCATCTGCGGCATTTTCCGCGCCGGCGGAGATGTGAAGTACGGCCTCATCTGCGATACGGTGGCCATGTGGGGCTATGCGGTGCCGGTGGGCCTCCTGTGCGCATTCGTGTTCAAGCTGCCGGAGATGTGGGTGTATTTCATCCTCTGCCTGGATGAGTTTGTGAAGATGCCGGTGAACATCTGGCATTACAAGAAAAAGGGCTGGATCAGGAACATCACCCGGGATAATCTGGATTAACGCATCAGGCTTCCGAGAAAATCGGGAGCCTGTTTTCTTGCGAAAATATCAAGAATGTGTTACAATATTCCGGCAAACTGATGAAATCGAGGTGCATAACCGATGAATCCACGCGATTTTGCGGAGATCCGCCGCCGTTTGAACCCTGACCGCCGCAACCCCAGTGTGATCCGCGGCTGCTATATTGCCCACGACGGCCAGGTGATCTCCACCTTTGCGCATCCCGTTTATGGCATGGCGCAGGAGGAGCTGGAAAAGTACATGGCCATCTTCAAAAAGGTGCTCAGCGGCACGGCGGGGCAGAACCTGCTGCCCGTGGAGTTCACCGCCAAGCAGACCATGGAGGGCGACGAGCACAAGCTGCTGATGGACCTGCGCGGCAGTGCCCTGAAGGACGATATGGCCGTGAATGAGCTCTATGAAAAGGCTGTGCAGTATGTCCAGGCGGTGAAGGAGCAGGAGGTGCAGTCTGTCGACGCGGCGCAGCTGGCCAGCAACTATCTGGTTTTGCTGATGCACGACGGCTACGACGTGCCCTACAAGGACGGCAACGACGAAACGGATGCCGACCGCTCGGCAGACGTGTTCAGCTACATCATCTGTGCGGTATGCCCTGTGAAGCCCACCAAGCCTGCCCTGGGCTATTTCGCGGCGGAAGGGGAGTTCCACAACAAGCCCACCGACTGGATGGTTTCCATGCCCGAGCTGGGCTTCCTGTTCCCGTCGTTTGAAGAGCGCAGCGCGAACATCTACACCACCATGTTCTACACCCGTGACAGCGGCAAGACCCACGACGACTTTGTGAAGATCGTCTTCGGTGCGGAGCCCCAGATGCCTGCCAGCGAGCAGAAGGAGACCTTCCAGACGGTGCTGCAGGAGTCCCTCAAGGAAGAATGCAGCCTGGATGTGATGCAGGCCGTGCACGAAACCGTGAGCACCATGATCGAGGAGCGCAAGGCCGACAAGCATGCCGAGCCCCTGAAGCTGACCCGGCAGGATGTGAAGGATGTGCTGGAAAGCTGCGGTGTTTCCCAAGAGAAGACCGACGCCTTCGACCGGCAGTACACCGAAACCTTCGGCGCATATACCGAGCTGCCTGCGGTGAACATGGTCACGCCGAAATCCTTCAAGGTGAATACCCCCAGCGTGACCATCAACGTGGATCCTGCCCACAGTGACCTGATCGAGACCCGCGTGATCGACGGGCGGCGGTACATCCTGGTGCTGGCCGACGGCGATGTGGCTGTGAACGGCGTGAACGTGACCATCGGAGAATAAGCGGAAACAGGACTGGCTTTTGCGCAGGGTGATTGTCAAACGAAAAAAGTTGTGATATAATTAATATTATTAATCACTAACCGAGGTGTCAGTGCTATGCCTGAGCAGTTTGATCCGCTGAAGCTGGAAAATCAACTCTGCTTTCCGCTGTATGTATGCTCCAAAGAGGTCATCCGCCGCTACAAGCCGTTTCTTGATCCGCTGGATCTGACCTATACCCAGTACATTACCCTGATGGTGTTGTGGGAGCACCGCCACATTGCGGTGAAGGAGCTGGGGGAGCGGCTGTACCTTGACTCGGGCACGATGACCCCGGTGCTGAAAAAGCTGGAGAGCAAGGGGTACATCACCCGGACCCGTTCTAAAGAGGATGAACGCAACGTATTTGTGGATCTGACGGAACGGGGCCTGGCCATCAAGGACGAGGCCAGGGGGATTCCGCAGCACATGGGCGGATGCGTGCACCTGACCATGGAAGAGCGGCAGCAGCTGCATGGCCTGCTGGTGAAAATACTAAAAGGTTTGGAGCATGATAAAGGCTGACCGGCGGGTCAGCTTTTTTCATATATGAAAGTGGTGAAATAACAAAAACCTTGAAGCAATGCTTCAAGGTTTTGCTGGCGGAGAGTTAGGGATTTGAACCCTAGGTGGGGTATAAGCCCACACACGATTTCCAGTCGTGCGCCTTAGACCACTCAGCCAACTCTCCATGATGTTACGTCGGTCATCCGCAACAGTGATTATTATACATGCGAGTCGACAAAAAGTCAAGGGGGAATTTGAAAAAAAGTATACTTCTTGACCTATCATCATTTCCATTGTAAAATAGCAAGCAGAATACTTCCTTTCGGGGAGGACATGGAAATGGATCTGTTCGATTTGATCGGACCGGTGATGATCGGGCCCAGCAGCTCGCATACAGCCGGTGCCGCTCGTATTGGCCTGACGGCGCGGATGCTCCTGGGCGAAGAGATCGTCCGGGCGGAGATCGGCTTTCACGGCTCCTTTGCCAAAACCTATCGCGGCCACGGCACAGACCGGGCTGTGGTGGGCGGTTTGATGGGCATGGCGGTGGATGATCCCCGGCTGCGCGACTCGCTGGCCCTGGCCCAGCAGTCCGGCATGACGGTGGTGTTTTCTTCTATCAATATCCGCGGCGCCCATCCCAATACGGTGCGCATGCATATCACTGGCATCAATGGAAGCATCCTGCAGATGGAGGCTGCCTCCGTGGGCGGCGGCAACATTGAAGTGCATAAGCTCAACGGCCTGAACGTGGATTTCACCGGCAAGGAAAACACGCTAATCATCCATCAGACGGATGCGCCGGGCGTGATCGCTGCGGTAACGGGCGCGCTGGCCGGGCAGGGGCTGAACATCGCCAACATGCAGGTGTATCGCCGCAAGGCCGGTGCAGATGCCATGATGGTGCTGGAGCTGGACGGCGTCCCGGAGGATGCGGTGCTGGAGAAGATCCGCGCGGCTAACGCAGTGCAGAGCGCGACGTTCCTGAAAAGGAGGCCCAGCTGATGGACTATACATTGAATGAGTGGGTGCGCCTGGCCAGAGTGGGGAGCATCGCCCAGGTGGCGGTTCGCTGCCAGGCGGAGGAATCCGGCATTCCGGAAGAGGACGTGCGGGCGATCATGCGCAGCCACCTGAACTGCATGAAAGAAGCCGTGCAAAGCGGCCTGGATGAAAAGCTGCGCTCGGTGTCCGGCCTCAGCGGAGGCCAGGCGGCGGTGTTCCTCAAACGCCTGGAGGAAGGCAAGCTGCTTTGCGGCATGCTGCTGGGCAAGGCAGAAGTCTATGCCATGGCCACGGCGGAGTGCAATGCCTGCATGGGCAAGATCGTGGCGGCCCCCACGGCGGGTGCCTGCGGCATCCTGCCTGGCGTGGTGTTGGCCATGATGGAAGAACAAAATGTGACTGAAGATCAGGCGGTGGATGCGCTATTCGTTGCTGCGGCGGTGGGGCAGAGCATCGCTACCCAGGCCAGCATCTCCGGCGCGGAGGGTGGCTGCCAGGCGGAATGCGGCTCGGCGGCGGCCATGGCGGCTGCGGCACTGGCCTTCCTGGAGGGTGGCAATCCCCAGCAGTGCGTGGACGCTGCGGCCTTTGCCATCATGAACCTGCTGGGCCTGGTCTGCGACCCCGTGGGCGGGCTGGTGGAAGTGCCCTGCGTGTACCGTAATGTGGGTGCCTCGGGTGTGGCGTTTACGGCGGCGGATATGGTGCTTTCGGGCATCCGCTGCCCCATTGCACCGGACGAGGTGCTGCTGGCCATGAAGGAAGTGGGCGATGCACTGCCTGCCTCCCTGCGCGAAACCGGCGACGGCGGCTGCGCGGCATGCCCCAGCATCCGGGCGCGGCTGCACTTGGGTGCGCTGTAAGGGGGATAGCGTATGCTGCATATGCGGCCCTACCAGCCGGAGGACGCGGAACATATCCTCAGCTGGATCAAGAATGAATACGCCTTCCGCCAGTGGAGCGCGGATCGCTACGAGAGATACCCTGCCATGCCGGAGGACATGAACCGCCTCTATGCCGGGGCAAAGGACTTTTACCCCATGACCGCCTATGACGAAAGCGGCGTGGTGGGTCACCTGACCATGCGCTTTCCAACCGATGAAAAGAACGAACTGCGCTTCGGCTTTGTGATCGTGGATGACGCCAAACGCGGCTGCGGCTACGGCAAGGATATGCTGAACATGGCCCTGTTCTACGCCTTTTGTGTGGCAAGGGTGGACAGGGTTTCTCTGGCGGTGTTCGAGAACAATGAAGCTGCTTATGGCTGCTACCGCTCGGCAGGCTTCCGCGAGGTTGAAGTGGAGGAAACAGAAGCCTACCATGTGATGGGCGAAACCTGGAACTGCCGCGAAATGCAATTGCAACAGGATGAATGGAGGATGCGTTTATGGAGCTCAAGCAAGTGATCGCCAGGCGGCGCAGCATTCGCCGCTTTTATCCCACCGAGGTTCCCCAGGAGGATATCCTTCAAATCCTGGAAAGCGCGCGGCTGTGCCAGTCTGCCTGCAACCGGCAGCCCTGGCGGCTGATGGTGCTCACCGGCGACATGAAGCGCAAGGTGGCCGAAACCATGATCCAGTGGGTGGAGGATCACCCCGGCGTGGCTAATGATTCGGCCATCTCGGCACGGATCATCCGGCAGGCTCCGGTGCTGATCATGGTTCTGCGCGAGAAGGATGACTTCTGGAAGCACTTCGACGACCTTTCCATTGGCGCGGCCATCGAGCATATGTGCCTGACGGCGGTGGATCTGGGCCTGGGTGCTTTGTGGATCGGCCACACGGCCTATGCCGAGGCGGATATCCTGAAGGTTGTGGGCCGTGCTGACATGGAGCTGCCCAGCGTGGTGGCCATCGGTTATCCCGCAGAGGAACCGCCCATGCGTCCTCGACTGTCGCTGGAGGAGATCCTGATCGAACCCAAGGTGTAACGCAATTCTGTCCGGCTGGAATGGCCGGACTTTTTCATTTTTGGCCGCCCGGAAGAAGGGCGTTTTCGCTCTTATTTTATACACGAATAAAACAACACAACGAAGCCGCAGTATGTTATGATTAGTACCGGTAACGACCAAATAACATATTATCGTTGACTGTATGCAGGGGAGAATGCCCCGGCATGCGGATGGAGTTATGATGGACAAGATTTTTCGACCGGCATTATTGAAAGGCGTTGTGGCCGCCCCTGCCAGCAAATCCGAAGCCCACAGAAAGATGATCTGCGCAGGCCTGACCATGCAGGAGACCCGGCTGGAAGGCTTTATGGCGTCGGATGATATGGATGCCACCAGCCGCTGCCTGCGGGGCCTGGGCGCACAGGTGGAGGCCAACGGTGATGTGCTGACCTTGCAGGGCGGAAAGCCCCGCAAGTCCTTTTTGCCTGTGCTGGATTGCGGCGAAAGCGGCTCCACCCTGCGCTTTTTTGTGCCCATTGCCCTGAGTGTGGCAGGCGGAGCTACTTTCCGCATGCACGGCAGGCTGGGTCAGCGGCCCATGGAGGTCTATCAGGATCTGTTTGTGCCCCGGGGCGTCAGCTGGCGCATGGGCGTGGGGGCCGATCGGTCGGCCGAGTTGACGGTTTCCGGCAAAATGCAGGCGGGCCAGTATGTGCTGCCGGGCAATGTATCCAGCCAGTTTGTTTCAGGCTTGTTGTTTGCGCTGCCGCTATTGGACGGCGAATCCACCCTCACGGTGCTGCCGCCGGTGGAATCCGCCGGGTATATCAACATGACTCTGGAGGCATTGCAGGAAAGCGGCATCCAGGTGGAGGAGAACGGCCCCTTCAGCTGGACGATTCCTGGCAACCAAAGCTATCAGGCCAGGAGCGGACGCCTCAGCGGCGATTATTCCCAGGCGGCGGTGCTTCTGTGCGCGGCAGCCATGGGGCACGACATTACTGTGACGGGCCTGGCCCGGCAAACCACCCAGGGCGACCGGGCAGTGCTCAAGCATTTGCAGGTCCTGGGCGCACAGGTGCAGGAGAGCGATGCGGGGATCACCGTGAAGGGTGACAATCTCCATGGTGCGGTGCTGGACATGCAGCATTGCCCCGACATTGCACCCATCCTGGCCTTGACCTGCCAGATGATCCCCGGCGAGAGCCGCCTGACCGGCTGCGGTCGCCTACGGCTGAAGGAAAGCGACCGCCTGGCGGAAACCGTCAAGATGATCAACGCCCTGGGCGGCCAGGCCGAAGCGGACGGGAATGATATCGTCATCCACGGCACCGGCAGCCTGAAGGGCGGCGTAACGGTGGACGGCTGCGGCGATCACCGCATGGTGATGCTGGCGGCCATCGCGGCCACGGTGTGCCAGGAAAGCGTGACCGTGCAGGGCGTGGAAGCCCTGAGCAAATCCTGGCCGGAATTCCTGAATGTGTATCAATCCCTGGGAGGCATTGCAGAATGAGCAGCTTTTTCGGCCAGCACCTGCACCTGGCCCTGTTCGGCCAGAGCCACGGCGAGGCCATCGGCATCACCATGGATGGCTTCCCGGCGGGCATGACCATTGACATGGATCGCCTTGCGGCCGAAATGAAGCGGCGCGCGCCCGGGCAGAGCAGCCTGACCACGCCCCGGAAGGAAGCTGATGTGCCGGAGATCCTCTCCGGCGTGCTGGACGGCCGCACCACGGGCCAGCCCATCTGCGCCATCATCCGCAACACCAATACGCGCTCCAAGGATTACGGCGAGGGCGTGGACCTGGTGCGCCCTGGCCATGCGGACTATACCGGCCATGTGCGCTACTACGGATTTGAGGACTGGCGCGGCGGCGGGCATTTCAGCGGACGGCTGACGGCACCCATCGTGTTTGCAGGCGCGCTGTGCAGCCAGTGGCTGGAAAGCCAGGGTGTGCAAATTGCCAGCCATATCCAGCGGCTGGGCAGCGTGATCGACGACAGCTTTATGGATCACCCGGACGCCGATGTTTCCGGGCTGAAAGCCATGCACCTGCCTGTGCTGCGCCAGGGCCTGGATGCAGCCATGGAGCAGGAAGCCATGCAGGCATTGCAGGCGCAGGACTCCATCGGCGGCGTGATCGAGTGCCGGATCACCGGCTTGCCTGCCGGACTGGGTGCGCCCTTCTTCGACAGTGTGGAAAGCGTGCTGAGCCACCTGATGTTCTCTGTGCCCGCGGTGAAGGGTGTGGAGTTTGGCGAAGGCTTCGGCTTTGCGGCCCTGCGGGGCAGCCAGGCCAACGACCCCTTCCGCATGGAAGAAGGCAAGGTCGTCACAACCAGCAACCATTCCGGCGGCGTGCTGGGTGGCATCACCAGCGGCATGCCGGTGATCTTCCGCTGTGCCGTCAGGGCAACGCCCTCCATTGGGCAGACCCAGCAAACGGTGTCCCTCTGCACGGGGGAGAATGCCGAGCTGAACATCCATGGCCGTCATGACCCCTGCATTCTGCCCAGGGCGGTGCCGGTGATCGAAGCCATGGCAGCCATTGGCGTGATGGAATTGTGGAAGGAGCGGCAGGCATGCGTCAAGTGATTGCCTATCCGGGAACCCAGGGGAGCTTCTCCGAGGCTGCGGCCCAGGCGGCGTTTCCGGCAGGGGAGTGCGTGGGCTATGCCACTTTTCCAGAGGCGGCCCAGGCGGTGATCGACGGCCAGGCGGACTATGCCCTGCTGCCGGTGGAGAACTCCTTTGCCGGTGCGGTGCTGCCCACCTACACCATTCTGGAGAAGCTGCCGCTGCACATTGTGGGCGAAACCATGAAGGCGGTGCGGCACCAGCTGCTGGCAGTGCCCGGCGCGAAACTGACGGATATCCGGCAGATCGCATCCCATCCGCAAGCTATTGCCCAGTGCGATGCATTCTTGTCCACCCTCAGCGGCGTGCAGATTGTTCCTTCGGCCAACACGGCCATCAGTGCCAGGGAAGTGGCGGAGAAGGGCGACAAAACCTTCGCGGCCATTGCCAGTGAGGAGGCTGCCAAGGCTTACGGGCTGAACATTTTGCAGCGGAATATCCAGACCTCCGACCTGAACACCACCCGGTTTTTCATCCTGAGCAGGGATGCCGCGCCCCTGGCGGAGCCGGAGAAGGCGACAGTGGTCTTCACTGTGAACAACGAGGTGGGCGCGCTGGTGCGTGTGCTGGAGTCCTTCGCCCGGAGCGGTCTGAACATGTCCCGCATCGAAAGCCGTCCGCTGCCCCACACAACGTTTGCCTATTTCTTCTCGGCCGATTTTGAGGGGCCGATGGATCCGGCACATCTGAACCGCGCTATGGAGGCCGCAACGCCTTATACACTGGAGCTTCGGCTGCTGGGTGTTTATCCCAAGGGAAGAAAACCATAAAAATAAAAAAAATTTCAAAAAACCTGTTGACAATCCGGTTGGAATATGTTATTCTATCAAAGCTGTCAGGAACACACCAAGTTCCCAAGGCAATACGGGCTCGTAGCTCAGCTGGATAGAGTGTTTGACTACGAATCAAAAGGTCGCAGGTTCGAGTCCTGCCGGGCTCGCGTAGAAGAAACCGTTGAATCCATAAGGGTTCAACGGTTTCTTCTTTTTTGCGCTATCAAAATGGTTGGATGAAGTGTATATGATAAGTAACATTGTTGTAATGTATACAATAGGGAAAGGTGTGGATTTTGCAAAATCCGTGTAGTATAATATTAAAAATGGGAGGGGCGTTTTGCCCCGACTAACGAGTGCCAACGCTTGCGTTGGCCGAAGTGTAGCCAGTACACGGCCTTGTGCCGTGGAATGGCCGGAAAAAGAGATCCTATGTAATAGAATATGGATTTCGAGAAAGGCGGTTCCATGACAAGTGACTTGCAAAAGGCAAGCATGTGGAAGCGTTGCTCCGCAGCCTTGTTTGATGGCATTCTGCTGTGCATTGTGATCGTGCTGTTTGCATGGATGCTGTCCACCGCGCTGGGCTTTGACGGGTATAACGCTACGTTGGATGCATGCTATGCCAAATATGAAGAAGCTTATGGCGTCGATCTTCGCCTCTCACTGGGGGAGTATGAAGCCCTGGGCGAAGCAGAGCTGAGCCAGCTCAACGCCGCTTATGACGCGCTGGCTGCCGATGAAGAGGCGGTTTATGCCTACAATATGATGATGCAGCTGACGCTGGTGGTGACCAGTCTGTCCATCCTGCTGGGTTACATGGTGATGGAGTTCACCATCCCCATGTGCTTTGGCAACGGGCAGACCCTGGGCAAGAAAATCTTCGGCCTGGGCGTGATGCGCCAGGACGGCATCCGGCTCAGCGGAACGACGCTGTTCATTCGCACGGTGCTGGGCAAGTACACCATCGAAACCATGATCCCCGTGCTGATGATCATCATGATCTACTTTGGCAGCGTGGGCCTGGTGGCACCGGTGATCATCGGGGCGATCCTGCTGGTCAACATCATTATGCTGATCGCCACCCGCACCAATGCCGCCATTCACGACGGCATCGCCTCCACGGTGTGCATTGATCTGCCCAGTCAGATGATCTTCAACACCCGTGAGGATATGATCGCCTACAAGAAAAAGCAGCAGGCCGAAAAAGCGGCCAGAGAAGCTTACTAAAGATTCTACACTTTTGATAGAAGAAAGGGATATGCCATGAAAATCGTACTGGAAAACCTCACCAAAATTTTCCCCAGCCGCGATAAGAAGGCCGGAAACGAAGTCGTTGCTGTCAGCGATTTCAACTTTACCATCCCCGATGGCAAGCTGATCGGTCTGCTGGGTCCCTCCGGCTGCGGCAAGTCCACCACGCTGTACATGATCTCCGGCCTGCAGAAGCCCACCAGCGGCAGGATCTATTTCGGTGATGACGATGTGACCGAGCTTTCCACCGAAAACCGCGGCATCGGCCTGGTGTTCCAGAACTATGCCCTGTATCCCCACATGACCGTGAAGCAGAACATCCTCTTCCCCCTGCAGAACCTGAAGGGCAAGGACAAGCTGAGCAAGGAAACCATGCTGGAGCGCGCCCATGAGGCCGCCCGCCTGGTGCAGATCGAGGAGCTGATGGAGCGCAAGCCCTCCGAGCTTTCCGGCGGCCAGCAGCAGCGTGTGGCCATCGCCCGCGCCCTGGTGAAGATGCCCCGTGTGCTGCTCCTGGACGAGCCCCTGTCCAACCTGGACGCCCGCCTGCGCCTGCAGACCCGCGAGGAGATCCGCCGCATCCAGAAGGAGACCGGCATCACCACCGTGTTCGTGACCCACGACCAGGAAGAGGCCATGTCCATCTCCGATATGATCGTGGTGATGAAGCTGGGCGTGGTGCAGCAGATCGGCAAGCCCCAGGAGGTTTACGACAGCCCCGCCAACCTGTTTGTGGCCAAGTTCCTGGGCACGCCACCCATCAACGTGTTTGAGGGCGAGGTGGCTGATGGCAAACTGTACATCGGCGAGGATCATGTGATGAATGTGAAGAAGGTGCCCGACCAGAAGGTGTATGTGGGCATCCGCCCCGAAGGCTTCACCCTGGACAAGAAGGGTGCCCTGCATTGCAAGCTGAGCAATGTGGAGGTCATGGGCCGCGATGTGAGCGTCGTTTCCACCAACGAGGCTTCCCTCAACCCGGTGGTGCGCTCCATCATTGACGCCGACAACAAGCTGGACGCCACCGCTGAAACCGTCCGCTATTCCCTCAAGCCTCACAAGGTCTTCCTCTTCAATAAGGAAACCGGAGAGCGGATCCATTTCGAGGTGAAGTAACATGGTTGAAAGCAAGCATCAATGGAAAGCCTGGCTGTACCTGGCACCGGCCATTGCGCTTTTGCTGGTGTTCACGGTGTGGCCCATCATCAATACCGTGCGCATGGCCTTCCTGGAGAATTACTCCGGATTGAAGGCTGCCGGCGGCGCAGTGTTCGAGTTTGGCATCGGCAATTTTGAAAAGGTGATCAAGTACCGCAGGTTCGTTTCCTGCCTGAAGAACACGGTGCTCCTGTGCCTGTGGACGGTGCCCATTTCCACCCTGCTGGCACTGCTGATCGCCGTGGCATTGAACTCCATCAAGTTCTTGCAGAAGGCTTTGCAGACGGTCTTCTTCCTGCCCTATGTGACCAACTCCATCGCCATCGGCATGGTGTTCGCTGCCATGTTCAATATCGTGGGCAGCTTCTACGGCACGGAGAACGAGATCATCGTCACCGCCGGTATCATCAATAATGTGATCCAGTTCTTCGGCGGTGAGCCCATCAACTGGATTAACTACGGCTCCACCTACGAGGCGAACATGTTCGTGATGATCGTCTACATCGTGTGGAACGCGCTGCCCTTCAAGATTCTGGTGCTGCTTGGCGGCTTGCAGAGCATCAACAAGCAGTATTACGAGGCCGCCAAGGTGGACGGCACCCCCCGCCGCCGCATCTTCACGCGCATCACCGTGCCGCTGCTTTCGCCCATGCTGGCCTATGTGATCATCACCGGCTTCATCGGCGGCTTCAAAGAGTATACCAGCATTGTGGGTATCTTCGGCGAAACCATGGGCCCGCCGGACAGTGCCGGTCGACTGAACACCATGGTCGGCTTTATCTACGATGCCCTGAGCACCAACAGCCAGGGCCGCGCCAGTGCCGCCGCGCTGATCCTGTTCGCCATCATCCTGGTGGTGACCATGATTAACCTGCAGGTCAGCAAGAAGCGCGTGCATTATTAAGAGGGGAGGACTGAACATGCAAGCAAAGAACATGCAAAAGGTCTCCCTCTCCCAGAAGATCGGCAAGGCGTTTTCCATCAGCCTGAACTACATCTTCCTGATCGTGATGGCCCTGATCGTGCTTTTCCCGTTCTACTGGATGATTATTTCCTCTCTGAAATCCCTGGATGAATACCGTATGTCCACGCCCACCTTCTGGCCCCAGGTGATCCTGTGGAGCAACTACCTGGACGCCTTTACCACGGCCAACCTGGGCCGCCTGTTCATCAACACCATGATCGTGGGCCTGGTGTCCACGCTGCTGTCCCTGGTGATCACCATCCTGACGGCCTTCGCCTTTGCCCGCCTTGAGTTCAAGGGCAAGGAGACCCTCTTTGCGCTGCTGCTGGCCACGATGATGATCCCCGGCGAGCTGTTCACCATCACCAACTACTCCACGGTGACGAGCCTGGGGTGGATCAACACCTACACGGTGCTGATCGTGCCCTTCCTGGTGAGCGTGTTCTACATCTACCTGCTGCGGCAGAACTTCCTGCAGATCCCCAACGAGCTGTACCTGGCCGCCAAGGTGGACGGCACCAGCGACTGGAAGTATCTGTGGAAGGTGATGGTACCCCTGTCCCTGCCCACGCTGATCTCCATCACCATTCTGAAGATGATGGGCGCGTGGAACTCCTACATCTGGCCCCGACTGGTGGCCAACGACGAGGCGCACCGCATGATCACCAACGGTCTGCGCAATGCCTTCACCGAAACCTCCGGCGACGTGAACTATCCCGTGCAGATGGCTGCCGTTGCCCTGGTTTCGCTTCCCCTGTTCCTGGTGTTCGTCTTCCTGCGCAAGTACATCATGTCCGGCGTGAGCCGCTCGGGCATCAAGGGCTAAGCGCAGGGGAGCACCCCTCCAACTGTTTCCAATGGCAGGTGCCATAAAATAATTAAACAAAGGAAGGAAAAACACATGAAAAAGCTCGTTTCCATGCTTCTGCTGGTGACCATGCTGCTTTCCTGCATGACCAGCGCGTTCGCTTTCGAAGTGCCCGCTGAAGGCTACGACGGCAGCGAAGTCACCATTAAGTTCTACCACACCATGGGCTCCAACCTGACCCCCGTGCTGGACGAGTACATCGCCGAGTTCAACAAGCTCTACCCCAACATCAAGGTTGAGTATACCTCCGTTGGCGGCTACGACGACGTGCGCGACCAGATCTCCACCGAGATCACCGTGGGTGCGCAGCCCAACATCGCCTACTGCTACCCTGACCACGTTGCCCTGTACAACCTGGCCAAGAAGGTGCAGACCCTGGACGAGCTCATCGCCAGCGAGACCGTGATCACCCGTGCCGACGGCACCACCGAGCCCCTGGGCCTGACTGCTGACCAGAAGGCCGATTTCATCGAGGGCTACTACAACGAAGGCATGCAGTTTGGCGACGGCCTGATGTACACCATGCCTCTGTCCAAGTCCACCGAAGTGCTGTACTACAACAAGACCTTCTTCGAGGCCAACAACCTGCAGGTTCCCACCACCTGGGACGAGCTGGCTGCCGTTTGCGCCAAGATCAAGGAGATCGACCCTAAGTCCATTCCTCTGGGCTACGACTCCGAGTCTAACTGGTTCATCACCCTGTGCGAGCAGCAGAATTCTCCCTACACCAGTGCCGAAGAACCCTACTTCCTCTTTGACAACGAGACCAACCGTGCTACCATGAAGATGCTGCGCGAGTGGTTCCAGTCCGGCTATCTGACCACCCAGACCCTGTACAAGGCCTACACCTCCGGCCTGTTCGTGTCCACCACCGACGTAAAGAGCTACATGTCCATCGGCTCCTCTGCCGGTGCTGTGCATCAGCGTCCCCAGGCTGTGGATGGCGTGTATCCCTTCGAAGTGGGCATCGCCACCATTCCCCAGATGAACGCCGATAACAAGAAGGTTATCTCCCAGGGCCCCAGCCTGTGCATCTTCAAGAAGGACAATCCCCAGGAAGTCATCGCCTCCTGGCTGTTCGTGAAGTACCTGACCACCACCGTGGAATTCCAGGCTGCGTTCTCCATGGCTTCCGGCTATGTGCCCGTGCTGAAGTCCGTTGCGGATAACGAGGTCTATGCCGAGTTCCTGGCCAGCGCCGACGGCGGCAACTACATTTCCGCCCTGTCTGCCAAGGTTTGCCTGGAGCAGGCTGACGCCTACTACACCTCTCCCGCCTTCAACGGCTCCTCTGAGGCTCGTTCCCAGGTCGGCAGCCTGCTGTGCTCCTGCCTGACCACCGAAGGCGACGCTGATGCCGTGATCGAGGAAGCCTTCTCCATTGCCATGGAAGAGTGCGAGTACGCCATCTGGTAAGATGAAAAACAGCGTATGTTGGATACTTGCGCTGGTACTTCTTTTCAGCATGATGGGCGGCGGCATGGCCGAAGAAATCAACGACTATGCCGCGGCTATCACGCTGAACATGGCCAGTGAAACGGTCAAAACAGAGGCCAGCGTGAAAACCTATGTGGACGGCGACACTACCCATTTCATCGTTCCTGAAAGCGTGATGCCCTCCGGCGTGCTCAAGGCCAGATACCTGGCCATCAACACCCCGGAAACCACCGGCAAGATCGAGGAATATGGCAAGAAGGCCGCCAATTTCACCCGCGAGAAGCTTTCCCAGGCTGTGTCCATCATCCTTGAGAGCGACGACGGCGAGTGGAACCCTGATTCCACTTCCGAGCGTCATCTGGTATGGGTGTGGTACAAACCGGCGGAAGGGGAAAACTACCGCAACCTGAACATCGAATTGCTGCAGAACGGTCTAGCGATCGCCAATGCATCCTTCCAGAACCGCTACGGCTCTGTGTGCATGAGTGCCATCAGCCAGGCCAAGGAGCAGAAGCTGAACGTGTACTCCGGCCAGAAAGACCCTGATTTCTACTACGGCGAAGCCATTGAGCTGACGCTGAAGGAGCTCAGGACCAATCCCCAGGAGTACAACGGCAAGAAGGTAGCCTTCAAGGGCGTGATCACCACCAGCTACAATAATACGGTGTACGTGGAGGATCTCGACCCGGAAACCGGGCTGTACTTCGGCATGCCGGTATACTACGGCTACAACCTGAGCGGCAAGGGCCTGGATATCCTGTCGGTGGGCAACGAGTCCCGCATCGTGGGTACCATGCAGTACTACGAGGCAGGGGCCTCCTGGCAGGTTTCGGGACTGACCTACCGCATGATGAAGCCCAAGGACCCCGGCAATATTCAGCTACTCTCCAGCGGGCACCAGCCTGCATTCGTTCCCACCGAAGCCGAAACCTTCGCCACGGGAAGCGTTACCCTGTCCACCGAGGAAGGCCCCGTCACCTACGCCTATGCGGAGCTGGCCCTGGCCACATCGGTGTCCATGCAGGGCCTGGCTGTCAAAGAGGTCTACACCACGGACAACGCGGACAGCTCCTCTAACGGTGCCCTGACGCTGACCTGCGAAAAGGACGGCGCAACGGTCTTGGTGCGCACTGCGGTGCTCCGCGATGCCGACGGCCAGCTGGTCACAGGGGATGCTTTCCTGGGCAAGACCATCTCGGTGAAGGGCGTTGTGGACTACTACGAAGGTGCCTACCAGATCAGGGTACTGACCATGAACAATATCACCATTGAATAAAAAGGGAGGTTCTTACTGATGAAGAAGCTCGTATCCATCCTCTCCATTCTGCTGGTCGTCGCGCTTGCCATGACCGGTGCTGTGGCCGAGGCTCCTGAAAAGGACGAGGGCCTGGCGGCTGCCCGTTCCTACCTGCGTACCATGTACAAGAACGCCACCGAAACCACTCCCGTGGACTACACCGTGGTGGGCGTGATCAACATTGACGATGTGGAATATCCCATCCAGTGGTCCGCCGACTCCGAAACCGTGAAGATCATTCCCGGCGAAGACAAGATGGTCACCATCGACGTGGATGAGAAGAACCCCGAAGAAGTGACCTATGTGCTGACCGCCACCCTGACCGGCACCTCCGGCCAGACGGCTGAGATCTCCTTCAAGCACAAGGTGCCTGCCGCCCTGATCCTGGAAGGCCTGAGCTACGAGGAGATCGTGGCTGCTGCCTACACCCTGGAAGACGGCCTGGCCCTGGAAGACACCCAGCGTCTGTACGGCGAGATCGTGAAGATCGACACCGCCTGGAGCGAGGAGTACCAGAACATCACCGTGACCATCCAGGTCGGCGATCTGGCTGATCAGCCCATCCAGTGCTACCGCCTGTCCGGCGAGGGCTGCGCTACCCTGGCCGTGGGCGACAAGATCACCGTGGAAGGCATCATCAAGAACTACAAGGGCACCATCGAGTTCGACAAGGGCTGCAAGCTGGTCGGCATGGGCGAAATCGTGAGCCAGGCTGCCGTTCTGGACGCTGCCTACACCCTGGAAGAATCCGCTGCTATGCCTGCTCCCACCGCCCTGGAAGGCAAGATCGTGAAGATCGACACCGCCTGGAGCGACGAGTACAAGAACATTACCGTGACCATCGTGTGCGACGGCAAGGAAGAGCAGCCCATCATGTGCTACCGCCTGAGCGGCGAGGGTGCTGAGGCTCTGGCTGTTGACCAGACCATCGCTGTGGTCGGCACCATCAAGAACTACAAGGGCACCATCGAGTTCGATCAGGGCTGCAAGCTGATCCCCGTGGGCACCGCCAACGACGTCCGCGTGGCCATCGCTGCCTATGCGCTGGAAGAGGGCCTGGGCATGGACAAGGCCAAGACCATCACCGGCGAAGTCGTTTCCATCGACACCGCCTGGAGCGACGAGTACAAAAACATCACCGTGTCCATCGTGCCTGCCGGCCTGGAAGAGTACAAGATCCAGTGCTACCGCCTGTCCGGCGAGGGCGCTGAGTCCCTGGCTGTGGGTGATGTGATCACCGTGAACGGCATCCTGAAGAACTACAAGGGCACCATTGAATTCGACAAGGGCTGCACCATTGTAAAGTAATCAAAGCCATACGGGGGCTGCAATCTTAAAAGGTTGCGGCCCCTGTTTTGTTTGCAAAATCCGGCGGTTCATTATATAATAAATATCATACTATTGCAGCGAGGAATGCCTATGTTTGAGCAGTTGATCCAGGCCATTCAGCGTCATGATACGATTATCCTTCACCGGCACACCAATCCCGACGGCGATGCTCTGGGCAGCCAGCTGGGGTTGAAGCACCTCATTCTGGATAACTTCTCCGGCAAAACAGTGTACGCCGTTGGCGATGGCGCGGGCCGCTATGGCTTTATGGCGGATAGCGTGATGGACGAGATCCCCGACGCTGCCTATGAGAACGCCCTGGCGGTGATTCTGGATTGCGGCGCGCGGCACCTGATCAGCGACGACCGCTACACGCTGGCAGGGGAGTTGGCCCGCGTCGACCACCATGTTTTCTGCGAGCAGATCGCGCCGGTGGAGGTCATTGACCACACCAGCGAAAGCTGCTGCGGACTGATCACTGACATGGCCATGGAGTGCGGATGGAACGTCAGCCTCACAGCGGCCACGCTGCTTTATACCGGCATGGTGACGGATTCGGGCCGGTTCCGCTATGATGCCACCAATGCCCGAACCTTCCAGCGCGCCGCCTTTCTGATGCAGCAGCCCATCGACTTCAACGAGCTGTATCGCTGCCTGTATGCCGCTGATTTCGAGCAGATGAAGCTGCGGGCCCAATTCACGCTGAAGATCCAGTTCACGCCCCGTAACGTGGCCTACATTTATACCACCCGGGAAGAAGTGGAGCAACTGAACGTGGACACATTCACCATCTCCCGCGGCATGGTGAACGTGATGGCCGACATCAAGGGCGTGGACAGCTGGGTCAACTTTACTGAAACGGACAAGGGCGTGCTGTGCGAGCTGCGCTCGGGGAAGTATAACATCAATCCCATTGCCGCCAGGCACGGCGGCGGCGGCCACGCCAAGGCCAGCGGTGCCACCCTGCGCGACCGCCAGGAGGCCCTTGAGGTGCTGGCTGAATTGGACGAACTGACAGGAGAAAACCCATGAGCAAAGAGCTGATATTGCAGAAAATCAAAGCGTACAGCCGGATCATGCTGTTTCGGCATGTGCGCATTGACGGCGACTGTGTGGGTGCCACCAAGGGCCTGAAGGAGATTATCAAGGCCACCTGGCCAGAGAAGGAAGTTTACCTGATCGACGACGAACACTCCGATTACCTTGCCTTTCTGGGCCCGGATGACGAGCCTGTGGACAACGCCTTCTACGAAGATGCGCTGGGCATTGTGATCGACGTGGGCTCGGCTGACCGCATTTCCAACAAGCGGTATATGCTCTGCAAGGAGCTGATCAAGATCGACCATCACATCGAGCGTGAGCCTTACGGCGATATATGCTGGGTGGAGGAGGAGCGTTCTTCCGCCTGCGAGATGATCGCCGATTTTTACCACACCTTCCAAGATCAGCTGGTGCTGACCAGCCGCGCCGCCACCTATATCTACACCGGCATGGTGACGGACTCGGGCCGCTTCCAGTATGAGGGCGTTACCGGCGAAACCCTGCGCCTGGCTGCGCTGATGCTGGATCACGGCGTGGATACCGAACGGCTTTACGCCCACCTGTACCTGCGGGATTTCCACACGCTGAAGTTCAAGGCTTACATCTACGAAACCATGCACATCACCGAAAACGGCGTGGCCTATGTGGCCATCAGCCGGGAGATGCAGAACCGCTTCGGCCTCACCTTTGAGGAAGCCTGCGCATCCATCGGCTACCTGGACGGCATCCGCGACTGCCTGTGCTGGCTGGCGTTTATCGAAAGCAGCGAAACGCAGACCATTCGCGTGCGCTTGCGCAGCCGGTTCGTGGCCATCAACACCCTGGCGGAGAAGTACCGCGGTGGCGGCCATGCCTGCGCCAGCGGTGCCACCATCTACAACGAGGAAGAAATGCGGGCCCTGCTGGCAGACGCCGATGCGCTGGTGAAGGAATACAAAGAAACACACGAGGGTTGGCTATGAGAATACTTCTGACGAATGACGACGGCATTTTTGCACCAGGCATGCAGGTGATGATGGACTTTGCCCGCCGCCTGGGCGATGTGGTCGTATATGCGCCGAAAACCGAGCAAAGCGGCAAAAGCCACGCCATTGAGATTCATCAGCCCTTTACGGTGGAGCCGGTGACGCTGCCCCAAGGCATTCAAGGTTACAGTGTGGATTCCACCCCGGCGGACTGTGTGCGCTATGCCTTGCTGGGCAGGCACGAGCCGGTTGACCTGGTGCTTTCCGGCGTGAACCGCGGCCCCAACATCGGCATGGATATCATTTACTCCGGCACGGTGGGCGCGATCTTTGAAGCAGCTGCTCTGGGTGTGAAGGGAATCGCCATTTCCACCGGCTTTGAAACCTTTGCTACCGCTGTGGAGCAGCTGGACAATGTATGGACATACTTCACCCAGCGCAAGCTGCTGGACAAATGCGGACACTACAACGTAAACATTCCTGAAAATTATACCGGCACGATTCGCATCACACGCCAGGGCGGCCCCTATTATTCCGACGAGTTCCCGACCTGCGGCGATAACCTGTACATGCCCACCGGTATATGTGTGCACAGGGATCAAGGCGATCTTTCCCTGGACACCGATGCCGTCATCAACGGCCATATTTCCATTACCCCCATCACGGTGGACAGAACGAATGCGGCCGTGTATGAGATGCTCAGGTAAAATAGCCGTGATTCGCCGTATAGAAAAACCGCTGAAGCGATACTGGCTCAGCGGTTTTTGCATGCACAAGGCTATTTTTGACCTGATTTCGGTTTGCAGGAGTGCGGTGCGGCGGTTGAAATCAGCTTGCGGCTCATGTATACTAAATCATAAGGAATATGCCAAAGGAGATGAACACCATGAAAAAGCTGATTGTTTGCCTGCTGGCGTTCATGCTGCTGCTGAGCAGCTGTGCCTGCGCGGAAGGGAACGGACGCAAGACCGACTTCCCGGACAACACCTTTGTGGAAATGGACCCCAACTACACCACCGGCATCACCCAGCGCGGTAAAACGGTGATGTTCCGCTACGATGCGCAGACGGAGGACGGCCAGGCCTACACCAAGAACGCGCTGGTCTACGTGCCCTATGGCTACGATGCGGAAGACACCGATACACGCTACAACGTGCTTTACCTGATGCACGGCCACGGCGGCGGATACACCACGTTCTTCAGGGGTGCAGGCTCTTTCTCCACGATGCAGTTTGTGCTGGATGCGATGATCGAGAAGGGGCACATCAAGCCGCTGCTGGTGGTGGCGCCTACCTATGCGGTGCCGAACAAGGACGAAGGCTGGTGCGCCGCCAACTTCTGGTATGAGCTGAACAATTACCTGATTCCTGCCTTTGAAAGCACCTATCACACGTATGCTGCGGATGTAACGCCCGAGGGCATCCGTGCATCCCGTACCCACAGGGCATACAGCGGTTTCTCCATGGGCTCTGTGTCCTGCTGGGCCACGTTTGAGCACAGCCTGGATCAGATCGCCTATTACATGCCTTGCTGCGGCGGTGCCAGCTTTGGCGGCGATGCGGCACTTGCGGCCCAAAGGCTGGCTGACAGCGTTGCAAAGGCAGGATACACGAAGGATGATTTCTTCATCTACGCCGGCTGCGGCGGTGAAGGCGACGTGGGCTATTCCGGCATGACGGCGCAGATCAACGCCATGAGCCTGCTGACAGATACCTTCGTGTACTGCGAGAACTTCCGCGATGGCAACCTGTACTATACCCAGTGCAGCGGCGGCCACAGCACCCGGAGCGTGGAGCTGATCATGTACGGCGGTCTGCCTGCCTTCTTTGACGATTGATATTCACCCATATAACAAACGCCTGCTGCAGAGTGCGGCAGGCGTTTTGCGTGTTGTTCTGACTATTGACATCTCCCGTGCAAAAGGGTAAAATTGCCACATAAGAAACCGCTGTGCGGGAGGAAAAATGAATGAATATTGCGATTATCGGTGCTGGCAATATTGCCGGTAACATGGCAAGAACCCTGCGGGGGATGAAGGCTCGCGGTCAGAATGTGGAGCTGTATGCGGTTGCATCCCGCGAGTTGGCGAAGGCCCAAGCTTTTGCCGAGGCTGAGGGCTTCCAGAAGGCTTATGGCTCCTATGAGGAGATGCTGAAGGATGACGGCATCGACCTGGTGTATGTGGCGACGCCCCATTCCCACCACGCAGAGCATATGAAGCTGTGCCTGGAGCATGGTCGTGCTATCCTGTGTGAAAAGGCCTTTACCGGCAATGCCCGCCAGGCGGAGGAAGTGTTGGCCCTGGCCAAGGAGAAGGGTATCTTTGTGGCGGAAGCCATCTGGACGCGCTACATGCCCTGGCGGCAGATGGTGCTGGAGCTGCTGGACAGCGGCATCATCGGCGAACCGAAGGTGCTGACGGGCAATCTGGCTTATTCCATGGAGAATAAGGAGCGCGTTTATAAGCCGGAGCTGGCTGGCGGCGCGCTGCTGGACTTAGGCGTGTACACGCTGAACTTTGCCTCCATGATCTTTGGCGATGATGTGGAGCGCATGGAAAGCACCGTGCAGATGATGTCTTCCGGCGTGGATCTGACGGAGAACATCAGCCTGTATTACCGGGATGGCCGCAGTGCGCATGTGGTTTCCAGTGCGGCGGCGCGCATGGATCGCCGGGGCCTGGTCAGCGGCACAGAGGGCTATCTGACGGTGAACAACGTCAACAACCCCACGGTGATCGAGGTGTTCGACAGCAACGACCAGCTGCTGAAGCATGTGGAGGTGCCGGAACAGATCACCGGCTTTGAGTATCAGGTGGAGGCCTGCATGAAGGCCCTGGCCGAGGGCAAGCTGGAGTGCTACGAAATGCCTCACAGCGAGATCCTTTACATCATGCGGCAGATGGACGCCCTGCGCGCCCAGTGGGGCATGGTGTATCCCTTCGACTAAGCACAAAAAACAACCGCCGGGGTGCAGATGCATCCTGGCGGTTTTGTGTATCATGGCTTGACCGGCGGCTTCCACGGCGGCGGACACAATAGCGTGGTGCGGCCGATGTCCGGCAGTACATCGTAAATGGAGCAGCCCATCTGTGCCTCGAAATATTCCTTGCTGCCAAAGGTGACCTCCCAGCCCTTGATGTAGGTTTCCATGATGCCGTAGCGGCGGGTCACGTCGACGAATCGCTTTTCCAGAATGACAAAGCCGTAGTCAGTGGCCAGGGCGTCGCAGAGCTGGATCAGCTTGTCGTAGTCGTCAGCCTCGCCGCAGTGGAGGATATAGTCCTTGATGGCGATTTCTTCCGGCGCGACCGGCTGGTAGTCAAATTCGGCCTGCATCAGGGGATAGGAGTGGGTCATGCACACCCGGGCCACCTCATCCCAGCCTTTGGCAGCGGCGTAGCGGTAGCCCTCGTAAACATGTTTGGGGATGTTCACAATGCCCACGCGGCGGCCGATATCGTGGAGGATGCCGACGATCTCGGCTTTGCTTTCGTCCATGCCGGGGACAAGGCGGGCAATGTTCCGGGCAGCCAGGCCCACATTCAGCGAATGCTTGACCCAGGGGCCGGGGTTCATCCGGCCTGCTTCTTCCAGGACAAACTGGGCTTCTTCACGGGTAGGAAGCATAGGGATTCTCCTTTATTCGATCCAGTAAACGTAGTTCTCCTTGCGGGGCTTGGGGGCAGGTTCGGGGCCGGCGGCATAGCCGAGAATGCAGTGGCCGATGCCCTCATAGTCGCCCTCGATGCCCAGGTCGCGGAGGATCGCCTTGCCTTCTTCGGACTCAAATTCCTGCTTGGCACGGTGGATCCAGCAGCTGGCAATGCCCTGGGCGTGGGCGGCCAGCATCAGGTTGCCCATCACCAGGCTGCCGTCGTAGAGATAGGTGCCGGCGGTGGCTTTGTCGGCAAGAACGATCAGCACAACGGGCGCGCCGTAGAAGGGGTCATTGCTGCTGCCCATCACAGCGGCGTTCATCCGGGAAAGCCGGTCGCGCATTTCCTTGTTGGTCACAGCAATGATAATGGGGGCCTGCTTGTTCATGCCGGTGGCAGCCCAGGTGCCGGCCTCCACGATCTTCTCCAGCACATCGCGGGGGATAGGGTCGGGCTTGTACTGGCGCACGCTGCGCCGGGTGAGCATATTCTGCATAGCATCCATAAACGATACCTCCTTTGCCATTATTATACACATTATTTTGCAAATGCGCAATCGAAGAGCAGGAGTTGGGCCAGGGGAAACAGAATCATGCAAAAAAGATCGTTCTGGGAGGAAATATATGGAATCCTATCAGCATTTCAGCCTGGCGGCCTATGTGTTTGCGTATTATCTTGACGGCAAAACGGAGGCACAGATCCAG
Source organism: Clostridia bacterium (assembly GCA_017938695.1). Classification (GTDB taxonomy): domain Bacteria; phylum Bacillota; class Clostridia; order Christensenellales; family Aristaeellaceae; genus UBA11524. Next base: position 19,076 of record JAGBBA010000045.1, on the reverse strand, counting down.
CGGGATATCGACGCCTTTCGCAGCGCGGCACCGCTGAACAAGGTGTATCTGGAAACCCATCGCGCCCTGGTTGATATCTCCGACAAGCAGATGGAAATGGCCAAGCTCGTTTTTGCCCGCAACGGCATTGAGGTCAGCGGCGGCATTACCACCACCGGCCTGGTGGGGGAGCGCAAGCCTGCAATCTTCGATTGCTATTGCTATTCCGACGAGGCACACCGTGCGGCGGTGCTGGACATCGTGCGCCGCACGGCCCGGCTGTTCGACGAGTTTATCCTGGATGACTACTACTTCACCTCCTGCCGGTGCGAAAAGTGCATTGAGCAGAAGGGTGAACGCAGCTGGGCGGAGTTCCGCCTGGAACAGATGGAAGAGTTCTCCCACCGGCTGGTGGAAGCCGCCCGGGAGGTGAACCCCAAGTGACGGTGCATCATCAAGTATCCCAACTGGTATGAAGCCTACCAGGAGTGCGGCTATAACCCTGGCAAGCAAAAGGATATCTTTGACGCCATCTACACCGGCACGGAGACCCGGGAAAGCAACTACAGCGGGCAGCATTTGCAGCGGTACCTGAGCTACCATCTGGTGCGGCTGCTGGAAAACACTGCCCCGGGCCGCAACGGCGGCGGATGGATCGACCCCTTTGGCTCCTTTGGCAACATGAACCGCTATATGGAGCAGGCAGACTTCACCCTGTTTGCCAAAGCCCGTGAGCTGATGTTGTTCAACTTTGAGGTGATGCTGCATACGCCGCTGCTGTCTGCCCTGGGCACCGAATTGCGCCGGGTGGATGCAGTGCTGGGCAAACTGGGCGTGCCTGTGGGCGTGAGCACCTACGAGCCCTATGACGCCGACGGCGAGGATCAGCTGCTGGGCTATATCGGTCAATGCGGCATTCCTTTGGAGCCGACGCCGGTGTTTGACGAGCATGCGCCCGTCCTGTTCCTGACGGAGAATGCGGCCTGCGACGGGGATATCATGCCCCGGCTGGAAAAGTACGTCCGCCAGGGCGGCGTGGCCATTGTGACCTCCGGCTTTGTGAAGGCCATGGAGGATCGGGGCATCCGGCAGCTGACCAGCGTGAAGGTGACCGACCGCAAGGTGAGCGGCACCAGGTATCAGCTGACCAACCTGAACATCAGCACCCATAACATTCATGTGGCGGACGAAAGTGCCCTGTTTACGGTGATGCAGCACAAGAACAACGCCACCTGGTACGATGTGCTGCTGCATGTGAACGACTTTAGCACGCCGGTGATGACGGAGGATCAGTACGGCCGAGGCTTCCTGTACATACTGAATATTCCCGACAACTACGGCGATCTGTACCGCTTGCCCAGGGAGGTGCTGGGGGCCATCGGCAAGAACTTCGCCCGCAAGGGTAAGCTGTTCCTCAGCGTCAATGCCCGGTGCAGCCTGTTCATGTACGACAACGACACCTTCGGTGTGTACAACATGAATGAGTACAAGGCCCCGGCGGAGATCACGCTGCTGGGTGATTACACCGGCTTTGAGGACCTGGAAACCGGTGCCAGGTATGAGCAGCCGCTGCATATCAATCCGCAGCCCCAGCGCAGCGGCGACTGTGCCACTTGCCGCCCCGAACCCCTTGAAAGGGTGTTTGAACTGCCGGTCGGTGCTGGCCAGTGGAAGTTCTTCAAACTGCTGAAATAAGGCATACGAAAACCCCGGAAGCAAATGCTTCCGGGGTTTGACTCATTTCATCAGCTCGTCCGCCAGGGCTTCCAGGGCGGGGAGGTCGGTTTCCTTCAGAGCACCGCGAATGGTCACGGCGGGCTCAAGCACGGTGATGTCCTTGAAGGCGGCCAGGGTTTCCTTCATGGCCTTAGCGGCAGAGGGTGCCCAGGTGCCGTTTTCCATCAGGCCAATGGTGCGCTTCTGATAATTCTTGGCCTTGAGGTGGTGCAGGAAGTCCTCCATGAAGGGCATCACGCCGCCGTTGTAGGAGGAAGCGGCCAGCACCACTTTGCCGTAGCGGAAGGCGTCTTCCAGGGCTTCGGCCATGTCCTCACGGGCCAGGTCGGTGATGGCCACCTTGGGGCAGCCGCGGCTTTCCAGCAGGGCCTTGAGCTTCAGCGCAGCGTTCTTGGTATTGCCGTAGATGGAGGCATAGGCGATGAACACGCCCTCGCTTTCAACGCCGTAGCTGCTCCAGATGTTGTACAGCTCCAGCACATGGGGGATGGTGTCGGTGAGGATAGGTCCGTGCAGAGGGCAAATGGTGCTGATCTCAAGCCCGGCGGCCTTCTTCAGCACGGACTGCACCTGTACACCAAACTTGCCCACGATGTTGAAATAGTACCGGCGGGCTTCGCAGTCCCAGTCCTCTTCAACATCCAGTGCGCCGAACTTGCCGAAGCCATCTGCACTGAACAGCACCTTCTCGGTGCTTTCGTAGGTCATCATCACCTCAGGCCAGTGCACCATGGGTGCCAGCACGAAGGTCAGCTGGTGCTGGCCCAGGGAGAGGGTGTCGCCGTCCTTCACGGTAATGAACTCGGTGCCGGTGAGATCGAAGTAGTTGGCCAGGAACTGAATGGTCTTGGCGTTACCCACGATCTTGGCGGCGGGGTACTTCTCGGTGAACAGCTTCACAGAAGAGGCGTGGTCGGGCTCCACATGGGACACCACCAGATAGTCAGGGGTGCGGCCTTCTAGGGCGGCTTCCAGGTTGGCAAAATAGTCGCCGGCCTTGCGCTGGTCCACGGTGTCCATCACGGCCACCTTTTCATCCAGGATCAGATAAGAATTGTAGGCCATGCCGTTGGGGACGATATACTGCCCCTCGAACAGGTCGATATCATGGTCGTTCACGCCGATGTAGCGGATATTGTCAGTCATGGTATTTTCCTCCATTCGTATTGAAAAATCCGGCAGCTGCTGCCGCCGGATGAAAGCCTTACTGAATGATCATACGGCCGCAGGTTTCGCACTCAATGAGCTCTGCGCCGCTCTTGATCTTGCTGAGCAGGGAAGAGGGCTGGGCGGTGTTGCAGCCGCTGCACTGGTTGCCCACCAGGCGTGCCATGGGGGGCATGATGCGCTTCTTGATGGTGTTGTACTCCTCCATCAGCTTGGGGTCGATGCCCACGGCTTTGGCGGCGGCAACGGCACGCTGAGCATCCAGCGCGGCCTTCTTTTCGCCGATCTCCTTGTCGTAGACCACCTTCAGCTGATCGAACTCCACCTTCACCTTGGCAGCCTCGTGGCGGCAGGAGCGCTGCTTCTGTTCGCAGTCGGCAGAGTCCTTCACCATGCGGCGCATTTCCTGCTCGTAGGAGGCGATGGTGTCGCGGTGCTTGGTGGCTTCCACCAGCATAGCGTGGGCAGCTTCCTCGTCCTCGGGGGGATTCTGCTCAAACTTGGCGGTGATGGCAGCGATCTGCTCCTCGCAGCGGGCGATGGCGTCGCGGATGGCGTCCTTGCGGTCGGCCAGCATAGCGACCTGCTCCTCGATCTGCTTATACTGCTTCTGCTGCTCTATAATGAAGTCGCGGCTCTTTTCCAGCTTCTGGCGGGTGGGGGAGCGCTTGATCTCGTTGGCAAGACGATCCGCCTTCATGTCCTCCTGCTGGTACTGCCACATAAGCTCCAACTGCTGCTGATCCATGGGTTTCCTCCTTCTGACGGGAACACTGGCCTCCGTCAAGGCCTCCCGGGCAGGGCATAAGCACCCGCCTGAGACTTAGATACATGCACATTACATTGTACCGCATTCAGCTCGTTTTGTAAAGCGTCGGCCAGGGCAAAAATGCCGGGTTCCTCTGTGGCATGATGGCCGGCCTCCAGGCAGACCATGCCGCTGTCCGCAGCCTCCAGGGCGTGATGATGCTTGATCTCGCCGGACAGGAACGCATGGGCACCCAGAGCCAGGGCGTCCTTCCAGGAATCGCTGCCGCCGCCGGAGGTCAGGGCAACCCGGGTGATGTTCTCGCGCAGCCCCATGGGTCGCACCACGGTATTCAGTGCCTGGCTGATGTGGTCGGCCAGCTCCTGGGTGGTCATGGGCCTGGGCAGCGTGCCGATGCGGATGTAAGCTTCGCCGGAAATATCCGTGAGGCCGATGCACCGGGCTAGCACATCGTTAATGCCGCCGGGGGCCTGATCCAGGTTGGTGTGGGCGGCGATCAGGGAGATGCCGCCGCGGATCATGCGCATCATCAGGCGGCTTTCGTACTGGGTAGCCACCACCTGCTTGATGGCGGAAAACATGATGGGATGATGGGTCACGATCAGGTTGGCACCGGCGGCCTCAGCCTCGTCAATGACGCGCTGATTCACGTCCATGGCCACATGGATGCCGCGCACCTCGGCAGCCGGGTCGCCCAGCAGCAGCCCAGCGTTATCGTAGGTGTCCTGGATCTCAAAGGGTGCGCGGGCGTTGATCATGTCGTAAACGTTCTGAACGGTCAGCATGGCGATTCCTCCAATTTGCGGCGGTAGTAAGCAAGGTCGGCCTGAATGGCGTCGATGGCGGCGTGATCCGGCTCCCGGGCGGAAAGCAGCCCGTTCAGCCGGTCGCTTAGCACAGCCACGCGCCAGGTGATGTATGCCTGGAGCATGGGCGACATATGCTGCATCAGCAGCGGCCCGAAGCGTATGTCCTCTGTGGACATGGCTGCAGCACCAGGCTCCGCCCTCCATACAACGTAGAAGCGGCCGGCGGCCCTGCAAAGCTCTTCACGAACGATGTGGTAGCCGATCTCCTGCACGGCCTGCCGCACCAGATGCAGATCGGTGTGGGCAGACAGCACCAGCACAGCCCCTTGCAGCTTGTCCTGGCCCCGGGTGAGAATGCCCGCAATGGTCTCGCCGCCCATGCCCATCACGGACACACAGCCGCAGGGCTCCGTCAGGGCATCAAGACCATCGGCGCATATGAGCTTCGCGCGGTCGACAAGCCGTTGATGCTCCACCTGCTCCCGGGCATGAGCCAGTGCTTTGGCACTCACATCTGCAAAGATCATCCGCTGGCAGATGCCTTGCCGCAGCAGGTGGCAGGGCAGCAGCCCGTGGTCGGTGCCAATGTCAGCCCCCAGCGCACAGGGCTCATAGAGCGATGCAGCCAGGGAAAGTCTTTCATCCAGCATAGTATCTCCTTACAGCAGGTGGCCAGTTTCCACAACGCGGCGCAGGGTAGGGGGTAATTCGGAACATTCGGGTGTGTGCAACAGCTCCACCGAGGCACTCACCATGGCATTGCGAAGCGGCCAGTCGATGGCATGATAGAAACCCATGGGGTCCCCCGGCACATACCGCGCCAGGATGCCGGGAATCACGTTCAGTCCGGCAAGGTAGATATCGTAGGCATGGCCGGTACGATGTGCCAGGCGTCGGGCCAGATGGGCGGCATGCCGCCGGGCCTGCTCAGAAAGAAGTACCCTGTCTGAATCAGACAGGGTAAAAGGTTGTTGTATCATAGCCGCCTCCCATTCAGTCGAGCTGCTCCAGCGGGCGAACGAAGTTCGCTCCTACATGAGCACAGCCAAGTAACAATCTGAAAAAAGGGGAGTCCAGAGGGCCGAAGGGCCCTTTGGTCGGGGAGTGCAGAGGGGCTGAAAGCCCCTCTGCCCGCCGGAGGCGGAACGCGTTCTCAGTCCAGGTAATCGCGCAGCTTCTTGGAGCGGCTGGGGTGGCGGAGCTTGCGCAGGGCTTTGGCTTCGATCTGACGGATGCGCTCGCGGGTCACGTTGAACTCGCGGCCCACTTCCTCCAGGGTGCGCTGGTGGCCGTCGTCCAGGCCGAAGCGCAGGCGGAGCACCTTTTCCTCACGGGGGGTCAGGGTGTCCAGCACGTCCAGGAGCTGCTCCTTCATCAGGGCGAAGGAAGCGGCCTCGGCAGGGGCGGGAGCGTCGTCGTCGGGGATGAAGTCGCCCAGGTGGCTGTCTTCTTCCTCGCCGATGGGGGTCTCCAGGCTCACGGGCTCCTGGGCGATCTTGATAATCTCGCGCACCTTGCTCTCGGAAATGCCCATTTCCTTGGCGATCTCTTCGGGGCTGGGCTCGCGGCCGTATTCCTGCAGCAGCTGGCGGCTGACGCGGATGAGCTTGTTGATGGTTTCCACCATGTGCACGGGGATGCGGATGGTGCGCGCCTGGTCGGCGATGGCACGGGTGATGGCCTGGCGGATCCACCAGGTGGCATAGGTGGAGAACTTGAAGCCCTTGCGGTAGTCGAACTTTTCCACGGCCTTGATCAGGCCCAGGTTGCCCTCCTGAATCAGGTCGAGGAAGAGCATGCCGCGGCCCACATAGCGCTTGGCGATGGACACCACCAGGCGCAGGTTAGCCTCGGACAGCTTGCGCTTGGCCTCCTCCTTTTCCTCGGGGGTGCCGCCTTCGAGCTTCTTGGCGATCTCCACTTCTTCCTCAGCGGTCAGCAGGGGAACCTTGCCGATCTCCTTGAGGTACATGCGGACGGGATCGTCGATGGAGATGCCTTCGGGCACGGAGAGATCCAGATGATCGTCGTGTTCTTCCACGGGTTCGGGTTCGGCAGGGGCAACGGGGTCGTTTTCGTTCACGACCTCAACGCCCAGGGCTTCCAGCGTTTCCAGAACCTTGTCGAGCTGGTCGGGGTCCATGTCCATTTCCATCAGGCGGTCCATGATCTCTTTGTAGGTCAGGGAGCCTTTGGATTTACCAAATTCGTACAGCTCATTCAGTTTGGCCTGGCGTACATCGGGTGAAAGCGTCAAACGGGATCCTCTCCTTTTCTTTTGCCGCCAGCACTATCTGGCGGACTTCAAGCGGTTCAAGTTGGCGTTTAACGCCTGAACCTCGGTCAAAGCGGCTATTTTGTCACTACCCGTAAGGGTGTTGATGGAACGCATGATGGTTTGTATTCGCTCTTCCAAACGGCGGCGGCGCATAGAGTTGAGGCAGCCCTGCGCCATGCGGATGAGCTGATCAGTGTTGTCCGAGGGCGGCGTGAGCAACAGTTCGCTCACCCGGGAACGGAGCTGATCGTCCTGCTGCTCCTCCACCAGGCTGGCCGGGGACTTGCCTGCTGCCAGCTCGGTATAAAGGCTTTTCAACAACGGATCGAGGAAATCCTCCTGGTCGGCGATATCTCCTGGCAAACGGCCGGTGCCGATGAGGGAGATGAGCAGCTCTTCGGCACGGAGATCCTCGCCGTTCAGGGCTGGCCTGCGCTTGATGGGATCGCGCCTGGGTGCGGCAGTGCGTGTGGCCGCAGCGGGCAGGGAAGTGCCGATCTGCGCCAGAAGCACCTCGCGGGAGAAACCGGTCTGCACCATCAGCTCCTGCAGGTGGTTTTCCAGTTCCACGGGCTCCAGGTTCTTCAGCACGGCGGCGCAAGCCTTGGCGTACTCGGTGCGGCCCTCCTGGGTGCTGAGGTCATGCTGCTCCTTCAGGCGGCGCATGCGGTAGGTCTCCGGGGTGATGGCAGGCAGGTTGTTAAAGCCCTCAATGCCATCCCTGCGGATGAACTCATCCGGGTCCAGCTTGTCGGGGAAGTCCAGCACGCGGGCCGGGATGCCTTCTGCCTGGAGGATATCCAAGCCGCGGAGGATGGCGTTTTGTCCGGCACTATCGCCGTCGTACCCCAGGTAGATCTTGGGGGCAAAACGCTTGAGCAGGCGGGCCTGCTCGGGGGTCAGGGCGGTGCCGAGGGTGGCACAGACGCCGGTGACGCCAAACTGGGTGAGGGAAACCACGTCCATGTAGCCTTCCACCAGCACGACGCGCTCCAGGTGCCTCTCTTTCCGCAGGAGATTGGCTGCGTAAACGCCTAAACGCTTGTTGAACACCGGCGTGTCGGAGGTGTTGAGGTACTTGGGCTGGCCGTCGCCCAGGATGCGTCCGCCAAAGGCAAGCACGTTGCCGTATTGGTCAATGATGGGGAAGATGGCCCGGTTGCGGAACATGTCGAAGGCGCGCTGCGGCTTGGCCGGAGCATCCTCCGTGGCAGGTTCGGCAGGCTTGACCACGGTCAGGCCGCACAGGCGAAGCTCCTCCAGCGTGTACCCCTTGCCCAGCAGGTGCTTGGTCAGCGTGTCCCAACCGGCAGGGGATGCACCCAGGCCGAATTTGCGGATCACATTGTCCGTCAGACCGCGACGCTTGAAGTAGTCAAGCATAGGTTTGCCTGCATCGGTGAACAGGGTGGAGTGGAAGAACTGCGCCGCTTCGCGGTTGGCGGCCAGCAGACGTTCACGCTGGCTGCGGCGGCGGTCGTAGTCGGGGTCATTTTCCATCTGGGGAAGGGGCATGTGAAGCTGATCCGCCAGAAAGCGCACGGCCTCCTGAAATTCAAGCCGCTCCATGTCCATGATGAACTGGATCACGCTGCCGCCGGCCTTGCAGCCGAAGCAGTAGTAGAGCTGCCGCTCGGGATCAACAGAAAAGGAGGCGGTCTTTTCGCCGTGAAACGGGCACAGTCCCCAATACTTGTGCCCGTTCCTTTTCAGTGTCACATAACCTGAAATGATTTGTACAATATCGGCCCTCTGGCGGAGCTCGTCCAGCCAGGAGGAGGGAAAGCGTGGTGCCATATAACCTTCACCTGTCCTATTCTTTCGCCACGTTTCGCGCTTTTCCTTCTTTCAAATTGCGTCAAATGACGGAAAAAGCATCAATTTGCAGGGAAGGAAGCAGGTATGAACAGTTGCTGATACAGTCTTACAGCATAACGATCCGTCATGCAGGACAGGAAATCGCACACGCCGCGCTCGCTGCCGTCCCGGTAGCCGATGAGGACGAATTCCTCGGGCATTTCGCCGGGGTGAGCGATGTAGTAGCGGAAAAGCTCCTTCATGATGTGGTCGCAGCGGTTTTCCTCGGCGGCGCGCCAGGAATCGCGGTAGACCTTCTCAAACATGAATTCACGCAAGCCGTCCATGGCGGACTGCACCAGGGGGCTCATGGAAAGCTCGGGCTTGTCCATGCTGTTTTCCACAATGTCCAGGATCATGGTGTTGATGCGCTCGCCGTGGGTCTTGCCCAGAATCTTGAGGCAGTCGGCAGGGAGCTCGAAGGTCTGGAGCACACCGCCGCGCAGGGCGTCGTCCAGGTCGTGGTTGAGGTAGGCGATGCGGTCAGCCCGGCGGACGCACTGGCCCTCCAGAGTAGCCGGGAACTGCTTGCCGCTGTGGCAAAGGATGCCGTCGCGAACCTCCCAGGTCAGGTTGAGGCCGTTGCCGTCGTTCTCTAACAGATCCACCATGCGCAGGGATTGCTCGTTGTGGCGGAAGCCCTCGGGCATCAGTTCATCCAGGGAACGTTCGCCAATGTGGCCAAAGGGCGTGTGGCCTAAATCGTGGCCCAGGGCGATGGCCTCGGTCAGGTCCTCGTTGAGGCGAAGACACCGCGCCAGGGTGCGGGCCACCTGCGCCACCTCCAGGGTGTGAGTGAGGCGGGTGCGGTAGTGGTCTCCCTCGGGAGAAAGGAAAACCTGGGTCTTGAACTTCAGCCGCCGGAAGGACTTGCTGTGGATGATCCTGTCGCGGTCGCGCTGAAATTCGGTGCGAACGGTGCAGGGCTCTTTGTACTGCTCACGGCCGCGTGTTTCGCAGGACTTGACAGCCAGGGGTGAAAGCCGCTGGGCTTCCTCCTGCTCGTAGCGTTCCCTGATGGTCACAGCAGACCCTCCTTTTGCTTGATAATTAGTATATACAACATCGGTGAATTAAAATCCTTTGCGTTTCAAGGAATTCAGCCGTTTTTGTACATAAAAATCCCTGCCGTGTGCTTCGGCAGGGATGAAATCACTCCTTGGACTGTGTGCGCTCTTCAACGATCTGATCAATGAAGGAGGTGGACAAGAACGGCGCGATGTCGGTAATGTCCTCACCACGTTGCAGCCGCTGGATCGCACAGCGGTTCAGGGCCTCGCTGCTCATGAAAGGAGCCAGCGCAGCAACGTTTCCGCCCTGCAGGGCAATGCTGTCGATCACACTGTTGCTGACAAAGGGGATGATATCCATCAGCAGTTCGTTGCGTTCAGCAGCCTCCAGGGCAAGCTGGTCGATGATCTGTGTGCTCATGAACGGTGCCAGATAACAGAAGCTTTTCCCTGATGCACACAGCTGACGGGCTGCTTCATCCACTGCACCGGTGCTGGCAAACACAGCAACCTGCCCCCAAACATCACCATCCTCCTGTATGGTGCGCTGGAGCAGGGCGTCCACCTTCTGCGTGCTCATGAAAGGCAGAAGCGGCGCAATAGCGTCGTAGGAATCTGCCAGGGAAAGCTTGTCCGTCAGATGCTCCACCTGGTCGGGCTTGAGAATGGGCGCGGCCTGCGCGACTTCTTCTACGGAAATGGGCTTGTCGTAGGCATCCAGCGTCCCCTCGGCAGCCGACCTGACCAGCGGTACCTCCTGCCCCAGCAGCCCGTCAATGCTCACACCAAATAGCTGCGCCAGCTCCGGCAGCTTGGAAATGTCCGGCATGGACAACCCGGTTTCACTCAATTAAGGATATAGGTGTCATGGTTTAGTCGATTTTTCCGACAAAGCGGTAGTAAATCTCGATCTTCTGCGTCCGCTGGCCTCCTTCTCCCTTGACCGCTTCATGGATCACGATCTTCTCGATCAACTCATTCAGCATTTCAGCAGTCAGTGCCGTCGGATTCACATAACGCTTGATCAGCTCCAGCCACTTTGCCGTATTCTCAGTGGTCTGGCGATCAGCTGCCAGTGCTTCCTTCAGCCGGGTAATCTGCTCGGTGAGCGTCTGTTGCTCATCCTGGTAGTTCTCGGACAGCATTGTGAAGTTGTATTCTGTGATACGGTCGGCTGACCAGTCTTCATACAGCTTCATGAACAGACGATCCACTTCAGCTTTACGCTTCTCTGCTTTTGCCAGGGCTGCTGCCTGCTTTTTGCTTGTAGCGGCCTTTTCTTTGTCGCCAGCATTCAGCAGCTCCCGGTAGAGTGTTGCTTCATTAATGGCGGCACGCCGCGACCAGTATTGCAGACGGGAAAGGACGTAGCTGTACAGCACATCGTAGCGGACATAATGTGCTGTGCATTTGCCCAACGACTTTCCATACTGCCTGTAATTCAGACAGTTATAGTAGCTGTACGGAGTCTTGTTTGACTTGTTGGTTGCAAAACTCAGCGACCACCCACAGTCAGAACAGCGAAGCAGTCCAGCGAAAATCTGAGTAGTGGCATCCTTCATCCGACGGCGGCGATGGTCAATCTGTTCCTGCACACGATAGAACACGTCCTTGCTGATGATAGCTTCGTGTGTTCCTTCGACCCGTACCCATTCCTCTTCTGGCTTACGAATCCTCCGCTTGTTTTTATACGAGATATTCGTCTGCTTGTTGTGGACGGTATTACCGATGTAAGTCTCATCGCGCAGGATACTTTTGATTGCTGCCAGCGTCCATGCATAGGATTTCTCTTCAGGCTGATCAGCGTAAATATGAGCGAATTTCCCATAACGCTGATACTGGATGAAGCCAGGTGTCGGAACCTTTTCGGAAATCAGCGCTCGGCCAATCTTTGCTGATCCAGCGCCATGCGCAGCCATGTCGAAGATCTTCTCTATGATCCATTTTGTTTCAGGATCAACGATCAGATGATTACGCCTGTTGGGATCTTTCATGTACCCCAGCGGAGCGTAGGTCACCATGCGTTCCCCGGCAGCATGTTTCGCATGAAGCGCTGTCTTTACCTTGCGGCTGGTGTCCTTGGCGTACCATTCGTTGAACAGATTCTTGAACGGCACGAAGTCGGACAGGCCGCGCTCGGTGTCTTCGTTCTCTGCAACAGCAATGAAGCGTACCTTCTTTTCCGGAAAGACATATTCCAGATAGAAGTCCATCGTCACATGCTCGCGTCCGAAGCGGCTCAGGTCTTTCACCACGATGCAGGTGATCTTCCCGGCATCGACGTCGTCCATCATCCGCTGAAAGGCGGGGCGCTCAAAGTTGGTTCCGCTCCAGCCATCGTCCACGTATTCATCAACAACATGCAGCTGCTGTTCCTGGGCGAATTTGCGCAGGATGGTTCTCTGCGTTTCGATGGAAACGCTGTCGCCGAAGCGTTCGTCATCACGGCTGAGTCTCATATATAGTGCGGTATTGTTTGGTTGTTTCAAGTTTATCCTCCTTCTGATGAAACAACCCACGCTTACACAATACTTGCACCTCCATTATAGCGCAAGCGCGGGCTGTATGCAAATATGTTACAGGGTTACAGTAGCAAGTTTGTTTTTATTTTTTGCGGCATAGCGGATCACGTTCTGAATCAGCTCACCGATATGCTTGCCGTTGGCGGCAAAGTGTTCGGACACCTGGATGCGGTTCTTGCCGCAGCAGAAATACTCCGTGCCGTCAGGGGCGGTTTCATAATAAGTGTTGGGCAGGATGGGCGCAGACTGCTGCGCTTCCTGCTGGGTATCCATCGGGATGGGGTTCCGGGTGTTGGTCAATAATAGTTCCTCCAATAAATATCAGGTACGGTCGTGTTGGTGTGTCTTTTCAATCTGGCCGGTCAGGCTGCGCTGCATATTGTTGATATGACTCTTGATTTTACATAGCTGCATCAGGAGCTCGTGTTGCGGACGATACTCGTCATAGAGCTTCTCGCCAGCACGATAGGCAGCAGCGGCAACGGCGCTCTGCCCGGCGCTGCGTTTGAGCTGTGTCACATGAAAATGATAGAGCGCCAATTATGCCTTCGTTGTCTGTGCGATGAGCTTCTGCACTTCCGGCAGGCGGAAGACCTGGCGCATCAGATCGTAGAATTCCATCTTGTCCAGTGCATCCATCTCTGGGCACAGCGCGAGAATCGCACCGCCCATGTTGCACAGATGGTGTGTCCGCTGGTTCCGCGCGCGTTTGGATGTGTGATGTATCAGCTGTTCGATCCGGTTCAGCTCATGCTGGGCTTGTGCGAGCTTCTTTTCGGCGTCATCCTTTTTAGCCCGGAGCTTCTTCAGGTTTTCGGTCATCGGTTTTCTCCTTTCTCCGGAGCTTCAGCTCCAGTGGTTCCTTGGGTGATAGCTGCTTTGCAGCGCAAGAGGGTGTCCCTCTTGAAACGGAATGCATTCCGCAGATTGACCGGCCTCGCAGAGCCCACAAACATGGGCAACCATGTATAGAAGTGGGCCATTCCATTCCGTCATGGATAAAAAAAGTCCGGCGAATTCAGCGCCGGTGATGGGGGTTGCCTCCTTTCCTGCACGAAAAAACAGCCACGACGATGCGTGACTGTTTTTTCGTGCAAATGATGTTGGAGGGAAATCAGGGATTAGCGAGGAATGCCTGGAACTGTTCGACCAGCTTCATGATCCGCTTCTGTGCAGCGCTGGGTGTTTTGTAGCCTACGGCTGCTGCGATCTCGGCCAGCGATTTGTTATCGCGGCGCATCGCCAGCATGAGCTTGTCTCGCTCGGACAGCGTCGCCATGAACGAAGCCATGTCCAGCTTGCTGTTGACCTGCTCGGTGAAGTTTTCATTAGCTGGCAGATCGTAGAGCCGTTCCTTTCCGACGGTCATGCCGGTTTCAAGGATCTCCTCAATCGAAACATGCTCGGCTGTTCTGCTGTGCGTCCATTTGCGAAGGAAGTCGCGGGCGGTCAGGTTCTGGCCGTTGTAGTCCTCCAGCTGCCGATTATTCCACACGGCGTCGATCATCGGCTGCCAGTCGTTCTCCTTCACGATCAGCTCAGTGAGATTGCCGATCAGGTTGTAGAAATGCTGGTAGCTCATCCACTCGGCGTCGCGCCACAGGTTCATGGTGAACAGCCGCTGGAAGCCGAACTCCATCGGGCCTTCCATTTTGTTACGGATGAAGTTCAGCACATAATACGACAGACTCCACAGCGGGAAGTAACCGGAGTAATCCTGCCAGTTACCGGGGATCTCACGATAGCCGTTCTTGCCCGGCACCACAAATGCCTGCCATGCAGTCCATGCGCAGCAGTCCCAGACCAGCTCCAGAAAAGAATCGGAGTTGATCATCTGCGTGTACTTTTCTGATGAAAGCACCTGATACACATTGCGTGGCAGTTCCAGAAACTCCGGACGCTTTGCAACCAGCTCGCGGGGCAGTGTGTAGAACAATGTGAGCCACGAAAGGTTACTGGTCGCGGGGATCTGTATGATGGTGTGGGGCAGAACAACGATGAAGCTGTTGGCGAGATCGTAGGTCATGATGGTATCCTCGGTTTGAGAATTTGTTTTCCCCTCCATAGTATATGGGTATGAGAATGGATGAATTTTTCCTGCAATTAGAGAAATATTTCTTCTGCTAATAGCTCATCATATACCTTTTACTTGGAAAGTGGGCAATACGCACTTCTCAAATCCCAGTAAAACAGATGCATGGCAATTATCTGCAGAAAACTACACACATGCAGTAGACCGCAAGAAAAAGCAGGCAATAGTTTTAGACGTACTTGATCAAATCAGGTAGTATTAACTCTAGAAGTTTTGCACTCGAAAACGCGGCATAACTCCTGATAGTACTCTCAGTAGCGGTTTTTTCGCCATTTGCAAAATCTTGAACAGTCTTAATAACAAGCCACTTTGTTCTAAGGATATTCGCAGATACGGCAACTGCATATGCCTCCATATCAATTCCTGCCAGATCGTCTTGCGTTCTCGTTACTTCGTCTATGATGTTTTTGTCATCTACTACAGCTGTGCCGCTTGCCATAGGCTTAAAATGTATTGTAGGAAGCGACGGGAGATTTTTGTCTCCTTGATAGGCATCAATGATTTGCCCAATAAGTTCATGATTTTCAAGTACTGAAGAGACGATATATGTTGACAAAGTGTCGTCAACAGGGTAGGATTTAGGCCGTGGCCCAAAGTGATCTACATAATGCTTACCAGCAGTATAGTCAAACACATTTGATGCAATAATTAGATCACCCAGGTTTGTTTTTCCAACCCGCCCTGCACATATTCCAACCATAGCTACAAGGCGAGGCTTTAATCCTAATATTGCTCTAGTAGTGAGACTGGCTGCAAGAGTCATTCCCATATTGTTCTGTATAAGCAATGCTATGTTGATACCATGGTGTTCAAAAAGGGTATACTCAATCCTATACTGATCTAAAAGATCGAGTTGCTTTGCAGATCTGCGAGGCAGGTTGAAAGCACTGAACACCCCATCCTTCTCGCTTGGTACTGCAACAATGATTGCAACATCAATACTTCTTGCGACTAGCTCATTACACTCGTCTTCTTCTTTTTCATCTTTTTTGGGTGATTGATCAGAGCCACGAAAACTCAGAATGTTACCAAAATTTTCAGCAGATAAATACCGAGTTATGGCTGCTGCTATACGTGCAGGATCTTCTTTTGGGGAAAGCGTTACTTCCGAATCACGTGCCATCATATGTCAGCCTTTCTCATCCTTCAGTAATACTTGCTATCCGACTAATGATTCTGTCGATCGGGATACGTGCATGACGAGCGTTGTCAATAATCTCAACCAATATCATCAGCTGTTTCTCGTAATGGTCAACAACGCCAATTTCTGCACCAATCTCAGGCATCGGAATCCCCATCTCCTCTAAAAGTAAGGATGCTCGTTCTGTTTTTTGCTCTACTTCTGCATACAGAATGTATTTTACCTTTCGGAGAGTTGATGCATACTTATTCCGTAACTTTCTATATGATTCATTGGTCATTGGGTAACCAGAAGAAAGTTTAAAGTACGGAATACGCTTATCGATGGCAATGTAGTAATATGCAAATATTTTTGCGCTTACATCAGGGAAAAACACATCATTCTGTATAGTACTCCACATTTGGCCGTAGAAAGTTTCCGTTAGTTCATTCTGTTTTGTGAAAAACTCGATAAAAGAGTTGACAACATTACCATACTGTTTTTCCAGACTTTCGCGGTGACTTTCGTAAGGGGACGCTGCTATGCTTTCCGAGTCGTTGGAGTCAATGCAATCAAATAGATTTACAGAGATCTCAAACGCTTTGGGTTGCAGCGAGCTGTCAAGAACTACGATTTTTGAGTATAGCTCAGCACATTTTGTGAAGTTAGAGCATTTAGCGGAACTCAAGAATTCAGTCATATCTTTTGTCATGGATTCAATAGAAAACTGGTCACTCATGCGATTACCTCCCGACATTAATCAGTGTTTCCACGAAATTGCACACACATCAACGGACTGTCTATATTGTCATATTCATAGCGCACGACATTTACTTGAAAACTGAAAAAATGGAGGCGCTATAAGCACTGTCAGCAGAAACACATTTCTTTGAAGTATGTTCTACGCAAAAGGCAAAAATTCCTGCATAGTGAAGCTACCAATACTGGTGAATTTGTCTGTGCAATCACAGGATCTCCAATAGCTGATTGATGATTACTTGAATGTAGATGTAGTAAATGTATAAAATGAAGACGGTATTACAGATTTCACTTTGAAGTATACCTTACAAGCGAAAACGATGCAAAGCTTTATACCTCAAATGTTGAGCGAACTCTTTTAGGGGAAGTATCTACCGATGCGATTCCAGCTTTGGGAATTAATAAGCTCTCTGTATTTATCACTGAAGTCGGTAACAACAGTAAGCCTTTATCTGATTGGTTAAATTCGACTAAAAAAGATTTTCCATACAACAAACCGCCCTCCTCCCGCATCTAATAGGTGGAACGTTCCCAAAGAGGTGATGAAGATTGACCAAAGAAAGGTTTGTGGAGCAGATAGAGCAGCTTCAAGGAAGGCTGTATCGTGTAGCACTGTGCATGCTGAAAAATGATGCAGATGTGCAGGACGCCCTTCAGGAAACCGTGCTGAAAGCATGGGAAAAGCGGCACACGCTGCGCAATGAAGCATATTTCGGTACATGGGTCACACGGATTGCGATCAACACCTGTAAGCAGATGGTCCGCCAGAATCAGCGGATCGTCCTGATGGAGGAACTGCCCGAAACGTCGGCAACCTCAGATGGTATTACGCTGAAAATGCTGATTGAATGCTTGCCGGACAAGCTGCGGCTGCCCTTTGTGCTGTACTATTCCGAAGGCATGGATACAGCCGAGGTTGCGAATGCGCTACACCTGACCGCTACTGCGGTACGCAGTCGAATTCACCGGGCCAAAATAATTTTGCGAAAGGAGCTGGTCGATCATGACGAACAAGCAATGGCATCCCGATGATCTGCGAAAGGTTTTTCCTGAGATCCCGGCAAGCTGTTCCCGTGTTCTGATGGATACCGCTGGCTCTCTCAAGGAGGAAAGCGAAATGAAGAGGGGCTATTCCCCGCGTCCTACCACACGATTTGCATTGGTTCTAGCGTTGGTCATCATCAGTATGATGGGCGTTGCGCTGGCTGCATTCTATCCTCAGATTACAGGACTCTTCGGGCTCCACTATGGTAAAGACACCCAGGCATGGCTCGAGCAGGGTGACATTGCCCTGCCTGCTGATTCTGTTCAGGTGGATGGCGTCACGTTTACGCTGGAGGAAGTGGTATACCGCAACCATGGTCTCTACGGCATGGGAACCATCAGACCCAGCGAAGGCATTGTTCTGCTGGACGAGGAATCTACCCTCAGCGACGCCTATGGCTATGCTGTGCACTACGGTGACAAAGCGCCGGAGGGAACCATCACCATTGCTGAAAAGGCTGCACAGGATGGAAGTGCGATCAAACAGCCGCGATTCTACATTGGCATGATTGGCGTGGACGGCGGTAAATTGATTCAGCCTCACGGCTATGGACTTGGCCTGACGCCCCAGCGCGATGGCAGCATCCAGTTCCTGTTTGAAGTGGAGGATGGACAGGCGATCTCCGAAGGCGAGACCTACACCATTCAGATGACCGCCATCGTCCGCAACGTTTCTCCCGAGGGAGTTGTGGATTATGAGAACGCGACCCGTCAGGAGTGGACTGTAGAAATTGAACCTGAACCCTTCACCGAGGTAGTTGGGACACCTGCAACAGCTACAGAAGCGCCGGTTACTACTAAGGCCCCAGCGGTTTCTGCAGATGGTATGCAGATCATCGTTCCCGATGAATATACCACTAACGGCACTTTGCCGGTCTACGAGGCCATCGACCGTGACTTCAGCCAGGGCATGGATTACACCTGGTTCAACCAGAGTGGTGTGGCGAAGGAAGAGCTGGATGCCCGCCATGTTGGCGGCATGGTTGATTTCAACGACGGTGGCCATCTGGACTGGGGCAGCTACAATATCCACTATAACATCTACGACGGCACCTATGAGGCGGTCAGCGAGCTGGAGGACGGAACCAAATTCACCGAAACCCTGGATAAACTGGCCATGTCTTCGGAGGTGAACACCATCGCCAGCTGGATGACATTCGGCTTCCCTGGCACAAATGAGGTGTACAGCCTGGAAAGCACGCAGCTGAGCACCATCAGTCTGGACGAAGCCAAGGCGAAGGCAGAAGCCCTGATGTCCAAGCTGGGCATGACCGGCTACACCTGCACCGCAGCCCTGGACATGGGCGTGAAGCGTATTCATCAAATGGGCGCAATGTATAATGCGGCTATTGACAGCGGCGTGATGTCCACCAACGCTTTCCGCTACGATTACAACACCGCCACAACGGCGGACGAAGGCTACCACCTTCGTTACCACAAGTTTGGCACCGATGGCGATATTGCCGGTCAGTTCGAGGCTGTGTTCTATGTCACCGCAGATGGCATCAAGAGTATCAACCTCCGTGACGCCTATGAGCAGGGTGACGTGATCCACACGCCCGCCAAGCTGGTGGATGCAAAGACCGTGGCGGCTGCGCTGCCCGGAGAAATGGCGGATTCCCGCTATCCCGAAGAACTGAAGCAGATCACCCGTGCAACCCTCACCTGGATGCCTGTTCGCGCCGACAAGGGCGACGGCATGGTGATGACGCCGGTGTGGGTGCTCAGCTACCTGACCGCTGAAGGCGAGCAGCAGGGTTACGAAAGCTGGGCTGTGTTCGATGCCATTGACGGCAGCCTGATCGACTCTGTATTCAACTAAACCAACCTGTGCCCCGCCGAACATGGCGGGGCATTTCTCGTTGCCTCAAACAACCAAAGCGTGCTATAATCAAAGAAATTTTCCTTCCTGCAAACCAAATGCCCTTCTCAT
>JAGBBA010000044.1 GCA_017938695.1 Clostridia bacterium | reverse complement strand
CCACCGCCGAAAGCGTGTGGGTAGATGTGCCTGCCAACGGTGCGAACCCCGGCGTGGTGGAGTTTGTGTACGACAAGAACCTTGCCAAGGCCACGGTGCAGATCGTGTATCGCTCCAATGACGGCAGCCTGTACGAGGAAGAATACCGTGAGCTGACCGAGGGCGGCGACAACACCGTCTATGCCCGTCAGTATGATGGCTACACCCTGACCACCGCCGAGAGCGTGTGGGTGGATGTGTCTGCCAACGGTGCCAACCCCGGCGTGGTGGAGTTCGTGTACGACAAGAACCTGGCCAAAGCCACGGTACAAATCGTGTGCCGCTCCAACGACGGCAGCCTGTACGAGGAAGAGTATCGCGAGCTGACCGAGGGCGGCGACAACACCGTGTATGCCCGTCAGTACGAGGGCTATACCCTGACCACCGCCGAGAGCGTGTGGGTGGATGTATCTGCCAGCGGTGCCAATCCCGGCGTGGTGGAGTTCGTCTACGACAAGAACCTGGCCAAGGCCACGGTGCAGATCGTGTACCGATCCAACGACGGCAGCCTGTACGAAGAAGAATACCGCGAGCTGACCGAGGGCGGCGACAACACCGTGTATGCTCGTCAGTATGATGGCTACACCCTGACCACCGCCGAGAGCGTGTGGGTGGATGTATCTACCAACGGTGCGAACCCCGGCGTGGTGGAGTTTGTGTACGATAAGAAACCTGTTGCGGCGGACATCATCGTGTACTATCAGTCCACCGATGGCGTGATCGCCGACTGGGCACCCTTCTCCATGACGGACGCCATGTCCGCCGAGGAGCGCACGGTGTATGCCAAGGAGTACGCTGGCTATCAGCTGAGCGCAGACAGCCCGGCGGCTGTGACTGTGGAGTTCACCGCCGAGGGCGCAACGCCCAGCCAGATCGTGTTCACTTATGTGATGATTGAGGTTCCGACCGAGGTGCCCACCGAAGTGCCTACCGAGGTTCCCACTGAGGTTCCTACCGAAGTGCCTACCGAGGTACCTACTGAAGTCCCCACTGAAGCACCCACCGAAGTACCTACCGAGGTTCCCACTGAAGTGCCTACTGAGGTCCCCACCGAGGTGCCTACTGAGGTCCCCACTGAAGCACCTACCGAAGTGCCCACTGAGGTACCCACTGAAGTGCCTACCGAGGTCCCTACTGAAGTACCCACCGAAGTACCCACTGAAGTACCCACCGAAGTACCTACTGAGGTCCCCACAGAGGCACCTACCGAGGTTCCCACCGAAGCACCCACCGAGGCCCCCACTGAATCGCCCATTCCCCAGGGTGCGATGATCAACCGCTTCGGCAGGATCGTCCTGCCCAAGACTAACGTGCGCACCGGCCCCAGCAGGGAATACAAGCGTGCTATGCAGCTGGCCAAGGGTACGGCTGTGTATATGCTGCGCATGGAGCTGAATGAGGACGGCGATCCCTGGGCCCGCGTGCTGATCGACAACGAGATCTATTTCATCAGCGGCGATTGCATCGAGGCCATGAGCCAGGCGGACAGTGACGCTTACATGGCCGCGGAGATGCCCACGCCGGTGCCTCCCTTCACGGCGGAGCAGCTGGATCATCCCCAGGCAACGGAGGCTCCCACGGATGTGCCGACGGAAGTCCCCACTGAGGTTCCCACCGAAGTACCTACCGAGGTCCCCACTGAAGTTCCCACGGAAGTGCCTACCGAGGTACCTACGGAGGTTCCCACCGAAGTACCTACTGAGGTACCCACGGAAGTACCCACAGAAGTGCCTACCGAAGTTCCTACGGCTGTGCCCAGCGAAGTGCCCCCGATCTACCAGGGCTATGCGCTGACCACCGTCAGCGTAGGCATGCGCAGCCAGATCGCCGGCGGCGATGAAACCATCGTCCGGCTGATGGGTGAGAAGGAGCTGGTGATGGTCACCGGCCAGGAATTCCACAACGGCAATATCACCTGGAGCGCGGTGACTGCCCTGGACGGCACCACCGGCTATATCCAGGATAGCGCGCTGCGGCATATCAATGGTGAAGAAGCCCAGTACTACCTGAACCAGTGGAGCAATGCCAACGCTACGCCCACACCCACCGCGGCCCCCACGGATACCCCTGCCCCCACCGCTGAGCCTGCCCAGTATACCGGCTATGCGCTGACCCAGCAGGCCGTGGCCCTGCGCACCGAGGCCAGCACTGCGGATGAAAGCATCATCCGTCGCATGGAGGCCAACGAGCTGGTGATGGTCACTGGCCAGAGCTTCTATCAGGGCGAGAGCTGGAGCCTGTCCACCACGCTGGATAATGTGTCCGGCTATATCCCGGACAGTGCCCTGCGCCGCATCAACAACGAGGAAGCCCAGTACTACAAGAACCTGTGGGATCAGCAGCACCCCACCGAGGCACCTGCTACCCCCACCATTTCTCCGGAGCCTGTGCAGATCTCCGGCTATGCCTACACCATTGGTGACGACGTGTATTTCCGCCACCAGGCTACCACCATGGCCAGCATCATTGACGTGCTGCCCAAGGGTGTGATCGTGTATGTGCGCGACCAGGATTACCAGAGCGGCGAGCCCTGGCATGTGGTGCAGTACAACGGCCAGTGGGGTTACATCCGCGCGGATATGCTGCGCATGATGACCATTGAGGAAGAGGACGCTTACCTGAACAGCATGGCCACCATGACGCCCGTGCCCGTGGCAACGCCCCAGCCCTATGATCCCGGCAGCCTGTCCAGCTACGGCTATGTGTCCGATTCTTCGGTGAACTTCCGCAAGGAAGCCAACACCTCTTCCAGCCGCATCCGCCAGCTGCGGCAGTACGCCTTCTGCCTGGTGCTGGGCACCACAGAGGTGGACGGCGTGACCTGGTACCGCATCACCTACGGCGGCGAGGAAGGCTACGTCCACGGCAAGTACTTCAAGCAGATGTCCATGGCCGAGCTGGAAGAGTTCCTGGACAGCGAGGAGTACAAGCAGGGCATCACCAACAACGCCACCAGCAACAACACCAGCCAGGACTTCACCACGGGCGGCGGCATCGTATCCGCCGAGGATCAGACGGTGGACCAGTGGACCAACCCCAACAACGGTCTGCAGGTGAGCTACGAGCCCTTTGATCCCTTTGCCACGGTGGCACCGGTGGAAACCCCTGTGCCCACCGCCACGGTGACCGTTTCCCTGGCCCCCACGGCAACGCTGGAACCCATCCCCACCATGGATATCACCTATCCCACCGGCGGCGATGAGCAGGGTGGCGGCGGTGTTATCGGCTGGGTGATCGCGGTGATCCTGATCGCCCTGATCGGCGGCGGTGTATATGCCTATGTGACCTACACCAACAACAAGCGCAAGGCTGCCCAGCGTGCTGCGGCCCGCCGTGCGCAGGCAGCGGCCCAGCAGCGCAACAGCGAAGCTCGGCCCTATGCCCGCACCGCGCCCCAGGCCAATCAGCCCCGCACGGGCACCTATCCCAACCAGAATGTGCAGCGTCCGGCCGGCACTGCATCCCAGGTCCGCAGGCCCTACACGGCACCCACCAGCCAGACCGGCTATGCCCGCCCGGCGGAGCAGCCCCAGCAGCAGGCTGACTACACCGCCTCCTACCGGAATCCTGAAAGCACGGAAGCCCCGCGCCCCATGGGCCGCCGCACGGCTTACCGCGCCCAGCAGCAGGCAAGGCAGAACGCCTACGGGGCATCCTACCGCGCCGAGCAGGAGAACAGCGATTTCCAACAGGAAAAAGACAACGGTGACTTCGAGTAATCCATAACTTTACCGCCGCAGCTCGAGAGAGCTGCGGCGGTTTTTTGCCGTTCACCGGCAGAAAACGACCGTTGAGCAAAATTTTATGACAAGATAAGTGTTTTGTGTTATGATGCTCTCGTAAGGAAGAAAGGATGGTGCTGAAGGTGAAATTCAGCTTGGTGATCGACCGGGAAAAGCCGGAGGAAGTGGTGGCCACTGTCCACAGGCGGAGCGAACTGACGGATAAAATCGAAGCCATGGTGCAGCAGTACGCCGGGGAGGATCAGCTGCCCGGCTACACCGAGGACGATATGCGCATGCTGAGATTTGCGGAGATCGAGTACATCACCGTGCAGGACGGCAAGACCTACGCCGTGGATGGCAGGGGCGACATGTACCGGCTGAAGCTGCGGCTGTACGAGTTGGAAGAAATGCTGCCCAAGTGCTTTATCCGCATCAATAAATCGGCTCTGGCCAATGAAAAACACCTGATGCGGTTCTCCGCCGGGTTCAGCGGCGCGGTGGACGCGGTGTTCCGCTGCGGCAGGAAAGAGTATGTATCAAGACGGTGCTTTGCGGAGATCAAGAGGAGGCTGGAACAGAAATGAAAAAGTATGTGCTGGAGTTTGTCAAGCGCGGTATGATGGCTGCCTGGGGCGGCCCGATGGTCATTGCGGTCATCTATGCGATCCTTGGAGCCAATGGTGTGATCGAATCCCTGACGGTGCAGGAGATGTGCCTGGCCATCATTTCTTCGACGGTGATGGCATTCATTGCAGCCGGGATCACCATGGTGTACCAGGTGGAGCAGCTGCCCCTGCCCATGGCGGCACTGATCCAGGCAGGCGTATTGTACCTGGATTACATCCTGGTGTATCTCATCAACGGCTGGCTGAAGAACCAGCTGGTGCCCATTATGGTGTTCACGGCGTTTTTCCTGGCGGGCTTTGCATTGATCTGGGCGATCATCTATCAGTTTATCAAAAAAGATATCAAACAAGTCAACAACAAGCTGCAGGCGCAGTGATCATGGACAAAGCAAAGAGGCGGGTCGTAAGTGACCTGCCTCTTTGATATTACTGCGGATTGGAAAGCACGTGCATCCCGTCGGGGGTGACGCGCTCCTCCAGCCGTCCGTCGTGATAGATATAGCTGGTTTGCGGGGCATCGTGGGCCAGGTTCAGCCGCCCCACGGAAACCTCATACGCCATTTTGGTGATTACGCTGCCGTCGGCCAGCTGCTTCTGGTAAGCGCGGCTCTGGAACCGGCCCATCAGCTGCACCTTGTCGCCCACGTTCAGGTGGGAGGCAAACCGGGCCGTGCGGCCCCAGGTGATGCAGGGAATGTAGTCGCTTTTGCCATAGGCGCGGTTCACGGCCAGCATCAGGTCGGCGATCTCCCGGCCGAAGGGGGTGGTGCGGTAGCTCGGCGGCTTGCACAGCGCGCCGGAAAGCTGCACCTGGTTGGGGTTTTCGCCGGTGTCCACGGGCAGAAGCCGCTGGGCAAAGCCGGTGATCAGCAGCCGCCCTGCGCCCTCGATCACCTTGTTGTAGCTGCGCAGCTGTCCCTCCAGGGCCAGGGGTGTGCCAACCTCCATGGTCATGCCGTCCATCAGCCGCTCGGAGAGGGTGATGGGCAGCAGATCCTCCGCGCCGGAAAGCCTGGGCACGGACAGGGTAGCATAGTAAAACTTTTCACCAAAGACCTCGTGGCCGTAGGTGGGGGATTCTGTGAGGATACCGCTCAGATGCAAGGAGTTTCCCGTTTCTTCCATGTGGATCACCTTTCCTTTTGTCGTTATTCGGCGGCGGCCACGGGGTGCTGCTTGCCTTGCACGTCGATGGTCGTTGCGCCTTCCAGGAGAATGTCTTTGGCAGGGATCATGGTGAAGCCCTGCTCCTGATAGGTTTTGAGGATGGTGGGCAGTGCGTCGAGAATGTACTTGGAATCGTTGTGGAAAAGGATGATATCACCCTTCTGCACATTCTTGGTGGCACGGCGGATGAGGTCGTCCACGCCCTTGTTCTTCCAGTCCAGGGAGTCGATGCTCCACTGCACCACCTCGTATCCCTCGCTGCGTGAAACGGTGACCACCTCGTTATCATAGTCGCCGTAGGGCGGCCGGAAGGAAACGGGGCGCACGCCGGTAAGGGCCTCGATCTTGTCGCTGCAGCCGTCCAGCTCCTGAATGATCTGCTCGTTGGACAGCTTGCTCATCTGGGGGTGCGAGTCGGAGTGGTTGCCGATCTCATGCCCCCGGGCGGCGATCTCCTTCACCAGCTCCGGGTATTTGTCCACCCAGATGCCCACCAGGAAGAAAGTGGCCTTGGCGTTGTACTGATCCAGCAGATCCAGGATGCGCAGCGTCTGGTCGCCGCCCCAGCTGGCGTCGAAGGACACGGTGATCACGCTGTCCTCCCGCTCCACACAGTAGACGGGCAGTTCGCGCTTGGGGGCCAGCACAGCGGTGGCGTTGTGCTGCAGGGGGCCTGCATAGCATACCGCCAGCAGCACCAGGCAGCAGCACAGCGCGGCCTGGCGAAGCAGCAGGGGACTGGGTGCAATACGCTTGCGCGTAGGTGCAGGCGTATCCCAGTTGAGGGAACGCCGGGGCTTGGGTTTGAGGGGTGTGGGTTGGCTCATGGCTGCCACCATCCTTTCAACATTCTATGCAGCATCGGGTGCCGATAGTCGCCGGGCGGCAAAGGTAGTGCTTTTTTGACAAAAGAAGCGGCGCATCGCCCGGCCCGGATGGAACAGCTTATGAAGGGTTTTCCGCGGATAGGATTTGCCGCACGAACGAAGAAAATATTTTGCATCCGGGAACCTTGCACCAGGCACCCGGGTCTAACAGGTGACTGCAGTTGAAGCGAAGGAGAACACCAGTGGATAATGAAGCCTTTACCAGTGCCATTCTGGGCATGACCAACACGCTCTACCGCGTGGCGGCCACCCAGCTGCGCCAGCGGGCCGACCAGGAGGACGCCGTGCAGGAATGCCTGCGCCGTGCCTGGGAAAAGCGGCACCGGCTGCGGGAGGATCGCTATGTGCAGACGTGGGTGATCCGCATTCTGCTCAACGAATGCCACCGCATGCAGCGGTGTATGGCCCGAACCCTGCCGGCGGAGGATGTCGTGCCCGTCCATCAGGACGAAAGCAACGAATTGAAGGACCTGCTGGCCCGGGTGGAGGAACGCTACCGCCTGCCGCTGCTGCTGCACTACATCGAGGGTTACGACGTGGCCCAGACGGCGGCGATGCTGCACATCCCCCAGGGGACGGTGAAATCCCGGCTGGCCCGGGGGCGAAAGGCACTGAAGGCTATGCTGGAAGAGGAGGTGTTTGAGGAATGAAAACAGCCCGTGATTTTCAAAACAGCATCGGTGATGCTGACGAAGCCTTTGCAGGCATGGTTCTTCAAACACTGCGGGACCTGCAATGCAAGGAGGAAAAGCCTGTGAAGAAAAAGATCAGTACGGGTCTGGTTCTGGCTGTGGTGATCATGCTGCTGGCGGTGGGTGCCGTGGCGGCGGGCCAGTGGGGGATACTGGATTTTGCAAAGGAGCACGGCGAAGCAGCATCCTCGGAACGCCTGGTGACACAGCTCAATCAGGGCGTGTACAGAACGAAGAACACCTATGTGCGGCCCGGTGAATCGGAGCTGGTGGATGTTGCGCTGGAGGAGATCCTGTATGAGGATGGGTGGCTCTATGCTGCCCTGCTGGTGACGCCCAAGCAGGAAAAAACCATGGTGATCGGTGCCGATTTGCAGACGCTGAGCGAGCAGGCCGGCCAGTGGTATCTGAATGTGCTGGGCAAGCTGCGTGACCTGAACGAGCCTGGCAGCATGAAGGACTTTGCGGCAGGGACGGAGCTGGACCCCGGCATATCCATCAAGGAGTACGCCGACAGCAAGGGCTTTGAGCATGTGGTGCGCGTGTCCCTGGGCATGTTCATCAAGCATGCGGATTACCAGCTGCTGGAGGACGGCTCCCTGCGGATGATCGCGCAGATTGCCTACGACTATACCTACAAGGAAAACTTCCCCAGGCAGATGCCGAATGCGTGGATTTCCTTGGATGTGGTGCAGTACACGGCGGATGGCAAGATCCCGGAAGATATGGCTGCATATGAGTTCATGGAGATCCAGGCCGATGGCCCCATCGTGAAGGATCCGCGCAGCAAGTGCAGCATCCCGGAGGATGCCCATCAAATCGAGGGCTACCGCGGATACATCGAGAGCGTGACGGTAACGCCCCTTTCGGACACGGAAGCCAGCGTGCTGATCCAGCTGGACACGCAGAAGCGGCACTACGGCGTGACACAGATGGCTGGCCCGGTGGTGGTGATCCTGGACGAAAAGGGCGAAACGCTTTTCGAGTGTGACCTATACAAGGATATTGAAAACATGGTCACGCTGACGGGGGATCGCATGCAGCACAATATTGTGATGCCCCGGGCGGGCTTGCAAGAGGACAGGATCACCATCCGCCTGGAAAGCTGGAGAAACCGCACCATCGTCTATGATGAATACACCTACACACTGGAATAAGGCAGAAGGCCTCCCGAAAAACGGGAGGCCAACTTTTTTACAAAAAAAATTCTGGATTTTGAAACGGAACGGGCTTGTGATGAGTCTAATAAGTGACTGCAGTTCAAGAACACAAAGGAGCCAACAGCGTGGAGAACGAGGAATTCACCCGGGCCATCCTGGGCATGACGGATACCCTGTACCGGGTGGCGTCCGCCCAATTGCGCCAGCGGGCAGACAGGGAGGATGCCGTGCAGGAATGCCTGCGCAAGGCATGGGAGCACCGGCACCGCCTGCGGGACGAACGCTACCTGCAAACATGGGTGATCCGCATTTTGCTCAACGAATGCCACACCATGCAGCGGCGCATGGCACGCACCCTGCCTCAGGAGGACGTCCCGGCGGTGCAGCACACCCGGGAGGAAGGGCCGCTGAAAGAAGCCATGCTCCGATTGGAGGAACGCTACCGCATGCCCCTGATGCTGCACTACATGGAGGGCTACACCGTGGAGGAAACGGCGCGGATTCTGCGGGTGCCCCAGGGCACGGTGAAGACCTGGCTTTCAAGAGGGCGGAAGACGCTGAAGGCGATCCTGAACGAGGAGGTGTTTGAAGGATGAAATCGGCAGAGGATTTCCGCAAGGAGTTTGGCACAGCAGAGGAAAGCTTCCGGCATTGCGTCCGTCAAACGCTGACGGAGCTTGAATGCAAGGAGGTCAAACCTGTGAAGAAAAAGATCAGCGTGGGTCTGGTGCTGGCAGCGGCCATCATGCTTTTGACGGTGGGTGCTGTGGCAGCGGGCCAGTGGGGCATATTGAATTTTATGGCGCAGCAGGGTAAAACACCCAATGAGGAAGCACTGATCACGGAGTTCCCCCAGCAGATGAACAGAGAATCCGACCTGCTGTGGATCCGCGCGGAGGAAGCTTTGTGCGACGGCCAGTCGCTGTATGTGGCACTGACCGTTCAGCCAAGGAAGGATAACACGCTGGTGATCCCCTATGTGGAGGATATCCACGCAAAGGGCAGCATGGCCGTGATGGACAATGTGCATTACGACCAGAACCTGTCCGTGGTGGAATACGCAGAGGCCAACGGGTACGAGCACATCGTTCTGCTGGAAATGTTTGAAGAGTCCATCGACGTGTTTATTGAAGCGCAGTACAGCCAGTGCATCAAGGATGTTTCTACCGGGCTGGAATTTGCATCCTACGAGCATACGCCGGACGGCATGCTGTGGATGATTTTGCAATACGGCTGCGAAATGGACGAGGATATCGGCTACCCTGACAGTCTGGCGCAGGTGCTGATGCTCATGCTGGCCAAGGAGTACAGCGCGGAAAACCAGTGGGCGCACGACGAATTTGCCGACGAGCAGCTGTACATCATGTCCGACCTGCCGTTGTATGTGAGCGAGGACAGCCGCCGGAGCATTCCCGAGGATGCCCATGATATCGTTGGCTACCGGGGTGCCATCGAGTACTTTACCTTCACCCCCTATAAGGACGGCCTGGCGGCGGTGAGCTTCCTGATGGACATGGACAAGAAGGCCGATGATACCCTCTGGATGAGCGGCCCCAGATACGTCCTGCTGGATGACGACGGCAACAAGCTGTGCGAGATCGAAATGGATTACAGCCGCGACGTTTTCGTCAGCGGCAGCGGCAACCGGCTGTATCACGGAACTATCCCGATCGAATACATGCCCGAAGACAAGGTGACCATCCGCCTGGAGAACATCCGCAACCACAACATCATCTACGACGAATACACCTATACCCTGAAGTAAAAAAACGAGCACCCTTCCCAGCCACGGGAGGATGCTCGTTATTGATATGCGCATTGTATGCGAAAGTCGCCGTTCTTTGGGAGAGAGCACGAGGAAGGTCAGGCTGCGCCGCCAGTGGCGGAAACAGCAGCCTGACCTTCCAATGAGGCACAGAGCTCAGACGGCTTCAGCCGGATAAGCGACAATGCCGAATTGTGAGGTTGGGGCTTCTTTCAAAGAAGCCGCCTCTCTCGTATCTTGCACTCGTTATTTTCTTACGCTCAGCACGCCGCCGACGTCGAAATGGCGGGTGTCGCCCTCGAAGCCGGAGAAGGAGAAGTCGTTGCCCAGGCGGCGCAGCTCGCTGCGAATCTGCTGGCCGGGGAGAATTTCCAGGTTGTAGTTGACATCGAAGCGGGAGAGGCAGTTCTCCTTCATGGTGTCGATGCCCAGGGCGTTGCAGCACCAGTCCATGTACTTGGTGTTGTTCACATGGCCGTTGATATCCAGGTCGGTATAAACGGGGGTGTGGGTGGCGGTTTCCAGGGTGCCGGAAACCTCGGTCACCGTGGCGGGCAGGCCCAGGGGAGCCAGCAGGTCACTGTTGTCGGGCATGAGGGCGGCGGCGATATCCGGCTTGGCCATCTTGCGGGTGGTGATATCAAGGAGCACCCACAGGCTGCCTGCGCGGCCAATCTCATCGCCATGTTCGTCCCGGAAGATAAAATAACGGGGGAAGAACCAGCGGCGTACCGGCATGGGGAAGGTTTCGATGGAGATGGTATCGCCGATCTTGGGATAGCGGTCCATCACCACCTCCACACGGGTGAGCACCCACACAACGCCCTGCTTGAGCAGCGCGTTGCGGCCCACGCCGATCAGCGTACCGTGGATGCCAGCCATCTCCTGCATAACCTCAAGGATGGCACTGGGCTTCCACTGGCCGGTCAGGTCGCAGTCTTTGGTGAGGATGCGCAGATCCTCGCGGTAGGTTTTCATCATGGGTCAATCAGCCTTTCTGTACATGGAAATAAGGATAGGCAGGGTTTGCAGCAGCTGGGTGAGGTAGCCGATGGGTACCATGGTGCCCTCCTGCCGCATGCGGCGGACGGTCTGCACATCGGCATACTGGGCGGCAATGACCTCGCCGGGCTGCAGGGTGAGCTGATCCAGGGAGACCTCCTGGCAGAAGAGGTAAACGTGGTGCAGCGCATGATCGCTGAGATACTCAAACACCTTGCCGCCGCAGGTGAAATCGGGGGTGACGCCGATCTCCTCCTGGGTTTCGCGGATGGCGGCGGTATCGGGCTCTTCGCCGGAAACGACCGCGCCGCCGGCGGATTCGCACCAGTAGCCGGGCCAGTTGGGCTTGACGGTGTCGCGCTGCTGCAGGAGCAGCTCGCCCTTGGCATTGACGATCCAAACGTCCACCACGGCCCAGTACATGCCCTGGGGTGCATCCTCGCCCCGGCGGATGGTAACGCCGGTGGGGTTGCCCTGGGCGTCGAATAAATCGAGCATTTCTTCCATACATATCACCTCGATGGGGATTATTATAGCGCGGCGCAAAGAAAAACACAAGGTTGAATTGTGGACGATGGTCTGTATGCGCCGGGGTGTGAATACAACAAAAAGGGACAGGCAGATGCCCGTCCCTTTTTGCAGAAGAAAGGGGGAAACAAAGAAGGAAATTATTCTTTTCCAGCCTTCAGGTCGTCAAGGCACTTCTGGCACACCAGCTTGCCCTTGTAGGAGACGACATCACGGGCATCGCCGCAGAAAATGCAGCTGGGATGATACTTCTTCAGGATGATCTGATCACCTTCCACAAAGATCTCCAGCATGTCCTTCACGCCAATGTCCATGGTCCTTCTCAGTTCGATAGGGAGCACAACACGGCCGAGGGTATCAAGCTGGCGAACAACACCGGTGGATTTCATGAGTATCAGGACCTCCTCATTTGTATTGAAAGGACAACTTATTTAGCTGTGAACATATAATATTTTAATAAGTTTGACATGAGTTGTCAAGAGTGTTTTCGAAATATAACGAAAATGGGGCGTGAAAGTTTTGTGAAAATCGTGTGGTGCAGCTTGATCCTGGCCGCCTGCGCGGCGGCAATGCTGACGGGAAAAGCAGCAGAGGCCACCGGTGCCATCCTGCAATGCGGCCAGGATGCGGTGGGGCTGCTGGCGGTTTTGCTGGGCTCGATGACGGTGTGGAACGGTTTGATGGAGATCCTGGTGCAGACTGGCGATATGGAGAGGTTCGGCTGGCTTTTGCGAAGGCGGCTGCGGTTTTTGTTCCCGGGCATCAGGGATGAAAAATGCTGGTCGGCCATGGGGCTGAACATGGCGGCGAACGTGCTGGGCCTGGGCAATGCGGCCACGCCTGCGGGCATTCAGGCGGCGCAGCTGCTGGAAAAACAGGGGCAGGCCGGTGTGCGCGCGCTGGCCATGCTGCTGGCCCTGAACAACTCCAGCCTGCAAGTGATGCCTACCACGGTGATCACCCTGCGCAGCGCGGCCGGGGCGGCCAACCCGGCGGATATCTGGCCGGTGACGCTGATCTCCTCCGGTGTGGCCACGGTGGCGGCGGCAGGCATGATGTGGCTGGTGAACAGGGGAGGCGTGCGCCGTGGCTGAGTGGATCGTGCTAGGCGTGGTGGGGCTGATCATCCTCCGGGGCGTGATGAAGGGCGTGGATGTGTACGGGGCGTTTCTGGTAGGCGGCAAGCAGGGCATGGAATCCGCCCTGGGGCTGCTGCCTGCCCTGTGCGCTATGATGCTCCTGCTGGCGGCCATGAATGCCTCGGGGCTGAATGAACTGCTGGCCGCAGCCCTTTCGCCGGTGCTGCACATATTGAATTTGCCGCAGGAAACGGCATCCGTGCTGCTGCTGCGTCCATTGAGCGGCTCGGGCAGCATGGCGGCGTTGCAGCAGGTGTTCGACCAGTGCGGCGTGGACAGCCGGGCCGGGAAGATCGCCTCGGTGCTGATGAGTGCATCGGAAACCATCTTCTACACCATGACGGTGTACCTGGGGGCCACGGGTATCCGCAGGCTGCCGGGGGTGATCGGCGTATCGCTGGTGTCGTACCTGATCGGTGCGGCGGTGTGCGGCTGGATGGTATGAGAAAGCAGCGGTTTTCCGGTGTCTGCCCCTTGCGGTGAAGCGGATAATTATGTATAATATAAAGAGTGCTTATACGAAGGAGTACACAGGTATGCTGAAAACGACAGGCGACAGCCGGGATGTGGCCCGCGCTGCGGTAATGCTGGCCATGACGGCCACCCGCGAGGATGAAGCGGCGATGAAGCAGGAGCTGGATCAAAGCGGCATCCAGGCGGTTGCGGTGGATTACGGCGGAGAGTTCGTGACCAGCGTGATGAAAATGGTGGAACGCGCTGTGGTGGCAGCCAAGCGCGAGCATGTGATCGGCGAAACCTCCCATGAGGAGGGCGTGGTGGCCGGTGCAGCCCGCGAGGCTTTGAGCCAGGTGAGCACCAAGGCCCTGGGCCTGAACGTGGGCGGCAAGATCGGCGTGGCCCGCTGCGGCGAGCATGTGGCGGTGGCGGTGTTCTTCGCCATCGGCCTGGTGCACCTCAACGAAGTGTGCATCGGCATGGGTCACCGGACCATCGCCAACAGAGGATGAATACGGGAGGAATACATATGCCTTTGAATATCGCTATGGACGGCCCTGTGGGGGCTGGCAAGAGCAGCATTGCGGCGGAAGTCGCCAAGCGGCTGGGCATCCTGCACCTGGATACCGGTGCCATGTACCGCGCCATCGGCCTCACGGCCCTGCGCCGCGGCGTGGATGTGTCCGACGAGGCGGCGGCTGTGGCCCTGAGCAAGGAGCTGGAGATCGCCGTCGCCCATGAGGCGGACGGCCAGCACACCTTCGTCAACGGCGAGGATGTGACCGGGCTGATCCGCACCCCTGAGGTGAGCATGGCGACCTCCACGGTGAGCAAGCACCTGGGCGTGCGCCAGGGCATGGTGGCCCTGCAGCAGAAGCTGGCCGCCCAGACCCCCATGCTGGTGGATGGTCGGGATATCTGCATCCGCGTGCTGCCCAACGCCACGGTGAAGATCTACCTGACCGCCTCTGCCGAGGAGCGTGCCCGCCGCCGCTGGCTGGAAATGCAGCAGAAGGGCGCGCCCGATACCTATGAGCAGGTGCTGGAAGACCTGAAAAAGCGTGACGCTCAGGACATGAACCGCGAAGTGGATCCCCTGCGCCCGGCAGAGGATGCGGTGATCGTGGACAGCACGGAGCTGAACTTTGAGCAGGTGGTGGAGGCGATCCTCGCCATCGTGAAGGAGAAAACGGCATGAGTGAAGCACAGAAGCCCCAGCGGAAAAAATCCTGGCTGTATGCCTTCCTGCGCGGACTGGGCGATGTGGCCTTCCATAGCGTGCTGCCAGTGAAGTATCACGGCGCAGAGCGTATCCAGGGCGACGGTGCCTTTATCGTCATCGGCAACCACCAGTGCTGGATCGACCCTGTGGTGATGGCCGTGCCCATCAAAAAGCGGCAGATCAGCCTGCTGGCGAAGAAGGAGCTCAGCGCAGGCGGCAAGCTGAACCAGATCATGAAGAACATGCATGTGGTGCTGGTCAGCCGCCACAATACCGACATGGAGGCCATGCGCGCCTGCATGAAGGTGGTGCGCGAGGGTCATGTGCTGGGCATTTTCCCGGAGGGAACCCGTCATCACAAGGGCGTGATGGAGGAGCTGGAAACCGGCGTGGCCATGATCGCCCTGCGCGCCGGCGTACCGATGATCCCCATGCTGATTCCGCAAAAGATGAAGTTTTTCCGCACCAACCACTGCTATGTGGGTGAGCCCATCCCCATGGACGATCTGCGGGAAAAGGGCATCAGCAAGGACACCTGTGCCGAGCTTTTGCAGCGCATCACGGCCACGTATGCCGAGCTGCTGAAGAACGCAGAGAACCACTAAGATTTTCCTGCAAAGTTTTTGGACATTTTTTTCAAACCTTGCAGGAATCGCAGGATTTACGGAGAACATAGTAAAATCAGAGCATTTTGAAAGGACGCTGGCACATGCCCATTGAAGTGGCTGCTCACGCAGGGTTCTGCATGGGCGTGCGGCGCGCGGTGGAGGCTGCCTCCGCCGTGGCCGATTCAGGCAAACCCTCCTGCACGCTGGGCGAGTTGATCCACAACCCGCAAGTGGTGGACATGCTGCGCAGCCGCGGTGTTCCGCCGGTTGCATCGGTGGAGGAAGCTGCCGGACGGCAGGTGCTGATCCGCAGCCACGGCGTTGCGCCGGATGTGATCGACCGTCTGCACGAAGCTGGCTGCGAGGTGCTGGACCTGACCTGCCCCTTTGTGGACAAGCTGCACCGCATCGTGGCCGAGGGCACGGGGCCTGACTGCCCGGTGATCCTGGTGGGCGAGAAGGAGCACCCCGAGGTAAGGGGTACTGCTGGCTGGTCCAAGGGCGAGGTTTATGTGGTGGCCACCCCGGAAGAAGCCGCGGAGCTGCCCGACATGCCCAAGGCCCTGGCCGTGGCACAGACCACCTTCCCGCCGGAACGCTGGCAGGTCATCACGGAAGTGCTGAGAGGGAAGATCGCCGATCTTGCCGAGCACAGCACCATCTGCTCCGCCACCGAAACACGGCAGCGCGAAGCAAAGGACCTGGCCGAGCGCATGGACGCGATGATCGTCATCGGCGGCCGGAACAGCGCCAACACACAAAAGCTCTATGCGGCCTGCAAAAGCAGATGCCCGCGAACCATTTTGGTAGAGTGCGCGGCGGAAATCCCGCCTGCCTTTGCAAATATTCATTCCGATAAAATTGGAATTACCGCCGGCGCTTCCACGCCTGACGGCTCACTTAAGGAGGTTGTAACCCGCATGACTGACATTGAAAACAAAGACTTCTTGGCCGAAATCGAGGCCACCCTGGTGAAGATCCGCCCCGGCCAGACCGTGACCGGCACCGTCGTTCAGATCACTGAAGACGAAGTGTGCGTCAACATTGGCTACAAGGCTGATGGCCTCATCAAGCGCAGCGATCTGACCCAGCAGGATGTCCAGATGGGCGACGAGATCGAGGTCGAGGTCGTTAAGGTGAACGACGGCGAGGGCAACGTCCTGCTGAGCCAGCGTAACATCGTGAACCGCAAGGCTTGGGAAGCTCTGATGGCTAAGTACGAGGCCGGCGAGTATGTCGACGGCGTGGGCAAGGAAGCCGTTAAGGGCGGCCTGATCTGCGACGTGGAAGGCGTGCGCGCCTTCGTTCCCGCCAGCCAGCTGTCCCAGCGTTATGTTGAGAAGATCGCTGACTTCGTGGGCAAGGACATGAAGCTGAAGATCATCGAAGTGGACAAGCAGAAGAAGCGCATCGTTGCTTCCCGCAAGGCCGTGATGGCTGAAGAGTCCGCTGCCAAGAAGGCTGCTGCCTGGGAGAACCTGGAAGAGGGCATCGTGATCCACGGCGTCGTTCGCCGCCTGACCGACTTCGGTGCTTTCGTCGACGTTGGCGGCGTGGACGGCCTGATCCACATCACCGACCTGAGCTGGGGCCGCATCAAGCATCCCTCTGAGGTTGTGAAGCCCAACCAGGAGATCGATGTGAAGATCCTGAGCCTGGACAAGGAGCGCGAGCGCATCCAGCTGGGTTACAAGCAGCTGCAGGCCCGTCCCTGGGACAACGCCACCGAGAAGTATCCCGAGGGCTCCATCGTTGAGGGCAAGGCTGTGCGCATCACCGAGTTCGGTGCTTTCGTTGAGCTGGAGCCCGGCCTGGACGGCCTGGTGCACATTTCTCAGTGCGCCCTGAACCGCGTCGCCAAGGTGGAAGACGCTGTGAAGGTCGGCGAGACCGTGCGCGTGAAGGTGCTGTCTGTGGATCCCGAGAAGAAGCGCATCTCCCTGAGCATCCGTCAGGTGCTGGAAGAGGAAGCCTTCGAAGAGATCCCCGCTGAGGTGGAATTCGAGCTGGTTGCCTCCGATGAGGCTGCCGTGGAAGAAGCTCCCGAAGCCTAATCAACACTGTAACATGGGAGGCAAGCTGTATCGCTTGCCTCCTTTTCTTTTGACGTACTGCCGCAAGGAGGAAAAACGATGCGGAGAATCGTGGCACTGCTGTTGTGTCTGGTGATGGTTTGCCTCGCCGGCACGGCCTGCGCCGACCAGTGGGGCCTGTCGGGAAAAATGTCGCAGTTTCTCAAGCGTTCCGGCGATTATGACGATGTGAAATACCCGGAGCTGAGCAGCGGCTTTTCGCCCAAGTCGCCCTTTTCCTTCTTCACGGTGAACAAGGATGACGAGTATCTGCTGACGGTGCTGCGGCTGAACGAGAAGGATGCCTTTGAGGAAGTGGGCCGCTATCCCGGTGCGTTGAAGGATGTCAACGGCGGCTGGGACAAGGAGTTCTGGAAGAAGTCCACCGAGGATGGCATCCACCTGAAAAACATGTGGAGCGACGCCGGGGAGGAATACGACTTCGTTTGGAACGGGCAGGAGATGGTGCTGCGCTATGCCAACACTGGCAGCCTGACCATGACGCTGACGGAGGACGGCCTGGGGTATACAGTCAGCGACGGCACACAGGCGTTGCAGTGGCTGGACAGGCCGCTACTGCTGGCTGAGTTCCGCCTGGACAAGCTGCCGCAGAGCGTGGAAGAAGCTGCCCGGCAAAATGCACTGCGGCAACGTTATCCCGACTTGCTGGAGATCAATCAGCGCGTAACGGTGGATTTGGGCAAAAAGAAGAACCTGCCGGTTTATGCGGCTCCCTTTGACCATGCCTACCGCGGTGCTGAGGGCAAGGCGGCGGTGAGCCTCCGGGCACCGTTTGACGTGCTGGGTGTGCTGGAAGACGGCTGGGCCATGGTGGAATACGAGATCACCCGGTCGGAACGGCGCATCGGCTTTGTGCAGGGGCTGGACGTGGAGGCTCAGGAGCTGTTCCTGTTGGGACAGCCGGGGCAACTGAACCGCACGGTAAGCGTGACGGATGATCCCCACGCCACTTGCCGGGAGCTGACTGTGCTGGAAGCCGGTGACGAGGTGGAAGTGCTGGGGTACCTGGATGCCTTCTGGCTGTGCATTCAAACAGAGGCAGAGGGTCAACTGGCCTGGGGCTTTGTTCCGGCGGATGCGTTGGCAGTGCCTTGAGCCCAATGGGAAAGGATGAAACAAAATGGGAAAGTGCATCATTATTGCACCGCTGTATCAGGGGGAGGAACAAAGCTACCTGCAGCCGGGGGATGGCGATCTGCTCATCTGCGCTGACGGTGGCTACGATGCGGCGGTGAAGCATGGCCTGAAGCCCGATTTGGTCATCGGTGACTTTGACTCCATGCCCTTTGAGCATGTGCAGGGGTGTGCGTGCATGCGCCTGCCTGTGCACAAGGATGACACCGATATGGTGGTCTGCCTGGAGGAAGGCCGCAGGCGCGGCTATACCAGCTTCCGCATAGCGGGATGCCTGGGCGGACGGCTGGATCATACCATCAGCAATCTGCAATGCCTGTACGACTGCGCCTTGCGCGGGGAGGATGCCTGGATGTGCGACGGGCAGAACCGGGTATCGGTGCTGCTGCCTGGGAAACATGCGCTGCCCAAATGCGAAGGGTTCAACAAGTTTTCCTTGCTGAGCTTTTCGCCGGAGGTGAAGGGCCTCACCCTGCGTGGCACCGAATGGGAACTGGACAATGCGACGCTCGTCAACCGCTATCCCCTTGGCGTGAGCAATGAGATCAAGGCGGACTGGGCGGAATTCTCCTTTGAAGAAGGCGCGCTGCTGGTTCTGTATAGCAAAGATATGTCTTTCGTGACAAAGTAACAAAAACGACAGGATTTCGATTTGCGGTATTGAGTCGGTGGTCGAAATCTGCTATAATTTCATCTATCTATTTGGATAGGAGCGTACCGGCATGGTGGAAATGGGTAAGCTGCTGACAGAAGGCAAGGGCAAGCGCGTTTATGCGACGGATGATCCCGGCAAAGCCATTGTGTATTTCAAGGACGAGGCCATGGCCTTTCATGGGCTCAAGCGCGGCCGAATCCTGGGCAAGGGCGAGGTCAATAACGCGGTGAGCCGCCAGTTCTTTCAGCTGCTGACGAAGAACGGTATCGAAAATCATTATCTGGAGCAGGTGGACAACCGGCACAGCCTGGTGCGCCGCGTGGAGATCATCCCCGTGGCGGTGAAGGTGCGCAACCGCGCCGCCGGCAGCCTGGCCAAACGCTGCGGCCTGCCCGTGGGCGAAAAGATGGAGCCCCCGGTGGTGGAGTTCGCCCTGAAGGATGATTATCTGGATAATCCGCTGGTGAACGGCACCCACATCCAGGCGATGAAGATCGCCACGGCGGAGGAAATGCGCCAAATTGTGCAAACGGCCCTGAAGGTCAACGATATCCTGACCGAATATATGAAGGAGATCAACATTGAGGTGATTGACTTCAAGCTGGAGTTCGGCCGCTTTGAGGGGCGCATTCTGGTGGCGGACGAGATCTCGCCCGACACGGCGCGCTTCTGGGATTCCCGCACCCACGAGCCCCTGGATATCGACCGCTTCCGTCGCGACCTGGGCAATGTGGAGCAAGCCTATCAGGAGCTGCTGCACCGCATGATGGGCATGGACGAAGCCGGAGAAATGCGCGAATGAAAAAGCTTTTGCTGATGCTGCTTGCCTACCTGATGATCCTTCCGGCGGCGCAGGCGGAGATCTACTATAATACTGAGGTGCCGCAGGACTGGTACACCCGGCCCATTCTGCGCTTGACCGCCATCG
Source organism: Clostridia bacterium (assembly GCA_017938695.1). GTDB lineage: Bacteria > Bacillota > Clostridia > Christensenellales > Aristaeellaceae > UBA11524. Next base: position 3,253 of record JAGBBA010000044.1, on the reverse strand, counting down.
ACGTGAACCGCAGCGATGCCATGCTGCTGGAATGCGGCGGCGAAGCCGTGCTGGTGGACGGCGGCTCCGGCCCGGAGCGCGACAAGCTGTTTGCCGCAGTGGATCAGGCCGGGGTGAGCCGGTTCAAGTACCTGTTCAGCACCCATTCGGACAATGATCACATCCATGGCCTGAAATATCTGATGGAAACCGGCAGGTACCAGGTGGATTTGTTCACCTCACCCAACAAGACCAGCTATGCCGACAGTGCCGGATACCATCAGATGACCATGAAGGTCATCAACCGGATGCATATCCCGTATCATCAGGTGGAGGACGGGGAAGTCCTGACCCTGGGGGATGCCAAGCTGACGGTGATGCGCTGCATGAAAAACTGGGGTGCCAATAACCGCAGTGCTGTGCTGATGGTGCAGCTGGGCAACAGCCGCGTGCTGCTGACCGGCGACATCGACAACAAAACGATGCGGCATTATGTGGAGAAGTACGGTGCCGATGCCATCAAGGCGGATATTCTCAAGGCACCGCACCACGGCATTGCCACCATCCCGGATGAGTTCCGCAATGCGGTGAACCCGGAGATGATCTTCATCACCAATATGCAGGAGAAGACCAGCAAGTTCAACGCCAACCTGAAGGGCCGCGCGCCGGAGATCAAGCTTCTGTACAGCGGCGACGCCGCCATTTATATGGAAACCGACGGCACCGACTGGTATGTGTGGCAAAAACTGCCCGAGGAGAAGTAAAATTGCCGTTTTTTTCATGGAAAATGCCGTGAAAATGCTGGCGGAACCTTGCATCCGCAAGGAAAGTGTGTTACAATCTACCGTGGTGTGCGCAAAGGCGCGCACAGCCCCATGAGATCGCAGGAGGGAATTCATTCAATGAGCCATACCTATGAGAAACTTTCCAGCAACAAGGCCAAGCTGACCTTCGTTATCCCTGCCGAGCAGTTTGACGAAGCCATGCAGAAGGCTTATCTGAAGAACCGCAACCGCATCAACGTTCCCGGCTTCCGCAAGGGCAAGGCCCCCCGCAGCCTGATCGAGCGTATGTACGGCGAAGCCATTTTCTACGACGACGCGCTGGAGCTGGTCTTCCCCGAGGCCTATGACGCTGCCATCGCCGAGTTCGACCTGAAGCCCGTGGATCGTCCCGAAGTGAATGTGGACGAGATCGGTGCCGGTCAGGACCTGAAGTTCACTTGCGAAGTGTTCGTCCGCCCCGACGTGGAGCTGGGCCAGTACAAGGGCCTGGAAGTGGAAGTCACCAAGCAGACCGTGACCGAAGACGAGATCAATGCCCGCATTGAGCAGGACCGTCAGAAGGCCGCCCGCACCATCGACGTGGATGACCGAGCCGTGGAAGAAGGCGACACCGTGAACCTGGACTACGCTGGCAGCGTTGACGGCGTGGCTTTTGCTGGCGGCACCGCCCAGGGCCAGACCCTGACCATCGGCTCTCACCAGTTCATCCCCGGCTTCGAGGAGCAGATGGTGGGCATGGCCATCGGCGAGGAGAAGGACCTGAACGTGACCTTCCCCGAGCAGTACCACTCCGAGGAACTCTCCGGCAAGGCCGCTGTGTTCCATGTGAAGGTGAACGGCATCCAGAAGACCGAGATGCCCGAGCTGGACGATGATTTCGCCGCTGACGTGAGCGACTTCGACACCTTCGAGGCTTACAAGGCCAACATCGTGAAGGAGCTGGAAGAGCGCGCCGAGAAGAACAACGACGTGACCTTCGAGAACGCTCTGGTGGAAAAGGCTGTCGAGAATGCCACCATCGACGTGCCCCACGCCATGATCCACGAGCAGCTGCACTACATGATGCGCGAAATGGAAATGCGTATGGCTTACCAGGACCTGCGCATGGAAGACTACCTGAAGTACACCGGCCAGACCATGGAGCAGCTGGAAGGCGCTTATCATGGCGAGGCTGAAAAGCGCGTCCGCATCGAGCTGACCCTGGAAGCTATCCGCAAGGCCGAAGGCATCGAGCCCACCGAGGATGAGATCAAGGTTCAGATCGAAGAGCAGGCCAAGCGCATGGGTCAGGAAGTCGAGGCTTTCGAGAAGAGCCTGACCGACGAGCAGCGCGCTTACCTGGCTGACTCTGCCGCCGTGCAGAAGGTCGTTGACCTGCTGAAGGCCGAAGGCAAGGCTGTGGAAAAGAAGGAAGAGGCCGCTGAGGAGAAGCCCGCTCCCAAGAAGAAGGCTGCCCCCAAGAAGAAGAAGGCCGAGCCCAAGGCTGAGGAAGCTGCCGAGTAAGGCACTTAACTGAATAGGTATTTTGCGCGGGAGGTGGCCTGATGCGGTTTATCCGTTTGTGCTGCCTCTCGCGTTTCAAATCTGTGGTATGTTCTGGCCAGCCCCTGCATAGAATAGAAGGACGGCCTGTGCATCATGCGCAACAAGGAGGTATGACGCAATGACGCTTGTACCCATGGTCGTGGAGCAAACCAACCGCGGCGAACGCTCCTATGACATTTACTCCCGTCTGCTGAAGGACCGCATCGTGTTCCTTTCCGGCGAGATCGAAGACAACATGGCCAACCTGGTGGTGGCGCAGCTGCTCTTCCTGGAGATGGAAGACCCCGACGCCGACATCAGCCTGTACATCAACAGCCCCGGCGGCTCTGTCACCGCTGGCATGGCCATTTATGACACCATGCAGTATATCAAGCCCCAGGTGCGCACCGTGTGCGTGGGCATGGCGGCCTCCATGGGCGCGTTCCTGCTTATGGCCGGTGAAAAGGGCAAGCGTCTGGCTCTGCCCAACGCCGAAGTGATGATCCACCAGCCCCTGGGTGGTGCTCAGGGCCAGGCCACTGATGTGGCCATCCGCGCCGAGTGGCTGCTGAAAACCAAAACCAAGATGACCAAGATGATGGCCGACATGACCGGCCAGCCCCTCGACAAGGTCAAGGCCGACGTTGAGCGCGACTACTTCATGGACGCCGAAGAAGCCCTGAAGTACGGCATCATCGACGAGATTTATCAGCCTCGCCAGAGGGGCTAAGCCCCTCTGGACACCCCACCAGAGGAGGCGTTGCCTCCTCTGGACTCCACCCCCAAAGGGCCGTTCGGCCCTCTGGACTCCCGTTCGGGGAGGACGCTGCTGAGTGGAGAAAAGTTCGGGTCCCGGGGCGCGGTGGGCGCACCGCGACGTGGGGGAGCGGCTTGAAGGGTCAAGCTGCTGAGAGATAGTCAAGCAATTATTGCCCAAAAAGGAGTGCAGAGGGTCGAAGACCCTT
>JAGBBA010000043.1 GCA_017938695.1 Clostridia bacterium | reverse complement strand
GATCTTCGCCCGTCAGCGTTACTGGGGCGAACCCGTGCCCTGCGTCTACACCGAGGACGGCCAGACCGTCTTCCTGCCCGACGAGGAGCTGCCCGTGGTGCTGCCCGTGCTGGAGGACTACAAGGGTCGCGGCGGCAAGGCTCCGCTGGAGAACGCCGAGGAGTGGAAGCACTACGATCAGAACGGCATCAAGGGCCTGCGTGAAACCTCCACCATGCCCGGTTCCGCCGGTTCTTCCTGGTACTACATGCGCTACATCGACCCCCAGAACAACGAACAGTTCTGCGATCCCGAGCTGCTCAAGCACTGGATGCCCGTTGACCTGTACGTGGGCGGCCCCGAGCACGCCGTGGGTCACCTGATCTACTCCCGTATCTGGAACCGATTCCTGTACGATCAGGGCCTCAGCCCTGTCAAGGAGCCCTTCAAGAAGCTGGTGCATCAGGGCATGATTCTGGGCGAGAACGGCATCAAGATGGGCAAGCGCTTCCCCAAGTATGTGGTCAATCCCAGCGATATCGTCCGGGATTACGGCGCTGACACCCTGCGCCTCTACGAAATGTTCATGGGCCCGCTGGAAGTGTCCAAGCCTTGGTCTTCCACCGCCGTGGCCGGTGCCAAGAAGTTCATCAACCGCGTGTGGAATTTCTTCACCGTGCCGGAGAACATCACCGACACCGATGATGGCAAGCTGACCAAGATCTATCACCAGTCCGTCAAGAAGATCACTTCCGACTTCGAGACCCTGGGCTTCAACACCGCCATCGCTCAGATGATGACCTTCGTCAACGAGGTCTACAAGAACGGCACCTGCCCCCGTGAGTATGCCGAGGGCTTCATCAAGATGATGAGCTGCATCACCCCCCACGTGGGCGAGGAAATCTGGCAGCAGCTGGGCCACGATACCACCATCGCTTACGAAGCATGGCCCACCTACTCCGAGGAAAAGTGCAAGGATACCGAGGTGGAAATCGCCGTGCAGATCAACGGTAAGGTTCGCGCCAAGCTGATGATCTCCCCCGAGATGACCCGCGAAGAAGCCGAGGCTCAGCTGCCCCAGCTGGATGAAGTCAAGGCGCTCGTGGGCGACAAGACCATCGCCAAGGTGATCTTCGTGCCCGGCCGTCTGTGCAACTTGATTGTGAAGTAAGTGGGGAAACGGATGCGGGGCTCCGCCCCGCGCCCCGCTTAAGGGCCTGAGGCCCTTAAGAATCCCGCGCTCTGCGCCTGCAAAGCAGGCGCAGGGGGACATTACACCACAACCCCATACCATTGCCCACGCCCCTTTTGCGTGGGCAATGCGTCATTAAGGAGGAATCCCATTGCAAAATCCCATTACTCCCGCTCTGGAAGTGGAAGGTCTCAGCCATCGCTTTGGCAAAACCCAGGCGTTGGATGGCCTTTCCTTTGCTATCGCTCCGGGCCGCATCATGGGCCTGCTGGGCCGCAACGGCGCTGGCAAGAGTACCCTTTTGCGCATTGTATCCGGCCAGTTGAAGGCGCAGGAAGGCAATGCATGGCTCTTTGGCCAGCGCATCTACAACAACACCGCCGCTCTTTCCAGCCTGTGCATGATCGGCGATACCCCCGACTTTGGCAAGCTGAAGAACCTCAAGCAGCTTTTGCATGTCTGCGACGGCCTCTTTCCCAGCTGGGACCGGGAGCGGGCCATGCAGCTGGTCAAGCTGTTTGAATTGCCCATTACCCGCCCCTTAAAGGGTTTCAGCCGCGGCATGCAGACCGCTGCCATGCTGACCATCGGTCTGGCTTCCGGCTCCCTGCTTACCGTGTTTGACGAGCCCAGTCTGGGCCTTGATGCGGTTATGCGCGAGAGGTTTTACGACCTGCTGCTGGAAGAGAAGGAGCGCAATCCTGAGCGTACCTTCGTCCTCTCTACCCACCTGATCGACGAAGTGGCCCGCACGCTGGATGGCGCCGTCATGATTGACAAAGGCCGTCTGCTCTGTCAGGCGGAACTGTCCGAGTTCGGGCGCATCTACATGAGTGTGTCCGGCGCGCCGGAGGTGGTGCGTCAGGAGACAGAGGGCATGACCATCCTGAAGGAAGAATCCATTGCCGGTTCTCTGGTGCGTCACCTGCGGCTCAACAACGCCGGTGAGGGCGAGCGCCTGATGCAGGAAGGCAAGGTGCAGATCGCGCCCATGAACCTGCAGCGCCTGTTTGTGTTCTTGGCGCAGCAGAACAGCCCGGAATCCATGGCCGAGGAGGTGGATGCGTAATGGAGAACCGTCTGGCTCCCTTGGTGGAGAATCACAACTGGTTTACCCTGTCCCGCTTTGGCGGCTGCATGCGCTTCCATCGGGTGAAAAAGCTGAAACTGGCCTTGGGCCTTGTGCTGCTGATGCTGGCGGTGCAGGCGCTGGAGCTGGGCATGGCGTTTATGGGCTGGACGGATTTCCGTCTCACCTCCCAGATGCCTGACCTGCCCTTTGCGATGGCGCTGGTGTTCTTCCTTGCCCTGCGCACCGCTAAGCAGGATACCACCTTTCTGCTCCGCTTCGGCACGCCCCGCACCTCTGTGTGGCTGAGCAATGTGCTGTCGCTGATGGTATACGGCATCGTGTACCTGCTGCTGTCCGCGGTGGTCAACCTGATCGTCGGCGCGGCAGCCATTGCGTTGGAGCCTCATTGCAGCGGCATTTTCGTGCCGGATCGCTACCAGCTGCCGGTGCTGGAATACCTGACCAGTCAGCTGGGAACCATGGCTGAAGCGCTGCCCTCCTACCTTCTGTGGCTGGTGGAATACACCTGCATCTTCTACCTGCTGGCCTGCTGCCTGCGCCGCTGGAAAGCGGCCACCATCATTGTGCTGGTGGGCGTGCCCGCGCTGCTGTTCACCCTGCTGCTTCTGCCCACCCTGCAAACGGTGGTGGATGCGGTGGAAAGCGGCAGCCAGAGCGAATTGATGGTGTTGTTCTTCCGCTTTATGGGCTGGCTGGAAAAGGCGTTGGACTTCACCGTGGAAAACTGGAAATGGATTCAGGGCGGCGTGGCCTTTGTGTCGCTGGTGCTGAGCTATCTGGTGATGCGCGGCACCCGTCAGCCGGAATAAAACGCTGCATCCCTGCGCAGGGATGCCCCATCATATCAAATCATCAAAGGAGGAACCCCCTATGGTCAATGTGAAAGGCAGATGGGCGCTGATCACCGGTGCCAGCCGTGGCATCGGCTATCTGACCGCCATCTTCATGGCTCAGCAGGGCTGCAACCTGATCCTGCACAGCCGCACGCTGGAAGGCACCCAGAAGGTGAAAGCTGAGGTGGAAGCGCTGGGCGTTTCCGCGCATTCCGTGGCCGCCGAGCTGAACGATCTTGCTGCCGTGGAAGCCATGCTCAGCCAGATCGACGCGCTGAATGTGCCTGTGGACATCGTGCTCAACAACGCCGGTTTGCAGATCGCCTACCGCACGGAGTACCTGACCACCCCCAAGGAGGACTATCTGGTCAGCTTCAACGTGAACACCATCGCCCCCATGATGATCTGCTATCATTTCCTGCCCAAGATGCAGGAGCGTGGCTTTGGCCGCATCCTGAACACCACCAGCGGCATCAGTCTGGATCCCCAGCAGGCGGGCTATTCAGCCAGCAAGGCT